>DATKDY010000207.1:0-62875 GCA_035512515.1 Vicinamibacterales bacterium
TCCGGGCTCAGGAGAGACACCGAGATATACCGCTCCTTGCACGCCTGGTAGTCGCTGAGATCGTGCGCCGTCCAGTCGTCAATGCCCTCCTCAATCCAGTAATACGGCTTCCCCCGCGGATCGGTGCGCTCGGAGATCTTCGTGATGTGGTTGCGCTTGCCCTGGACCGTCCGCCGGAACCCCTTCGGAAGACCCTTCGGCACGTTGACGTTCAGAAAGGTACGATCGGGCAGGCCGTGCTGCAGCACCAGATCGGCGAGCAGGGCGGCCGCCTGGGCCGCAGGGCCGAAGTCGAACACCAGATCGCGCGAGCGGGCCAGCGACACCGCAATGGCCGGCACGCCGAGCAGCGCTCCTTCGAGCGCGCCAGCCACCGTGCCCGAATAGGTCACGTCGTCACCAAGATTCCAGCCGGTGTTGATCCCCGAGACGATGAGATCGGGAAGCTCGTTTTTGAGCAGCACCGCCACGCCGAGATTGACGCAATCCGTCGGCGTGCCATCGACCGCGTAGTACCCGGGGCGATACGGTTCGATGCGCAGCGGACGCCGCAGCGTCAGGGCGTGCCCGATGGCGCTCGACTCGGCGTGCGGCGCGACGACGATGACCTCGGCGAGGGGCTCGAGAGCGGTTGCCAGAGCGTGAATTCCCTCGGAATGCACGCCATCGTCATTGGTCACAAGAATTCTGGGCATCGGAACTGTCCATGATAACAAACCGCTTCGGACCGCTTCGCGGTCAGTTCACAACCGCCAGGACCTCCAGTTCAAAACCCGGCGCCTCCGGCGCAGTTCAAACCGCCAAAACCGCCACCTCCGGGTTTTGAACTGGAGGTCTTGGCAGTTGGACCTCTTGGCGCCGCGGCCTTCAGCCCGCGCAGAGAGGCCGCGAGAGCTGTAACCGAATGAACTCGGTCGCGTCGTGTACGGCGCCGGGCCTGCCGCCGCCGGCCGGAAAGTTGTTGTCGTTGGCCAGCACGATCTCGTCGCGTGCGGTCGGCCAGACGGCTTCCGTGGTGATGAAGGGGAAGGTGAACCGTTCAGGATGCCCCGCGATCCGCTGGGGATTGGCGATGTCGAGCAGATCGGCGACCACCAGCGATGTCAGGGCGCCGCCCGCAAGCTGAATTTCGTGAACGCGCTTCAGCCTGGCCGCGGAACCGTGCCCCCCGTCGCGCTCGATCGCGAGAAATCGAGACCCACAGGCGGGCGAGACCGGCGCGAGCGCCACGAAGTCGGTCACGGCGTGATCCGCGCTGGTGAGGGCGAAGCGCCACGACGATCCGGTAAACGCGCGCGTCGACAGGTCGAACTCGAAGATCACCGCGGCGTTGGCAGTCGCGCCGGTTCCCGCTTCGATGACCGCGTAGAGCTCGTTGCCGAAAAGCGCGAGTCCTTCGAAGCCGCGGCTCCTGCGCACCGTAGCCGCGCTGGCCTGTCCAGCATCCGCCGGCGCAAGATGGGGGTGATCGGGACTCCGCATGCCGGGAATCTCGTACGGCGGCGCGAGAATGCGGCCATCGGCAGCCACGTGCAGAAGAAAGGGGCCGAACTCGTCCCCGATCCAGAACGTGCCATCAGCCATCCGCACCATGGATTCGGGATCGAGATCGGCGCCCGTCAGCCACCGGTCAGCGGTGGCTTCGCGGACAATCGGGAACGGCAGCTTGCGATCGGGGTCGGCAAGCTGCGTGAACGATCGCAAGGCGACCTGTCCGCCCCGCGCGGCACTGCCCCACTCCACAGCCAGGCGGTAGATCCGCAGCAGGTAGTCGGACGAATTCATCCTCGCGCCGAAGCCGTTGTCACTGAGCGCAAACCACTCGTCGCCGCCGGCGGGCCAGAGTGCCGAGACGCCCTGCACGGGCTGCGAGGCAAATTGCGCCACGCCCAGCGCGTCGGCCCGCAGCCACGCGCCGCTCGGCGGCCCCGCGGCGAAGGTCTCCGCCGGCAGTATCGCCAGTGCGGTCAGCGTGGCAAGCGGCTGCTGCCGGGCCGATATCACCGCACAGGCGATGATCACCAGAACCCCGACCGGCCCTACCCGCCCTCCGCGCCCTACCAGGCCTAACCGTTGAGCCAGCATATAATCCGCGCGTGGCCTGGTGGATGTGGCTGGCGGGCGGCCTCGTGCTTCTGGTGATCGAACTGGTCACACCAAGCGGGTTCTTCGTGTTGTTTTTCGGACTCGGCGCCTTGACGGTCGGCGCCATCGCCGGGTTGGGCCTCGCCGACTCGGCGGTTGCCCAGTGGCTGATCTTCACGATCGCGTCGCTGACTTCTCTGCTGCTGTTTCGAAGCCGGCTTCAACAGCGCGTGCGGAGCGGCACGACCGACGTGGACACCTTGATCGGCGAGATCGCGATTCCCCGGGAGCGCATTCGACCCGGCGAGCTCGGCCGCGTGGATTTGCGCGGGACGATGTGGACCGGACGAAACGAGGCGGAGGGCGTCATCGAGCCCGACCAGCGCTGCCGCGTCGTCGGTGTGGACGGACTGATAGTGGGCGTACGGCCCGAGTGAGGAGCGCATGGAAGGCGGACTGATTGTACTGATTCTCTTCGCGTTGATGGCCGTGATCATCCTGGCGAAGACAGCCGTTGTGGTGCCGCAGCAGAGCGCCTATGTGGTCGAACGTCTTGGGCGTTTTTCGGGCACGCTGAGTGCGGGGTTTCACATCCTGATCCCGTTTCTCGACGTCATCCGCTACAAGCATTCGCTCAAGGAAAGCGCTGTGGACATCCCCGCGCAGGTGTGCATCACGCGCGACAACGTGCAGGTGCAGGTGGATGGCGTGCTCTACCTGAAGATCCTCAACCCGGAACGTGCTTCGTACGGCATTTCCGACTACATGTTTGCGATCTCGCAACTGGCCCAGACGACGCTTCGCAGCGAGGTCGGCAAAATCGATCTCGACCGCACCTTTGAAGAGCGCACGAACATCAACACGTCGGTCGTCGCCGAGCTCGACAAGGCGAGCGAGTCCTGGGGCGTGAAGGTGCTGCGCTACGAGATCAAGAACATCACGCCGCCGAGCGACGTGCTGGCGGCGATGGAAAAGCAGATGCGCGCCGAACGCGAGAAGCGCGCCGTGATTCTCACCTCCGAGGGCCAGCGTGATGCGGCAATCAACAACGCCGAGGGGGCCAAGCAGGAGACGATCAAGGCGTCGGAGGCCCGCAAGCAGCAGCAGATCAACGAGGCAGAAGGCCAGGCATCGGCCATTCTCGCCGTCGCCACCGCCACCGCGGAAGGCATCCGCCGGGTGGCCGAAGCGACACGCGTGCCGGGCGGCACCGAGGCGATTCAACTGCGCGTGGCCGAGCAGTACATCAGTGAATTCGGTCGCGTCATCCACAACGCGGATACGATCATCCTCCCCGCCAACGTCGCGGACGTGGCGGCGATGATCACGACGGCGATGCAAGTGGTCGGCCAGCGGCCAGGCGCCGGGCGCCAGTAGAGCGACTGCGGCTTTCAGCTTTCGGCTCTCGGCTTTCGGCGACTCACGCGCGCACGGGCACGGCGGCGACGAGCGGCAGATCACGCGCGTCGCCTTCGTAGAAGACCCGTTCGAGAAAAAGCCCGGAGGATGGCGCTGTCAAGGTAGCGGGCGTGGGAGATGACTCTTGCAGGAACGCGTCGATCTGCTCGACGGTCAGTCCGCCGCGGCCAGCCTCGACGAGCACGCCGACCATGCGTCGGACCATTTTCCAGAGGAAGTGGGACCCACCGATGCGGATCAGGATGACGTCCCCATCTTCGCCGACTGAGACGTCGTCGATGAGGACCGCGGTCGATTTGTCGTCCGGGTCGTCGTCGCTGAACGAGCGGAAATCGTGCATGCCCTTGAAGCGTGCAGCGGCCGCCTGCACGACGGCGAGATCGAGCGGCTCTTTCACCCACCACACGTAGGGCTTGGCGAACGCCGTGCGGCGGCGGGCGACCTGATACAGGTAGCTGCGGCCGACGGCATGATGCCGGGCATGAAACCGGTGCGGCGCCTTGGCGATCGAGAGCAGGTTGATGTCCGGGGGCAGCGCATCGTTGACACGCCGCTGAAAGGTGGCGAACGGCATCGGCATGCGCGCTTCGAGATGCGCGACCTGCATCAGCGCATGCACGCCGGCATCCGTCCGACCCGAGCCCTGGCAGTCGAAGTCGTCGGTGTTCAGGGTTTCGGCCATCGCGGTCTCGAGCTCCCCCTGGACGGTCCGGGCGTTCTTCTGCTTCTGCCACCCCGAGTAGCGGGTCCCGGCGTACTCGAGCGTGAGCTTGAAACGAGCCATCCCTACAGCTTACAGGGCGCCTTACGGCGCCAAGTGCACAACAGCCAAGACTGACAGTGCAAAACCCGGGTGGCGCCTTCGGCGCCAAGGTCGCTCTCGCGAGAACCTTGGGTTTTGAACTGGGCTCCTTGACGGTTCTGAACTTTGCGCCTTACGGGACATACGCGATGCAGTCGATTTCCACACGCAGCCCTTCGCCGGGCAGGCTTGCCGCCTGGATGGTCGTGCGGGCCGGACGATGATCGCCGAACACGCGAGAGTACACCGCGTTCATCTCCTGGAACTCGTTCATGTCGATGAGGAACACGCCGCATCGAAGCACGTGTTGCAGGCCAGAGCCGGCGGCGGTGAGAATGGCCTCGAGGTTCTTGAGGCACTGCTCGGTCTGCGCCGTCGCGTCCGCACCGGCCAGTTGACCGGTCGCCGGGTCCGTGGCTCCCTGACCGGAGACGAAGACGAGACGCTCAAAGCCCATCCCGGGCGAATACGGACCAACAGGCTTGGGAAGATTTTCTGCGTGGATCGGACGATGGGACATGGCGATATTCTAGCCGCTGCGCGGCAGTGCCAAACTGACAAGACCACCAGTTCAAAACCCGGTGGCGCCTGCGGCGCCAGGTGCCCAGCCGTCAAGGAGGCCAGTTCAAGCCCCGGGCGCTTGCCGGCCAGTGCACAACCGTCATCCCTCGACGTTGCTCGGAATGGCGCTGAGCACTCGCAGCGTCAAAATCACCAGTCGAAAACTCGGAACTCGAGACCGAGCCCGTGGTAATTTCCGCGATTCAGGTCACTTGAAAACCTGTTCGATTCTGCGTACCTAAAGATGCTCATTGCTCGGATTCCTCGATCTCTGTCCGCGTCGCTATCCAGATGATCCAAGCCGCACCGTGTGGCGGCAGCTCATTCGGGCCGCGCCTTCGGCATCAGGAAATCTTGAAGAGGCCGACGAGGCATTCACCGACCAGGACTTTCTGTATCGGATGAAGGTGGTCCTTCGGGAAACGAAAGAGTCACGGCGCTGGTTGCGCTTCATCGAGCGCTGCAAGCTGGCAAGACATGAAAAGGTTGCGTCGCTGGAAGACGAGGCGCGGCAGTTGGCCGCAATCTTCGCGACCATCTACACTAACCGCAAGAAGAACGTTGAGGCCGCGAAAGCACGGCGTAATAAGGAGTAGGCTGGTTTGCGCAGGCTTTACGCGAGCAGTCTGGCCTCTGGTTGGTTTCGAACTGTCGGTCTTGGCGGTTGGTGACTTGGCGCCGAAGGCGCCCCCGGGGATGAAAACACGCGCAAGTTGGTATTCAATAGGGGTAGATTGCCGCAAACAGTTGATCAGGGTCATGGCGGCCAGCGCTCTGACCTTCCCGTTGACGACACAGAACTGCTCTCGAGACTTCGCGCGGGCGACGATGGCGCGTACGAGGAGCTCGTGCGAGCCTACTCCCCTCGCCTGCTCGCCGTGGCCCGCCGTATCGTCGGCACTGACGAGGACGCGCGCGATGTCATCCAGGACGCGTTCCTGAACGCGTTTCGCAGTCTCGAGAATTTCCAGGGCGATGCCAGGCTCTCCACCTGGCTCCACCGTATCGTGGTCAACAGCGCGCTGATGAAGCTGCGGACCCGCAAGAGAAAACCCGAGGAGTCGATCGAGCCGCTGCTGCCGTCGTTTCTGGCCGACGGTCACTATGCGGAAAAGTTCTCGGCCTGGGGTGAGCGAGCCGACGAGGCCGTGTCCCGGACCGAGACACAGGAACTGGTCCGGCGGCGTATCGACGAGCTCCCCGAAAGCTTCCGTACCGTTTTGGTGTTGCGCGACATCGAAGGGCTAGATACCGAGGAAACTGCCCGAGTGCTCGACACGACTCCCAACGCCGTCAAGATTCGTCTCCATCGCGCCCGGGCGGCGTTGCGCACGCTGCTGGCGCCCCATCTCGGACGAGGTGAGCTGTGAAATGCCGCGAGTGCGATGAGTTCCTCGGGGACTACGTGGCGGGAGAACTGCCGGCGGAAGTGCTGGCGACCTTCGAGATGCACCTGTCTCGCTGTCGCAACTGCCGGACCTACCTGGAGCAGTATCGCGCCACCATCAACGCCGGCAAGACCGCCTGCGACGCCTACAAAGAGGGCCTGCGGATGCCCGAAGAGCTCGTCCAGGCCATCCTCGCGGCGAAGCCAAAGGCGCCGTCGTAAACGCCCGAACTATTGCAGGGCGACGAGGTGGCTACGCGTCCTGAAAAACATCACGCCATCTGAAATGGCCGGCGTCGCCATCGCGACTTCGCCGAGCGGGTTGACCGCGAGCTGTTCGAACGTCGTGCCGGCTTTCACCACATACACGTCGCCATCCTCGCTGGTGAAGTAAATCCGCCCGTTCGAGGCCACCGGCGAGGCGCTGAAGCCGGTTCGGCCATCCGCCAGACGCGCCTGGAAGTGCCGCTGCCCGGTCTTGACGTCGAAAACCGACAGCACCCCGTTGTCTTTGCAGACGTAGAGCATATCGCCGTAGACCAGCGGCGTCTGCATGTAAGCGCCGTCGCGCGGGGCGCTCCATTCGATGTGTGCGTTGGACGTTTCGCCGTCCGTCAACGTGATGTCGCCGCGCGCCGAAGGCTTGACGGCATACACGGGTGACTTGCCCCCGTGTGAGTTGGTGATGAAGATGAGCCCGTGCGAAGCAATCGGCGTCGGCACCGGGATGTCGCCGCCGCCTTCCATGCGCCAGAGTTCCTTCCCGGTGCCGAGGTCGTAGCCGCCAATGTGCTTCCAGCCGTTGACGACCACCTGCGTCGTCGTCCCGCCGGCAACGACCGCGGGGGTGCTCCACGTCGGCACGTCCTGTCGCGGCGTCCGCCAGATCTGCTTGCCCGTGGCCACGTCGAGCGCCGCGACAAACGAATCCTTCTGCACGTCCACCTGGATGATCACACGATCACCATGGATGATCGGCGAGCTGGCAAACGCCCACTGCGCCTCGGGTGCCATGAAAAAGCCGGAATCGAGCACGCCGAAGTCCTTGTTCCACACCGGCGTGCCAGTCATGTCGAACGCGTACAAGCCTTCGGATCCGAAGAATGCCACGATGTAGCGCCCGTCGGTGGCGAGCGTCGAGCTCGCGTGCGACGACTTGGTGTGGCGCTTCACCTTGGGCACACCCGTGTGCGCGACCCGGTCCCACAATAGCTTTCCGGTCTGCGTGTCGTAGCAGTTCACCATGAAGCGGTGTGGCGACTGATCGTTGGCCGACTCGATGTTGCCGTAGAGGCCGACCTTGAGCTCGGCGGCCGTCGCGGAGCTGACCGCCGTGGCGAGACAAACCTGATTGCCCCAGACAATGGGACTGGAATGGGCGAGGCCGGGTACGGCCACGCGCCATTTGACGCCCTTGTTGGCAGGTACGTCCCAGGTCAGCGGCGCTGGAGGACCCTCGGCGACGCCGCTGGCCTTTGGACCACGAAACGACGGCCAGTTGCCGGCCGCCAGCACCGCACCGCTCAGTGCAATGCACAGGATCGTGGCAATGATCCGTGTCATCCCGCTCTCCTTGCCTACAGGTTGGGCTCGGGCACGCCCGACCTAATTGGGAACCTGCAGCTCCGGCATCGGCGGCGCGGCAAACAGCCGTCGCGTGGGCGGCGCCAGCAGACGCGCCCACTTCTCGGCGCGTGAGACGCGCGCGCTGTCGGTGGCGATGCCGGTATTGGCGTACATCTGGCGATAGAGCTTCGAAATCAGCACAAACGCCAGGCGCGCCTTCAGGCCCCGCGTGCACTTCGAGCGCTTCCAGATGTTCGGCAAGCTGTAGAACTCGTCCCACACTTTCTGCGTGCGGTTGCGGATCTCGTCCGGCGACATCACCGGGTGAGGCGAATACACCTTCGGGCGCTGGGCTTGCGGGATCAGCCAGTGACGCGTGATCGGAATGCCCCCGATGTGCGTCCCCTCCTTCTCCATATCCGCTTCCCACCGCTGAAAATCAACGGTGCCCGGGAAGGGCGTGAGCATCACGAACTGGGCAAACGTCACGTCCGCGCGCTGGGCGAGGGCCGCAGTCGCTTCGAACGTCTCGGGGCGATCGGATGGGAGTCCGAAGATGAACGAGCCGAGCACATGGACGCCGTGCTCGCGGAACAGCTTGAGCCGGCTCACCAGCTCCTCGCCCGCGAAGTTGAAGTCCTTGTAGATGTCCTTCAGTCCTTCGGGCGTGACCGACTCGACGCCGACCAGCGCGCCCTTGATGTTGGCCTTCTTCATGGCGGCGAGGAACTCTGGGTCTTCGGCGGCCTCCATCGTGATTTGCGTGAAGAAGATCAGATCCCTCGGCAGCCTGGACAGCCGGTCCATCAGCTCGAAGCGCTCCTGGCGGATCGCCAGCAGATTGTTGAGCGTGGTCTTGTCCTCGCGGCGATCGGCCATCTTCAGGTCGGCCATGGCGACCGGATAAAAGTTGTCGTCGGCCAGCGCAATGAATCGAAAACCCTTGCGGCGCAGCTCGACGATCTCTTCGACCACCGCATCGCTGCTGCGCACGCGCGGCTTCTGCCCGTCGGTGCGCCACACCGAGCAGAAGGAGCAATGCTTCGGGCAGCCGCGGACGGTCTGCACCGAGGCCCACATATAGCGTTCGGACGGCAGCAGGTCCCAGCGCGCTTTGAGCATCGAGCCGCCTTCGATGCGACCGCCCTCGTAAACAGGCTGGTGCGTGCCGGCCAGGCAGGCCGCGATCACCTGCGGCCAGATGCGGTCGCCGTCGCCCTTGACCACGGCGTGGGCGCCGCCGAGCCCGAGGGCTTCTTCCGGATAGAGGGTCGCGTGGATGCCACCGTAGATGACCGTGGCGCCCCGTTCACGCGCCAGACGCCCGACTTCGTACCCGCGCAGGGCGTTCCCGCTATGGACGCCGATGCCGACGACGTCCCCCGGGGAGATAGTGTCGGGGTTCAACTGCTCGAGGGTTTCGTCAACGATGGCCGGATCGCCGTATTCCGCAGGGGTGGCGGCGGCCAGGACGTACAGCCAGCGGGGCGTAATGACCGCTACCCCGAAAGCCAGGTGGCTTGGGTTGATTAAGTGAACACGCACGAACGTAAGTGTAGTCGTTTACCAGGCTTGCAGGAAATCGTCAGCTCTTGGCCTGCTTCTTCAGCAACTCCGCCGCCTCATCGGCCGTCTCGGCCTCCTGGGGCCCGTGGCGCCGCGCGTAGAGCAGCGCGATCACGAAAATCACCACGATCAGCCCCAGCGAGAGCCACTTGGGGACGACGAAGTCCACCCAGTGGATGTTGTGGAAGTACTCGAGCAGGAGCTTGATGCCCACCCACGCGATGATGATGAACGCCCCGTCGACGAGCGCCGGATAGCGCTGAACGATCGTCAGCAGTTGTCCGATGACCAGGCGCATCGCGATGATGCCCATCACGCCGCCCGTGATGATGACCCAGAGCTTGTTGGACATCGCCACAGCCACCAGAATCGAGTCCACGGCAAAGACGATATCGGTCAGCTCGACCTTGACGACGGTCCCCCAGAACGCGGACATCCCCAGCCAGGGGCCGGCGGGTTTGATCGACCGGCGCTCGTTCACGTCCCCGTGGCCGAAGAAGTGCTGATACGGCAGATACAAGAGGTACATCGCACCGACCAGCTGCACCCACACGATCTCGATCATGTAGGCTGCAAAGACGGTTGCGGTGATGCGGAAGAAAAACGCGCCAAGAATGCCGTAGCGCAGCGCTTTCCGTTGCTGATGGTGCGGCAGACCCAGCACGAGCACGGCGAGCACCATCGCGTTATCCGCGCTGAGCACGCCTTCGAGCGCGACGAGCAGCGCGACGGTGACGAGGTCAGAGGCTTGAACGTCCCAGAACACTTGCCGTCAAGTATATGTAATGCGCTGCACGCTCTTGGGCGATCCCTACACCGCCCGACTGGAGGGAACAGGTGGCGGCCACAGCAGAAGCGCGCCGGCTCGAAGAAGACCGGACTCGACAGAAGTACTGGAAGCGTTGGGGACCGTATCTGAGCGAGCGTGCCTGGGGCACCGTGCGCGAGGACTACAGCGCCGACGGGGCGGCCTGGGATTATCTGCCCCACGACCATGCGCGATCCCGCGCCTATCGCTGGAACGAAGATGGCCTGGCCGGGATCTCCGATCGGCACCAGCGCATCTGCTTTGCCCTGGCGCTCTGGAACGAACAGGATCCCATCCTCAAGGAGCGGCTCTTCGGCCTCACCGGCAACGAAGGCAATCATGGCGAGGACGTCAAGGAGCACTACTTCTACCTGGACTCCACCCCCACGCATTCCTACATGCGGTGGCTCTACAAGTATCCCCAGCGGGCGTTTCCGTATGCCGAGCTCGTCGAGGAGAACCGGCGCCGCGGGCGCGAAGCGCCGGAGTTCGAGCTCATCGACACGGGCGTGTTCGAAGGCGATCGCTACTTCGACGTCTTCGCGGAATACGCCAAAGGCGAGCCGGACGATCTCGCCATTCGCGTGACGATTCACAACCGCGGTCCCGAAGCGGCGCGGCTCCAGGTGCTGCCGGCCGTGTGGTTCCGCAATACCTGGTCGTGGAGCGAAACGGTGGAGAAACCGGTGCTCCACCAGGCGCCGTCACAGACCGGCGCGTCGGTGGTCGCGCTCGACGAGCCGCGCTATGGCCGCCGCTATCTGTACTGCGATGGCGTGCCGGAGATCATGGTCACCGAGAACGAGACCAACACCCGGCGCCTCTTTGGCACCGACGCCCGCGGGCCGTTCAAGGATGGAATCAACGACGCGGTCGTCCATGGCCGGACCGACGCGCTGAGCGCCGGCCAGACCGGGACCAGGGCGGCCGCGCGCTACATCTGCGAGATTGCCGCCGGCGGCTCCGTGACGTTCCGTCTGCGGCTCACCGACCGCGAGGCCGCCGGATTCGGCGGCGGGCTCTTTGGCGTGGAGTTCGATCGGCTGTTCAATCTGCGACGCGGCGAAGCTGACGAGTTTTACGCGACGATTGTCCCCGGCACGCTGAGCGCGGACGCACAGTGGATCATGCGCCAGTCGTTTGCCGGCGTGCTGTGGTCCAAGCAGTTCTATCACTTCGTGATCCGCGATTGGCTCAATGGCGATCCGGCGCAGCCGCCACCGCCGGGCGAGCGCGAGACGGGCCGCAACCATCAATGGCCGCATCTGTACAACGCGGATGTCATCTCGATGCCGGACAAGTGGGAGTATCCGTGGTACGCGGCGTGGGATCTCGCGTTTCACTGCGTGCCGCTGGCGCTGGTGGACTCGGAGTTCGCCAAAGAACAGCTCGTGCTCATGCTGCGCGAGTGGTACATGCATCCCAACGGGCAACTGCCCGCCTACGAGTGGGCGTTTGGCGACGTCAATCCGCCAGTGCATGCCTGGGCGGCCTGGCGCGTGTACAAAATCGAGAAGAAGCGGACCGGACGCGGCGATCGTGTGTTCCTCGAGCGCGTCTTCCTGAAGCTGCTGCTGAACTTCACGTGGTGGGTCAATCGCAAGGATGCCGAGGGCCGCAACGTGTTCCAGGGCGGTTTTCTCGGCCTCGACAACATCGGCGTCTTCGACCGTTCGGCGCCGCTGCCGACCGGCGGACATCTCGAGCAGTCCGACGGCACGAGCTGGATGGCGATGTACAGCCTCAACATGCTTGCGATCGCGATGGAGCTGGCCGACGGCAATCGCGCCTACGAGGATGTGGCGAGCAAGTTCTGGGAGCACTTCCTCTACATCGCCGATGCCATGAACACGGCCGGCGGCGACGGCAGCTCGCTCTGGGATGAGCAAGACGGGTTCTATTACGACGTGCTGCACCTGCCCGACGGCACGCACCATCCGCTCAAAGTCCGATCGATGGTCGGGCTCATTCCGCTGTTTGCGGTCGAGACGCTCGAGCCCGAGGCGCTCGACCGTCTACCGGACTTCAAGCGGCGGCTCGAGTGGTTCATCGTCAATCGAGACGACCTGACGCGCAACGTGGCGTGTATGCGCACGCCCGGCGCCCGGGAGCGCCGGCTCCTGGCGGTGGTGTGGCCGGAACGCCTGACCCGAGTCCTCGAAAAGCTGCTCGACGAACGTGAGTTTCTGTCCCCGTATGGCGTCCGCGCATTATCGCGTCGACATGCCGAGCATCCGTACATGCTGACGGTTGACGGCCAGGAGCATCGCGTGCAGTACGAGCCGGCCGAATCGTCCACCGGGCTGTTCGGCGGCAATTCGAACTGGCGGGGGCCGGTCTGGTTCCCGGTCAACTTCCTCCTGATCGAGGCGCTGCAGAAGTTTCACCACTACTTCGGCGACCAGCTCCGCGTGGAATGTCCGGCGCGTTCCGGACAGATGCTCACCCTTTCGGAAGTGGCGGCGATATTGTCACAGCGGCTGTCGAGCATTTTCTTACGTGACGAGCAAGGAGAACGCCCCGTGTTCGGTCGCAACCGGACCTTCCAGATGGATCCCAACTGGCGCGACCTGGTGCCATTTCATGAGTACTTCCATGGGGATACGGGAGCCGGCGTGGGCGCCAGCCACCAGACCGGATGGACCGCCCTCGTCGCCAAGCTCCTCCAGCAGTCGGGCGAGCGCCCGCCCGCCCCCTCCGCGGAGCGCGAAAATCGTCCGCGTCATCATCGATCGGCGCGATCACGCGGTGCAACACTCCAACGCTGAAGACGTTTGTCTCGAGTCCCTTGAATTAACTTCGCCGACCCTTGCGCGAACTTCCCTTCGTCAAGCGGCTGCGCCGCGGCGCCCCCCTCGATCGGCGCCAACTCGAGCTTGGGCGTGAACCGAGACCGGCTGGTCGCGTAGAGCACCATCTTGCCGTCCGGCGAAAACGCTTCCATGCTCTGCCACGGGCCGTCTGCGGGAATCTGGCGCGCCGGTCCGCTCCGGTCAGCGGGCACGTGCCACAACCGGAACTGCCCCATCTGCCCCGCGCGGTACCCGATGCGGGTGCCATCGGGCGACCAGATGGGCCAGTGGCTCACGCCATCGGTCGTGATGTTCGACATGACGCCGGTCCCGAAGTTGTAGACGTGGATGTCGTGGTTGGACCCCTCCACCTCGATCGCGAGTTTGTGGCCATCGGGCGAGAGCCGCGGGCGGAGATATGACTGCGAGGGCAGCGGCAGCCTCTCGGCGGCGCCGTTCCGATCCACCCACACCAGATATCTGGCCCCGCCATCGGCTTTGCCGGGCACGTAGATCAGATCGCCCGTGGCGGAGATGTCGAAGTTGGCCACGCCGGTGTTGCGGCTCATCATGACCCCTTCGAGTGCCGTGAACGGCTCTCCGGTGACCTCGAGGCGTTGGGCGTCGAACGGCACCGCCAGCAGCATGCCGTTGCGCGCGTACACGAGATGGCCGGACGGCGAATAGGACGGAGACGTACCGCCCTCGACCAGCACCTGGCGTTGCCGCGTCTTCATCGAGTAAGCGGCGATCAACGTGTCGTCGAATGATTCGGAGTCTGCCGTCGCCAGCGTGTAGACGACGGTGTCGCCGCCCGGCAGCGCATGCGGCCACTTGTGCATGCGCTCACCGTTGTCGAAGTCGATGGTGACGACCTCCGTGGGCTCGCCGCCGTCAGGGGACACCCGCGATATGCCGCCGGGAATGGAAGATACGAAGTAGATGGTATCCGGGGTGGCCCACGTGGCTCCCGCCGGCTGGGAGTCCTGGTAGTTGCACACGGTGACCGGCGCGCCGCCGCTCAACGCGACCTTGCGCAGCCGTTGCCCGTCCGATGTAACGAGGTAGCCGAGCCATCGGTTGTCAGGCGAGAAGAACGGACTGCCCCCGCCGACCCCGTCGCCTGGAGGCTTCATCTCGAGGCCGTTCAGTGCCCGTACGAGGATCTGACCCGTCCCGCCGGGCCGCACAACGTTGAACGCCGCGTGACTTCCGTCGGCGGAGATGGCGATGCGTCGGAGATGGCTGCTGCTGATGACTTCTCCATCGGGCAGGGCGATGGCGAAGCGAGCAGCGGCGCGGGCGGGCGCGCCTGGACCACGGGTGATGCCGAGGAAGGTGACACCCGCGCCGGCCGCGGCGCCGGCCAGCGCGCTGATGGCCATCCGCCGCGTGATGGCGATCGGCGGCTGATCGGGACCATTGGGCGCCGTGAGCGCGAAGGGCGGCTCGAGGGCAATGCGCGCCTCGCCGATGTCGCGCAACCGACGGCGGGGATCCTTCTCCAGACAGCGCTTCATGAGATGTCGCAGTGCTGGCGGTGTGTCGGCCGGCAGGCGATCCCAGGCCGGCTCACGCTCGAGCACCGCGGCGACCACGTCGGAGGCCGTGTCGCCGCCAAAGGCCATCTGCCCGGTGAGCAACTCGAAGATCACGCAGCCGTACGCCCAGATGTCGGTGCGGGTGTCGACAGGTTTGCCGCGCGCCTGCTCCGGACTCATGTAGCCGACGGTCCCGACGATGAGCCCGGCCTCGGTCGCCGCGGCCATCACGGTTGCCAGATCCACCGGTGCCGCGCCCGCGCGTCCATCGTCGAGGGCCTTCGCGACGCCGAAGTCCAGCACTTTGACGACGCCCTGCGGCGTCATCCTGATGTTGGCCGGCTTGAAATCGCGGTGAATGATGCCTCGTTCGTGGGCGGCTTCGAGCGCCTCGGCCGTTTGCCGCGCGATTCCCACCACTTCGTCGAGCGGGAGCCCGGCGGACCGGCTGCCTCGACCTTGGCGGATGCGCTCGTCCAGCGACACGCCGTCCACGAACTCGAGCACGAGCCCCGTAATGCCGCCGCTCTCTTCGATGCCGTGGATGGCGGCGATGTTCGGGTGATTCAAGGTCGCGAGCATGCGCGCCTCGCGCTCGAACCGCGCCAGACGGTCGGCATCGGCAGTGAAGGCCTGTGGCAGGACCTTGATGGCCACATCGCGCCCGAGGCGGGTATCGTGCGCGCGGTATACCTCGCCCATACCTCCGGCGCCCACGAGTGCCTGTACCTCGTACACACCGAGACGACGGCCGATGAGTGACGAGCCTTGAGACGGGGTCTGCCGGGAGGAATCCGGATGCATGGGGCCTCCGAGTCGTTGGAAACGTCCGAGACACCTCTACGATGGCCGCGATTCTATACCACCGCCTGGTCTGACGGTCCCTCTGACGCGAACCTCCGATGGCGCGGCGCGAATTGGCGCTCCGCCACTTCTACCTTTACGCGTCAAACGTTGCCGGATCGGCTCACGCGCGGCACGGATCCTTCGCCGCCCTTTTGACACCCATATGCGTTGGTCATAAAATTCTGGTCATGGCTCGATCCCGTCGATCCGAGCGAAAGGGCGCCGGAACGCCGAGACGTCAACCCGTCCCCGCCGCTGAGTTCAAGGCCACGTGCCTCGAGCTGATGGACCATGTTCGCGAAACGGGCGTCGAGTACATCGTGACCAAACACGGTGTGCCAGTGGCCAGGCTCGTCCCTTACACCGAGCCGCAAAAGGCGAAGTTGTTCGGGTCGATGAAGGGCACGGTACTCGGCTACGATCGGCCACTCGATCCGCTGGATGACGAGTACTCCTTTCTGTGTTCTCTGTGGCCCGAACGTGGGCAGTGTCAGCGCACGTATCCCAGACTACGCAAGCGTTGAAGTTCTTCGGCGCTCAACGCCCTAGTGGACTCGGCGTCCGGCTTCACGCGCGCAGCCGTTGCCATCTGCTTCCAGCCGGCGATGGCCTTCGACAGTCTGGCGATGACCTCCGGGTGATCGGCGGCGACGTTCTTCAGGTTGAGCGGGTCCTTGTAGTAGTCGAAGAGCTCGAACTCCGGCAGGTCATCCGGTCGCACCGTGTTGTGAATCAACTTCCAGTTGCCGTCGATGATCGACACGGATTCGCGGATTTGAGACGGCGGCGCATTGTTCGTCGTTGGCCACCGCTCGGAAATCGCGGGGCGAGGCGTCCAGCCCGGCCACTCGCCAGTGCCCGCGGCGGCCGCTGCCGACAGAAACGGTAAGAGCGACTGGCCTTGTATGCCCTCGGGATGCGCGATGCCAGTCAGATCCAGCATTGTCGGCATGATGTCAATCATCTGGACCAGGTCGTCAATCGAGCGGCCGGCAGGCACACGCGCCGGCCACCTGAGAATGAGCGGAATGTTGGTGAGCTCGCCGTACACGCTCTGGCCGTGCCAGAAGCGACCATGATCCAGGAACTCGGTGCCGTGGTCGCTCGTCACGACCACGAGCGTTCGATCATCCAGACCCATCCGGCGAAGCTGCTCGAAGAGTCGTCCCAACTCAGCGTCCATGCCGCGAATCGATCCGTCGTACCAATCCAGCTCCTGACGCACGTACTCCTCTGGATCCAAGTTCACTTTCTCCAACTCGGCACGGTTCGGGAAACCGACCTGGCGCATGAAGGGATCCTCGACCACCTTCATCACGGTTTGCACGCGCTGACGATGGGCTTCCATGCGCGCGGGATCGGACCACTTCGTGTTGTAGGGGGCATACGGTTCATACGGCGAGTGCGGATCGAAGATGTGGAGATACGCGAAGAACGGCACCTCACGATGGCGCTCGATCCAGGCGAGCAGTCGATCGACGTACTCCCGGCTGGTCTTGGCTGACAGCGGAGTACCAGCGCCTGGCAACGACGCGCTCTCGTGCAGTTCCTCGAAGCCCTGGTGCAGGTTGGTGTATTGCCCGGTGAACGGCACCGAGGACAGCGACAACGTGGCGTAGCCGGCGCTCCGGTACGCCTCCGCCATGGTCGTCGCCGAGGAAGGCAACCGATCGGTTTGGCGGGCGACGCCATGTGTCGTCGGATAGAGACCGGTGAGAATCGACGGGCTCGACACCTTGGTCCAGCTCCCGTTCGCAATGGCGTGATTGAAGACCGCGCCTTCCTGGGCCATGCGTGTCAGGAATGGGGCGGTCTCACGTGAATGCCCGTAGATGTTCAAGTGATCCCGGCGCAGCGTGTCGGCCTGCACGATGATCACACCCTGGGGTGGTGTTCCGTCGCCCGTCGCGGCCGGTCGGGCCGTTTGTGGCCGAGCGCCGAGGGCGCGAATCACGGGCGCCCCCCAGAACCCCAGCGCCCCGGGAGTCTCCGAGCGGAGTTCGAACGACAACGTGACGGATTGACCGGCCAATCGAGAGAGATCGATGGGATAGGGATCCCACCGGTTCGGGCGGGTCACGGTGTAGTCGACTTCAACAGCCGACGCCGCATCCGTGCTGCCTTGCGGGCGGGCGCTCACACGGAACGTCACGGGCCCGTCTTCGACGGTGCCCACGGCCAGGTCCAGCCACGGACGGTCCGGCAACTGCACATCGAGACGAATCGTTTCCGGCGCATGCGCCACCAGCGACTCGCGATAGATGTCACGAAGACCATGCCATCCCACGCCTGCCGGAATCGAGGCAAGGTGCTCGCGACGACTCACAAGACGAATCGATTCGATGGCAAACGAGGCGCCCGAGGCATCCGTGGGTCGAACCACCACATGGCGAACGCGCGACAACGCGATGGGCGCAAGCGGGGTCATTGTGTAGGTCTGCACCTCGTCGCCCGCCTGAAGCGGCGATTGCAGGGGCCAGAGTCCCTGGCCCGCCGTATTGCGCAGGCCGTCGAGATTCAACGTTGCGGCTGCGCTCGTCTGAACCGCAAGGTTCGCGCCCCCGGAGGCGCGCATGCGGATCTCTACCGAGTGCAGCATGTCCGGCGCGTCGAGACCTGTCGTGCGTTCGAGGTGAATGAGGGGGACGTCGGTCGTCGAACGGCCAGACAACTGACCGGATTGCACCGCCAGCACCGCGACACCAGGTCCGGCCTGCCAGCCGTGCGTCGCCGTCAGCTTGGCGGGGACAGACGCGGCAGGCGACCCGTCGAACCGCCACTCGATTCGAGTCGGTGCCGAGGCCGGAGCCGCCGCACCTTGCACCTGTTTCGGGTCGAACAGATCGACCAGGCGAAGCGCGTTGGGCGGCGCATCAGCGCTGTCGGATCCCGAACACGAAACACTCGCCACCGCGATGATCGTCAAGAGCCACCAACGAGCGTTCGACCTCACGAGACCTCCTACTGAGCCTGCGCGAATTTGAACGGGACACGCCCGCCCGACTCGCCCTAAATGACCACCCCAAACCGCTTCTTCAACGCGAACGCAAACCCAATGGACAACAAGAAGAACGCAATCATCCAGTGCGTCTCCCACCCGAGCAGATTCACTGCCCGCTCGGGATATGACACGTAGATGGCCTCAATCGGCACATCCGAGTCGATTGGTGCCTCGGCCGGATACAGCAGCTGATTGACCAGACCGCTCTCGAGCCGCTCGGGCGTCCGCCACCCGACCCGGTCCGACACACGGAACTGCTTGGTGACGGCGCGTCCACCGAGTGACACCGACAACTGATAGTCACCCGCCTGATCCGCCGCCACGCGCCAGGCCGCTTCGCGCAGTGACGGGATCCAGACCATAGGCGTTTCGACGCGCACACCCGCTGGCGCTTCGAGCGCGATCGCAGGGACACTGGGTGAAGCGCCCTCCTTCAGCACCACCTTCACCACCGCGCTCTGGCCCGGGCCGAGGCCGTCATAGCCATAGTAGAACTGCAGTTGGGCGATGACGAGCACCAGCGGGACGATCACCCACAGCATGGGCGCCAGTGACAGCCGAATGTAAGTCAGGTTGTGGCGCAGAATGCCGACCTGCGCTCGAAACATCGCCCGAAGGTCGTCGTTGAACAAACGAATTTCGAAGATGCCCGCCTGGATCTTGCGCTTGACGGCCGCAATTGCATCCTGGTTCGAGGTTGCGCGGAACACCAGGAGCATGCCAATCGCCGCCGCGAGCGACACCACACTCAATCCGACGATGGGAGGCAGCGACTGGAATGGGAACAGCATGGCGCCGACCATGGCCCCCATCGCGGCGTTCAGCCAGGTCATGTCAGGAGATGTAGCCGAGCCCCTTCAGGCGCTTCTTGATCTCTTCCTCCGAGTCCGCCTCGTCGAGCTGCTTGATCTCCTTCTCCAACGCGTGCGTGATGAACTCTTCAACCGACGAGTAGCCCGCGATATCCGCATACCGCTTCACGCGCGCCACCAGCGCCGTGTCGAGCTTGACCTTTGTCGACCCGAACATGTGTGTGCCCTCCTCTCACCGCCGGAACTGCAGCGCGACGCCGCCGCCTTACCGTGGCGCACGCGGAAACTCCTCAACGCCAAACTCCGCCAGGACCGCCGCCGCCAGGGTCTGCAACGTCGGGGCGGCCTTTCGAAGCGGCCGGTTCGACAGCAGGACGCCGGGGACCGCCTCGTGGTCCATGCAGTGGTCTCCGCTCCAGGCATCCGTGTTATCGACGATCACCTCGCGTGGAATGCCGCCTAGCGCTGATTCGTCCGACCCGCGCGTGCCTTTCGCATACCCCACGACCAGGTCGGGCGCCCGGTCGAAATACCCGGCATCGGTGTAGACGTCTTCTCGTCGGTACACCTTGGTGATGGCCCGCTCGCCGGTCGCTGGGTCGATCGTCCGGAGCAGTTTCTCGCGAATCTCGTTCATCACCCGCTCGCGGTCAGCCGGCGCCACTGCCCCGTTGGCCTCACGCCCCTGCAGGTTGATATACAGGCCGTTCAGGCCGATGCCATACGCACGTGTCCGCGACCAGTCCACGTTGCCGAAGAACCCCGGGTCGTCTTCGCGCGAGGGGTTGGTCAATGTCAAGAAGCCCTCTTCCTTGAGCCAGGTATTCAGATGAAACGAACGGCGCCACGACGTGAATCCGTGGTCCGACAGAACGATGAGCGTGTCATCGGCCCCGAGCGAATCCAGGGTCTCACCGACGATGCGATCGAGGCCGACGTACAGCTCGTCAATGACCTCTCGATAGTTCACATCAGCCGCGACGTCGTATGCCGGATGACCGGCGTCACGCGCCCGCCACAGCATGTGCGCGATTTGGTCGACGTTACCGAAGTAGTAGAACAGCAGTCCGTCGGTGAACCCGTCGAGCACGTATCGGTACTGAACCCGGTTCTCTTCCCCGGCCAGGCGCGCCTGCGTTAGGAACTCGTCGCGCGTGAAGACGCCCTCCCTGAGCCCCTTGGTGTCCTCGGGCATGCCTTGCGTGTAGAAGCGCCCCGTGGCGGCGGCGAGCTCTGCGGCGTAGTCGTCCGGCGCCGAGACCGGCATGGCCGGTGCCATCGGGTCCAGATTGATGGGCGCGACATAGACTTCGAGGTCCGGGGTGATTCGCTTGAGGTAGAAGCGGGACATCCCGCGAACACTCTGCATCGGCACGCGCAGATCGAAATCGATCGGAACCCAGTCGCTCCATTCGCCGACGGCGAGGATCCGTTCCTCGTCGCCCACGACGAACTTGGCCGCGCCGCGTTCGGCATCAACATAGATCGTGAACTCGGCGGTGATCTTCTCCGGCACCGTTCGGAACGGGTTGTCGGGCCCATACAACGAAGCGCGCACGACGCCACCTCGGACGGTCACTGGGTAGACGGTGCCACCGGACAACGTACGTCCGCCGAAGGCGAACGGCTCAGACGTGTAGAACGAGAATGTGCCATAGGTACCGAGCAGATCCGGCGTCCCCATGCCGCTCAACTCGCGTGTGGCGGTACCCGACGGCGGGAAGTTGGCCGGCATCCGCACGATAGTCGTTTCGATACCGCGCTCCTCGAGCAGCTCCCAGAACGGCTGACCCTGACGCAGCAGCTGCACCGAACCGCCCGACAGCGGGATCTGCCAATCCCCAATCGGCAGCGTGCGGCTCGAGCCTTCGGTCTTCGACGTCGAGAGATACGGCACCATCGTCGTGGGATCACGGTGGATGAAGTCGAAGATGCCGTGTCCGCCCGGGTCGAGACCCGTGATGAACGTCGACCAGGCCACCGGGCTCTGCGGCGGAATCGACGTGCCCAGCGGTGAGAATCCGCCGGACGTCGCCAGCCTGGCGAAATTTGGTAGTCGCCCCCTGTCGATCAGCGATTTGGTCAGGTCGTAATCCAGGCCGTCGAAGCCAAGGACGATCACGCGCTTGCCGTTGGCGACGCGGCTGCACCCGAGCGGCAAGACCAGGGCACAGATGATCGCGATGAGCACGAGCCGACTAGCGACTCTGGCGCGCGGCCTTCCTTGACGTCGTCGATTCACGCGGTCGCTCCCGCCTCACGCGGCACACCCATCAGCACTTTGCCTTCCATGTAGGGCGGCGGTTGCACCCCGAACAAATGCAGCGCGGTTGGGGCGATGTCGATGAGAGCGGGGTCGGTCGCATCGATCGGGCGGTTGCAGAACAGCACGCCTGGGACCTGTCGCGGATCGATGCAGTGATCGCCGCTCCACGCTTTGAGGTTGTCTTCGAAGACGGGCCCCGAGACGACGCCCGTGGCGCAGTCCCAGGAGGTTCGATAGCCAGGGCTGTAGCCAATGAGCAGGTCGGGTGCGTTCTCGAGGTACGGTCCCGAATACAACGACGCGGTGACGAACGCTTCCGTGATGCCCGTGACACCCAACTGCTCGTCCTGCAACCCAGTGAGCCGGCCGGCGAGCTCTGTGCGCAGTGCCGTCGCCTCTCCAGGCTCGACGATGCCCTCGCCTTCACGTCCGCGGATGTTGAGGAAGAGTCCGGTCAATCCCAACGCATACGCGCGCGTCTTCGACCAGTCCACGTCGCGCAGCCATTCCGCCGATCCGTCCTTCCCAGGCTTGAGCGTGAGGTACCCGTTGGCGTGCAGCCAGGCGTTCAAATTGATTCCGCGGCGAAACGAGTTGAACCCGTGATCCGACAGGACCATCAGCACGTCGCCGTCCTCCAGGCGCGCCATCACGCGCCCGACCAGTTCGTCGTTGTGACGGTAGAGCCGTTCAATCGCGTCGCGATGCTCGGTGGTTTCGCGACCGCGGCCCGCCGGATGCGTGGGGTCGAGATAGCGCCAGAACATGTGCTGAATCCGGTCCGTCGCGTCGAACACGCAGACGAGGCTACCCCGGCGCAGCTTGTCGAGTCCCGCAAAGAACATGCGCTCGCGTTCGGCGTCGATGTCATAGGTCTGCTTCAGGAACGTGCCATCGTCGATCACGCCCTCGTTGAGCGCCCATGTGTCTTCGGCCAGTCCAAGCGTGGAGTACGACCCCACCGATTTGGCCAGATACGACGCGTAGTAGCCCGGATGCGAAATGGGCATGGCCGGTTTTTCGGGATCGAGGTTGATAGGGGTGACGTAGAGCGAGACGTGCTCTCCCATCTCGGTCACGGCCATCCTGCAGACGCCGCTCACCTTGACGAAGGGCGCTGCTGGAAACGTCAGGGTGATCCACTCGCTGAGTTTTCCGACGTCGAGCACATGCGACTGCCCACTGACGTCCACACGAGCTGTCCCTTGGCGCTCACCCGGCTGAATCTTGAGAGGGACGGTCAGCGTGGGCTCGCCGGCGATCAGGCTGTTGGGCGGACCCTGGAGATCGGCCTCGAAGCCGTGGCCGTTCTTGCTGAGGCCGACACGCGCGCCGCCCTCCTTGAACCGGCCGCTGGCAGGCCTGGTCGTCAGCAGTGTGAAGGTGCCCTGTGTGCCGAGCAGGTCGGGCACGCACATCGCGCTCAGCTCCGCGCCGTAGAACTTGTCCGGAGGAAACGTGATGGGGACTCTGAGCACCGTGCTCCAGATGAAGTGATCGCCCAGGATCGACCAAAACGGCCGCGACTTGCGCAGCAGACGGATCTCGGGACGCTGGAGTGGGATACGGAATCGTCCCAGCTTGAGCACCCGATCGACCCGGCCGATGTAGGTCGAGGACAGCACGGGAAGGTAGGTGCGGCGATCGCGGTCCAGAAAGTCGAAGATGTTGTGTTTGGCCGGCTGCACACCGGTGCTGAACGTCGACCACGCCACCGGCGATATCGACGGGAACGTCGTCTTCAGGCGCTCGTAGCAGCCCATGGCCGCCAGCTTCGTGAAGTTGGGCAACTTGCCTTCGCGCATGAAGCGGTCGGTGAGGTTGGGATCCTGGCCGTCGAGGCCGACCACGATCAGGCGTCGAATCAGCGGTTTGCCGCTTCGAGGGCGCCTGATCATTCGAAGCGCCAACCGGAATGGCCACACCAGCAGCGAGAGGAACGCGGCGACGATCGTCGTAAAAGCCACCAGAAACGACGAAAGCAGGGCGAAGCCTGCGCCGGGGCCGACGTACGCGTCCACCCTGGACGCCGTGGCCATCAAGAAGAGGGCTGCGACCACGGCCCGTGATGCAAAATCGGCTCGGATCAAGAGTTGGTCCTTCTTTGGGCTGGAGGAGAATCACGTTATCCTCTCCAAGTGCCCCTAGCTCCGGCGTAACTGTATAGCAAGCGGGACCATTCACAGCAAACCTGAAAGACTGAAGCCGATGCTGCGCCGGACGATTCGTCGCATTGCCTACGGACGCCCCGTCATCGTCGTCTCGGGCCTGCCCCGATCGGGCACGTCGATGATGATGAAGATGCTGGAGGCGGGAGGCATCCCGGTGTGGTTGGACGGGGTCCGCGAGGCCGACGAGCAGAACCCGAAAGGCTACTACGAGCTCGAACGCGTGAAGGAGCTCGACAAACGCGTGGACAAGGCGTGGGTTCGCGAGGGCCGCGGTCGCGCCGTGAAAGTGATTTCGTCCCTGCTGGAGCACCTGCCGGCGACCAACAACTATCAGGTCGTCTTCATGCATCGGGACCTGCAGGAGGTCCTGGCCTCGCAAACCAAAATGCTGGTCGATCGCGGTGAAGAGCGGGGAGCGGCTGACGAAACCTTGCACAAGCACTACGAAAAGCATCTTCGTCGGGTCAAGGAGTTCGTGTCCAACGAGCCCTGGTTCTCATCGATCGACGTCCACTACACCGACGTGCTGACCGACGTGCACAAGGTCTCGGAGCATCTCAACCGATTCCTCGGACGCAAACTCCACCTCCCTCGGATGCGAGAGGTGGTCGACGGACAGCTTTACCGAAATCGCCGCACGCCGGGATAACGCGCTCGCCGGTGACATCCGGGCCACAGAGGCACAGAGCGCACAGGTTTGTCATCGACAATGGATCTGTGCTGCGTATTGGAGCCCACATGTCCGTTGCCGGCGGCGTCGCGTGCGCGGTCGATCGCGCCGTCCTGCACGGCTGTGAGGCGCTGCAGATCTTCGCGAAAAACGCGAACCGCTGGGTGAGCCCGCCGCTCGATGCGGCGGAGATTCGTCGGTTCCGCCGCGGACTCGAGCGCGCAGGCATCGCCCCCGCGGTGTCGCACGCGAGCTACCTGATCAATCTCGCCACCGCTGATCCCGCGTTGCGCGAGACGTCGATAGCCGCGTTCATCGACGAGCTCGACCGAGCCCACGCGCTCGGCCTGCTCGGCGTTGTCATTCACCCTGGCACATGCACGTCAGGCAGCGAAGACGATGCGCTGCGGTTGATTGCGGCGGCAGTGCGTACCGCCTTCAAGGCGCGTCCGCGCCGAAAGACGATGGTGCTCTTCGAGCACACGGCGGGACAAGGACGCACGATGGGGCACCGCTTCGAGCACCTGGCGGCGATCCTCGAGCACCTCGACGGCTCGCCGCGCACGGGCGTGTGCCTCGACACGTGTCACTTGGTGGCCTCTGGTTACGACATCACGTCCGCTCTGGGTTATCGCGAGACGTTCGCCGCTTTCGATCGCCTGGTCGGCCTCGATCGCCTGCGAGTGTTCCACGGCAACGACTCGAAGCGGCCATGCGGCAGCCGCGTCGATCGTCACGCGCACATCGGCGAGGGCTGTCTCGGCCTGGAACCGTTTCGCTGGTTGATGGGCGACCGCCGGTTTGCCGGGCTGCCCATACTCATCGAGACCGAGAAAACGAACGGGCTGCACAAGCCGAATTCGATCGTGGCGGACCCGCTCGATCTTCGCAATCTCGAGACACTGAAACGGCTTCGGGCCCGGGCTTGTCCGCCGTAGCGCCGAAGGCGCGAAGGCGGATGCGGCGAGTTCTCGGGTAATAGCGAGGGCCAGCTCGTGGGTCCGGTCGGTCTGCCGCGCTAGAATCTGCGCCCGCGTGGTTGGCACAAGAATGATACCGTTGGTGCCAGACCCCACCGCCACGGGATGTGGGTGCGGCGGCTGGGGCCACCAACGACGTATATGCAGAGTCTGCTGAATGCAGCGTCTTCACTCACCCCCGTTGCGATAACGGCAACGCGCGCTCCGCGGCCTCGGCGACCCGCGTTGCGGTGTCGAGCGACTGCCGGAGCACATTCGCATCGGTGAGGCCCTGTCGATCACTGCTCTTCGTAGAACACGCTCAACCCACCATCCACCACGAACGTCGATCCCGTGACATAGCTCGCATCGTCGGACGCGAGAAACGCGGCGAGGCCGGCGACGTCACCGGGCTGTCCGAGCCGGCCGAGCGGAATCTGCCTCAAGAGCGAGCCGAGCTTGGCCGGGTCGTTCAGCAGGGCCGTGTTGATCGGCGTCTCGATCGCGCCAGGCGCGATGTTGTTGATCGTGATGCCGAGCGGCCCGAGCTCGACGGCGAGGGTCCGCGCCAGCATGCGCAAGGCGCCCTTGCTCGCGCAGTAGGCGGCGAAGTTCGGAAACGCCATGTCCTCGTGCACGGAACTGATGTTGATGATGCGCCCGGGACGCTCGGTCGCGCGCAGGTGGCGCGTCAGCGCCTGCGCCGCGAAGAACGCGCCCTTGACGTTCACGTTCATGACGCGGTCGTAGTCGGTTTCCGTGACCTCCCAGAACGGCGCGTGCGTCTCGACGCCGGCGTTGTTCACGAGGATATCCACCGTGCCAAACTCGCGCACCGCGGCCTCGACCAACCCGTTGACCTCGGGTACGGAGCTGACGTCGGCCTGCAGCAGCACACCGCGTCCGCCGGCCGCCACGACCTCGGCGAGCGCTTCTTCGGCGGCGCCAAGGGCCCCCACGTAGTTGATGACCACGTTGGCGCCCTCCTGGGCGAAACGTGTCGCAATGCCGCGGCCGATGCCGCGGCTGCTGCCAGTGACGATCGCCGTCTTGCCGGCGAGGCGTTTCGGACTAGCGGACATGACGGCCTCCATCGACGCGAATGGTTTCCCCGGTCATGAACTCGGATTCAATCAGCGTGCGGACTGCTTTGGCGATCTCGATCTCGCCGCCCCAGCGGCCGACCGGTGTGGCCGCAGCCACCTCGTCATGTTCCTCGGCTGACATGTCGGGCGGTGCCAGAATCGGGCCGGGGGCAATGGCGTTGACCAGAATCTGGTCGGCGGCCAGTTCGAGCGCCAGTGCCTCGGTGAGCGCGATCACCCCCGCCTTGGCCGTGTAGTAGGCGACGAATCCCCTGTAGGCCGGCCGGCCGCTTTTCGCGAGCCAGTCCGCGAAGTTGATGATCCGGCCGCCGCCCTGGCGCCGCATGTGCGGCACGGCCGCTTTGGCGCACAGGAACACCGAGCGCAAATTGACGTCGATGTTTCGCTGCCAGTCCTGCTCGGTCATCGCATCAAATGGCGTCTCCTGATAGATCGACGCCATGTTGATCAGCACGTCGAGGCGGCCGAGCTCGGCGACGACCGCGTCGATGAGGCGGGCACAGTCGGCGGGCTTGCCGACGTCCGCGGCCACCACGGCGGCCTTTCGTCCCGCCTGCTGCACGTCGGCGGCGGTTTCCTCGGCCTCCGTCTTCGAGCCGCGATACGACACGGCAATGTCGGCGCCGCGAGCGGCAAGCTCGCGCGCCACGACCTGACCGATCCGCTTGCCGCCGGTAATGAGCACGACGCGATCGTTGAGTTCCATCATCAGTTCTCCAGCATCGCCTTGTCGAGGCGACGCGACGTCCCATCAGATGAATCGGCGCCCGGACCGTTTCGGGAAATGGTTCGAGGACGCCGGCATCCAACGCGCCGGGGACTGACACGATGCCACACAACCGCGTCTGATGCGTCAAAGGCGCAATCTGGGCCGTGGCGTGATGTCGCCGAGCCCGTGATCCCGACGCGACGTTGACATGCGCTGTATCAAGGTTAATACTTGACATGTGCCGACTCAAGACCTGATCTTCATCTCGACGGCGGCGCGGATGCTGCGGATGCATCCGCAAACACTGCGCAAGTACGAGCGGCTCGGGCTGGTGCAGCCGTCGCGGACGCTCGGCAGCATGCGGCTGTATTCGCGCGAGGAGATTGAGCGGCTCCGCTTCATCAAGCGGCTGGTGGACGATCAGGGCGTCAACCTGGCGGGTGTTCAGCAGCTCCTCGAAATCGCCGAAGTGATGCGCCGGATTCAGCCGCTCACCGGCGAACGCCAGTTGGCGCAGAATGCCACCAGGCGCCGTCTCCTGCGGGAAATCAACAAGCTGTTCGACTTGCTGGGCCTGTAACCGTGGACTTCAAGGACTATTACGCCACGCTCGGCGTCAAGAAGACGGCCTCCGACAAGGAGATCAAACAGGCGTTTCGAAAGCTCGCCCGCAAATTTCATCCCGACGTCAATCCGGGCGACAAGGCGGCCGAGGCGCGTTTCAAGGAGCTCAACGAGGCGAACGAAGTTCTGAGCGATCCGGCCAAACGCAAGAAATACGACGAGCTCGGCGCGAACTGGCGGATGTACGAACAGGCGCAGCAGAGCGGCGCGGCCGGAGCCGGCAGCCCGTTCGGCCAGTGGAGCTACGCGCCAGGCGGCGCCGGCGGCTTCCGGACCATGACCGAAGACGAAGTGTCGGACATGTTCGGCGGCGATGACAGCCCGTTTTCCGACTTCTTCAAGACCTTCTTTGGTGGAGACGTCGGCGGTGAACGGCGCGGACGCGCGCGCGCGCCGCGCAACACCAAGGGCCGCGACGTCGAGCACGAAGTCGAGCTCGATCTCGAGGATGCCCTGCACGGCACCGTGCAACGGCTCGGCATCACCCAGAACGGGCACCATCGCACCGTCGAAGTGCGTATTCCGGGTGGCGTGATCGACGGGTCCCGCGTGCGCGTCTCCGGCGAAGGAGAACGCGGGAGCGGGTCTGGCGGCAGCGGCGATTTGTATCTACGGGTCAAGCTGCGGCCGCATCCGCGCTTCGAACGCAAGGGCCGGGACCTGTTCGTGAAAGTGGGCGTCCCGGTGACGACGGCGGTGCTTGGCGGCGAAGTCGAGGTCCCGACGCTGGCGGCCAAGTCTCTGCGGCTGAAGATTCCGCCTTCAACGCAAAACGGCCAGATGTTCCGCCTGCGCGGGCATGGACTCCCGACGACGGCCAAGGACGGTCAGCCCGGTGACTTGTACGCGACCGTGGAGGTCGCCGTGCCGAAGACCCTCTCGAACGAAGAACGGCAGCATTACGAAGCGCTCGCCGCCCTGGAGAAGCGATCATGAACCTGAACAAATTCACCGAGAAGGCGCAGGAGGCAGTCCTCGCTTCCCCGCAATTGGCTTCGGAATTCAATCACGCGCAAGTCGAACCCGAACACCTTCTCGTGGCGCTTGTCGAACAGCCCGAGGGCGTGGTCCCAAGCGTGCTCCGCAAGCTGAACGCGGACCCTGCGGCGATAGCCCGGGGCCTGCGTGAGCATCTGGGCAAACAGCCGAAGGCCTACGGCGGTGCCGAGCCCCACCTCTCCCCTCGTCTCCGCGTCGTCCTCGACTCGGCCCAGGCCGAAGCGCGGACGATGCAGGACGAGTACGTCAGCACGGAGCATCTGCTCCTTGGCATGGTGTCGGAGCCCGGCAAGTCGCCGTCGAACGACCTGCTCGAGCCGCGCGGCGTGACGCGCGACACGGTGCTGGGCGCGTTGACGGCGATTCGCGGCAATCAGCGCGTCACCGATCAGAACCCTGAAGGCAAATATGAGGCGCTCGCGCGCTACGGTCGCGATCTCACGGAACTGGCGCGCCGCGGCAAGCTCGATCCGGTCATCGGCCGCGACGAAGAGGTGCGTCGCGTGATCCAGGTGCTGTCACGCCGCACGAAGAACAACCCCGTGCTCATCGGCGAACCAGGCGTGGGCAAGACGGCCATCGTCGAAGGCCTGGCACAGCGCATCGTTCGAGGCGACGTGCCCGAAGGGCTCAAGAACAAGAAGATCGTCGGCCTCGACATGGGCGCGCTGGTGGCGGGCGCAAAATACCGCGGCGAGTTCGAGGAGCGGCTCAAGGCCGTCCTCAAGGAGATCACCGAGGCCGAAGGTCAAATCGTGCTCTTCATCGACGAGCTCCACACCGTCGTCGGTGCCGGCGCGGCCGAAGGATCGGTCGATGCGTCGAACATGCTCAAGCCAATGCTGGCGCGCGGTGAGCTCCATACGATCGGGGCCACCACACTCGACGAATACCGTAAACACATCGAAAAGGACGCCGCGCTCGAGCGCCGCTTCCAGCCCGTGATGGTTGGCGAGCCGACCGTCGAAGACACCATCAGCATCCTGCGCGGCCTCCGGGAGCGCTACGAGATTCATCACGGCGTGACGTTGAAGGACGCGGCGCTGGTGGCGGCCGCCGTGCTGTCCCAGCGCTACATCACGGATCGTTTCCTGCCGGACAAGGCGATCGATCTCGTGGACGAAGCCGCGTCGCGTCTCCGCATGGAGATCGACTCGATGCCCGCGGAGCTCGACGAAGTGCAGCGGCGCATCATGCAGCTCGAAATCGAGCGCGAAGCGCTGCGCAAGGAGACGGACAAGGCCTCGCAGGAGCGGCTGGCGAAGCTCGAGAAGGAGCTCGCAGACCTCAAGGAACAGCAGAGTCAACTCCGCGCGCACTGGGAGCAGGAAAAGGAATCCATCCAGTCCTTGCGCAAGCTCAAGGAAGAGCTCGAGCGGGTGAAGCTGGAAGTGGAGCAGGCGCAGCGCTCGGGCGACTACGCGAAGGCATCGGAGCTTCAGTACGGTCGTGTGCCGAACCTCGAAAAGCAGATCAAGGAGCAGGAGGCGGCGCTGGCGTCACTGCAAGAGACGCAGCGCATGCTGAAGGAGGAGGTGGACGAGGAAGACATCGCCGAAGTCGTCGCCAAGTGGACGGGCATCCCCGTCAGCCGGCTGATGGAGGGCGAGATTGAGAAGCTGCTGCGCATGGAAACCCGTCTGCACGAGCGCGTCATCGGCCAGGACGAAGCGATCATCGCGGTGGCCAACGCAATTCGGCGCGCGCGGGCCGGTCTGCAGGATCCGAACCGGCCGCTCGGCTCGTTCATTTTTCTCGGCCCCACGGGGGTCGGCAAGACCGAGCTCGCCCGCGCCCTGGCGGAATTTCTGTTCGACGATGAGCACTCGATGATCCGGATCGACATGTCCGAATATCAGGAGAAGCACACGGTGTCTCGCCTGATGGGCGCGCCTCCGGGTTACATCGGCTACGACGAGGCCGGCCAGCTGACCGAAGCCGTCCGCCGGCGTCCGTACTCGGTCGTGCTGTTCGACGAGATCGAGAAGGCCCATCCCGAAGTGCTCAACGTCATGCTCCAGCTGCTCGACGATGGCCGCCTGACCGACAGCAAGGGACGCACGGTGGACTTCAAGAACACCGTCGTGATCATGACGTCCAACATCGGCAGCCACATAATGGCCGAGGTCGCCACAGCATCATCCGGCGAGTTGACCGAGGGCGTACGCCGGCAGGTGCTCGAGACGCTGCGTCAGCACTTCAGGCCCGAGTTTCTCAACCGCGTCGACGAAATCATCCTGTTCCACCCGCTGACGCGCGAGCACATGAAGCAGATCATCGACATTCAGCTGCGCGGGCTTATGACGCGGCTGGGCGACCGCAAGATCAAGGTCGAGCTGACCGAGGGGGCGAAGGAATTCCTCGTGCAGGAAGGTTATGATCCAGTGTATGGGGCCCGCCCGCTCAAGCGGACGATCCAGAAGCGCGTGCTCGACCCGCTGGCCGTGGGCGTGCTGGAAGGCGAATTCTCCGAAGGCGATCGCGTCACCATCGACGCGGAGGGGAATGCATTGAGATTCGCGAAACACGAGGTTTCTGTTGGCTAATCCGATGGTCCCCCCGGGAGGAAAGAAAGGAGCCGCGCCGACGCGTCCCAGTGCCATCTGGTGGGTGCTCGGCGCGCTGGTCGTGCTGGCGCTCGCGCAGGCGTATCTGCTCTCGCCGACCGGGCGCCAGATTCCGTACAGCGAGTTCAAGCAGTTGGTACGCGGCGGCCAGGTGGCAGAGGTCTCCGTTGGCGACACGACCATTCGGGGACAACTCAAGAAGGCTGACGGGCCCACCACCTTCACGACGACCCGCATCGAGGATCCCAAGCTGCTCGAGGAGCTCGAGGCAGCTAACGTGCAGTATCAGGGCGAAGTCGTCAGCCGCTGGCTGCCCGAGGTGCTCAGTTGGCTGGTGCCGGTCCTGCTCATCATCGCCCTGTGGACGTTTTTCTTCCGCCGCATCGGCGGCGCCGAAGGCGGCGTGATGTCGTTTGCGCGGAGCAAGGCCAAGATCTACGCGGAGGACGACGTCAAAGTCAGCTTTGCGGACGTCGCGGGCGTCGATGAAGCCGCGCAGGAGCTGCGCGAGGTGGTCGAGTTCCTCAAGACGCCGAAGAAGTACACCAGCCTCGGCGGCAAGATCCCGAAGGGTGTGCTGCTGGTCGGCCCGCCGGGGACCGGCAAGACGCTGCTGGCGCGTGCCGTGGCCGGCGAGGCCAAGGTCCCCTTTTTCAGCCTGAGCGGATCGGAATTCGTCGAGATGTTCGTCGGCGTCGGCGCCGCCCGTGTCCGTGATCTCTTCGCGCAGGCCGAAGCCAAGGCGCCCTGCATCGTCTTCATCGACGAGCTCGACGCGCTCGGCAAAGTACGCCAGCAGAGCCCGATTGGCAGTCACGAAGAGCGGGAGCAGACCCTCAATCAGCTGCTCGCGGAGATGGACGGCTTCGACGCCCGTAAGGCCATCATCATCATGGGTGCGACCAACCGGCCCGAGGTGCTCGACCCGGCACTGCTGCGTCCGGGCCGGTTCGATCGGCAGGTGCTCGTCGACAAGCCGGATGTGCGAGGGCGCGAGGCGGTCCTCCACATCCACGTCCGCAACGTGAAACTGGCGCCCGAGGTCGATCTGATGAAGATCGCGGTGCGCACCGCCGGGTTCGCGGGCGCAGACCTCGCCAACCTCGTCAACGAGGCGGCCCTGCTGGCGGCGCGGCACGACAAGATGCAGGTGGACATGCGGGATTTCGACGAGGCGATCGACCGGCTGATTGCCGGGCTCGAGAAGAAGCGCGTGATGAGCTCGAAGGAGCGCGAGATCATCGCGTATCACGAATCCGGCCACGCCATTGTCGCCACCACGCTGCCAGGCACGGATCCGGTGCACAAGATTTCGATTGTCGCCCGCGGGTTCGGCGCGCTGGGCTACACGATGCAGACGCCGATCGAGGATCGCTACCTGATGCAGCGGCGCGATCTGATGAACCAGCTCGCGCTGCTGCTGGGCGGCCGCTCCGCCGAAGAAATCGCGCTCGGCGAGATCTCGACCGGGGCGCAGAACGACCTGCAGCGCGTGACCGACCTGGCGCGGTCGATGGTCACCGAATGGGGGATGAGCGAGCGGCTGGGTGCCGTCAACTACGATGCACGCCGCGGCCGCACCTTCCTCGATACGCAGCAAGGCGCCGAGCGCGGGGTGCACAGCGAGGAAACCGCGCGGCTCATCGACGACGAAGTGAAAATCATCGTCACCGAAGCCCACAACGACGCGCGACGCATCCTCCTCGAGAAGCGCGACATCCTCGAGATCGTCACCCGGCGCCTCCTCGACAAGGAAGTCATGGAAGGCGACGAGCTGCGCGCGATTCTCGCCGGGACGTATATCAGCGACGACAATGCCAGCGCGACCGAAACGCCGGCGACGCAATCGACGACATAGGGGCGGCTTGGCCGAGGGCGGCTGCGGCGAAGGCGGGCCGTGGGCCCGAGGGCCGCGCGTCGCGCGGATTCGACGTACTTCACCGCCTACATCAGCCGCCAGATCGTGAGCGCGACGGCGGCTCCGGTCATGCAGTCAATCACGTAGTGATAGCGCCCCGCGACCGACGCGATGGCGATCACGGCGGCCGCGACCATCAGCCACGAGCCCACGACCACATCCACCGCCATGACGCCGAGGGCGGCGGCGACCGCGCCGGAGACGTGCCCACTCGGCAGCGTGTTGGCTTGCACGCTCGCGTGGTCGAGGATGAGCGTGTTGAGGCGGCGCAGGGTGGCGGCGCTTCGCGCCCCTCGACTGCGCTCGGGACAGGCCCCTCGACTGTGCTCGGGACAGGCCGGGGGCCGCGGCGTGGAGTGCGGCGTCGCCGAGGGCGGGCCTTCGGCCCGCGGGCCGGGCTTCGCCCGGATTCCCTCCTCAACCATGCGCGGGGGACGGGAGCGGAGCCAGGGCAGCGGGGCGTAAGACGCCAACGCGGATGTCAGCACCAGGCTCCAGTAATGAGCCACCGCCTCTGTCCCAAACGTCGCGGCGTAAATCGCTCCCCCGCCAACGACGGGATGAACGGCGGCGTAACTGAGCTCGAGGAACTCAGCCATCGCCCGCGGCGTCCAGGCGACCCAGCGCTCGGCGCCGAGGGCGTGGTCAACGCGAAGCAGCCACGCGTCGAGCCACGGCTGCGGGTCGCGGAAGAAGAAGCCCGAGAGCCAGTACCCGGAGAGCAGCAACCCGCCGGGCACGAACAGGTTGACGAAGAAGTCGTCACCGAGCGAGCCAGCAGCGAGAGAGGCGAGGGCGTAGGCCCCTGACGCCGCGAAGGCGCGGTGGCGCCGGCGGATCGGCTGAGTAAGCGCCGCAAGCGCGAGCACGACGCCGTACGCGGCTCCCGCAAGTCCCCAGATCGTCACGTCCTGTATTGTGCAGAACCGGCGAGGATGGGATCAGGGATTGATTGGGCGTGCCGCGCAGTCGCACGGCAGCCTGGCACCAGCGCGGTGATCGTGGCGACGCTCGCCCTCGCGCTGGCGACCAACAGCGTCAGCTTCGCCCTCCTCGACGCCATCGTGCTCCGGCCGTTCCGGTTTCCCGCCGTTGACCGGGTCGTCATGGTGGTGTCGAGTGATCCACAGGCGGGATTGCTCGATCGCGAATCGGTGACGCGCGGCGACTTCGCCGACTGGCGGCGCGAAACACGAACCCTGCAGCGACTGTCGGCCGCCGAGTGGTGGGATGCGAACCTGTCCGGCATCGATCAGCCAGAACAGATCGCCGGCTACAAGGTCACCGCCGGCTTTTTCGAAGCGCTCGGGGCGGTCCCGGCGCTCGGGCGATCCTTCGTGCCGGACGAAGAGGTGCCCGGCAACCATCGTCGCGTGGTGTTGAGCCACGCACTCTGGCACCGGTTGTTTGCCGGTCAAAGGTCGGTCATCGGTCAGACCGTGCGCGTTGACGGCGAGCCGCACGAGGTCGTTGGCATGGCTCCTCCCTCGTTTGCCATACCAGAGGGGGCGCAGATGTGGGCACCGCTGTCCTATGCGCCAGAGGACTGGACCGATCGCCGCAACCGTTGGCTGATCACCGTGGGTCGTTTGCGTGACGGGGCGACGCTGGAGGACGCACGCGCCGAGATGGCGTCGATTGCCGGGGTGGGACTATCTCACCGTATCGCCGATGGTCGCGACCTATCTCCCGGCGCGCCGCACGGCGAATCTCGATCCGACGTTCGCCTTGCGCGCAGAATAGCACCACGCCGGATCATTCCGCAGGACGATCCTTCGCTTCCGGACCGATCGCCGCTTCGCCCGCCTGAAAGCCGATTTTCGAGTGCGTGCCGTCGCAAAACGGCTTCTTCGTCGAGTGACCGCAGCGACACAGCGCAAACGGCCGCTTCGCGAGCGTGTACTCGTTGCCGTTCCAATCCACCAGCGTCACATCCTCGCCCTCGACGAGCAGCGAGCCATTCTGTCGAACTTTTATCGTCGCCATGGCTTCTCCAAACCCTGTGATCCCGTCAGCTCATCTTCTGCATCGCGTTGAGGAAGTCCGCGTTGCTCTTGGTCTTGCCCATCTTGTCGAGCAGCAGCTCCATGGCCTCGACCGGCGACAGCGGATTGAGCACCTTGCGCAGGACCCAGATGCGATTGAGATCCTCGCGCGGGATGAGGAGCTCTTCCTTCCGCGTGCCGCTCTTGATGATGTCAATCGACGGAAACACGCGCTTGTCGGTGAGCTTCCGGTCCAGATGGATCTCCATGTTGCCCGTGCCCTTGAACTCCTCGAAGATCACATCGTCCATGCGCGAGCCGGTGTCGACCAGGGCCGTGGCCATGATTGTGAGCGAGCCGCCTTCTTCGATGTTGCGCGCGGCGCCAAAGAACCGCTTCGGCTTTTGCAGCGCGTTGCTGTCGAGACCGCCGGAGAGGACCTTGCCTGACGGCGGAATCACGGTGTTGTAGGCCCGGGCGAGGCGCGTGACCGAGTCGAGCAGAATCAGCACGTCCTTTTTGTGCTCGACCAGCCGCTTGGCCTTTTCGATGACCATCTCGGCGACCTGGACGTGGCGCTGCGCCGGTTCGTCGAAGGTCGAGGAGATGACTTCCCCGTCGACCGAGCGCTGCATGTCGGTCACTTCCTCCGGACGCTCGTCAATCAGCAGGACGATCAGGTACACCTCAGGATGGTTCCTGGCGACCGACTGGGCGATGTTCTGCAGGAGCATCGTCTTGCCGGTGCGCGGCGGCGCGACGATGAGACCACGCTGCCCCTTGCCGATGGGCGTCATCAGATCCATGACTCGCGCCGACAGGTTGTCCCCTTCGGTTTCGAGCTTGATCCGCTCCTGCGGATAGAGTGGCGTGAGGTTCTCGAAGAACAGTTTGTCGCGGGCCTGCTCGGGGGACTCGAAGTTGACCGCTTCGACTTTGATCAGCGCGAAGTAACGCTCGCCTTCCTTGGGAGGGCGAATCTGACCCGACACCGTATCGCCGGTCTGCAGATCGAACTTTCGGATCTGTGAAGGGGACACGTAGATGTCATCGGGCCCGGGCAGGTAGTTGTAATCGGGCGCGCGCAGGAATCCGAAGCCATCCGGGAGCACTTCGAGCACGCCCTCCGAGAAGATGAAGCCGCTCTGCTCGGTCTGCGCCTTGAGGATCTGGAAGATCAGCTCCTGCTTTCGCATCCCCGTGGCGCCCGGCACGTTCAACTCCTTGGCGACCTGCGTGAGCTTCTGGATGCTCATGTCCTTCAGTTCGCTGATGTTGAGACCGGGACGACGTCCTTCGGCGGCGGAGGCCGTGGCAATCGCCTCGACCTCCTGGGCGACATCGGGTTGGGGGGCCCGATCGTGACCACCGCGGCCGGAATTTTGACGCTTGTGAGGACTCATGGATGCTGACCTGTGTGTGTGCGCTTCGAGGTTGTGAGTGTGGATTCCGAAAGGCGAGGCCCGGGAGATGGCCCGGTCTCGACGAGAAGGCGACAATGCCGGCAGGGACGGCCTGTTGGGTCAGTATACCTTAGAACCGGGACGGACTCATCCCAATTCCGATGATGCTGCAGGCCTGAATCGGCCGGATCCCCAGGGCACGCGCGCGAGTGATCACTTCCGGCGTGTCGGCCCCGGGATTGAACCAGACCTCGCCAATCCCTTTCTGGGCGAGCGACTCGACCACCAACTCGCCGATGGCCGGCGGAACGTACACCGTGGCCATGTCGATCGTGCCCGGGTAATCCAGCACCGAGGCGAACGCCGGTTCGCCTTCCACCTCGGCGTGGCGCGGCGTGATCGGGATCGTCCGGTAGCCGGCCTCGCGAAAGGCCCGGAGTGCCTTGTTCCCGAACTTTCTCCGATCGGGTGAGGCGCCGATGACGGCGACGGTCTTCATCGATGGATCATAACCGCGGGCCACGACTCACGCCTTTCGGCTTTCGGTGCTGGCAGCTGATGCAGTTACAATCGGTCTCCGTGCGTCGCTCGACAATTCCGGTCGTCCTGCTGGCGGTGCTCGCGTTGGTCGGCGGACTGGGTCGAGGGGCCATCGCCGACAACGACGAGGCGTTCTATGCCGAGTCGGCGCGGGAAATGGTCGAGTCGGGCGACTGGCTTACCCCACACTTCAACTACGAACCCCGCTTCCAGAAACCGGCGCTCTACTACTGGGTCACGGCCGCCCTGTTCGCCGTCGGCGGCCCACACGAGTTGCCGGCCCGGCTTTTTGCCGCCCTGTCCGGCGTCGGTCTCGTGATCATCACGACGGCGTGCGGCCGGCGCTGGTATGACGAAAGCGTCGGGCTGCTCGCCGGCGCCATCGCGGCCACGAGCTTCGGCTATTTCGCCCTGGCGCGCATGTCGCTTCCCGATCTGCCGCTTGCCTTCTTCGTGACCTGCTCGATCTGGACCGCGTTTGTCGCCACCCTCGAGCGCGAGCGCAATCCCCGGCAGTGGCTGCTGTATGCGGCCACAGCGGCCGCGCTCGGCTTTCTGGTCAAGGGTCCGCTCGCCGTCGTCCTGCCCGTGATCGTGGTCGTGCCAATCCTGCTGATGGAGCGCCGCTCCTTCAACGTCTCGTTCTCGGACCTGGTGCCGGCGACGCTGCTCTTTCTGGGCATCGCGTTGCCATGGTACGCAGCGATGTGGGCGCAGCACGGAACGGAATACCTCGCCGGATTCTTCATCGGCGACAACTTCGAACGGTTCGCGACCGACCGGTTCAACGACCCACGCCCGTGGTGGTTCTACGCGCCGATTGGCGCCGGGGGGCTCCTGCCGTGGACGCCGCTCGCGTTGACGTGGGTCGGACCCGTCCTCCAGTTTCTGACGCTCCGGCGGGACGTCGGCACGCTCGACCTGCGCCTGCTGCTCTGGGCCGCACTGCCCTTGGCATTCTTCACATTGTCGGTGGGCAAGCAGCCGCGCTACATCCTGGCCGTGCTGCCGCCACTCGCCGTCCTGCTGGCCAGTTCGGTCATCGAGCGCACGAGCGAGTGGCGCAGCCTCGATGGCGCACGCCGGCGCCCGCGTCCGAATGGTGCGGTGGTCACCGGCTGCCTGCTGGGCGCGCTGGTCCTGGTCGCATTGGCCGCGCTGCTCTACCGCGCCCAGCCGCTGTTTCTGAACGTCTCCGCGCTGAACACCTATGTCGTCGCGGGCCTCATCGCGGCGGCCGGCCTTGCCGTCGTTGTCGTCTGTTTCAGCAGTGGCTGGCGATCCGCCCCGGGCCTGCTCGCTTTTGCCGCCGCCGTCGCCTTTGCCGTGCTGCCGTACGGAGTGTTGTCCGACGCGCAGGATTCAACGGTCGTACAGATGGCGGATCGTGTCCGCGCGGCCTATCGCGCGGGTGATGCGATCGGCACGTATGGGGTGTTCGTCCGCAATCTCGTCTTCTACACCGGGCTCAAGCACACCGACCTCATTCATGACGAACACCTGACCGAGTGGCTGACGAACCATGAACGCGCGCTGGTGGTCATGCAGGCCGCGGATGCCGACCGGCTCGAAGCGGATGGGCTGAAGATGCAGCGGCTGGGCGAGCTTCCCTACTTCAACGAGGGAGGCATTCGGGTCCGGATGTTGTTGTGGCCGGACCCGGCGACCGATCTCGACACGGCCGTACTTGTCAGGATCGATCGGACGCCGACCACAGCTTCCCGGGATTGAGGATCTGGTTGGGATCGAAGGCCAGCTTGATCCGCTGCATCAGCGCCATCGTCTCCGCCGACAGCTCCAGTCCAAGAAACGGCGCCTTCGAGAAGCCGATGCCGTGCTCGCCGCTGATGGAGCCTTCGAGCGCGACCACGCCTTCGAAGAGCTCGCGCTCCGCGGCGGCGGCGCGACGCATCTGATCCGCATCGGCCGGATCGACCATCAGGTTGACGTGGATGTTGCCGTCGCCGGCGTGGCCGAAGCAGGGAATCACCAGCGCGTGCGTTTCCCGAACGCGGCGGACCAGCGCGAACAGTTGCGGCACGCGGCCGCGCGGCACCACGAGATCGTGGTTGATCTTCCGCGGCGCGAGCGCGCGCAGCGCCAGCGACAGCTCTCGTCGCGCTTCCCAGATCCGATCGCGCTCGGCGTCGTCGCGCGCCTGGGACACGCTGAGGGATCCGGCCTGCCGGCACGCGGCGAGGACGCGCTCCGCTTCTTCCGCGACGCCGCCCGGAACTCCGTCGACCTCGATGATGAGCATCGCGGCCGTGCCCCCCGGAGCGACCGGACGCGCCAATCGCCGCTCGACGGCGCGCAGCGATTCCTCGTCGATGATTTCGACCGTGGCCGGGACGACGCGCGATGCCAGCACCAGCGAGACCGCCCGAACCGCCGCGTCGATGCTGGCAAAGGTGGCCTGGAGCGTCGCCTGCACGGCCGGCTTCGGCACCAGCCGCAAGGTGATCTCCGTGAGGACGGCGAGCGTTCCCTCTGAGCCGACCAGCAGTTGCGTGAGGTCGTAGCCGACGACGTTCTTGACCGCCTTCGAGCCGGTGCGAATCACCTCGCCCGTTGGCAGCACGGCCTCGAGGGCGAGCACGTAGCGCTTGGTCGTGCCGTACTTCACCGCGCGCGGGCCGCCGGCGCACTCGGCGACGTTGCCGCCGAGCGTCGACTCCTTCAGGCTCGCGGGGTCGGGCGGATAGAACAGGCCGCGTGCTTCCACCGCGTCCTGCAAGTCGCGGGTGATGACGTGGGGCTGCACGACGGCCAGCAGATTCTCCTCGTCTATTTCGAGAATCCGATTGAGCCGCTCCATCGACAGCACGACACCGCCGCGGACGGGAACGGCGCCGCCCGTGTAGCCGGTGCCGGCGCCGCGCACGACGAGCGGCACGCGCCGGTCGTTGCAGAGCCGCGCGATAGCGGCGATCTGCGGCGTATCCGCCGGCAGCAGGACGATGTCGGCCGGATGGCCCATCTGCAGCGCGTCGGCGCCATACCGCTCGCGCGAGTCATCGTCCAGGAGCACGTGCGGTGGGCCGACGATGCGGCGGAATGCCTCCGCAAGGTGAGGATCCAAGGCTCGCCGTGTATCCGTGGTCACACGGCGACGCGCCCGCGTTCGCGGCGGCGCACGAAGTCGTGGATGCGTGCGACGCCCTCGCGCAGTTGATCGAGCGAGGTGGCGTAGGAGATACGAAAGTAACCCGGGGCGTCGAAGCCTTCACCAGCCGTCACGGCCACGCGCGCGTCGTTGAGAAGCGCTTCGGCGAACTCGGCGGTCGTGCGGACACCCGCCGGTTCGAGCGCGTCGGCGGCATACGGAAAGAGGTAGAAGGCGCCGCAGGGCTTGACGCAGGTGAAGCGCGGATCGTCGGTCAGCCATTCCCACACCCGATCCCGTCGCCTCCGGTATTCGTCGAGCATCATCGTCACGCTGTCCTGCGGCCCGGTGAGCGCGGCGACCGCCGCCTTCTGCGTGATGGACGAGACGTTGGAGGTCGAGTGCCCCTGAATGGCATTGAACGCCGTGATCGCCGGGGCGGGCGCGATGGCCCAGCCGCAGCGCCAGCCTGTCATGGCGTACGCCTTCGATGTGGCGCTGCAGATCACCGACCGATCGCGATGGCGCTCGACCAGGATGCGCACCAGGTTGTGCGCCTGGTTGTCGTACACCAGCTTCTCGTAGGTGACATCCGCAATCACCCAAATCCCGCGCTGCGCGGCCGCGTCGGCGATGGCCGTCATCGCCAGGTCGGAGATGAGAGCGCCCGTCGGATTGCACGGGGAGTTGATGGCGATGCCCTTGGTCCGGGGCGTGATCGCCGCGAGTACGGCGTCCGCGTGAATCGCAAACCCGTCTTCGGCGTGGGTGTGGACGATGACCGGCGTCGCACCGGCGAGCTTGATCTGCTCGGGAATCGTCGGCCAGTACGGGGCGTGCGTGATGACCTCGTCACCCTCCTCGAAGAGCGCCAGCGCCGCGTTGTAGAGCGCCTGTTTGGCGCCGGCGGTCACGATCGTCTCTTCAGGGCGGAACTCGACGCCGTAATCCGTGCGGTAGCGATCGCAGATGGCCTGACGCAGCTCCATGATGCCCGCCGACGGCGTGTATTTGGTGAAATCGTTCGCGATCGCGTCCCTGCCGGCGGTCTTGATGTGCTCGGGGGTCGGGAAGTCGGGTTCGCCGGCGCCGAGATCGACGACATCGACGCCCTGTCGTCGCAGACGGTCGGCTTCGGCCGTGACGCGCAGCGTCGGCGAAGGAGCGACACGGGACATTCGGCTGGCAAGCATGGTGGTTACGCCCTCCGTGGCCCTGAGGCCGGGTTGCGGAGACTGGACTGCTTCTGGTGCAGGCGCTCTTCCACGACCGGCGGGACCAACCCGGTGATGGCGCCGCCCAGCATGAAGACTTCCTTGATGAGGCGCGAGCTCGTATACGTGTATTGCTCGGCCGGCATCAGAAACACGGTCTCGATATCGTGATTGAGGCGGCGGTTCATGAGCGCCATCTGAAACTCGTACTCGAAGTCGGAGACGGCTCTGAGGCCGCGGATGATCGCGCGCGCGCCCTTGCGGTCGGCGTACTCTACGAGCAAGCCGTCGAAGGTGTCGACCTCGACGTCGGCGTGGCCGCTGAACACGTCGCGAACCATCGCCACGCGCTCGTCGGTGGTGAACAGCGGCGTCTTGTCGCGGTTGACGAGCACCGAGACGATGACCTTGTCGAAGATGAAGCGGCCGCGCTCGATGATGTCGACGTGTCCGCTGGTCAGCGGATCGAACGATCCGGGGAACACGGCAATGTGCGGCGCGGTGGACATGCTGGGGATCCGTGCGGTTTCCCTGATCTCAGACTCGCTCGATCATCGTCAAATGGCTGTCGCCGGAGCGGACGGTGCGCGTTCGGCGCCCCCCGCTGATGTCCGGCGCCGGGCGTCGGGACGCATGCTCCAGGATCAACACGCCGCCGGGAGCGAGATGGCCGACGGCAGCCTCGAGGACCTCGCCGAGCGGCTCGAACTCGTAGGGCGGATCGAGCACAATCACATCGAACATCTCGTCGTGACGGTCGCGTTGAAGCGCGCGCTCCGCCCCGTCGCGGATGATAGCACAGCGATTCTCGACGCCGCAGAGCGCGACGTTGGCGCGAATGAGGTCGGCGGCCCGGCGATCCTGCTCGATGAAGACGGCACGCGTCGCGCCGCGGCTCAGGCTCTCCAGCCCCACCGCGCCGGTGCCGGCGAACACATCGAGCACGGTGGCGCCGGCGATGCGCGGCGCGAGGATGTTGAAGAGCGTTTCGCGCAGCTTGTCCGACGTGGGACGCAGCCCGTTCCAGGTCGGCGTCCTGAGGCGGCGGCCCTTGAACTCACCGGCGATAATTCTCACAGCTTTCGGCTTTCAGCTTTCGGCTCTCAGCGCTTTCGGCTTTCGGCTCTGAGCTGAGAGCGCCGAGAGCTGACAGCCGAGAGCTGACAGCTTACCCGACCGCGATGAGGCCGAACTGGCGCTGCCAGACGCTGAGCACGTACTGACGCTCCTCCTCTGACAGGGTCCGTTCGTCCACGCGTCTGCGTGCTTCGCTGAACGCCAGCTCCAGCAACTCCACGTCGCGCGTCAGGTCACCGGCGCGCAACTGCGGCAGCCCGTGCTGGCGCGTGCCGAAGAAATCGCCCGGCCCGCGAATCTGGAGATCCTTCTCCGCGATCACGAAGCCGTCGCTGGTGTCCGCCATGGCCTTCAGCCTCGCTCGCCCTTCTTCCGACCACGGCGATTGGTACAACAGCACGCAGACCGACTCGTGACTGCCGCGGCCGACGCGTCCACGCAACTGATGCAGTTGCGACAGGCCGAAGCGCTCCGCGTGCTCGATCACCATCACCGTCGCGTTGGCCACGTCCACACCCACTTCGACGACCGTCGTCGCCACCAGAATGTTCAGGGCGCCGGACGCGAAGGCGCGCATGACGCGCTCCTTCTCCTCGCCTTTCATCCGTCCGTGCAACAGCGCGACCGACAACTCCGGGAACACATCGCGGGCGAGGTGGTCGGCCATCGCCGTGGCCGCTTTGAGGTCGACCTTCTCCGATTCTTCCACCAGCGGATAGATGACGTAGGCCTGCCGGCCCTCCTTGACCTGCTGACGAACCAGCTCGTAGACATCGTCGCGGCGCGAATCGGGTTTGACCAGGGTGCGCACCGGCTTGCGGCCGGGCGGCAGGTCACGGATGACCGACACCTCCATGTCACCGCATTCGGTGAGCGCCAGCGTCCGCGGAATCGGCGTCGCGGTCATGACCAGCACGTCGGGGTGCAGCCCTTTCGTGGCGAGCATGCCTCGCTGCAGGACGCCGAAGCGGTGTTGTTCGTCGATGATCGCAAGGGCGAGCCCGCGGTACTTCACCTGTTCCTGGACGAGTGCATGTGTCCCGACCACGAGGTGGATGTCGCCGCGCTCGATGGACGGCAGAAGCGTTCGCCGCTCGGCCGCCGTGATCCTTCCGCTCAGCAGCGCGACGCGATGTCGCGTCCCGCCGAGCCACCGTGTCAGCGTGATGAGGTGCTGCTCGGCGAGAATCTCGGTGGGCGCCATGAACGCCACCTGAAAGCCATTCTCCATGGCGACCAGCGCAGCCAGGACGGCCACGATCGTCTTGCCGGCACCGACATCGCCCTGCAGCAGCCGCTGCATGGGCCATGGCTTCTGCAGATCGGCGACGATCTCGGCGAGTGCCTGACGCTGGCCGGCGGTGAGCTTGAATGGCAGGATCGCGCGCGCCGCTTGGCGGATGCGGTCGTCCACCGTGGACACGAGCGCCTTGCGCACCGTGGCGTTCTGCTGCCGCCTCAACGCGAGTCCCGCTTGAAAGACGAAGAAGTCCTCGAAGATCAGGCGCTGCTGCGCCGGAGTGCGAAACGCGTTGAGCGCCTCGACCGGCGTCCCGCTCTCCGGAAAATGCGCGGCGCGCAACGCGGCGGCGCGACCCGGCCACTGTTCGCGCCGGCGAATGTCCGTCGGCACCGGATCGAACATCTCACCGGGCAACTGCTGCAGCGCGTCCCACACCAGCTTCCGCTGCATGTTCGTCGTCACGCTCCCCGTCCGTTCGTAGACGGGAACGATGCGGCCGGTGTGCACGCCCGCGTCTGGCGCCTCGTCGCTCCTGAGGATCTCGAATTCGGGATCCGTGAGTTGCATTCCGCGGCCGCCCCAATACTCGGCCTTGCCGTAGAGCACCACCTGCGCGTGCGGGCGAATGACGTCCTTGAGAAACGCCTGGTTGGGCCACACGGCTTGAATCTGGCCGCTGGCGTCCTGAATCAGCGCGGTAAAGAGCCGAAACCCCGCCCGGCGTGTGGATTGCAGCGCGGCCGACAGCACCTGGCCGGTGATGGCGACGGTGTGTCCTGGCTTCACCGACACGATCGGTTGCAGCCGGCTGCGATCTTCGTAACGAATGGGAAAGCGGAAGAGCAGATCTTCGACGGTGAGGAGGCCGGCCTTTTTGAGATCCGCGGCTTTGCGCGGACCCACGCCCTTTAGAAACTGCAGCGGCAGTTCAAGAACGTCTTCAGCCACGCAAGTGATCCTATCGGATCGGTCTCAGAGGAAATCGGCCATCTTGACCCCGAGCCCCCCGGCGATCTCGTAGCCCATGCACGAATCGCCGTACTCGAGGTGATAGGTAGAATGATATCCTTGGCCCGTTTTGGCCGCTGGCGTGCTCTTCCCGTTGATGAGATCGCCGACAGACGCGTGGTGGGACGTGGTGGGGATCGGCGCGAATTCGGTCGATTTCGTTTACCTGCTGCCTGGCTATCCGCAGCCGTTTGGCGCATTCGCGAAGATGAAGATCGAGCGGCAGGAGATCCTGTGCGGCGGTCAGACCGCGACGGCCATGTCCGCATGCGCCGGCTTCGGCCTTCGTGCCAAGTACGTCGGAGTGACGGGCACCGACGAGAATGGCCGCCGCGTCCGCCGCGAGCTCGAGCGCCGCGGCATCGATCTCGCCGATCTCATCATCCGCGACGCGCAGAATCAGTTTGCCGTCATCCTGGTCGACGAAACCAACGGCGACCGCATCGTGCTCTGGGACCGCGACGAGAAGCTGATGATGCGCGAGCGCGACATCCCGGCCGAGGCGATCGCCCACGCGCGCGTCGTGCACGTGGACGACGTCGATCAGCCAGCGGCCATTTTTGCGGCGCGCCTCGCCAGGGAACACGGGGTGCTCGTCACCAGCGACATCGACCGGCTGACCGACCGCACGGCGGATCTGATTGCCGCGGTGAGCATTCCCATTTTCGCGGAGCAGGTGCCGACACGCCTGACCGGCCTCAACGATCAGGAGGGCGCGCTTCGCGCTTTGGGCCAGCCATACCACCGGATGCTCTGTGTCACGCTGGGCGAGCGCGGCGCCATCGCGCTCGACGACGATGGCCTGCATGTCGCCCCGGCGTTTCAGGTCGAGGCGGTCGACACCACGGGCGCCGGCGATGTCTTCCGCGCGGCCTTCATCTACGCGCTGCTGCGGGAGTGGTCCACCGACGACATCCTGCGCTATGCCAATGCCGCCGCGGCCGTGAGTTGTACGCGTCTCGGAGCGCTGCGGGGCATCCCGTCACGGGAGGAAGTGGAGGCACTCGTGGCCTCGGGAAACGTGAGGACCTGAGTGTGGCGTCTGCCCGCCGCGTGGCTCGCGATGGCTGACGTCGAGGCGCCGGCCGACGCCGCCCGGCGGGCGCTGCTCGTCGCCACGATGGACGCCGCTGCGCCGTCCGGCGGGTCGGTCGAGGGTCGCGAGGCGGTGATGCTCGCGTTCGAGATCCCCGTGCCATGACGGAGGCCGCCGTTCTCGAAATGCGCGGCATCACGAACATCATGGTGAGGCTCGAGATGGTCACGAAACACCACGTCCGCAACGCCGGTTCCTGAAACGCTCATGACCCGCCTCAACGTCGGACTCATTGGCGCCGGCCGTCTCGGCCGCGTGTACGCGCGCGATCTGGCCGGTCGCATTCCCGAAACCCGGCTGGCCGCGGTGGCCGATCCGGCCGGCACCCTGGCCAGGGACATCGCGGCCGAATTCGACGTGCCGCATCACTATACCGAGCCCACGGCGCTCATCGACGACGCGACCGTCGATGCGATTGTGATCGTGACGCCGACGCACCTGCATCGCGAGCACGTCATCGCCGCCGGGGCGCGTCAAAAACCCACGTTCTGCGAAAAACCGCCGGCGCTTTCGTTGCCTGAAGTCGCCGAGATGAAAGCCGCGATCGAGCGGTCCGGCGTCTTCTTTCAGATGGGATTCATGCGACGCTTCGACGCCGGGTACGCGGCCGCGAAGAAGCACATCGTGGAGGGCCGCATCGGGATGCCGCTCGTGTTCAAGGCGACGTCGCGCGACCCGTTTCGCCCGACCCTGGACTACGCGAATCCCACAAGCAGCGGCGGCATGCTGATCGACATGGGGATCCACGACTTCGATCTCGCACGATGGTTCATGGGCGACGTGCGCACGATTGCGGCGATTGGCGCCACGATTGCCTATCCGGAGCTCGAGACCGTCGGCGACATCGACAACGCCATCGCCAGCCTCACCTTCTCGAGCGGCAAGCTCGGCGTCGTCGATTTGACGCGGAGCGGCATCTACGGCTACGACATCGCGACCGAGATCCTCGGACTCGAGGGGACGATCCGGATTGGCTATCTGCGCGAGACCCCGATCACGATTCTCACCAAGGCCAACGGCGCGTGCCACGATACCGTGCCGTACTTCATGGAACGCTTCCGCGATGCGTACACGAATCAGCTGCAGAACTTCGCGCAGAACGTCTTGCAGGACCGCGAGCCGCCGATCACGATCGACGACGGATTCGAGGCGTTACGCATCGGCGTCGCCGCGACGCGCGCGCAGCAGACCGGAACGACGGTCACCGTGGCGACCGTCACGAGTGTCGAGTAGCACGCCTCGAGAGCCGCGGATGACGCGTGCCTTGCCGACGGAACACGACCGTGGGCGGAGGCGAAGTCGACCCCGCGACGCATGATGTGCGGCCGTCAGAACCGGCGTTGAGGGCGGCTACTGCACGATCGTGGCGCGCCCCGGCTGGACGTCGATCTTCCGGATCTCCGCGGGGAGATCGAACGGGTCGTCGATGTTGATGCCGTTCGGAAAATCGCTGCTGCGGCTGTAGTACGAGACGATTTCCTGGAGCAACGCTTTGGGAATCGGCACGCCGCTGATGGCGGCGGCCTCGAGCGTGAACTTCCCACGCCCCTGGTGCGTTTCCAGCACGCCCGTGGCGGTGACGGGCAGGCGGCCGGTGAGATAACTCATCGGATCGAACCACCCGCCGCGGCTTCGCTTCTGCCGAATCACGTCGAGATCGACGATGGCGCGGCCATTGAGGCGTCCCTGTCCTTCAATCCCGATCGACGGGTCGGTCACGCCAACGGGCACTTTGTCGCCGGCACTGAAGCGGAGGTACGAGTTCACCTCGCCTTCCGTCACCGCCGTCTGACGCGCGCCCGCGCGCGGCGACTCGCTGTTCAACAGAATCTGGTCCAGTTTCTTCTGAAACGCCGCCGCCTGCTCCCGCGTCGGGTTTGCGCCAGCAGCGCTCGTCAACAATCCGGCGGTCAGCAGCGCGACGGTGAGCTTCATGCGACTATTGTACGACTCGGTTCTGAGTTTCTGATCCCGCCGCCGCCTGAAGGTGCTGCACGGGACGCCTTCCCGGTTTTGGCCCTGTCGTAGCGCCCCCGGGTTTTGAACTGGCAGTCGTGGCCGTTTTGAACTGCCGCGAAGCGGTCTAGCGGCCCGGAGGCCGTCGAAGCGGGGGCCGCTGATTATTCGGCTGCCGCTGATTCTGCCGGGCCCGCCCCACCAGCTCGAGCTTGCGCCGCTCGATCTGTTCCTCGAGCACGCGGAATCGCGCCTGCTGCAGCGGGTTGAGGACCTCGTCGATGCCGTCGTACGCGCGGCGCACATCAGCGGCTGAACGCGCCTCGGTCTCGTGCAGCGCGTCCAGTCTCCGCTTGATCTCGGCATCCCCGGCCGGCTTCGCACGGGGACTGGTGATCCGCTGCAGTTCGTTGATCATGCGCAGCCGCATCTGTTGACTCCGCCGGCGCGTGTCCTGCAGCACCTTCACGCGCGAGACGAACTGCGCATATTGCTGCTCGGACAACGACAGCGCGTCCTGCGCCTGCATGACGAGCATGGCGTCGAACAACTGATGCACCTGCATCGGCGACATGTCATCCGTCGGCGCCCCCGGAGGTGGATCCTGGCGACCCGGCGGCTGTCCGGCGACACTCGACGCGAGGCTCGCGAGGAGCAGCACAAGCATACAGAGACGAACGGGTGACGCCACGTTATCCTCCTGACCGCAGTTCTTCGCGGAGCAATCGCACGAGCTCTTCCTGCTCGATGGCCGTCAAATGCGCGACGGCCCTGTCGGCGGTCCCAGGACGCCCCAGAAAACCGGAGTCCACCACGGCATCGAGATCGACCTCGCCCACGAGATCGAGCATCATCGCCCACCGCTCTTCGTTCTCGGTGGCATCGGCAGACTCCGTGATGGTTGCCTGCCGGTCAATCGCCGCCCGCCCGGGATGTGCGTCCGGCTGCGGCACCGACCACACGAGCGCGACGACCAGCAGCGCGAGTGCGCCGAGCGGCGCCAGCACCGGCCAGTCGAACCATCGCCGCGCACGCTTCGACGCGGCGCCCTCTGACCGAATCGCCTCGCGCACGCGATCGGAAAAGTGGTCCCAGAAAAGCGGCGACGGTTCGGGCGCGCCGACGGCTCGAGCCTCGCGCAACATCGACGCCGCCAGGGCCGTCTCGGCGCGGCAATGTTCACACGCGATCAAGTGCGCCCGGCGCTCCGGCGCCATGGTGTTTTCGACCGCGTCGATGACTTCGTCAGGTGTGAAGTGCGTCATGGCTCGCGTCCCAGAATCTTCTTCAAATTGGCCAGCGCGTGAAAAAAATTCGTTTTGACGGCGCCGACCGAGCTCCCGAGCACGTCCGCGATCTCCTGATGGGACATCTCGTGATAGATGCGCAGGATCAGGGTCGCGCGTTGCTTCTCCGGCAGTCCGGCGATGGCCCGCCGCACCGCCTGTGCCCGCTCCTGGCGTCTCAGATCCGTGCCGGGAAGGTCGGCGGCTGGATCGATGAACCGATCCGAGTCGAGCGGCTCGACGTGCAGACGCCTGGCGCTGACGTGATTGAGGCACACGTTGACGGCGACGCGATAGAGCCACGTCGACAGCGCGGCGTGTCCTTTGAAGCGGCCGAGCCCTTTCCACGCCCGCACGAAGGTCTCCTGCGCCAGGTCGCTGGCATCTTCGTGGTTGTTCACGAAGCGGAAGCAGACCTGATAAATCGCGCGCCGGTGCCGCTCGACGATTTCGTCAAAGGCCGCCGTGTCGCCCGCCTGGCTGGCGGCGACGAGCGCAGAATCATCGCGCGCAGGCTGGACCACTCGGACCCTCCAGTCGGAAGGCGAGGTCAGCATTCGTGACCACGTGCCAGCGGACGAGTTGTCGGGCATTCCGGAAATCGCCTATCGCTATTTGGACAAGCGCCAGCGCCCGAAGTTAGAGGGGGCTTGGACGTCACGTCACTTGACTTTCGCCTTTTGTTTGTTTACTCTGCCCCCAACTACCGAAGGCTTTGGAGTTTCTTCGCCCCCCAAGGAGGCGCCTGTGCAGCCGCTCACCAAACGCCAGCGCGAGATTCTCGATTATCTGAACGAATTCATCCAGCAGCACGGCTACGCCCCGAGTCTGGAAGAAATCGGCCGGCGATTTTCGCTGTCGTCGCTGGCGACGGTGCACAAGCACCTGACCAACCTGCAGGAAAAGGGCTTCATTCGCCGGGCGTGGAACCGCAGCCGCTCGGTGGAACTGATGCCGAGCCGCGGCGCCGGCCGCGCCGTCGAGGTGCCCATGCTCGGCTTTGTCGCGGCCGGCGTCCCGATTGAGGCCGTGGCCGGCAGCGAAAGCATTGCCATCCCCGAAGCGCTGGTCAGCGGCAAGCGTGATACCTACGTGCTCCGCGTCAAGGGCGATTCGATGATCGACGAGCAGATCCGCGACGGCGACTGGGTCGTCATCGAAGACCGCAAGTCGGCCGACAACGGCGAGATGGTCATTGCCCTGGTCGGGGGGCAGGACGCCACGCTCAAGAAGTTCTACAAGGAAAACGGCCGTATTCGCCTCCAGCCTGCCAATCCGGCGTTGCAGCCGATTCTGGTCGATCCCGACACCGTGCAGATCCAGGGCGTCGTCGTTGGCGTCATGAGGAAGTATTAGGGGTCGGATCGTGCCATTCTGTGGAGATGAACGAGCGCAAGCAGATCAACTTCACCATCGTCCCCGACGATCACAACGCCGCGGAACGGACCTATGCCAACTTTTGCGGCGTGGCGCACACGCCGTTCGACTTCACGCTCACGTTTTGTGAAGTCATGCCGCTCTCGGACAAAGAGATTCGCGAGGCTGAGTCCGAACACGTCGTCCGTGCGCCGGTCAAGGCGCGTGTCGTCATGCCGGTGCAGTTCGTTCCCACGCTGATTGCGGCGTTGCAGGAAAATCTCCGCATCTATTCGGAGTCGCACACCCCACCGGCGCCGCCGCAACCAAAGGGTCCCGGCCCGGTCCACTGAGGCGGTGGCGCGAGATGAAGTCGCGTGACGTGGCGCGGCGTATTTTCGTCGCGCTCGACCGGCAGTATCCCGATGCCGATACGGAGCTGGCGTTTCGCAATCCGTTCGAGCTGCTCGTGGCCACGATCCTCTCGGCCCAATCCACCGATGCCCGCGTGAACATGGTGACGCCGGCGTTGTTCAAGCGGTACCCGACGGCCCGCCTGCTGGCCAGGGCCGACCCGGCGGATGTCGAGCCCATCATCGTGTCCACCGGGTTTTTCCGGCAGAAAGCCAAGTCCATCGTCGGGATGGCGAAAGCGCTGGTCGAGCATCACGCTGGCGAAGTCCCGGCCGACATGGAGGCGCTCACCCGGTTGCCCGGCGTCGGTCGCAAGACGGCCAACGTCGTGCTCGGCCATGCCCTGGGCGTTCCGGGATTGCCCGTGGATCGCCATGTGCTGCGTGTCGCCAACCGGCTCGGGCTCGTGGGCCACGACGACCCGGAGAAGGTCGAACAGACGTTGTGCGCGCTCTATCCGCCGGCGCAGTGGACGAAGATGTCAGACCTGCTGATTCTGCACGGACGCCGCATCTGCCGTCCGACGCCACGTTGCGAGATCTGCCACGCGCGAAAGGACTGCGACTTCTTCCGCTCGGGGGGACTGGTCGTCAAAGCAAAGACACGCCGATGACACGTGAGCGCTTCAAAGAACTCGTACAGGAGGCCATCGATTCCATTCCGCGTCGCTTCGCGCGCGAAGTGAAAAACGTGGCCATCGTCATCGAGGACCTCCCGTCGCCCGAGCTTCTCGAAGAAATGGAAATGGCGCCGGACGAGGTGCTGCTGGGCCTGTATCAGGGAGTGCCGCTCCCCGACCGGCAATGGGCGCACGGCAACGCGCTGCCCGATTGCATCACGCTCTATCAGCAATCCATCGAGGACGATTGCGAGGGCGACGAAGACGAGATCGTCGTGGCCATCGGCGAGACGTTGATCCATGAGCTCGGACACTACTTCGGTCTGAGCGAAGAGGAGATCATGGAAATCGAGGAGCGCTATTGGCGTGGTGAGAGCACGTAAGCGATTCGGGCAGCACTTTCTGGAGCCAGCGTGGGTCGCGAAACTCGTCGCCGCGATTGCGCCACAGCCCACCGAACGGTTCATCGAGATTGGCCCGGGACGGGGGGCGATCACCGGGCCGCTCGCCGCGCGCGCGGACTGGCTGGTCGCCGTCGAAGTAGACCGGGATCTCGCCGCCAGGCTCGAAGGGCGCGGACTGCGGAACGTGACGGTGGTGACCGGGGACGTGCTCGACATCGACCTCGTCGCGATCGCCCGAACGTTTGGCCCGGCGCTTTGGTCCGCCGAAGCTTCGGCAACGGCAGAAGCCCCGCCGATCCGACTCGTCGGCAACCTGCCATACAACATCTCGACGCCCATTCTGTTCAAGCTGCTCGAGGCGTCCACGTCCGGGCTCTTCAAGGACGCCACCCTGATGCTGCAAAAAGAGGTGGCCGATCGCCTCATCGCCAAGCCGGGCACAGGTGATTACGGCGTGCTGACGATCTCGGCGATGATGCGTGCGGACGCGGTGCGGCTGCTGGAACTGCCTCCCGGAGCCTTTCGCCCGGCCCCGAAGGTGCGGTCTTCGGTGGTTCGCCTCGATTTCCGTCCGCCGCCGGCCGAGGTCACCACCCCCGAGTTGCTGGTGGACATCGTGCGGTCCGTGTTCACCCAACGGCGCAAGACCATCTCCAACGCGCTGGCGCCGTTCGCCAGTGCCCGCGGCCGGGCCGCCCGCGAGGCGCTGGCGGCAGCCGGGCTCGATCCGTCGCGCCGTCCCGAAACCCTGACGCTGGCGGAGTACGCCCGTCTCGCCACGGCCCTGGGGCGCTGACAGCTATCAGCGGTCGGCTTTCAGCGCATCAGCGCAAGGAAAGCTCACCAGCCGCCTGACGGCGCCTTAAGCACTGACTGTGCTATAGTTACGGCCCAGCCCGCCTCAGTTTCAGGCTTGCTCCCAGTGGCCTGACGTGTTGCTCTCAGCTTGCTGCTTTCAGCGATCTGCCCGAGATCTGCCGGGCCGGCGCTGTTCGCCAGGCTGACAGCCCCGTAAGCACAAGCGGCCCGACGTGTCTGGGCCATGGGAGAACAATGAATGATTCGCTGGACGCCACGGCCAACCGCGGCGCTCCACCCGTCGATGTCGTAGCGCTGGGCGGTCTCGGCGAGTTCGGCCTTCACACCATGGCCCTCTCGTGCGGGGACACGACCATCGTCATCGATGCCGGCTCCATGTTCCCCGAGCCTGAACTGCTCGGCGTGGACCTGATCATCCCCGATCTGTCGTACCTGGAATCGCGCCGTGGGCAGGTCAAAGGGTTCTTTCTGACCCATGGGCACGAGGACCACATCGGCGCGGTGCCCTATGTGCTGCCGCTGGTCGACGGCCCTCTCTACGGCACTCCCCTGGCGCTCGCGTTCGTGAAATCCAAGCTCGAGGAACACGGCATCGACCATGGGCCGGGTGTGAAGCCGATCCGGCCGGGCGAGGTCATTGTCGTGGGCCCGTTCACGCTCGAGTTCATCCGCGTGACGCACAGCATGCCGGACTGTGTGGCAATCGTCGTCCGCACGCCGCACGGCACGCTGATCCACACCGGCGACTTCAAGATCGATCAGACGCCGATCGGCGGCGAGCCGTTCGATCTGCGCCGCTTCGCGCAGCTCGGGTCGGAAGGCGTGCTGGCGATGTTTGGCGACAGCACGAACATCGAGCGCCGCGGATTCACCGGATCGGAAATCGATGTCGAGGACGCGTTCGAAGAAATCCTGACGAGCACCGAAGGCAAGGTCGTCGTGGCGGCATTTGCCTCGAGCATCTACCGCATGCAAATCGTCGTGGATCTCGCCGCACAATTCGAGCGGAAGGTGGCGTTTGTCGGACGCGGGATGAACGAAAACTCGCAGATTGCCCAGCGGCTGGGCTTTCTCGCCGTGCCCACTGGCACGCTCATCCGTGACAGCGACGTCCCCAACTACCCGTCGCAGGATGTGGTCTGTCTCGCCACGGGTTCCCAGGGCGAACCGAATGCGGCGCTGTCCCGTATTGCGATCAACGACCACCGCCATGTCAAGCTCGCGCCGGAGGATTGCGTCGTCATCTCGGCACGGGCGATCCCCGGCAACGAGAAAGCCATCGGCCGCGTGATGAATCATCTCGCCCGGCGCGGCGTCGACATCATCACGGAATCGACCAAGCGCGTCCACGTCTCGGGCCACGGCGCCGAGGAAGAGGTCAAGCTGCTCGTCGCGCTGGTACGCCCGCGCTACTTCATTCCCATCCACGGTGAGTACCGTCAGCTCGCGCGGAATGCGCGGCTTGCCGAGCTGGTGACGAAAGGACTGCCCGCTCCGACCGAGGTCATCACCGCCGAAAACGGCGACATCCTGCGCTTCGATCACCAGGGGGGCCGGCTCGTGGACAAGACGTCCACGGGACGAGTGCTGATCGACGGCACCCGCGTGGGTGAAGTCGGCGACGAGGTGCTGCGTGATCGGCGGCATCTCTCGGGCGATGGGCTGGTCGTCGCCGTCGTCGCTATCAACCGTCAAACCGGTGCGGTCGATACCACGGAAGTGATCGCGCGCGGGTTTGTGACCGACGGCGGTTCCGAGGCGCTGCTCGCGGAAATGGCTCGGCTGGTGCCAGTCGTGATTGCCGAGGCGAGTGTCGAGGAACGCACGGACGCGGGCATGATGCAGGAAAAGATCCGTCTCGAGCTGCGCCGCTTCGTGCGCAAGAAAACCGGCCGGCGGCCCATGGTGCTGCCGGTGGTCATGGAGATTTGACAATGGGTGCCGTGCGATCTGCGCTGTCGCGGCGGGTGAGCGAGATTGTGGGCGTCGCGCTGTTCGCGTCCGCCCTCCTCTGGCTGGTTGCGCTCGGCAGCTACGAGCCGAGCGACCCGGTCTGGTTCTTCAGCACCGGCACGGAGGCGCCGGCCAACTTCGCAGGCCGGGTTGGGGCCTTCATCGCCGAGCTCTCGTTCCAGGTCCTGGGTTACGGCTCGTACCTGCTGCCGGTCGTCGTCGTCGTGGCCGGCTGGCATTACTTCTGGTGCCGAGTGGTCGACGCCGTCTACACGAAGGCCTTCGGGGCGACACTCGTTCTCGCCAGCGCGAGCGCGTTTCTCAGTCTCGTCCTCGGCCGTGTGGACGCCGGCGACTATTCGTTCCGTGCCGGGGGCTACCTCGGGGAGTTTCTCGCCGGCGTGCTGTCCGACTACCTGAGCCGGACCGGCTCCATCATCGTCATCCTGACGCTGTTGTTCGTCGCCGTGATTTTGTCGACCCAGTTCTCATTCGGCCGCCTGTTCCGGACGATCTTCGGTCTGGTGGCCCGGACCATTCAGGCATCGGGGGGGGCGGCGAAACGATGGCGTGACGATCGGCGGAGGGAGCGGCAGCGCCGGGAGGTGATTGCCAAGCACGTCAAAAGGGGCACCCCCCCTGAGATGGTCAAGGCCGCGGTCGAGCGCGCGGCACGTCCTGACCAGGCGGCGGGCCGTGCACGAATCGCGGCCAGGGCGGGCGACGATGAGACGGACGACCATACCGACGAGGTCGCCGCGATGCGGCGGCCGGCGGGCTTCCGCGTCACGCCGCCTGTCGTGCAGAAGCGCGCGCGGCTGCCGATCGCGCCTTCGCTGCCCCTGCCCGAACCCGAGCCGCTGCGTGGTCCGGCCGAACGCCGGATGAGCGGCTACACCTTGCCGCCCTCCTCGCTGCTCGATCCGCCCAAGGCCGAGCGCAAGGTGGACGAGCGGGAATTGATGGAGGCGGCGCGCCTGCTCGAAGAGAAGTGCCGGGAATTCTCGGTCGAGGGCGCGGTCGTTCAGATTCATCCCGGCCCCGTCGTGACGACCTTCGAGTTCAAACCGGACGCGGGCGTCAAGTACAGCAAGGTCACCGGACTGGCCGACGACCTGTGCCTTGCGATGCAGGCCGAGTCGGTGCTCATCGAGCGCATCCCCGGCAAGTCGACCGTCGGCATCCAGATCCCGAATCCGAATCGTGAACCGATCTCGCTGCGCGAGCTGCTCGAGTCCGACACGTATCAACGGTCGGCCTCCAAGCTCACGCTGGCACTCGGCAAGACGATCCACGGCGAGCCGTACATGATGGATCTGGCGATGATGCCTCACCTGCTGATTGCCGGTTCCACCGGCACCGGCAAATCCGTCGGTCTCAACTCGATGCTGACGAGCATCCTCTTCCGCGCGACGCCAGACGATGTGCGGATGATCATGATCGATCCGAAGCGCCTCGAACTGGGCATGTACGAAGAGATCCCCCATCTGATGACACCCGTCGTCGTCGATCCCAAGAAGGCGTCGAATGCGCTGCGGTGGGCCGTGCGCGAGATGGAGGATCGTTACAAGACGCTGGCGGCGTTCGGCGTCCGCAACATCGAGCAGTACAACCGAAACGTACGGCAATTCATCGAGGCGAAGGAGCTGCCGGACGGGGCGACCGAGATGCCGCGCGTCCTGCCCTTCATCGTCGTCGTCGTCGACGAGCTGGCGGACCTCATGATGGTGGCGGGCAACGAGGTCGAAGAGTCGATTGCGCGTCTGGCGCAGATGGCCCGTGCGGTCGGCATCCACCTGATTCTCGCCACTCAGCGTCCGTCGGTGGATGTCATCACCGGGCTGATCAAGGCGAACCTGCCGACGCGCATTTCGTTCCGGGTCGCCTCGAAAATCGACTCGCGGACGATTCTCGACAGTAACGGCGCCGAGCAACTGCTGGGCCGCGGCGACATGCTGCTGCTGCCACCGGCCTCGTCGCAGAAGGTGCGGCTGCACGGACCGTACATTTCCGAGCAGGAGTCGGCGCGGTTGGCGAGCTTCCTGCGCAAGCAGGGCAAGCCGATCTACGACGAGTCGATCACGGCCGATGACAAGAAGAGCGGACCCGAGGCCATCGAGTTCGAAAAGGACGATTTGTACGACGAAGCGGCTCGCATCGTGGTCGAAACCGGCCAGGTGTCGATTTCCTATCTGCAGCGCAAGCTGCGCATCGGCTTCAGCCGCGCGGCGCGCCTGGTGGACATGATGGAGGCCGAGGGCCTCATCTCGCCAGCGACCGGCGGCAAGCCGCGTGAAGTGCTCGTGGGGCGCAACTACTTTGAAGAAGTGGACGCGCAGCTGCGATAGCGGAGCAACATCATGACGACACGACTGATTCGTTTTACGGCTGCGGCCCTGGCCGGACTCACCCTGAATCTGGTGCTGCCGCCGCCGCTGCACGCCCAGAGCGCGGCGGCCCGATACACCGCCGCCAAAGCCCGCGAGGACAAGGTGCGCACCGCGATTGCGGCGACGGCGCCGACCGCTCCGACCTCGGCGCGCACACCGGTGATCACCGAAGCGCGTGCGGTAATTGCGGCGTACGAAGCGTTGGTTCGCGCGTATCGCGCCAGCGGCTACGCCGACAACGCGCTGTTCAACGCCGCCAGCCTCGCAGAGGCCTTGCACGACCGCTTCGGACTGACCACCGATCGGGACGCGGCCCTGCGCCTGTACAAACGCCTGCGCGCTGAGTATCCAACGGCACCGCTGGCCAGACAGACGCCCGCGCCGATTGCCCGACTCGAGCAGATGGCCGCCGCAAACGCGCCGGTTGCTCCGCCGATGGACGTGCCGGCCGTTGCCGCGCCCGGTGCACCTGTCGCCGCGCCTGGCGCCGCGATCGCCGGCGGGCCCCGCGCCCCCGCGACGCTCACCGCGATCGAGCGTTCCGTTGCGGCAGACCTCGTGCGTGTCACGCTCGTGCTCGATCGCGAAGTGTCCTTCCACGAGGAATCGTTGACCGGACCAGCCCGCGTGTTTCTGGATCTTCGGAACGTGGAAGCGGCGCCGGATCTCAGAGACGCCGTCCTCCGCTATCCGTCGAAGATCGTCCGGCAGATTCGCATCGGGCGCCACCCGCATGCCACGCGCGTGGTGCTCGACTTCGAGGAGGTGGGACGCCACAGCGTGTATACGCTCTACAACCCCTTTCGCATCGTCATAGATGCCGAACCACCCGCCTTCGCGGCTGAGGCCGTCGAACCCCGGGCTGCACCAATGCCGCCCGTGTCGGTCGCGGAACCTCCGGTGGTCGCGTCGGTGATCCCGGCGCCGATTGCCGCCGACACCACGGCGGACAAACCGGTCGTGCTCAGCGCTCCGGTGGTGCCGCGCGGCAATGTCGCGGGCGGGTTTTCCATCGCGCGCCAGCTCGGCCTTGGCGTGTCGCGGATCGTGATCGATCCCGGCCATGGCGGCCACGATCCAGGCGCCCAGGTGCGTGGCCTGAACGAAGCGGACCTGACGCTCGACATCGCACTTCGCCTCGAGAAGCTCCTTCAGAAAGTACCGGGGCTCGAAGTGGTCCTCACGCGACGGACCGACGTCTACCTCTCGCTCGATGAGCGCACGGCGATCGCCAACCGCGAAGGCGCCGATCTGTTCCTGTCCATTCACGCCAACACGAGCCGAAACCTCAATGCCAGCGGCGTCGAGACCTACTACCTCAGCTTCGCGGCCTCACCGGAAGCCGAGGCCGTCGCCGCACGCGAGAACGCCTCGTACGCGAGTGAGATGCACAAACTGCCGGACATCATTCGAGCCATCACCCTCAACAACAAGCTCGACGAGTCGCGCGATTTCGCCGGGATGGTTCAGGAGGCGCTCGTCACACGTCTCCGTCCGTCCAACCAGAGTCTGACCAACCGCGGCGTGAAAAAGGCGCCCTTCGTCGTGCTCATCGGCGCCGAGATGCCGAGCGTCCTCGCGGAAGTGTCGTTCCTGACCAACAAGAGGGATTTGCAGTTGCTGAAGACGGCGGCCTACAAGCAGCGGATCGCCGAGGCACTCCAGGCCGCCGTCCTGCGCTATCGCCGATCGCTCAAGGGGTCCGCGACCGCCTCGGCCCAATGAAACACCCGGTTCAATGAACACGTGCTCCGTTCCGCCGGGTGTTAAGATCGGCACGTGTCAACGGCGACGAGGCAGGTGCACTACACCTACGCCGAATACGTGTCGCTCGAAGAGGAGAGCTCGACACGCCACGAGTTCCTCGACGGCGAGATTTACGCGATGGCCGGCGGGACGCCCGATCACGCCGCGCTCGCCGGCGCCGTCATCGGCCTCCTGCGTGTCGGGGCGCCACCAGGGTGTCGTGTCTTCACGTCCGATCTGCGCATCCGCATCGCCGCGACCGGCCTGTCCACCTACCCTGACGCCGCCGTCGTATGCGGTCGCACGACGCGTGCCGCTGACGACGGCCTGGCAGTGGTGAACCCGGTCCTGCTGGTCGAGGTCACGAGTCCATCAACGGAGGACTACGATCGCGGCGAAAAATTGCGCCATTATCAGCACCTGCCGAGCCTTCGCGAAGTGCTCGTCGTCTCGCATCGCGAGCCGCGAGTGACGCTGGTTCTGCGGCAGGACGAGAGCTGGGCGTCCCACGACTTCCGACGGGGCGAATCCTTCAGGGTGGCGAGTCTCGGCACGAACGTCGCCGTGGACGAGATCTACCGGGAAGGTCTCGAAGACCGTTGACGCTGTCAGAAACGCTCGCTGGACCACCTCAACTCAGGCCTGGCTATCGCGCTCTGAAGAAGTTGTGCTCGTGCCCGCGCGCTTCGATCGTCGAGGCAGGGCCGCGGCGGCGATACCAGATGAAGAGCGCGCCGGCCAGCAGCCCGGCGACTGCCGCGCTGACCATGATGATGCCCGTGAGCTCGAATGCCGCCACGGCCACCTGAATCATGTCGATGGCCGCGACCGGCTCTTCGACAACCTCGATGATGGTGGGAGTGATGGCCTCCCTCGGCGTAATGTTTTGAATCACGTGCGTGCGCCTTCTGCGCCTTCTGTGTCTTCGGTGTCTTCTGTGGATCGTGGCTCTGTGGATCTTACGGCCAGTTCCTCCCGCGTGAGCGGGCCACTTCGACCAGCGTGCGCGTCATCACCCCCGTGGCGCCCTTCACCGTCCACGGGCGCGCGTCTTCGGCCCAGGCGGTGCCGGCGATGTCCAGGTGCGCCCAGGCCGCCGTGCCCACGAACTCCTTGAGGAACATGGCCGCCGTGACCGCACCGCCGGCGCGGCCCGGGCTGTTCAACAGGTCGGCAATCTCGCTCTTGAGCGGCTCGCGATAGTCCTCGAAGAGGGGCATCGGCCACACTTTCTCGCCCGCCCGATTGGCCGCGGCCTGGACTACCTCGCGCCATCCATCCGTACCAAACAGGCCGGTGGTGGTCTTGCCAAGGGCGACGACAATCGCGCCGGTCAACGTCGCGACGTCGATGATGTGGGTCGCGCCCAGTTGGGTGGCATGCCAGAGCGCATCGCCGAGGATGAGGCGGCCTTCAGCATCGGTGTTGTTGACCTCCACGGTCAGGCCGGACGCGCCGCGCAGCACGTCCCCCGGCCGCATCGCGCCTCCACTCAGCATGTTCTCCGCGGCCGGCACGAGCACCATGACCCGCAGGGGCAACTGCTCGAGGGCAATGGCACGCAGCGCCGCCACCACGGTGGCGCCGCCGGCCATATCGTCCTTCATCCGCTCGAGGCCATCCGCTGGCTTGATTGAGATGCCGCCGGTGTCGAACGTGATGCCCTTCCCGACCAGCGCGAGCACCGGGGATTTCGGCGCGCCCGCTGGCTCGTAGCGCGCCACCAGCAGACGCGGGGGCGAAGCGCTTCCCTGCCCTACGCCCAGGAGCAACCCCATGCCGAGCTCCTCGAGCCGGCGTTCATCGAGAATTTCGGTGGTGACGTTGGGCAGCGCCAGCAGCGCCTGGGCGCGCGCGACCAGCTCGCTGGGATTGAGGTGGTTCCCGGGTTCGTTGATCAGCAGCCGCGCGGCGTTTGCCGCTTCGGCGACCCGCTGACCCCGTGCGACGGCCTCGGCGGCATCGCCGGCCGACGCGATCTCCACGCGCGAGATGAAGAAGCGTCCGTCCGGCTTGCTCTTGTGGCGGCCGTTGTCGTAATTACCGAGCATGAGACCCTCGACCAGGGACTCAATGGCGTCGTCACGCCATCCTTCGGGCACGACCACGCCGACCCTGGCTCGCCGCTGCAGGCGCGACGTGAGCGCCGCGCACGCTCCGGCACGCCGTGCCCGCTCGGAGCAGAAGGCGTCGCGCGGGCCCACTCCCACCAGCAGCAATCGCCGGGCACGCCATCCGCTGGGCTGCGCCGACAGTTGTTCGCACGGTTTCGCGCTGAACTCGCCGCGCTCATAGGACGCCAGGATGTCGCCGCCGCAGGCCGCATCCCAGACGTCGCGATCGGACGGATCGTCCTGGAAGACGGGGATGACGACGACGTCAGCGTCGATGTCGGAAGGCTTTGAAGCACTGATCGTGCACTCAGGAATCTCGTACGCCGGCTGCATCGGTCTCCCCACCCCACCTGCAAGACACGCCAAGCCGTCGCGCGCACGAAACGTGGGACGGCAAAACACTCTAGTGTAGCGCAGGCCCGCCGTCCTTCGACGTTGCCCGGGATGAGCCCTGAGCGGAGCGACAGTTCACAATCCAGCGCGCAGTTTCACCACGCGACGGCGACACTCGTGGTGTCAATTCGTGACGGGAACGATGTGTGTCTGCGGCACGGCGGGTGGACGCGGAGGGGCGGTAGACCAGCGGCCAAAGCCTGTCATCAAGGTCGCCCCCAGTCCCGTGGTCCAGACGACGAACTCGATCAGGATGCCGGTGAGGAGCAGGCCCCATCCTGCGAATTGCAGCGGCGCCGGCGCCACCGCCACCACCCGCGCGATCATCGTCGGACCCAGGATCAGCAGCAGCCCGATGGTTGTGGCCAGCACGGCGCTGTCGGCGCGCCAGCCTAGACGGTCTTCCACCCACTCACCAATCCGGCAGGCCAGCGCGGTGAAACCAAGGATCAGCGCGACGAACGCGGCGATCATGGCGAGGGGGACGAGGAGGGCCACCAGAGGAATGCCGATGATCGTGATGATCAGCGCGAAACTGCCGATGATGAGAGCGGGCAAAAACAGGAGCTCGGCGACGAGGCCGAGCGCAAACGCGCGGCCTGGCTCCGCGGCCGCGGAGCGGCCAATCCGCGCGACTGGCGCGCGCGCCGCGAGAATGACGAGCCACATGAGCAGCGCGAGAAACGCGACGCGAAACAGCGTCCCGAACAGGGTCACCCAGCGGCCGAAGTCTCCGAAGTCCACGACCGGCATCGACAGCCCGCCGAGCGTCCACGTGCTCCAATCGCCAAAGCTGATGTCGCTGACCCGTCCGCGAATCTGCGCCCCACCCTCGCGGTTGATCCGTCCGCCCACCACGACGACCTCGCCCCGGACGTCCGAACGGGGGCCGACGTCGAGGTTGCCGCCGACGACGACCACGCCGTCTCGCACGCGCCCATCCACGCGCAGCGAGCCGCCCACGACGACGACGGTGTCAGTGACCTCCTCGTCGACGGCCACCTGGATGCTGCGGCCGATGGCGATCCGCGTGCCGGTCGTGCGATAGACCTTGGGGTCGTCGGGCGCCTCGAGCGGGGGACCGGAGGTGTTTTGAGCACTGACCGTGGACAGCGCGCCGAGGAGCAGCAGAGCAACGGCAGCCGGTTTCATCCCATACCCCTAGGAAAAACGGACGAGCGCCACGGGTGCGAAGTTCCCGTCGAACCAGATCCATCCCGTCATTCGAGGCCGCTCGACGCCCAGGCCGACAATCACATACAGGAAATGGGCAAACCCCTCGGCGGCATCGGTGGCTGAGGGCCTCGCGTCCGAGCGGGGATGCGAGTGGTACGCTCCGATGACCTGTAAACCTCGCACGCGGGCCTCTCGAATGGCGCGCAGGTGATCCCGTGGATCGATCAGATAGCGCGTCTCGGCCTGCTCCGCGACGTTGCGCGCGGCAAGGGCGTCGATGATTTCGGTGTCGGTTCCGATCAGCAGCCCGCAGCACTCACGCGGTGCATCCGCGCGCGCGTGAGCGAGGATGGCGGCCTCGGCGCTTCGGGCAATGTGCATGACGCTTTCAGCTTCCAGCTT
>DATKDY010000208.1:0-10253 GCA_035512515.1 Vicinamibacterales bacterium
GGATAGATTTGCGCACGTCCTCTGGGAGGCGGCAACAAGCGCGTTCTCGCTTGAGCGTTGGGTCGCCGAAAAGAAGTTCGGCCCGCATTTTGTGGTTGCGAAGACGCCAATTGCCAATATCCGTTTGACCACCTTTTTCGCTCGTTGTACTTCCGTCGGCGCACGGCGGGGGCGAATTGATCATCCGCCACGGAACACGCGAGGTCAGCGTGAGTCTTTCAAGCCCTGACGTGTCGGACCTGAGATTTGCCGCGTTCTACGCCGACTGCGAGCACGAGGTGAAACCGATCACTCATGACAACCGCGTCTGCCTGACCTACCACCTCAGCCTCGCCGAAAAAGACAAGAACAAGGACAAGAGCACGAGGCGGCAAGCGGTGGTGACGGCGCCAGTCTACGAACGCGAGGTTGCGGCGGCCGCGGAAATATTGAAGGCAACGTTTCGGAAAGCGGGCGCACCCACCAAGCTCGCGTGGCTGCTGGAGCATCAGTACAGCGCTGCCGGACTGTCGTTTGCGGGGTTGATCGGGTCGCCGAAGATCTGGGACCGCGGTGCGGCGCTGACCTCGACGTTGCATTGGTTCGAGACCGAGCTGCTGACTCAAGAGGAGAATCTCATTGGGCTGATGGCCGTCAACCGGGAACTGCTGTCGCAGGCCGAGCGGCCGACGCGCGCCGACCGCATCGTGCTCGACATGGATTCCAGCGAGAGTCCGGTGCATGGGACGCAGGAAGGGAGCGCATATAACGGGCACTTCGAGTCCGTCTGCTACCACCCGCTGTTTCTGTTCAACGAACATGGCGACTGCCTCGGTGCAACACTGCGCCCCGGCAACGTGCATAGCGTCGAAGACTGGGAGTACTTGCTCGTCCCGGAGATTGAGCGGCAGCAGGCGGAGTGCAAGCGCGTGGCATTCCGCGCCGACGCCGCGTTTGCCAAGCCGGAGATCTACGACGCGCTCGAACAGCGCGACGTGGACTACGCGATTCGCATCCCAGCGAACAAGAACCTGGAGGCGGAGATCGAAGACATCCTGTTTCGTCCGCCTGGCCGGCCGAGCCACAAGCCCTTGGTGCGCTACAAGAGCTTCCAGTATCAGGCGGAGAGCTGGACGACGCCCAGACGCATCGTCGCCAAGGTCGAACACCACCAGGGCGAGCTGTTCCCCCGCGTCGGCTTCATCGTGACGAACATGAGCCTACCGAGCCGCTCGGTCGTCCGGTTCTACAACAAGCGCGGGACCGCCGAGCAGTGGATCAAAGAAGGCAAACAAGCCACCCACTGGACGCGGCTGTCGTGCCATCGGTTCCGGGCGAACGAAGTGCGGCTGCAACTGAGCGTGCTGGCTTACAACCTGGGCAACCTCTGGCGCCGCGTAAGCCTGCCGGAGCGGATCAAGAGCTGGTCGCTCACGAGTCTGCAGCACCGGCTCGTGAAGACCGGCGGCCGGCTCGTCAAGCACGCGCGCTACTACTGGTTGCTGTTGGCAGAGGGACATCTCCACGACCGGCTGTTCGCTGACATGCTGCGGAGGATCTGGGCACTGCCAGTGCCGGGAGGATAGAGGACGCGCGGCTGACCGAGGACACTGGCGAAGACAGAGCGTAAACAGTGAAAGGTGTCGCCGAAATGCTCCCAGAACAAAGCGATTCAGTCGGTCGCGGCACTGCGCCGACCGGAGGTCGTGAGCTCAGACAACGTGGGACGAAGAAATCTGGCCGGGCCGAGTATGGATGGGTGTATAAGGGCTCTGATCCAGGCGCCCAAAATGGAAATCCCGGTTAGAATGCAGCGGCTCCATGGCCAGTCCATGGACGAATGGAGGTAAGACCTATGAAACGCGCGCTTGTCACAGCCGTTGTCGCCGTACTCCTGCTTGCCGGCACGGGCATTCGGGCGGCGCAGGCCGAGGATATCAGCGGCACGATCACCGTGACAAAGGTGATCTTCGAAAACAGCCGGCTGGTTGGCGACGTCACCTGTACGATGACCGACGGCCCGTGTATCGATTTCGGGGCGCCGAACATCAGGCTCTGGCTGAATGGCTACACCATCACCGGTGCCGCTGATCCCGACGCTCCTCCGGATCCGCTCGATCCCACGGCCTTCTGCAATGCGAGCTCCGGACCGCCTCCGGCGGACGGCATTCGCATCTTCAATCAGGTGGGTGGGCAGATTCTTGGTCCCGGTATCGTCCAGCGATTTCGCCGGCACGGCATACTCATCGTCGGGACGATCGGCACCCCGACGCGGGCGAAGGTGACGCTGGTCACCTCTCATCACAATTGCTTCAGCGGCCTGCTGACGAACCGGATGTCGGACAGCGTCATCGAAGAAATCGTCTCGGTGAGGAACGCCAACAACTCGCTCGGGGCGCCGTGCGGCGGCAACTGTCTCGTCAACAGCCATAACAACCGGATTCGGCGAAGCGTCTTCGGCGGCAACGGCTCCGTGCTGGGTCCAGCCGGCAACAACGACTTCGGGATCGGCCTGCTCTTCGGCAGCAGCGGCAACCTGGTGGAGGACAACGCCATCGCGGGCAACACGAACGGGATTCTGATCCAGGCCTCTGCCAGCGGCAACGTCATCCGCCGGAACGTGATTGCGGGCAACCCGCCCGGGCAGGTCTCCCGCGATTACGGGCCTGACATCGGCTTCGACATCCGGGACGACTCCCTTGTCGCCGGCGACGGGGCGCGCAACACGTTCTTTAGAAACTGGTGCGTGACGTACTCGGGTCCCGGCCCTGCCGTCTGTCCCAGCCTGCCCGGGCCCCCTCATGGGAGCGACGACTGACCGGGGCGGATAATACACCGTGATGGCGTCCGTTCTGTCCGACGGCGAGCGGGCTGCACTGGTCGCCGACGTCCGCTGCCTGCTCGGCGACCAATCCGACGCAGATCGAGCCTTGAGGCCGTCCCCGGCCGTCGATTTGTAAGCGAGTATTTCGAGTGGCAGGTGCGCTTCGAGCTGGCGGACGACGGTGCCGGCGGCACTGATCTGGAGATGACCTTGTAAGTAGCTCCTTTCCTTACTTCTCTCCCAGCGACATTCTAGGTCGTACCGAGCGCCTTGAGCGCAAGCTCTGTCTTGTGCCCAGAGTGCTCGTCTCAATCCCGAACGAGCAGCATTCATACCCGTTCTTTTTCATATGCGCATTCCACGCATCGTGATCACTTGGTCCACGCCATCGTGATCACGCGTTCCACAGCATCGTGATCACCGGTTCCGCGGCATCGTGATCGGAGCGAAGCGACGCGAGGACGTCGGTGTTGTCGATCAGCCTCCTTGAGTGACGAGCGTTATTGTAGTCGGTCTTGTTCTTCTGTATTTCAACACGAAAAGAAGAATGCCTGTGGGCCGTTGTGGGCGGCGCGTTCTGTGCGCCGTCCAAGGAGCTGTGGGAAACGCGTGCTGTGCGTTTTCCATAGCTCCGGCACGGTCCACAGGCTGCCGCGCCTCCAGCACGACCGCACAGGATGCCCTATAAGCGACGATCGTCAGGTCGGCCGACCCGTAGCATCCCCGGAAGATCCGCATCTGGCCGTTCATGCCTCCTCCTTCGGGCTCGACGATCCGTTCCCCGGGGCCTTGCGCCGCGACGGGCCGCTGAGCGCCAGGCGATGCGCGCGATGCACGACGCGATCGAGAATCGCGTCGGCGAGCGTAGGATCCCCGAGGTGTTCGTGCCAGCGGTCGGTGGGCAGCTGACTCGTGATGATCGTGGATCGGTTGCCGTCCCGGTCGTCGAGGATCTCGAGCAGGTCCTGGCGCTGTGCGTCTTTGAGCCCGACGAGGCCCCAATCATCAAGGAGGAGGAGGTCGACGCGTGCAAAGCGCGCCAGCACGACGGGGTACGTGCCGTCACCGTGCGCGAGCGCGAGCTCGGAAAAGAGGCGCGGGATACGTCGGTAAATCACGCGATGCCCGTGCCGGCAGGCCTGTTGGCCCAGTGCGCAGGCCAGGAAGGTCTTGCCGACGCCGGTCGGTCCGGTGATGAGGACGTTCTGATGCTCAGCGATCCATCGACAGGTGGCGAGCTGGCGGATCAGGGCGCGATCCAGTTTCCGGCTGCTGTACTCGACATCTTCGAGACAGGCGTGGCTCAGACGGAGTTTGGCTTCTTTGAGACGGCGTCGCAGCGCCCGATTCTCTCGCGCGAGCTGCTCGGCATCGACGAGCATGCCGAGCCGCTCATCGAAACTGAGCGAGGCGGCCGCGGGATCGCGCTGCTGGGTGAGGTAGGCGTCGGCCATCGCGCCCAGCCGCAGATGGTGGAGTCGTTCGACGGTCTGTTCAGTCAGCATGTGGGAGCTCCTGTTGGTAATAGGCCGTGCCGCGGACATTCGCGTGGCCTGGCCGTGGTGAGGACGCTTCGGTGGCGTCAAGGGGCACCCGATCGAGGCCGTGTTTGAGCATCGCCTCGACGTGGCGATACGACCGCGCGCCCACGGCGACGGCGCGCCCGCTGGCCGCTTCGACGCGTTCAGGGCCGTACTGCTTGGTGAGGCGGAGCAAGCCCAGACACGAGCGATACCCCTGCTCCGGGTGTGGCCGGCTCGCGAGAATCTGCTCGACCAGGGCGGCGGTCTGGGGGCCGACGGTCGCGCCCCACCGAATCAAGCGCGACGGACTCCATTCCAGATGCGCGCGGTGCGCGTGCGCATGTGCTCAGCGACCGTCGTAAAGCCGCCGACCTGATGACTGCGGCGGTGCACCCAGAGGCGCGTCCCGCGGTGAAAGACTTCGACCGTCGTGGCCGAGAGCCGCACGTCCACCGTCTGATGAATCAGCCGATGCGGCACGGAGTAGAAGTGGCGCTCGACGTCGATGTGGTAGTCGATGTTAAATGTGGTCGACCACATTTAACATCTTCTGTGGCGTTGCTCCTTATGTGGCCTGGCCCGCCTGGACGGAGCGGCGCAGGCCCTGTCATTCACGACGCCACATAACTGATCGGCGAGCATGGTCGAATCCTTGTCACCGTTCACAAGGAGGTCCGCTCATGTTCGACCAGTTGTTCTCCCGTCCGCGTGCGGTCAAGCGCTACGTCTCGGCACCGCTGCTGGAACCCAGACTTCGGTATCTCGAGCACTGTGCTGCACAGGGTGCGACGTCGGCGACGTTGAAGACGATCGCGTTCTATCAACGAGCGCTCTGCGGCTCGATCGATGTGGAGGCCGTTGGCCCGTTCCGCCTGGAACAGATCAGGGCCGCTGCTGACCGATGGACTTCGCGCACACCGCCGCATCACGCCCACACGAACGGCACCGCCTCGAAGGTCGCGTTCGTGTCCGTCGCGATGGGATGGCTCGATTTCTTGGGTCGAGTGGAACGGCCAAACGCCCGGAGCACCCCTGTGCCCGACATGTCGCCGTGTTCCGCGACTACATGCGATCCGAACGAGGGCTATCCCCGCTCACCGTCTACGCGCGCTGCTTGAGAGTCGAGGAGTTTCTCCGCCGCTTCTGCCCGGACGAGCCGGCGCTGAGACAGATGACGATCGCACAGATTGATGCGGCGATCGCCCAGAAGGGCACACAGGACGGTTGTACTCGCGCCTCGATCCGGACGTATGCCTACGTGCTTCGTTCGTTTTTCCGATATGCCGAGACACACGGCTGGTGCGCATCCGGCTTGGCCGCGGGCATCGTACCGCCCCGCGTCTACACCGGCGAGTCGTTACCGGCAGGACCCACATGGGACCAAGTCCAGCGATTGTGTGCCGGCGCAGACAGTGACGCGCGCGCCCACGTCCGGGACCGAGCCATTCTTCTCCTCTTCGCCGTGTACGGCCTGCGTGTCGGCGAGGTGCGTCGGTTGCGACTCGACGATCTCGATTGGGAGACGGAGACGATTCGCATCACGCGGTCAAAGCAGCAGTGCCGAATCCAGACGTCCCCACTCGTCAGGGTCGTGGGCGATGCCATCGTGCGGTACTCGAAGACGGCGCGCCCGCGGAGTACGGCGCGGGACCTGTTTCTGTCGCTGAAGGCTCCGATTCGCCCCCTCGGCAACAGTGCGCTCTGGCAGATCGTGAATCGCCGCCTCCGACCCCTGGGTCTTCCTCTGGTGCATCAAGGTCCTCACGCGCTTCGCCATGCGTGCGCGACCCACCTCCTGAGCCAAGGGCTGCCACTCAAAGACATTGGCGATCACCTCGGGCACCGGAATCCCGCGATAACGAGTGTGTACGCCAAGGTCGATCTCGCGGGGCTCAGGCAGGTCGCGGACTTCACCCTGGAGGGGCTCGTATGACGACCACACACGAGGCCATCACGCAGTACGTCGCATTTCGCCAAGCCGCGGGGGCGGATTTTCGTCCCACGGCACGACTCCTGAGCGCGTTCTGCCGCGCCGTGGGGGCGAGACGTGCCCATTGCCGAGATTCCAGTCGAACGAGTCCGTGCGTTCGTCGACGGCCACGGACCGCTGACGCGGTACTGGCATCGAAAGCAGTCGGCGTTGCGCGGATTCTATCGGTATGCCGTGGCGCATCGGTTGGTGGCGCACGTCCCGCTGCCTTCGACGACGGTCGGACGACCGCCGGCGTTTGTGCCGTACCTCTTCACCCGTGAGGAGGTCATCGGTTGCTGGACGCCACGGCCTACTATCGGACCGGCCGATTTCATCTGGAGCCGCACACCTTCCGTGTGCTCCTGTTGCTGCTCTATGGCGCGGGCCTACGACTCGGCGAAGCGCTGCACTTGAGGGTGGCTGACGTCGATCTGCCGGCAGCGCTGCTGACAATCCGCGCCACGAAATTCTACAAGACGCGGTTGGTGCCGATCGGTCCCGATCTGTGTGCTGTGCTGCGCCACCACGCGGAGCGACAGCCACGAGGCGACCGAACACGAACCGCCGAGTCGTTCCTTGTCGATTGCCACGGATTGCCGTTGAAGGATGGCACCGTGCGGCGCGCCTTTGCTCAGCTCCGGCAGTGCGCCGGTGTCCGCCGAATGGACGGTGCTCGGTATCAGCCGCGCCTCCACGACTTACGACACGCCTTTGCCGGGCACCGTGTGACGGCTTGGTACCGAGCGGGCCCCGACGTGCAACGCCTCCTTCCACAGCTCTCGACGTACCTCGGCCATCTCAGCATCACGGCTACGCAGGTCTATCTCACCATGACGCCGGACCTGCTGCGCGAAGCGTGCCTCCGCTTCGGGCGCTATGCCGACCTGGAGGGCCATCATGCGTGATCACGCCGCGCTCGGGCCATGGATTCGCCGCTTTCTCCTGGAGCATCTGGTGCACGAACGAAACCTCGCGCGCAACACGCAGCGCAGTTACCGGGATACGTTGGCCCTGGCGGTGCCATTCGTCAGCGGCCAAGCGCATACGGCAGTCGATCGGCTGACGGTCATCGATGTCACGGCGGACCGGGTGCGGCAGTTTCTTCGAGAGATCGAAGACTCACGACGCTGCTCCACGGCGACTCGCAACCAGCGACTGGCCGCGATCCACGCGCTCGCCCGGTTTATCGGCGAGCGGAGTCCCGAGCATCTTGAGTGGGCGGGCCAGATTCGGAGTATCCCGTTCAAAAAATGCGGCAAGACGCCCGTCACGTACCTAGACCTAGAGAAGCCGGAGATGGATGCCTTGCTGGCCTCGCCCGACCAGGAAACGGCACAGGGACGTCGCGATCACGCGCTCCTCTTGTTTCTCTATAACACTGGCGCTCGCGCCGACGAGGCCGCGCACACCACGATCGCCGACCTGCAACTGGGCCACGTGATCGGCAGCGGCTACGCCGCCGTGAAGCTTCGAGGGAAGGGCAACAGAGTGCGTCACTGTCCGCTCTGGCCGCAGACGGCGACCGCACTGACGGCGCTCGTGGCCGGACGACCGGAGACCGAACGGGTCTTTCTCAATCGCCGGGGCCAGCCGGTCACGCGATTCGGGGTCCACACGCTTGTGGAACGTCACGTCGGAAAGGCACGGGCTCACGTACCGTCGCTGGCCGCGAAGCGCGTCAGCCCGCATTCCATTCGGCACACGACAGCCACGCACCTCCTTCGCGCCGGCGTCGATATCAACACGATCCGCGCGTGGCTCGGACACGTGTCGCTCACCACGATGAACATCTATGCCGAAGTCGACCTGGAGATGAAAGCGAAAGCGCTCGCCCTCTGCCAAGTGACAGAAGGCGTATCGTCGACACCGTGGCGCGAGGACGGAGGGCTGATGGCGTTTCTCCGCACCTTGTAGGCTCGTACTTATGTGGCCGTCGGATTCAGCTGATGCCGATGGCTTCATGCATGGTGTCACCGACGGCCACATAAGGAGCAACGCCACAGAAGATGTTCACGCGCGCCTGGCGCCATTCGGTGTAGACGAAGCGCTCGGCGGGCAGCGGCTGGAGCGCGGGCTGGTCGAAGCGGAGGAAGAGATCACGGCGGGACTGCCCGCCGTAGCCCTTCATCGGGCGGGCGTTGAGGTCGGCGAGGAGCTCGCGAATCCGGGTGTTCAGCGTCGCCAGCGAGAAGAAGGTCTCATGGCGCAGGCGCGCGAGGATCCACCGTTGCGCGACCTGGACGGCCACTTCGGCCTTGGCCTTGTCCCGAGGCTTCGCCGGTCGTGCCGGCAGAATCACCGTGCCGTAGTGGGCCGCCCACTCTTCGTACGTGCGCTGGAGGATCGGCTCGTAGCGGCAGGCGTCGCGGACGCCGGACTTGAGCTGGTCGGGCACGATGGCCGCTGGCACGCCGGCCAGGTACTCCAGCGCCCGGCCATGACTCTGAATGAAATCGGCACTCCGCTGCGTCTCGGTCGCCTCGGCGTAGGTGTAATTCGACGCGCCCAGAGCCGCGACAAACAGCTCGACGGGCCGCACCACGCCGGTGGCGGGATCGACGATCGCCGGCTTCTTGCCGGAGTAGTCGACGAAGAGCTTGTCGCCGGCCTTGTGGACCTGCCGCATCGACAGGCGCTGGCGGCCGAGCCACGCGCGGTAGTGCCGGCAAAAGGCGGAATAGCGATACCCGTCGGGGTGCTGCTGCAGGTACTCGAGGTGCAGGAGCTCGAGCGTGACGCCGGTGCGCCGCAGTTCCGTGTGGATCCAGGTCGGCTCCGGCAGCGGCCGCGCGCGGCCGCCCGCCAGCTTCGGCCCGTAGAGTTGTTGCTCCAGCGCGTCGTCGCTCAGACCGTCGAGCGCGTCCCACGTCAGCCCGATGGCCGTCGCCCGGCTCAGGACCGACGCCACGGCGCCGGGGCTGATGCCCAAACTGCAGGCCGCCTCGCGGTGGCTGCGCTTCAAACCCCATTTCAGTCGCAGAGTCTCTCGAATGTGTCGCATCGGCAGTCGTTCCGTCGCCATTCGCCCCCTCCGCCGATCGTGCGATCGGCCAAATGGGCGATGGTAAAACGACGTCCGGCGACGCTGCGGCGGGCCCTCAGCCCGCCCCGGTCGGGGTGATCACGATGCGTGGAAGCAGATAATCGACCGCGCGCGCCGAACGCCCGCAGCGCGTGCTCGTCATACGCCGTCGCGAAAACGACGTACGGCATGCGGTCCAGTCCGATCTCGTCGATCACGCCGAAGCCGTCGAGGCCCGGCATCTGGATGTCGAGGAACACCAGGTCGGGGGCGTCGGCGCGGATGCACGCGACGGCGTCGATGCCGTTCGCCGCTTCGCCGACGATCGCGACGTCCCGCTCCGCCTCGAGCAGACGCCTCAGCTTCGTCCGCGCCGGCTTCTCGTCGTCGACGATGAGTACTCTCATGAGGATGCGCTCGACGGTGCTCGCGAGGCCCACCCGTTCGTTGGTCATGCCGCCATGCCCGGGCGTGGCGGCAGGCGCGCCGGGGCTGTCCGCGCCGCTCGGCAGGCCCGGGCCATCGTCTTCCACCTCGAGCCGCAGCATTTCCCCGTCGCGGCGGGCGCGGAGCGTGATGCGCCCGCGCCCCTCGCGCGCGAGCCGGCCGTGGCGGACGGCATTCTCGACGACCGGCTGCAGCACGAGCGACGGCACGAACGCGTCGCGAGCACCTGCCGCGACGTCGCGCACGCACACGAGATTTTCGCCGAAGCGCGCGTCGAGCAGGGCCAGGTAGTCGTCCAGCGCGTCGAGCTCGACGCCGAGCGGCACCTCCTGCCCGCCGGAGGTACGCAGCGCGTACCGCAGCAGGTCCGCCAGTCGCGCGATCATCGCGTCGGCCGCGGCCGCATCCTCGTACACCTTCGACGAGATCGCGTTCAAGGCGTTGAACAGGAAGTGCGGCTGGAGCTGCAGGTGCAGGTTGCGCACG
>DATKDY010000209.1:0-72138 GCA_035512515.1 Vicinamibacterales bacterium
CGAAGGGCAGCCGGTGGCGTTGAACGGCACGTCGTATCCCGCGGCGCTCGACCTGATGCTCGAGGCCAACCGCATTGGCGGCCGCCACGGACTCGGGATGAGCGACCAGATCGAAAATCGCATCATCGAGGCCAAAAGCCGTGGCATCTACGAGGCGCCCGCGATGGCGCTGCTCTTCATCGCCTACGAGCGGCTGGTCACCGGCATCCACAACGAGGACACCATCGAGCAGTATCGCGACATGGGCCGCCGGCTCGGACGGCTCCTTTACCAGGGCCGCTGGTTCGACCCGCAGGCCATCATGCTGCGCGAGATGGCGCAGCGCTGGGTCGCGCGCGCGGTGACCGGCGAAGTGACCATCGAGCTGCGCCGCGGCAACGACTACTCGATCCTGAACACCGAGAGCCCCAATCTGACGTATCACCCGGAACGTCTGACGATGGAAAGGGGCGAATCGGCGTTTTCGCCGCAGGACCGCATCGGGCAGTTGACGATGAGGAACCTCGACATCGCCGACACGCGCGACAAGCTCATGATCTACGCGCGCGCGGGACTGCTGAAGGAGTCGGACGCGTCGCCGATGCCGTTGCTGGAAGCGCGCAAAGGCGAGTCGGAGTGAGCGGAATGGATTACGCAGATTGGGGTATCCGCAGATTACGCAGATTACGCGGATTCAACGTTGCCATCAGTAAAGGCACGAGGGATGCTGCCGACTCTGTGCCACTCAGCGCAGCCACAGCGACGTCAGCGTAATCGTCAGGCCTTCGAACGCGGGGACGGCGACATGCTCGTCTTCGCTGCCCGACGCCTCGAGAACGTACGCGTCACCCACGAGGCGGAGACATTCGAGCGTGCGGGCCGCCGGATCGACAATCCAGTAGTGCGGCACGGCATGAACGCGATAGCGGGCGGCCTTCGCCTGGCGATCCAGGGGAATGCTCGAGGGCGAGAGAATCTCCACGAGCAGCAACGGTGTGCCTTCCACACCCCGATCCGAAATCTGCGCCCGCGCGGCGACGACGAGATCCGGCTGGACGACGTCAGCGTCGGCAAGAATCACGTCCAACGGTGCGTTGAAGACCACATAATCCCCGTCAGCCTCGAAGTAGTCCTCGAGACTGCGCCGAAGGTTCTTGCTGGCGTATTGGTGCCGGGGCGACGGAGTCGGAGCCATGTACAGCACTCCGTCGAGGATCTCATAGCGCATCCCGTCATCGGGAAAGTGACGGTAATGCTCGTAAGTGATTCGGCCAGGGAGGGTGCGGTCTGCCATGGTGCCCACCTGCGCTGCGCCCCGAGCGCCGCATCTGATTGTAATGCAGGAGCACGTCCTGACTGGCCTCCGTCGCTCGCCGACTCGCGGCATGGTGAGGTGTCCGCCATGGCACCGCGCGACGCAGCGAAATGGAGTGGACGGACGGGCAGAGATCGGCAAGACTCTCCGGTCACGGCAGTCGGCGGCGTGCCGCTCGCTGCCAACCTTCGCACTCATACGCGCGCATTCTGGAGGTTCGGCATGAAGCTACCCGTCACCATCACCGTCAACGGCCGCTCCGTTCAGGAGCAGGTCGAGCCGCGCCTGCTCCTCGTCCACTTTCTCCGCGACGTCGTCGGGCTCACCGGAACGAAGGTCGGCTGCGACACGAGCCAGTGCGGCGCCTGCACGATACAACTGGATGGTGTCGCGGTGAAGGCCTGCACGTGTCTGGCCGTTCAGGCCGATGGCCGCAGCGTCACCACCATCGAGGGGGTGGCCACCGATGGCCAGTTGACCGCGCTGCAGGAGGCGTTCTGGAACACGCACGGACTGCAATGCGGGTTCTGCACGCCGGGCATGGTGTTCGCCGCACACGACATCCTGCGCACACACCCGAATCCGACCGCCGACCAGATCCGCCACGGCCTCGAGGGCAACATGTGCCGCTGCACCGGCTATCAGAACATCGTCCGATCCGTCCAGGCGGCGGCCGCGACGATGGGAGCCCGATCGTGAGCGCCACTGCGACCACCGCGCGCGTCTTCGGATCGGGCATCCGGCGGCGCGAAGACCCGCGCTTGCTGACCGGCACGGCGCGCTACACCGCCGACATCGCGCTGCCCGGGATGACCTATGCCGCGGTCCTCAGAAGCCGTGACGGGCACGCGCGCATTCGCTCCATCGACACCTCGCGCGCCAGGTCCGCGCCGGGCGTGGTGGCGGTTTACACCGCCGCAGACACCGACGGCGTGCTGCAGAACATCCCGTGTGCGTGGCTGATTCCGAACAGCGACCTCAAGATTGCGCCGTATCGTGTGCTGGCACGCGATGTGGTGCGATACGCGGGCGACGCGGTCGCCGTCGTCGTCGCCGACTCGGCGGAACAGGCGTACGACGCGCTGGAGCTGATCGACGTCGATTACGAGCCGCTTTCGGCCGTGGTGGACCCCGAGCAGGCGGCCAAACCCGGCGCGCCGCAACTGCACCCCGAGGCACCCGGCAACGTGGCGTTCCACTGGACGGTTGCCGGCGGCGATGTCGACGCCGCCTTTGCGAATGCCGACGTCGTCGTCCGCGATCGGATCATCCAGCAGCGGCTCATTCCGACGGCGATGGAGCCGCGCGGCGCGGTCGCGCAGTACGTCCCGGTGACCAGGGAGCTGACGCTGTGGAACACGACGCAGAACCCGCACATCGTCCGGTTCATCATGTCGCTGGTGACCGGCGTGCCCGAGGATCGGCTGCGCGTGATCGCGCCGGAAGTGGGCGGCGGCTTCGGCAGCAAGATCCCGCAGATTCAAGGAGACTTCATCGCCGTCTTCTGCGCCATGAAACTCGGCCGGCCCGTCAAGTGGATTGAATCGCGATCCGAAAATTACCTGTCCTCGACACACGGCCGCGATCACGTGCAGGACGTGGAGCTTGCGGCAACGAAGGATGGCCGCATCCTCGGTCTGCGCTGCACGGTGTGGGCGGGCATGGGGGCGTACCTCTCGACCGCCGCGCCCGGCATTCCCACCATCCTTCACGGCCTGATGTTGTCGGGGCCCTATCAGGTGCCGGCCGTCAAGGAGGACGTCTACGGCGTCTACACGAACACGACGCCCGTCGAAGCTTACCGCGGCGCGGGGAGGCCCGAAGCCACGTTCATGCTCGAGCGGATGATCGACGTGCTCGCCGACGAGATCAAGGTCGATCCCGTCGAGGTGCGGCGCCGGAATCTGATTCCGCCCTTCACAGACGGACACCCGGTCGTCACCGGACTCGTGTACGACAGCGGCAACTATCAGGGCGCGCTCGACAAGGCGCTGGCACACATCGATTACGACGGGTTGCGACGGGAGCAGGCCGCGGCACGCCAGCAGGGACGCTGCATGGGAATCGGCGTCGCGGTCTACGTCGAGATCTGCGGCCTCGGTCCCTCGCAAGTGGCGGGCGCCGTGGGATTCCAGGGCGGACTCTGGGAGAGCGCGATCGTGCGCTTCCACCCAAGCGGCAAAGTGCATGTCTTCATCGGGACCAAGCCGCACGGTCAAGGCGAGGAGACGACCTTCGCGCAGATTCTCGCCGAAGAGCTCGGCGTAGCGGTCGATGATGTCAAGGTCGTGCACGGGGACACCGACAACACACCCATGGGCTGGGGCACCTACGGCAGCCGCACGACCGCGGTCAGCGGGGCGGCGCTCGCGGTCGCGTCACGAAAGATCAAAGAGAAGGCCAAGCTCCTCACCAGCCATCTGCTCGAAGCCGCGGTGGAAGACATCGACTACGCCGACGGCAAGTTCTTCGTCAAGGGGTCACCAGACAAGCACAAGACCATTCAGGACATCGCGCTGCTGGCCAACGTCGCGTGGAACCTCCCGCAAGGCATGGAGGCCGGACTCGAAGCCTCGAGCTTCTACGATCCGCCGAACTTCGTGTACCCCTTTGGCGCGCACATCGCGGTGGTCGAAATCGATCGCGACACCGGACACGTCGAGTTGAAGCGCTACGTGGCCGTGGACGACTGCGGTCCGCAGATCAATCCGATGATCGTCGAGGGTCAGGTTCATGGCGGCGTCGTACAGGGGATCGGCCAGGCCCTGTGGGAAGAAGCCGTGTACGACGGCAACGGGCAGTTGCTGACCGGTTCAATGGCCGATTACGCCCTCCCCCGTGCCGATATGCTGTGCGACATCGATGTGCTGTCCACGGTGACGCCGTCACCGCACCACCCGCTTGGCGTCAAGGGAATCGGTGAGGCGGGAACCATCGCGTCGACGTGCGCTGTTTACAACGCGGTAATGGATGCGCTGGAGCCCTTCAAGGTCAAATCGCTGCGCATGCCGCTGACACCGGAACGCGTATGGCGGGCCATGGCCGGCCAGGACAGGACGTGAACCATGTATTCACCGGCATTCGACTATCATCGCGCCTCTTCGCTCGCCGACGCGCATCGTCTGCTCGCGGCCCATCCGGGAGCGAAGCTCCTGGCGGGCGGCCACAGCCTGATACCGCTGCTCAAGCTGCGGCTTGCGACCCCGGCGGCGGTCATCGATATCGGCCGCATCGACGCGCTCCGCGGCATCACCGAAAGCGGCGGCCACATCCGCATCGGCGCGCTCACCACGCACGCCGAGGTCGCATCCTCTTCGCTGCTGCAGTCTGCCGCTGCGGCGCTGACCGATGCCGCGGGGCTCGTCGGCGATCCGGCGGTCCGCAATCGCGGCACGATCGGCGGCAACATCGCCCACGCCGATCCGGCCTCGGACGTGCCCACTGCGCTGGTGGCGCTCGGCGCCGACATCGTCGCGGCGCGCGACGGGGGCGAGCGAACGATTGCCGCCGAGGACTTCTTCACCGGGATCATGACGACGGCGCTCGCGGACAACGAGATCATCTCGGCCGTCCTCGTGCCGAAGGGTTCCGCCGGACGCGCGGCTGCCTACGTGAAGTTCCCGCATCCGGCGTCGCGTTACGCCGTGGTCGGTGCCGCCGCCGTCATCACTCGTGCCGGCGGGCGCTGCACGGCCGCCCGCGTGGCGCTTGGCGGGCTCGTCTCACACGCCCGGCGCTCCGCCGCCGTGGAGAACGCCCTCATCGGCACACCTGGTGACGACGCGGCGGTGACCGCGGCTGCCGCCGCCGTCTCGGCCGATCTTGGTGACGATGCCACAGGTGACATCTACGCCTCGGCCGAGTACCGCAAGGCAATGGCGCCCGTCTTCGTCAAGCGGGCCATCGCCGCCGCACTGGCGCGAACCGGGACGGACTGATCTGGCTGGAACGCAGATCCCCGCCTCCGTCGAGGAGCTGCAGGCAGCGCTCGGACGTCAGCACTATGTGGCCGAGCGCGGCCTCGCCGTTTCCATTTACCTGGCGTTGCGCCTCGAGCGGCCACTCTTCCTCGAAGGCGAGGCCGGCGTCGGCAAGACCGAGCTGGCCAAGGTGCTCGCCACGGCGCTGGGAACATCGCTGATCCGGCTCCAGTGCTATGAGGGGCTCGACGTCACCCACGCGGTGTATGAGTGGAACTATCCGCGGCAGATACTCGAGATTCGACTGCTGGAAGCATCGCTGCGTGACGTGGCCGACAGCGACGAGGTGCGTCGCCGGGTCGGCCGGGACCTGTTTTCGGAAGCATTCCTGATCAAGCGGCCGCTGCTGCGAGCCATCGAGGCATCGAACGAGCGTCCTCCCGTTCTGCTCATCGACGAAATCGATCGCGCGGACGAAGAATTCGAAGGCTACCTGCTCGAGCTGCTGTCGGATTTCCAGGTCACGATTCCGGAGCTCGGCACGATTCGCGCCCTAACGCCGCCCGTGGTCGTGATCACGTCGAACCGGACGCGCGAGGTGCATGACGCGCTCAAGCGCCGCTGTGTCTATGCGTGGATCGACTACCCCGACTTCGAGAAGGAACGCCACATCGTCGCGGCCAAACTGCCGGACGTGCCCACTCAGCTTGCCGAGCAGGTGACCGCGTTCGTCCAGGAGCTGCGTACCACGGATTTGTACAAGGCCGCCGGGGTCTCCGAAACCCTCGACTGGGCCGCCGCCCTCGTCGCGCTCAACCGCGAGACACTGGACGCGGAGACGATCGACCAGACGCTCGGCGTGCTGCTCAAGAACCAGGAGGACATCGAGGCCGTGCGCGGCGAGCGCACCCGCCTGTTGCTGGCCCGTGCATTAGATCGAGGGACGAAGCAAGCCTAGTCCGATGGTCCCGGATCCAATCGTCGCCAACCTCCTGCTGTTTGGCCGCATGCTCCGGCGTGCCGGCCTTCCTGTTCACCACAGCCGGCTCGTCGATGCGGTACGCGCGGTCAACTGGATCGGCGTCCGCCGGCGCGAGGACGTGCGCGCAACGCTGCGGGCCCTGCTCGTGCATCGCCACGAAGACCTCGCGCGCTTCGACGCGGCGTTCGCGCTGTTCTTTCGCGATCACGCGCGCGGGACGTCGGAGCTGGCGCTATTTTCTCTGGGCGAAGCTCCGCGCATCATCGTGCGGCCGGTGCCCGGCGTCGTCACGAATGTCGAGATCGAAGACCTCAGCGCTGGCGGGTCACCGGCGACGGAGCGTGCGGTGGGCGCCTACAGCCCAGCGGGCGTGTCTCGCACGAAGGACTTCGCGGACTTCTCGACCGCCGACATGGAGAATGCGCGCCGGCTGCTCACCGAGCTGCCGTGGCGTCTCGGGCGGCGCCGCACGCGCCGTTGGGACCCGAGCGGCGGCGCTTCCGTCAATCTCCGGCCGATGCTGCGCAAAGGCGTGTCGCGCGGCGAGATTGTCGAGCTGGACTTCAGGCGCCGGCGAACCGCGCCTCGTCCGATCGTCTTCATCGGCGACGTCAGCGGCTCGATGGAACGCTATAGCCGGGTGCTGATGCACTTCGTCTACGGGCTCGCACGCCACGTGCGTCACGTGGAAAGCTTCGTCTTTTCGACCACGCTGACGCGAATCACCCACCGCGTCGTCCGGCCCGGCGCCGAACGGCAACTGACCACCGTGATCCGCAGCGTCACCGACTGGGGCGGCGGCACCCGGATTGGCGAGTCGCTGCGCCTCTTCAACGCGCGATGGGCGCGACGCGTCATGCGACACGGGCCGGTCGTCGTCATCGTCTCCGACGGGTGGGATCGGGGCGATCCCGCGGTCCTTCGCCGGGAGCTCGCGCGCGTGCGCCGCAGCTGCCGCCGTCTGATGTGGCTCAATCCGCTGCTTGGCGCCGCCGACTACGAACCCCTCACGCGCGGCATGCAGGCCGCGCTACCCTATGTGGACGATTTTCTGCCAGCCCATAACCTCGCAAGCCTCGAACACCTGGCAGAACGCTTGAAGCTATGAAACCTTCCCCGTCTTCACGACGCGCCTTCCTCTTCATCCCGCCGTTGGCCGTCACCTGCGCCACCTGGAAACTCTTCCGGCCATGCTTTGAGTCCTGATCGCTTCGCCGCCTCCCAAAGCTGCTGATCGAACGCTGCCACGACGATCTCCTCGCCGACCGATTCCTGCCACGTCAGAGCCGATGCGAGCTGGACGGCATCGTAGCCGCGCAGCCCGTATTCCCATGCCAGCGCGTCAGCTCGCTCCACGAGTGCTTCCGTGACCGGCACGCGTACGAGGTCCTGCCAGTCTCCAGCGAACCTTCTTTGGGCGTTGCGCGCGACATCAGGTTTTGCCAATCCGATCCGAGCAGCCTTGGCGAGCGCCGCGGCAACTTCAGCGCGGCTGACGATCGACGTCGCGATCATCTCGGATTCGGTGGTGAGCGCGATGGTCTCTCGTGAGCCGCGTTCGACCAGGTACCGCTTCACAAGCGCGCTTGCGTCGAGATACGCAATCACTCGCGGTTGTCGACGACCAGGTCGGCGACCGTCTTCGTGCCGCGGACTTTGCCGGCGGGTTTGGCTGGTCGTAGCCGTCGACCACTCCACGCAATCGCGCCAGCCTTCCTCAGAGCCTCGACGCGCTCGCGCAGGGAGAGCGCCTCAGGAATGATGCGAGCGACCGGCCGGCCATGGTCGGTGACCACGATGGTCCTGCCGGCCTTGACCTCGCGCACGCATTCACTCAGCGTCGACTTGAGTTCCCGGATACCGATTCGTTTCTCTCGGGTGTCCATTGAGACTACATTCTATCAGGTGTGGCCACCTGCGGGCGTGCGGGCCTGTCTGTGCCGACGGGGAGCGGTGGGGACAGTCGCATAACTGCAGATCGAGAAGGCGGTTGCCGGCGGACGCATGCTCGCCCGCCACGCGGGCGCCATCGCGCTGGTTTCTGCGGCCATTCCGGGCGAGCTGGTCGACGCGGAAATCGAAAACATTCAACGTGGTTCCAGGGTTCACGGGTTCACGGGTCGCGGTCAGTGACGGCGCCGGTGCTGGCGCTCGACACCAGCCGGGCGTACTTGGCCAGGACGCCGCGCGTATAGCGAGGCCTGGGCGGCTTCCACGCCTTCGCACGGGAGACCAGCGTCTTCTTCGGCACGTCGAGCGTGATCGCTCGTGCCCGCGCGTCGATGGTGATGTGGTCGCCGTTCTTCACCAGAGCCAGCGGGCCGCCGAGATGCGCTTCGGGCGTGATGTGGCCGACGACGAATCCATGCGTCCCGCCGCTGAACCGGCCGTCGGTGATGAGCGCGACATCCTGACCCAGACCGCGACCCATGATGGCGCTGGTCGGCGACAACATCTCGCGCATGCCGGGACCGCCGCGCGGACCCTCGTAGCGGATGACCACCACGTGGCCTTTGCGCACGCGCCCCCGCAGAATCGCCTCGAGCGCATCTTCTTCTCGATTGAAGACCAGAGCCGGCCCGGTGAACTGCTCCCCTTCCTTGCCGCTGATCTTCGCGACGGCGCCGTCCGGCGCGAGATTGCCGTAGAGCACCACCAGGTGGCTCTCACGTTTGAGAGGCGCGTCGAACGATCGCACCACATCCTGATCGGCAGGGTACGGAGCGACGCCGTCCAGGTTCTCTGCGAGCGTGCGGCCGGTGACCGTCAACGCCTCACCGTGGAGCAGCCCGCGATCCAGCAGCATCTTCAGTAGCGGCGTCACGCCGCCAATGCGGACCAGTTCCACCATCTCATGGCGGCCGCTCGGCTTCAGATCCGCCAGTACCGGCACGCGGCGGCCCACGCGCGTGAAATCGTCAATCGTCAACTTCACCCGCGCCGCATCGGCCATGGCCAACAGGTGCAGCACCGCGTTGGTCGAGCCGCCGAGGGCGACGACCGCGGTGATCGCATTCTCGAACGCCTTGCGGGTCAGGATGTCGCGCGGGCGGATGCCGATTTCGAGCAGCGTCAGCACCGCCGCCCCTGCACGGGCACAGTCCTCGCGCTTCTCGGCGGACACCGCGGCCTGCGCCGAACTGTTCGGCAGACTCAATCCGAGCGCTTCGATCGCCGACGCCATGGTGTTCGCCGTATACATGCCGCCGCAGGATCCGGCGCCGGGACACGCGTGCGCCTCGAGATCCGCGAGGTCGGCGTCGGTGAGGGTGCCCGCCGCGTGCTGTCCGACGGCCTCGAAGACCGAGACAATGTCGACAGGACGATCACGCCAGCGCCCGGGGAGGATGGTGCCTCCGTACACGAACACGGACGGCCGGTTGAGCCGCGCCATGGCCATGACGCACGCGGGCATGTTCTTGTCGCACCCGCCGATCGCGACCACGCCATCGAACCCTTCTGCGGCAATCACCGTTTCAATGGAATCGGCAATGACCTCGCGCGACACCAGCGAGTACTTCATCCCTTCGGTACCCATCGAGATGCCGTCGGACACGGTGATCGTGTTGAAGATGGTCGCCTTGCCGCCGGCGCCATCGACTCCCGCCGCCGCGTGACGGGCCAGCTCGTCGATGTGCATGTTGCACGGCGTGACCTGACTCCAGGTCGAGCAAATCCCGACTTGTGGCTTGCGAAAATCCTCGCGCGTGAAGCCGACCGCGTGCAGCATGGCGCGTCCGGCCGCGCGCGCCGGTCCATCGAGCACCTGTGAGGAGTGCGTGCGTGTGTTCATCGTATGGAAGAATACCCCTGGGTGGGTGATTCCGTTCGCCTCGACGTCTGGCTCGATGTCGCGTGCCTGTTCAAGACACGCTCCGAAGCGCAGCGCGAATGCAAAGTCGGCCGCGTCCTCGTCAACGGCGTCGTCGCCAAGCCGCATCGCGACGTCCGGATCGGCGACGAGCTGGTGATCTCCAGACCCGGCGGACGAAAACAGCTCCTCGTCCTGCGCGGTCTTGCCGACCGCCACCTCGGCCGGGCGGCCGCCCGTGACCTCTACGATGACCGGACGCCACCCCCGACGCCTGCAGAGATTGAGGAAAGGCGGCTCGCGCGGCTGTTCCGCGCCGTTCAAAAGCCGGCGCAGCGGCTCGACCGTCGCACGCAACGGAATGTCGCCAAGCGCAAGTGGACGACTTAAGATAGGGCGGTGAGTCCCCGGACGCTCGTCTTTGCCGCGCTGGCCATCATCTTCTTCGTTCTGCCGTCCCTGACGACGTTTCTCGTGGACTGGCGGTGGTTCGGCGAAGTCGGCTACCAGTCTGTTTTTCTCACCACCCTCACGGCCAAGTCACTGGTCGGGGCCGGCGTCTTCCTCATCGCCCTTCTCTGGCTGGCGGCGCACCTGCGCCACGCGCTCAACGCCGCCAGTGCCGCGCCCGCGTCCTTCACCACGCGCGAAGGGTTCACGATTGTCCTGCCGACACGCGATCAATTGCGCCCCATGGCCCTGTTGGCGGCAGCGGTCGCGGCGGCCCTGATCGCGGTGTTTGCCGCCTCTGAATGGATGACGGTGCTCTCGTGGTGGTATCGAACCGACTTCCCCGCCGCCGATCCCATCCTCGGTCACAACGTCGCCTTCTACACCTTTACGATGCCGCTGCTCGACCTGGCGCGCGGCCTGGCGCTGGCGTTGATTCTGCTCGCCGCGGCGGGCGCCGGCGGCATTTACGTCTTTGCCGGCGAGCTGGCGTTGACGCCGTTCGGCCTGCGCATGGCGCCCGGCGTGCGCCGGCACGGCGCGCTGCTCGCGGCGGCGCTGTTTTTGGTGCTCGCGCTCGGCGCCTGGCTCGACCAGCCGCGGCAGCTGCTGACGATGTCCGGGATCATCCAGGGTGGCAGTTATGCCGATGTGCACGCGCGAATGCCCGCGGCGCTCGCTCTCACCGCGGCGTCGCTGGTGGGCTTCCTGCTCGCCATTGCCTACGCCACGGGGCGCTCGACCTGGGCGCTTGCCGCCGGGGCCGCACTCTATGTCGTTGTGCTGGTGGGCGGGGGTCTCTATGCGACGGTGATTCAGCGGTTTGTCGTGTCGCCGAACGAACAAGTGCGCGAAACGCCGTACATCGAGCACAACATCGCAGCGACCCGCGCGGCCTTCGCGCTCGATCGCATCGACGATCGCGAGTTGAGCGGCGACGCCGAGCTGACCCGCGCCGATATCGAACGCAATCGCGAGACCATCGACAACGTCCGGCTCTGGGATCACCAGCCGCTGCTCCAGACGTTCGGGCAACTGCAGGTCATCCGGCCGTATTACGACTTCATCTCGGTGGACAACGATCGCTATGACATCAATGGACGGATGCGCCAGGTGATGCTGTCGCCGCGCGAATTGAACCCCGCGGCGCTCCCCAGCCGGACGTGGATCAACGAGCGGCTCGTCTTCACTCACGGCCACGGTCTCACGCTGGGTCCGGTCAACCAGGTGGATCCGGAAGGCCTGCCCGTCCTGTTCATCCGCGATCTGCCGCCCATCTCCACGATCAACATGCCCATCACGCAGCCGAGCATCTATTTTGGCGAGCTGTCGAACGAATGGGTCATCACGCGGACGCGGGCGCGCGAGTTCCACTATCCCAAGGGCAACGACAACGTCTATGCCGATTACGAGGGGCGCGGCGGCGTGCAGTTGCCGTCCTTCTGGTCCAAACTGCTGTTCGCGATCCACTTCCGGTCGTATCAAATCCTGCTGAGCGACGACATCACCCAGGAGAGCCGGCTCATCTTCGATCGGCAGGTGCAGACACGCGTGTCCAAGATCGCCCCGTTCCTGATCCTCGACGAAGATCCCTATGCGGTCATTCACGACGGGCGCATCTACTGGATCCAGGACGCCTACACGGTGTCGACCCGCTACCCGTATTCTGCGGCCGGCGCGAATCGCATCAACTACATCCGCAACTCCGTCAAGGTGGTCGTGGATGCGTATGACGGCACAGTAACGCTGTACCTGGCCGAGCCTGAGGATCCGCTGATTCAGACGATTGGCAAGATCTTCCCGAGGCTGCTGCGCCCCCTCGATGAGATGCCTGCCGGTCTGCGTGCCCACGTTCGCTATCCCGAGGGCATTTTCAATCTGCAGGCCGCGATGTACTCCACGTACCACATGACCAACCCCGCGGTGTTCTACAACCGCGAAGATCAGTGGGACGTGCCGGCGATCGATCGCGGCACCGGCGACACCGTGCGGATGGAGCCGTACTACACCATCATGAAGCTGCCCGGCGAAGACAGCGCCGAGTTCATCCAGATGCTGCCGTTCACGCCACGGCGGCGCGATAACCTTGCCTCCTGGATGGTGGCACGCAGCGATCCTGACAAGTACGGACAACTGCTCGTCTTCAGGTTTCCGAAGCAGAAACTCGTCTTCGGTCCGAGCCAGGTTGTCGCACGCATCAACCAGGATCAGCTGATTGCGCCGCAGATCACGCTCTGGGACCAGCAGGGCTCGTCGGTGATTCAAGGCACGCTGATGGTGATCCCGATCGAGGAATCGCTGATTTACGTGCGCCCACTCTACCTGCGCGCGCAAGGCGGCCGCATTCCGGAGCTCACGCGCGTCATCGTGGCGTATCAGAACCAGATCGTGATGGAGCCGACGCTCGAAGCGGGCCTGTCGCGGTTGTTCGGCGCCGCCGCCGGCGGAGCGGGCAGCGCCGGCGCCGTCAGTGCCGCGGGGGCCGCCGCAGCGGCAGGTGCGGACGCCGCAGACCGGCGCGCCGATCGGGAAGAGGCTCCGGATGAACCAGAGGGGATGACCGCGCTCGCCGCCGAGGCACAAGCGACCTACGAACGCGCGCTCGCCGCGCAGAAGGCCGGCGACTGGGCGCGATACGGGGACGAGATCCGGCGCCTCGGGGAGATCCTGGCGAGGATGCGCCAGTAGCGATCACACCTTCGACGTTGCTCGTGCCGCCCTGAGCGAAGCCGCCGCAGTGTCCGACATGAACATCCTCGTCATCGGCGCCGGGGTCTTTGGCGCGTGGACCGCGAAATTCCTCGCCGATGGCGGCCACACGGTCACACTGGTTGACGCGTTCGGACCTGCGAACGGCCGCGCGAGCTCCGCGGATCACTCACGCGTGATTCGGGCGGGGTACGGCGCCGACGAGATCTACTCGCGCTGGGCCACCGAATCGCTGACCGAGTGGCAATGGCTCTGTGAGGTCTCGGGCCAGGCCCTGCTGGCCCGGACCGGAGCCCTGTTCATGGGCGAACCGGACAACGCCTACGTGCTCGACACGCATCGCACGCTCGGCCGGCTGGGGCTGGCGGTGGAGCTGCTCCAGCCTGCGCAGCTTCAGCATCGTCTCCCGCACATGGCGACGGAGGGCCTTGGCGTCGCGCTCTTCGAGCCGAATGCCGGCGTGCTTCGGGCGCGCGCGTCCGTGCAGGCGCTCGTCGGCGTCATCGTCCGCTCGGCCGGCGTGAGCTACGTACAGGCGCAGGTGGAGCCCGTCGATGAAGACGCGTCAACATGTCGCATTCACAGTCACGACGGCCGGGAATTCGAGGCCGACGCACATGTGTTTGCCTGCGGGCCCTGGCTGCCCAAGCTGCTTCCACACGCCGTCGGCCCGCGCATTCGAGCGACCCGTCAGGAGGTGCTCTATTTCGGAGTGCCGCCAGGCGACGCGCGCTTCTCAGCCTCGCGGATGCCGGTTTGGATTGATTTCACGGCAGGCGTCTACGGCATTCCCGATCTGGACGCGCTCGGGTTCAAAGTCGGCATCGATCGGCATGGGCCCTCGATCGATCCGGACGCGGCCGATCGTGTTGTCGGCCCGGAGCTCGTCGAGACGACGCGGCAATGGATCGGCCGTCGCTTTCCGGCGATGCACAACGCGCCACTCGTCGACGCACGCGTCTGTCAGTATGAGAACACTTCGTCAGGAGACTTCATCGTCGACCGCCATCCGGCGTGGCCCACGTGCTGGATTGTGGGCGGCGGGTCGGGTCACGGGTTCAAGCATGGTCCGGCGTTGGGCCGTCATGTCGCCGCGCTGATTGCTGGCAGTGAGGGTGTGCGTGAGCGGTTCCGATTGGCCAGCAAATCGTCACGTGCCTCCCGAGCCGTCTACTAACCGAACTAAGAACGAAGAACGAAGAACGAAGAACGGAACGACGGAACCGCGGAACCACGGAACCACGGAACGGCGGAACCACGGAACCAACCAACCACGCCACCACGGAACCAACCAACCACGCCACCACGGAACGGCGAAGTAACGAATCCCCCGGCAGAGCCGGGGGCATTTTGTTGTCAGCCGCTCAAAGCGGCTAATCGGCGGCGCTCATGCGCCGCCACAGTTTGGGAGCCACCTCCTGGTGGCCGCTCACTTCCAGAGACCGAGCTGGTCCAGTCGCAGATCCTCCTGTTCCTGCTTGGTGATGTACTCGCGGATGACCGCCTCGTCGCGCCCCACCGTCGAGACAAAATAGCCGCGGACCCAGACGTGCTGGCCCACAAAGAACGGATGCCGACAGAACGAACTGAATGACGAGCGGTTCTTCGCGTCGTTCCTACGCTCCGTCGTTCCTACGTTCCGACGTTCCGTCGTTCCTGCGTTCCGTCGTTCCTGCGTTCCGCCGTTCCTGCGTTCCGCGTTCGTCGTTCTTCGTTGCGTTCTTCGTTCTTCGTTCTTCGTTCTTAGTTCTCAAAATGAGAAGCGCCAGCCCATTTCCACACGGCGCGCGGCCTGAGCCGACGTCGCCTGCATGAAAAGCGGCGACGATTCCACCCCCACAAACCCTGTCTTGTTCACCCGGTTGAAGAGGTTCGACGCCCATAGATAGATCTCGAAGCGGCGCTGGCTGCCAGCGCCGCGCCCGCCGGAGCCGCGCGAGCCGCCGCCCGGTCCGCGCTGCAGCAGCGCACTGCCGCCTGGCCGCATCGACGGCAGCGTCCATGACAGCCGCATGTCGGTCTGTGTCGTGGCGCTTGCCTGCAGGCTGCTTCGCGTCACGCCCACGGGACGATCGTTGAAGTAGGCATCCCCGTTGTCGTCATGGCCCGTCGTCCAGTTGTAGTAGCCACCCGAATTCCAGCGCCCATTGATCGACGCAACAAGGCCCAGCCACGGAATCGGCACGCCGATATTCCAGTTGATGCGATGCCGGCCCTGACGCGTGCGCGCCCACTCGGTCGCAAAGTCGCCCGTCGCCGGCGGCGTGAACGCGTCGTCCGCGTCGTTCATGTTGTTCGTCCAGCCATACCGAACACTGCTGAACATGCCCTGGCGCGGCGAAACATTCAGATTGACGTTGAAGCCGACGCGGCGCTCGCGGCCGATGGACTGCACGAGCAGCACCCGGCCGAAGTTCGAATCCGGTCGCACCCCGTTGACGGGCGCGTTGAGGTCGAGCGAGCGGAAGCCGTTGCCGGTGGATTCGTAGAAGGTGTCGAAGTTGATCCGCATGCCTTCCCGCAGTTGGTGATTCAGGCCAACCGAGACCCGCTGCCACCGGGGCAGCTGCGCGCCGCGCGCCAGGTCGAGGCGCGTCGGCGGGTCGCGGCGCGTGGTGACCGAGCCGGCAGCGAACGGATCGGGGTACGACGGATTCCGGATGATGACCTCTTCTTCGGTGGACCCCTGCGAGAGGCGAATCGACTCTTCCTCGACCCGTACCGGCATCCAGTCGTAGAACCAGCCATAGCCGGCGCGGAACGTGGTCGTGTTGCGGCGGAAGGACCGGGAAAGCCCGACGCGTGGTGCGAGGGCAGCGCGATCGTCGATGCCGCTCTGCAACTCGTAGCGAAGGCCCACGCCGACAGTCCAACGCCACTTCACGAACTCCGCCTGCGCGAACGTGGCCGCCTGCGTCACGCCGACGGTCAGCGGCTGCGCGCCGCGGCGCTGCGTGAAGGTCGCAGGAATGCCGGCGGCAAAGGACGCGAGATCCGTGAACGTGAAAGTGCCGAGCGAATTGCGCAGCTGCCCCTGTTCGTTGCTGTCGTAGTTGATCAACGACCCGACGCGCAGCGTGTACGGGCGCGCAACGACGGTGAACATCGTGTCGCTCAGCAGGCTCCGGCCGCGATTGACGCCCGTCGTCGAGGCGCCGCCGCGGCGAAACGCGCTCTGAACGACGATGGTGCGCTCGAGAGTGTCGGGGATGGCTTCGGTACGCGCCTGATCGAACTGCAGGCGCAGGTGATACGGCCGGCGCTGCCCGCCTTCGAGAGCAAACCGCAGCTCGTGACGCACTCTCTCGTTGGTGTAACCCCGCTCGGGGAAATCGAGCTCCGAAATGCCCTGGTTGCCGCGCTCCGAGGTGCTGCGCTCGTACGACGTCCGGAACATCGTCTGCCGCGTCAGCAGGCCCTCGGTTCGGACGGAGACGCTCCGACTGTCGAACGGCTGCGTCAGGGTCGCAACATAGGGCCCCTCGAGCGTCAGCGCGGAGATGCCGCGGGTGTCTTCGGAGGACGAGCCCTGGACGCTGGCGGAGAACGACACGCGATTGCGCACGAGCGGGCCCGCGGCAAACGCGTTCATGCGAACCATCGTGCCTGCCTTCGAGCCCACCGCCGAGGCGGCATTGCGCGCCGACAGCCCGCTCGGCCGGACGTTGAGCCCCGCGTTGCCGCGCCACCGTTCGACGCCAGGGCGAGTGGCGATCTCCACGCGGCCCCGCCCAACGTCGTGGAACTCAGCCGAGAACGCGTCACGCCGCACCACGATGCGGGCAATCTGATCCGGCGTCGGCAGACGTCCGCCGGAGAACCCGTCGACGCGGATCGTCGCCCCTGGTCCAGCGATCTCCTCGAGCATGCGTTGCAGCTCGTCCGGATCGTCCGGCAATTGATCGATCTCAGCCTGGCTCAATGTCTCCGTCAGACCGCCGGCTTCAGCTGGCTCCGCCCCCGCAACCGCGACGCCGGTCTCGAAAGGGGCCAGCGGCAGCGACACGGTGATCTGGTGAGTCGTCGCTCGCGGAGGAAATATCACGTCCACTTCCTCGGTTGCAAACCCCGGAGCCGTGACAATCAGCGTCAGAGTCCGATTGGTGCGCACGGTAATGAGCGCCACACCCTTCGCGTCGGCGTCCTGCTCGCCAATCAGGTCGGATCCCTCGAGGACCGTGATCGAGGCGCCGGGAATGGTGGCGCCTGACGGGTCGGCCACGACAACCGTGAGTCGCCGATCCTGGGCCGACGCATCTGAAACCGCGCAGAACACGAGGCTGAGGACGAGGACGAGGACGAGGGGCGAACGCATTCAGTCCAGTTACGACAGGAACACCGCGCGATTTACTTTCGGCTGGTACAATCGAACGATGGCAAGTCTGGGCGAGCTGTTAACCGCCCGCACCCGCGAGGGAGATGTCTACGATCGTCTCGATCGCGGGTGGGTCCGCTGTCACGCCTGCGGGCACGACTGCCGGATTCCTCCAGGCGCAGTCGGCGTCTGCAAGGTTCGCTACAACGACCACGGTGTGCTGCACGTCCCTTGGGGCTACGTCGCTGGTGTCCAGTGCGATCCGATCGAGAAGAAGCCCTTTTTCCATGCCTGGCCCGGCGCGCTGGCCTACAGCTTCGGGATGCTGGGCTGCGACTTGCACTGCGCCTACTGCCAGAATTGGGTGACGTCCCAGGCGCTGCGCGATCCAACCGCCGTTGCTCCGCCGCATGACGTCGATCCCGACGATCTGGCCACCGACGCCGTGCGCCAGGGCGCGCGCATTGTCGTGTCGACCTATAACGAACCGCTCATCACCGTCGAATGGGCGGTCGCCGTGTTCAAGGCCGCTCGCGCCAAAGGACTGGCGACCGGCTTTGTCTCCAACGGCAATGCCACCTCGCAAGTCCTCGACTACCTGACACCATGGATTGATCTGTACAAAGTCGATCTCAAGAGCTTCGACGACAAGCAGTACCGAAAGCTCGGTGGCCGGCTGGTGCCGATTCTCGACACGATTCGGGCGTTGCATGGACGCGGCCAGTGGGTGGAGATCGTCACGCTGCTCATTGCCGGCTTCAACGACTCCGACGCCGAGGTCACGAAGCTGACTGAGTTCATCGCCTCGGTCTCGCCTGACATTCCGTGGCATGTCACGGCGTTTCATCAGGACTATCGCATGCAGGATCCGATGGCCACGACGCCGGAGATGCTGCTGCACGCGGCCGACATTGGCCGCCGGGCGGGATTGCGGTACGTCTACGCCGGCAATCTCCCTGGACGGGTGGGCGACTTCGAGGACACATGCTGTTCATCCTGCCATCGCGTGCTCGTCGGCCGTTACGGCTACCACATTCGCGAGTATCACGTGACCGATGACGGGCACTGTCCCCGCTGCCGGACGCCGGTGCCGGGCCGCTGGGATCCCGCGTTTGCGGGGCAGATCACGTCTCATCCGTTTCTGCCGCACGACCGCGCGCGACTCCGCGTGTTCTGAAGCCGCGCTCCGCACGGATGGCGCGCCGGCGGCGCGAGGGCCGCCTCCGGCGGCTGGCCGCGGCTGCGCCGCGGATTTCCGAGCCGCGAAGCGGCGAGGCCTTCGGCGGCGAAGCCGCCGCCCTCCGCGCGAGCGCGGCCTCTATAATTGAAGAGTCCGATGATTCTCGACACCCAGCAGCGCCCGCTCGCCAATCTGCGCCTCTCGGTCACTGACCGCTGCAATCTGCGCTGTCAGTACTGCATGCCCGAGCAGGACTATGTCTGGCTGCCGCGTGAAGACATCCTCCAGTTCGAGGAAATCGATCGGCTGGTGGATGTCTTTCTCGATCTCGGCGTTCGCAAGGTTCGACTCACCGGGGGCGAACCGCTGCTGCGCAAAGACGTGCCGCGCCTCGTCGAGCAGCTGGCGAAGAAGGATCGCATCGACGATCTGGCGATGACGACCAACGGCGTGTTGCTCGCGCCACACGCTGCCGCGCTCAAGGACGCCGGCCTTCATCGTCTGACCGTCAGCCTCGATACGTTGCAGCGCGATCGGTTCGTTCGCCTGGCGCGCTACGACGAGATCGACCGCGTCCTGGCCGGGATGGACGCGGCCGCGCCCCTGTTCCCGGGGTTCAAGATCGACACGGTGATCATCCGAGGCGTCAATGACGACGAGCTCGTGCCCATGGTGGAGTTTGCGAAATCACGCGGCGCGGAAGTGCGCTTCATCGAATACATGGATGTCGGCGGCGCGACGCGCTGGAACTGGGAGCAAGTCGTGACGCGTGCGCAGATGCTCGACACGCTCGCGCAGCATTACGGCGGAGTCGAGCCTGCAGGCGACCGCGGATCGGCACCGGCCGATCGTTTCCGCCTGCCGGATGGCACCATCTTCGGAATCATCGCATCGACGACCGAGCCGTTCTGTCGCGATTGCGACCGGAGCCGCCTGACCGCCGACGGCATGTGGTACTTGTGTCTGTATGCAACGCGGGGGACGGATCTGCGCGCCCCGCTGCGTGCGGGGGCCAGCCGCGAAGAACTTGCGGCGCTGCTGTCGACAACCTGGCAACATCGCGCGAATCGTGGCGCCGAAACGCGTCTGGCACTGCGCGATCGCTCGGCGATGATCCCGCTCAGCTCGTTGAAGCGCGATCCGCATCTCGAGATGCACACGCGCGGAGGATAGTGCCGCCGTCGGCGGCAAGGGCCCAACCGCCAAGACCGCCAGTTCAAAACCCGGGGGCCGCTGCGCGGCAGTTCTCAACCACCAAAACCGTCAGTTCAAAACCCGGGGCCGCTGCGCGGCAGTTCTCAACCGCCAAGACCGTCGGTTCAAAACCCCGGCGTTCTTGTGGGTATCAGGCGCAGTGCTGGACAAACGCCGCCTGGAGTCGCTCCGCAATGACGTCCGCGGGGCTGCCTTCGATTTCGCGGCGCTCCATCATGTAGACCAGCTTGCCGTCCTTCATCAGCGAGACGGAGGGCGACGACGGCGGATAGGGGGCGAAGTGCTCGCGCGCGCGCGCCGTGGCGTCGATGTCGCCTCCCGCGAAGACCGTACCGAGATGGTCCGGACGAACCCCGCTGCGAAGCGCCAGCGCGATGCCCGGACGCGCCTTTCCCGCTGCACACCCGCACACGGAATTGACGACAATCAGCGTCGTCCCGGACCGCTTGACGGCGTCGTCCACGAGCGCCGGCGTGCGCAGTTCCTCGAACCCGAGCCTGGTGAGCTCGTCGCGCATGGGGGCCAGAAAGTGCTCCGGATATCCTTGAGAGATCATTGGTAGATCATAACAGGTGACGGATCTCGGTCTGGACCCGGTCATATTCCCGCCGCACCGCCTCGGAAGCCGGAATGGATGACTCCAGGCTGTTGCGCTTCCCGATCTCTTCGAGCGCGCGGCAGGCGGCCTGAAGGCTCCACGCGCCGATTGCTCCCGCCGCCCCTTTCAGCCCGTGTGCGGCGCGCTGCAGCGCCAGGACATCGCCGGAGGCGACTGCGGCGCCAATGGCGTCCAGGCGCGCCGGGGTGTCCGTCAGAAACAATCGAAGTACTTCGGCCAGCACATCCGGCTCGCCGTCCTGATTGAGCTGACGGAGAGTTTCAAGAACAGCTGGATCCAAGGCGCTTTCCACGGTCGCTCCCGTTACTCCGGCGCAGTCTCGGGCCGATCCATCTCGTCGAGCTGGGGCTTGACGTATTTCTCGTAACAATCCGGACAAAAGCTGTGCGAGAACTGGACGCCCGAATGCACGCTGATGTACGACTCGACCTGCTGCCAGTAGTTCTGATCGTCGCGAATACGCTTGCAGTAGGAACAGATGGGCAGCAGACCCTGCAACTGCTTGACGTTCGACAAAGCCTCTTCAAGTCGCCTGACGCGATCGGCCAGGGTCTGCTGGAGCGCCACGACGCGGACGCCCACGCTGACGCGCGCGACGAGCTCGTCTTCGTCCGGCGGTTTGGTCACGTAGTCGTCGGCACCGGCCCGGAGGCCTTCGACGATGTCCGCAGCGGCGTCGCGTGACGTCAGCAGGACGACGTAGGTCGGGGTCGGGGTCTCGACCGCTCGAAGCCGGCGGCAGATCTCCGGACCATCCAGCCCGGGCATCATCCAATCCATCACCGCCAGTAACGGGGCGTCCGGGTGCTCTAACGCGGCCCACGCCTGCTCGCCATCGTCCGCCAGCTCGACGTTGAAGCCGCTCTTGCGCAACATCGCCGCGACCACGGTCCGGGAAACGGGATCATCGTCCGCGACCAAAATGCGCATCGGAGGCATGAAGCGCATGTTACTGCAGCGGGATCACGGCAGCAGGATCACGGTTCGGTTCGAGAGCGTTCGGCGCGTCACGGTGCGGTCCGAGGGCGTTCGACAGAGCAAACCCTGTGGGCGAACCTCGTGAAACGACCGTGAAGGGAACCTCGTGATCCTACGTGTTACCCTGTCGCGCATGGTGAAGCAATTTGCGTTTTTCCTGGCCGCGCTCGGTGTTTCTGCCGCGGCCACGGCCCAGACAACGGCGTTTGTGGGTGGCAGGGTCATCGACGGGCGAGGTGGTGTCATCGAACGTGGCACTGTCGTGGTCCGGGACGGCAAGATCGTCGCCGTCGGCCCCGCCGCCAGCACAACCGTGCCGGCCGGCGCGCAACAGATCGACCTCGCCAACGCCACGATCATGCCCGGCCTCGTCAACGCGCACGGCCACCTGACCGCCGCCGTCGGCATGCGCAACAGTCCCGACGGATATACGCGCGAGAACCTCATTCGCCAACTGAACACGTATGCGCGGTACGGCGTGACCACGGTCTTCAGCCTCGGCGATGATCAGGACGCGGCGTTTCAGTTGCGCAACGAGCAGGCCGCCGGAAAGCTTCACGGTGCGCGCCTGTTCGTCGGCGGCCCGGTAATCGGCGGCACCGACGCCCAGGCGGCCCGTGCCATGACCGACAAGGTGGCCGCCATGAAACCGGACCTGCTGAAAATCCGCATCGACGACAACCTCGGCTCGTCACGAAAGATGCCGGAGGACGCGTGGCGGGCGACTATTGCACGCGCGGCGGAGCTGAAGCTCCCCATTGCCACACACATTTTTTACCTTGCTGACGCCAAAGCCGCGCTGATGGCGGGCGCGGACGTCATCGCACACAGCGTGCGAGATGTCCCCGTCGATGCCGAGTTCGTCCGCGAGCTCGAGGCGCGCGACGCGTGTTACACGCCCACGCTGATGCGTGAGGTCTCGACCTTCGTCTATGGTTCCACTCCACCATGGGCGCGCGATCCGTTTTTCCTGAAGGGCGCGAGTGAGGCGGTGGCGGACGAACTGTCCGATCCGTCACGCCACGCGCAAGTGCAATCGAGCAACGCCTACAAGCAGGGCCTCCGCTACAAAGCGGGGCTCGAAGTTGCCCGGCGCAACCTGAAGACGCTCGTCGATGGCGGCGCCCGCGTCGCCATGGGAACCGATACGGGTCCGGCGGGACGCTGGCAGGGATTCTTCGAGCATCTCGAACTCGAGATGATGGTGGAGTCGGGGATGACGCCGATGCAGGTCATCGTGTCCGCGACGGGTGCGGCTGCCGAGTGTCATGGCCGAAGCGGACAGTTCGGCACCATTCAGCCAGGCGCGTCCGCGGACCTGCTGATCCTGAACGCGAATCCGCTCGATGATATCCGCCACACACGGCAGATCCGCAGCGTCTGGATCGCGGGACGACAGTTACCGTAACCGGCGCGGGTAAATCGGCTGTCCCGGGCGGGCGCCGGTCAGTCCTCGCGGGTCGAGCACCGGCACGCCGTTGACGACGACGTGATGAATGCCCGTCGCGTATTGGTGTGGCTGCTCGAACGTGGCGTGGTCCTGAATCGTGGCCGGATCGAACACGACGAGATCGGCGGCAAAGCCTTCGCTGATCCGGCCGCGGCCCTCGATCCGGAAATGCGCGGCCGCGGTGGAGGTCATGCGCTGGATCGCGTCGCCCAGTGAGATCACCTTCTCGTCGCGCACGTATTTCGCCAGGACACGTGGGAACGTGCCGTAGGCGCGCGGGTGCGGTGACCCTCGTGCGAGGATACCTTCGGTACGAATGGCGGCCGAGTCGCTGCCGATGGTCGCCCCCGACTCCCTCAGCGCCGTCTTCACATCCTCTTCGCTCATCATGTGATAGAGCGCGCCGGCGCGGCCCTCGGTTTCCCGCAGAATCTGGAAGAACGTCGTCCAGACGTCCTGCTTGCGCGCGGCGGCAATCTCGCTGATGCGACGCCCGATGAGCGTTTGATCGGCCGCGGGCGGCACCGAGGCAATCTGGATACCCTCGAATCCGCTGCCACGCACGAGATTCTCCCACCCATCGATGGTGGTTTCGATCTCGCGGCGCGCGCGCTCTCGCGTCTTCGGATCTTCGAGCCGCACGAGCATCTGCTCGCGGCCCCCTTCCTGCACCCACAACGGGAGTGCAGCCGCAAGGCCGGTGCCGCCGGCAGTATACGGATACATCGTGGCGTGCACCCGCACCCCGCTCGTGTTGGCCCCGCGCAGCTTGGCCACGACCTGGCCCATGCTGCCCCAGTTTTCACGAGCCGCAACCTTCAGGTGGAAGATCACGACGGTGATCTTCGCCTCGCGGCCGATCTGAATGGCCTCGTCGAGCGCGCTCATCAGGTTGAAGCTCTCGCCGCGGATGTGCGTCGCGTAAACGCCGCCGTAGCGGGCCGCGACACGCGCGAGCGCGATGAGCTCGGCGGTCTTGGCGAATGATCCCGGTGGATAGATGAGCGCACTCGACAAGCCGACCGCGCCGGACTTCATGCCATCCTCAACCATGGCTTCCATGCGCTGCAGTTCGTCCGGCGTCGGATCGCGATTGTCGAGACCGATGATCTCGCGGCGCACCATCGTGGCCGGGACCAGCGTGCCGAGATTGATGGCGATGCCGCGCTGCTGCAGCCGCTCGAAGTAGCCGTCGAAGCCAGTCCAATCGAACGCGACGCCAAACGGCCGCAGCGCGTCGCCGTCGGCCGTCCTCTCAGTCCAGAAGGCCGGCGAGCTGCCCTCGCCGATGATCTCGGTGGTGATCCCCTGCCGCAGGTGACTTTCGCCGTTGCCATCGACCAGCAGCGTCGTGCCCGACTGCCCCTGCACATCGATGAAACCCGGCGCGACGACAAGCCCGGCGGCGTCGATCTCGTGACGCGCCGGTGTCGCCGAGAGGTCGCCTACCGTGGTGATGCGGTCGCCTTTCACCCCGACGTCCACGCGCTGCGGCTGGGTCGAGAGTCCGTCGTAAACCGTCCCGCCACGGACAATGAGGTCAAAGGGGGCCTCCGCTGCCTGGCAGGCCGCGAACAGAAGCGTGGCGGCGGTCGGTATGAGCAGACGTCGCATTCCGGTGCTTTTACCTCACCAGCGCCGCGCCCGGCAACCACCGGAGTTTTGTGGGCTGTGAGTTTTTGTGGTTTTGTGTGTTCTGTGTCTTCTGTGCCTTCTGTGGATCGTTGATACTTCTGCAGATGGGGACGGCGTTTCTCTCTCCACCGAATCTCGCACCGCAGAACCTGTTCGATGCGGACGACTTTGCGCGGCAGCGGGCGTTCTTCGCCGCACGTCCCGAGCTCACGGCCACGCCGCTGCATCGCTGCTCGGGGCTGGCGCGGCACCTCGGCATCGGTGAGCTGCTCGTGAAGGACGAGACCGCGCGCTTCGGGTTGAATGCATTCAAGGCCGCGGGCGCCATGTTCGCGATTGCGACGCTGAGTGAGCGGGGCGAGCTTCGCCCCGGCGACACGCTCGTGTGCGCCAGCGAAGGCAATCACGGACGAGCCGTTGCACACGCCGCCCGTGGGGCGGGCTGCGCGGCAAAGGTATACATGTCGAGCAGGGTGACGCCGGCGCGTGTCAACGCCATCCGGGACGAAGGCGCGGAGGTCGTGCTCGTGGACGGATCTTATGACGACGCAGTCCGGGTGATGGCCGCCGAGGCTCACGGCAACGGATGGCTCGTGATCTCGGATACGTCGTGGGCGGGTTACACGGAGATCCCGCATCTGATCATGCTCGGCTACACACGCATCCTGGATGAAGTCGCCATGCAGGTTAGCGGGGACGGGCTTCAGCCCGGCCTGACCACCATCTTCGTTCCGGCCGGCGTCGGTGGACTGCTGGCGGCGGTCGCGTGCTGGGCCGAATGGCGCTATGGTGCCGAGCGACCACGGGTGGTGGCCGTGGAGCCCGCGTCGGCGGACTGCGTACAGGCGTCGATGCGCGCCGGGCGCCCGACCGCCCTCCCCGGTCCGTTTGACACCGTGATGGGCGGACTGCGGTGTGGCGTCATGTCGCCGTCGGTGTTCCCCGCGGTCCAGACGCTGGTGGATGCCGGCATCGGCATCGAGGATGACGACGCGTTCGAGGCGATGCGCTTGCTCGCCAGGCCCGTCCGGCCGGATCCGTCGATCGCGTGTGGCCCATCAGGCGCAGCCGCGCTGGGGGGCCTGCTGGCGGTTCTCGGCGATCCGGCGCTGGACGCGGTACGGCGGCACCTGCGCCTGGACGCCGGCGCCACGGTCGTGGTGCTCGCCACTGAGGGCGTCACGGACCCGGCGCTCTTTCAGGAGGCGCTGGCGCGTCCCCGGCACGCAGCGTCCCGGAATCGAACACTTCGGCCCGAATCGTAGGGAACCTTTGGCAGCTAACTCTCGTTTTCTCAATATGTTGGATGGGTTCGGGCGGCTGGCACAGCCTTTGGACAAGTTTTCCTGACGGGCTGACATCCAATCAGCCCCTAACCCCCGTCTAAGGTTCCAATGCTCCCGGGGAACCTTGGAACTTTGGAACCCTGGAACTCTAAGCAATGGATATTCAGCGACCGGCATCTGTGGCGCGACAGAAAAAAATGCGCCGAATTCTGCTCGCCGCGGTTGGCGTCATCGTCATTGGCGTCGTCTCGGTAATCCTGGCGCGGCTCGAGCCGGCGGCGCCCACCGTCGAACGGGCCACTGTGTGGGTCGACACCGTCAAGCGTGGCGACATGAACCGCAACGTACGTGGCCTCGGCACGCTGATGCCCGTGGACGAGGCGCGGCGCCTGATTCCGGCGATGACACAGGGCCGCGTCGAGCGCATTTTGATTCGCCCCGGCGTGGAGGTGACACCCGACACGGTCATCCTCGAATTGAGCGAACCCACGGTCCAGCAGGCGTTGGGCGACGCCGAGCAGCAATTGCTCGGCGCCGAAGCGGACTACACCAGCCTCGAGGCGCGGCTCGAAAGCGATCGCCTGACCCAGCGCTCTGCCTCCGCGGCGATCGAAGCCGACTTCAGGGCCGCGCAACTGCAGAAAGAAGTGGACGAGAACCTCGCGAAAGACGGCCTTGTCTCGGCGCTCCAGCTCAAGACGTCCACGGTCCGTGCCGAGTCGCTCGCCACGCGATACAAAATCGCGCAGGAGAATCTGACGGTTGCCAAAAGCAACGTCAAGGCACAGTTGATGGCGCAGCAGGCACGCGTCGATCAGTTGCGCTCCCAGGTCCTCTTGCGCCGCCAGCAGGTCGAGCAGCTCCGCGTGCGCGCCGGCATGAACGGCGTGCTCGAACAAGTCGCGGTCAACGTCGGGCAGCAGGTTTCGCCCGGCGAAAATCTCGCCCGCGTCGCCGATCCGACGCGCCTCAAAGCGGAACTGCGCATTGCGGAAACGCAGGCGCGCGATCTCGCCATCGGGCAGAAGGCCGAAGTCGACACCCGCAACGGCATCATCCAGGGACGGGTGATACGCATCGACCCCGCCGCTCAGCAGGGCACCGTCACGGTCGATGTCGAATTGCTTGGCGAACTGCCGCGGGGCGCACGCCCGGATCTGAGCGTGGACGGCACGATTGAACTCGAGCGGCTCACTGACGTCTTGTATGTGGGACGGCCCGCGTTCGGCCAGGAGCACAGCTCGGTCGGTCTCTTCAAGGAAGATCCGGAGACGGGCGAAGCGGAGCGCATCACCGTGCAGCTGGGCAAGAGTGCGGTCAACACCATCGAAGTCGTCAGCGGTCTGTCAGAGGGTGATCGAGTCGTGCTGTCGGACATGTCGGCGTGGGACCAGTTCGACCGGATTCGCTTACGGTAAGTCTAGGGTGCCTAGGGTGCAACAACATCTAAGGAGTCACGATGAACGCTTCAGCGCAGCCGCTCATTCGGCTTGACGGCATCAAGAAGGTCTTCTACACGGACGAAGTCGAAACCCACGCCCTTGCGGGCATCCATCTCGAGATTGCACAGGGTGAATATGTCGCCATTGCAGGCCCCTCGGGCTGCGGCAAGTCCACGCTGCTGGCGATTCTCGGGCTGCTCGATACGCCGTCTGAAGGCACCTATACGCTGAACGGCAATCAGGTGGCCAATCTGTCGTTGTCCGAGCGCGCGCGCGTCCGCAACCGCGAGATCGGATTCATCTTCCAGAGCTTCAACCTGATCGGCGATCTCACAGTGTTCGAGAACGTGGAGCTCCCCCTCATCTATCGCGGCATGAAGTCGGCGGAACGGCGCGAGCGCGCCAACGCCGCGCTCGAGCGCGTCGGCATGGCGCACCGCGCGAAGCACCTGCCGTCGCAGCTCTCCGGCGGTCAGCAGCAGCGCGTCGCCGTCGCCCGCGCCGTCGGCGGCCAGCCGTCGATCCTGCTGGCCGACGAGCCGACCGGTAACCTCGACTCGAAGAACGGCGAAGCCGTCATGGATCTGCTTCGAGAGCTGCATCGCGGTGGGGCGACCATCTGCATGGTGACGCACGACCCACGCTACGCGGCTCATGCCGATCGCAGCGTGCATCTCTTCGACGGCCGCATCGTCGAAGAAAGCGTCGCGGCGATTTAATCCTTCGCTGGCGCGCCCATGATCGGCCAGGACGTCCGCTACGCGTTCAGATCGCTGGGGCGGGCGCCCGGCTTCACGCTGGTCGCGGTCATCACACTCGCGCTCGGGATCGGAGCCACGACGGCGATCTTCTCGGTCGTCGACGGCATCCTGCTCCGCCCGCTGCCCTACCCCGACCCGTCGCGCATCGTCACCGTCGCGCGCGTGAGCAATGCCTCTCGCGCCGACGGCGCCTTTGCGGCCGCCGACTTCATCGATTACAAGCGCGACACGCGCAGCTTCGCCGCACTGGCCGGCTTCCGCCAGGACATCATCGACCTGACCGGTGGCATCGAGCCGATCCGTTTGATCACGCTCGAGACGACCGCGGAGTTCTTTGACGTCATCGGCCTGCCACCGCTGATGGGCCGCGGCTACGCCGAGAGCGATCGCGCGAGCGGCTCGCGGGTCGTCGTGATCTCCGAGGTCATGTGGCGCCAGCATCTCGGTGGCGATCCGCAGGTGCTCGGGCGCACGGTGCGGTTGAACGGCGTGCCGCACACCGTGATCGGCGTGATGGCGGAGCGGCTCGTGCATCCACAAAAGGTCGACATGTGGACGCTGGCGCCGCAGCAGGTGCCGACGTCGCCGATTCCGATTGAGGGCGACGCGCTCGCCTCACGCGAGGTGCAGTACTTCCAGGTCATCGGGCGGCTCGCTCCTGCGGTGTCGCTCGAGCAGGCGAATGCGGATCTGCGGGCGGTTGCCGATCGACTGGCGCGCGAGTACCCCGACACCAACGGGGGAGAATGGGCCGAAGCGACGTCGTTCCACGAACTGCTCGTCGGCGATATCCGGAGCGCCCTGCTGATGCTGCTGGGCGCGGTCGGGTTCGTCCTGCTGATCGCGTGCGCCAACGTGGCGAGCCTGCTGCTGGCGCGCGGCACGGCACGGCGGCGCGAGCTGGCGGTGCGCAGCGCGCTCGGCGCAAAGCGCGGACGACTGGTCCGCCAACTGCTGACCGAAAGCGTGTTGCTCGCGTCGGTTGGCGGGGCGATTGGCCTGCTCGTCGCCTACTGGGGTGTTGACGCCCTCATCGCGATCGCGCCGGAATCGATTCCGCGGCTCGGGGATGTGCAAGTCGATCCACGGGTCGCCGCGTTCACGCTTTCCGTGTCTGCCATGGTCGGCGTGCTCTTCGGCATCGTGCCAGCCCTGCAGGGAGCGCGCCCCGACCTGGTCGACGCCCTCAAGGACGGCGGACGCACCGGCACCGCGCGTGCCGGCGCGCAACGGACGCTCGTCGTCGCCGAAGTGGCGCTGGCGCTCGTGCTGCTGATCGGCGCGGGGCTGATGCTGACCAGTTTCTCGCGGCTGCGCGCCGTGGACGTCGGCTTCAATGCCAGCAACCTGGTCGTCGTGTTCGTGCCGTTGCCGCAAGCGCGTTACAACACGGAGGCACAGACGCAGTTCTACACGCGTTTGCTCGAGCGGCTGCACGCCAATCCGGTGACTCAGCGCTCGGCGCTGGTCTTCCCGACGCCGTTCGGCGGCGGCAACGCGCGCGGCGGTTACAGCATCGAGGGCGCGGCGGAGCAGCAGCGGTCCGAACGGCCGATGGTGCAAATCAATTCGGTCACGCCAGGCTACTTTCAGACGATGGGCATTCCGGTGCTGAGAGGGCGCGATGTCGAACTGAGTGATACGCGAGATCGCGCTGGCGTGGTGGTGATCAACCAGACGCTCGCGGAGCGTGAATGGCCGCATCAGGATCCGATTGGCAAGCGCCTGACCATCGGTGGCGGCCTGCTCACGGTGGTCGGCGTGGTTGGCGACTCGAAGCGAAGCGATCTCGAGGGCGTCCAGCAGCCGGCGGTCTACATGTCGCACGCCGCCTTTGCCCTGCCGTTCATGGGCGCGGTGGTCCGAAGCGAACTGAGTGAAGGCGCGATCACGGCGGCAGTGCGCGAGGCCGTGCGGTCGCTCGATCCGGAGTTGCCGGTCGAAAACGCGGACACGGTGGAGACCATCCTCGAGCGGACCACTGGACAGCCGCGGTTCCGCGCCCTGCTGGTGACGGCGTTTGCCGCGGTCGCGTTGGTACTCGCCGGCGTGGGGCTGTATGGGCTAATCAGCTACACCGTGGCGCAGCGGGTGCCGGAGATCGGCGTGCGCCTGGCGCTCGGCGCGACGCCGGCGCAGGTGGGCGCGCTCATCGTGCGGCAGGGGCTCGGCCTCGCCGCCGCCGGGGTCGCGATCGGCGTCGTCGGCGCCATCGCGGCCACCCGCGTGATCGAAGGCCTGCTGTTCTCGGTCAGCGCCACGGACCCGGTCGTCTATTCCGGACTCGCGACGCTGCTGCTGTCCATCGCGGCCCTCGCCTGCTACGTCCCGGCGCGCCGGGCGATGCGGGTCGATCCTCTGGGTGCGCTGCGCTCGGACGGATAGACTCCGTCGACGAACTCTGTCGAACCCTGTCAAGGAACTCTGTCGGAGAACCCTGTTCGTGAACCCTGTTCGTGAACCCCGTGAACCCGCGTTGACGGAACGCCGTGAGGGAACTCCGGCGTGGAACCCTGTGATCCCCGTTACAATCCTGTATCGCCATGATTAAGTTACGAAGCATCGAGAAGAGTTACCGCCACGGCCTCTCCCAGACGTTCGTGCTCCGCCGCATCAACGCGGACGTTCAGCAGGGCGAGTTCATATCGATCATGGGGCCGTCGGGCGCCGGCAAGAGCACGCTGCTCCACATCATGGGCATGCACGACAGCGCCTGGAATGGCGAGTATTGGCTCTTCGACGAGCCGGTGCACCAGCTCTCCGGCAAGGATCGCATGCGCCTGCAGAAGCAGCATGTCGGCTTCGTGTTCCAGAGTTATCACCTGCTCGACAACCTTACCGTCTACGAGAACATCGACCTGCCGCTCTCGTATCGCGACGTCAAGAAATCCGAGCGGCAGGGGATGGTCGCCGACATCCTCGATCGCTTCAACATCGTCGGCAAGAAGGATCTTTATCCCAATCAATTGTCGGGTGGACAGCAGCAGCTCGTGGCCATTGCGCGCGCCGTTGTGGCCAAGCCCAACCTGATTCTGGCGGACGAGCCGACCGGCAACCTGCACACCGATCAAGGCCGTGAAATCATGGAGTTGTTCAAGCGGCTCAACGACGCCGGCACGACAATCATTCAGGTGACGCACTCGGAAGTGAATGCTGCGTACGGGCGCCGCATCATCAAGTTGAAGGACGGGTGGGTGGTCGACGACTAGGGGCCGAGCACGCTCGGCCCCCGGCGGTCGCGCATACTCGACCCGCCCAAGGTTCACGAAATGGTCACAGAAGTTCAGCAGAAATCGGCCGGCGCCTCGCGGGGCGAGCCGGCGCCGCGCGTTCTCATCGGGGACGATCAACCCGATGTGCTCGAAGCGCTGCGGCTGCTGCTCAAGCCCGAAGGCTATCTCATCGATACCGCCGCCTCGCCCCAGCAGCTGCTACGCGCGATGGAGTTGAAGGACTACGACGTTGTCCTGATCGACCTGAATTACACGCGCGATACGACGTCGGGCGAAGAAGGCCTCGACCTGCTGCAGCGCATTCACACGGCGGACGAATCGCTCCCGGTCGTGGTCATGACGGCCTGGGGCTCGGTGAAAGTGGCGGTCGAGGCGATGCGGCGCGGCGCGCGCGACTTCATTCAGAAGCCGTGGGAAAACGAACGGCTGCTCTCCATCATCCGCACGCAGACGGAACTGGGCCGTGCCATCCGCCGCGGCCGCCAGCTCGAAGCCGCCAATCAGGCGTTGATGGCCGACGGGCATTCCCCGCTGCTGGCCGAATCGGGCGCGATGCGGCCCGTGCTCGACATCATCGCGCGCGTCGGTCCGTCCGATGCCAACGTGCTGATCACCGGCGAGAACGGAACGGGCAAGAGCCTGGTCGCCCAGGCGTTGCACGCGGTGTCGCCGCGCGCCAATCGGCCGATCGTCACCGTGAATGCCGGCGGGATGGCCGAGGGCGTCTTCGAGTCCGAGCTGTTCGGCCACATGAAAGGCGCATTCACCGACGCGAAAGTGGATCGCGTGGGCCGTTTCGAGCTTGCCGACAACAGCACCCTGTTCCTGGATGAAATCGCCAACGTCCCGATGAGTCAGCAGCAAAAGCTGCTGCGCGTCATCGAAACCGGAGAATTCGAACGACTCGGCTCCTCGAAGACACGCAAGGTGAACGTCCGGCTGATCTCGGCCACCAACGCCGACTTGAACGCCGAGGTCGAGTCTGGGCGATTCCGGCAGGATTTGCTGTTCCGCCTGAACACCATCGAAGTGCACCTCCCGCCGCTGCGTGATCGCCGGGAGGACATCGCGATGCTCGCGCGGCACTTCCTGCGCCTGCATGCGCAGCGGTATCGCAAGACGATCTCGGGCTTCGATCCGGCGGCGATGCAGGTGCTGCTCGATCATCGCTGGCCCGGCAATGTCCGCGAGCTGGACCACTCCGTCGAACGCGCGGTGCTGATGTCACAGGGCAACACCATTCGCAATACCGATCTGGGATTGCGTACGGAAGGCGCCAGCAGCGCCCGGCTCGAGGACATGAGCCTCGAGGAGGTCGAGGCGTTCCTGATCAAGAAAGCAATGGCGCGCTACGGCAATGTCAGCCAGGCGGCACGGGCCCTGGGCCTGTCCCGCAGCGCGCTCTACCGCCGGCTGGAGAGGTACAAGTTGTAGGGGCGGTTCGCGAACTGCCCCGACGATGCCGATTCGCCTGCGGCGCAGATCAGGTCCGAATGTATCCATCGTGCGACGACTGACTCACGACACGCAGATCTTTCTCCTGACGCTGGCGGCGGGACTGCCCGGCGCGGTGACATCGATGATCATCCTCTGGGCCGGCGACTACACGCCGAAAGTCCAGTGGACGCTGACGGTGCTCATCGTGGGCTGTCTCCTGGGATTCGCCGCGTCGATCCGGAGTCGCGTGGTGCTGCCCCTCCAGACCGTCGCGAACCTGCTGGCCGCCATGCGCGAGGACGACTTCTCGATTCGCGGCCGCACGGCCGATCCGGAAGATCCGCTCGGCGCCGTGCTCATCGAGATCAACGAGCTCGCCGCCACGCTCCACGAACAGCGATTGGGCGCCGTCGAAGCAACCGCGCTTCTGCGCACGGTCATGGAGCAGGTGGACGTGGCCCTGTTCGCATTCGATCCAGGCGAGCGGCTGCGTATCGTCAACCGTACCGGCGAGCGGTTGATGGGCCGCAGCATGGAACAACTGCTCGGCCGAACCGCCGAGGAGCTGAACGTCACCGACTGGTTCGGCGACGCGCCTCGCGTCGTGGACCTGTCGCTGCCTGGCGGCAACGTGGGGCGCTGGGAAGTGCGCCGCACGACGTTCCGGCTCGGCGGCCTCCCCCACGATCTCCTGGTGCTCTCGGACGTCAGCCGGCCCCTGCGCGAACAGGAGCGCCAGGCGTGGCAGCGGCTGATTCGCGTGATCGGACACGAGCTCGGCAATTCGCTCGGCCCGATCAAGTCCATCGCCGGCAGCCTCGAAACGCTGTTGCAGCGCAATCCGCCTCCGGAAGATTGGCGTGACGACATGACACGCGGGCTGCAGGTCATCGCGTCGCGCACCGAATCGCTCAGCCGCTTCACCGCCGCGTACGCCCGGCTCGCGCGACTGCCGGCGCCTCGGCTGACCCCGGTGGTCTTGAAGCCGTTGCTCGTCAAAATCGCGGCGCTCGAATCACGCGTACCCGTGACCGTGCGTCCCGGACCGGATCTCACCGTCAACGTCGACACCGATCAGATCGAGCAGTTGTTCATCAACGTGATTCGCAACGCCGCTGACGCCTGCGTCGAAGTCGGCGGCGGCGCCGTGACCATCGGCTGGCGCCGGACACGTCATGGAACCGACATCTGGGTAGACGACGAAGGGCCCGGGTTGTCGAACACCACCAACCTCTTCGTCCCGTTCTTCACCACCAAGCCCGGGGGGTCGGGCATTGGTCTCGTGTTGTGCCGCCAGATTGCGGAAGCCCACGACGGCTCCCTGAAGCTCGAAAACAGGCCGGAAGGCCGTGGCGTCCGCGCCACGCTCAGCCTGCCGCTCTAGCTTTCGGCTTTCAGCTTTCGGCTCTTTCAGCTTTCGGCTATCGGCGCTATCAGCTCTGCTCTCAGCTCTCAGCATTGAGGCCGCGCTTCGCGCGGAGGACCGGCGCTTCGCTTGGAAGCGGCGGCGTCGCCGCCGAGAGCCTCGCCGCTTCGCGGCTCGGAATCTCTTAGGGCCTGCCGCGAAATAAATAGATTGACGGATGCCCACGCGGTTGACACGCCATTTGGGGCAGAGTAACGTAGCATTCGACCCTTACGCGCGGCTCGCAAAACGGTCACGACAGGCCCCCCTCCGAGGTCCCACATGCGCATATCCTTTCTCCGCTTCCCCATTTTGGCGGTGATGATCGCCTCGCCGTGCAGCCCCGCCTGGGCTCAGGCGCCAGACCCGAAATCCATGTCGATCTGGGTGCAACGCGAGTACAACACCTGGGATAACCCGCTCCACAGCGAGGTGGCCATCAACGGAACGACGATCAACATCTTCACGTCCGACACGATGGAGAACATTTCCGAGTATCTGAAGGACGGGTGGAACACGATCACCGTGACCACCACACCGCAGCAGCCGGCGAACAGACGCAACGAGCTCATTTTCAGGATTGGCCCGACCTCCGAGGAGCCGGCAAGGAATCGTGTGGTGATGCAGCCGGTGCTCTGGGAGTTCCGCAATGGCAGCGACTGGAGGTTCAAGGACGGCGCCTACTCTCATCCCCTGGGCCCGGGCACCAAGGAAGTGACTCAGACCTACGATCTATATTGGGCGGGTCTACAGCACGTCGGCGGCGAGCTGAAGGCCGGCGACTACATCCTCACCGGCAAGCCGACCTACAATTCCTGGACCGCGCCGGTGACGGCGACGGTCCTCGTCAACGGCACCCCGCTGAACACCTTCACTATTGACGCGCGGCAGGTGATCATCACCTCGATGCTCAAGCCTGGGAAGAACGAGATCAAGCTGGTGTCGAGCCGCGTGGAGAACAGCATCCGGAACAATGACATCGAGTTTGCCATCGCCGGCCCGGCCGAGTGGAACGTCCAGCGCAACCAGTTCGTCGTCACGCCGATTGTCCAGTTCAAGACGATGCAGGGCTGGAAGATGGATCCGAAAACGGGCATGCTGATGAACCCACTCGAGCCGGGCGCCGACAAGATCGAGCGGGTGATTCCCTTCTTCATGAAGAAGCCGGACAAGCGCTAGCCCGCCGCTAGGATCAGGGTCCTTGGATCCGCGGCGGAAGCCGCGGCCATCCGCCGTAGGCGGCCATCGGCGCCGAAGGCGCCGCCTTCTGCGGCGAGGCCGCAGCGCCAGCGCCGGGAGCCTGAAGCGTCGGGACCCTCCGCCCGATAAGCCGATTACCGCCTCCGCGGCACTCGCATGTCTCACCCCTCCTCCCCACCCGCGTGGCTGTGCCCATCCTGCGATCGACTGGTGCCGGGACGCATCCGCCAGTGCCGCTGCGGATTCGTGGCGGGCCCGCTCGACGACGTCATCGACGCTCCGGCCCCGGACATGCGCCCTGGCTCCGCACAGTCGGCGATGTGGCTGGCCATCGCCATGGTCCTCGTCATCGCCGGTGTCGCCGCAATGTATGTGTGGTTGCACGGTGATGCACCCGCCGGCGCGCAGGCCGGCGCACCGGCGGAGTCATCCGCGCTACCGGCGATTGGCTCCGGTCTTCCCGTTCGGTCGGAGCCTGCGTCGCTGGCGCCGCCGGAACCCGAAGCCCCGCCGCGGCTCGTGCCGATCGATCCCGTGATCGTCACGCGCGAGACCGACGCGCCGGCACCAGCACCGATCGTGCACGCAATCACCCGATCCATTGAAGAGATCGTCAGCCGCGCGGCCCCGGCGGTCGTGCTGATTCGAACCTCCAACTCCGCGGGCACCGGCTTTTTCGTCACGCAGGATCTCCTGCTGACCAATGCCCACGTCGTCGCCGGCCAGTCGTTCGTCGAGGTCAGGCTGGCCAGCGGCGAGACGATTCAAGGACGCGTCGAACGCTCTTCGCCTGACCTGGATCTGGCGGTCGTGCGCGCCACCGCACGACCCGGCAGCAACCAGATCCTGCAACTCGGTTCGGCCCATCCCGTCCTGCCCGGCCAGGAAGTTCTCGCCATCGGATCGCCGCTCGGCCTGCAGAACACGGTGACGCGCGGAATCGTCAGTGCGGTGCGCGTGACGGGCGGCGTCGAGCTCATTCAAACCGACGCGGCCATCAATCCCGGCAACAGCGGGGGGCCGCTGCTCGATCGCGATGGCCGCGTGCTTGGCGTCACCACGCTCAAGGTCATGCGCGGAGCCGAGTCGCTCGGGTTTGCCGTGGCCATTGCGCATGCGGTGCCTCTCATCGAGGGCCGCACGGTGCCGACTGGCCTGGGCACCACACAGGCGCCCTCACTGCAAACCGGATTGGCCGGCGGCGCCAGCGAGACGGACACCACGCGGCACACGGGCGCGGCGCGCTTCGAACAGACAATGCAGCAGGCGAGCCAGCGCGCCGATCAGATCGACGCGCAGTTCAAACGGTTCACCAGCAACTGCCTGGTGAGCGTGATCGCGCACGACGGGCAGCGCGGGTGGTTTGTGTTCCGCGATCAGGCGCCCTCCTTCAAAACGCCGGACACGTGGTGCACGTCGTTTGCGACCGATCTCCAGGGCTACGCGCGCCAGTTCAGCGCCTTCATGTCGGACGCGAGCGAGCAGGCGCGGCGGGCGGGGGTCTATCCGGGGACGCTGCGCGAGACGCGCCGGAAGTACCGTCTCGATTGGACCGGGTGGGATCGCTGACCAGGGGCGGCCAGGTGCGCCGGGTGCGGCCTGGCGAGGCGCGCAATCTCGCGGTAGCTCGTGCACGGGGGCGTCGAGCCAAGCGGATCAGGTGTGCACGACGCGGCCTTCGGCCGCTCGGGTCAGACGATCGATGATCGCCGCGTCGATGCCCTCGCCAGCCGGCGCGGACGCGAACATCACGTCGACGCCCTCGGCGTCCAGCGCGCGGAGCGTTCGAAACAAATCCCGCGCGGCTTCGTCTCGATCACGTCGCGTCCCGCACCTCATGGTCACGACTCTTCCACCTGCACCAACGGCCGCCAACCGGGGCGCGAGCGCCAGCAGATCTTCCTCCGGCGCGAGAACCCCGACGCGTACACCCGAGGCCACCGCTCGGCGAATATCGTTCGCCATCCGCTCGGTGACCATCGCCACGGCCCCGATATAGAGCGTCAGGGTTGCACGCGGGGCGTAGTGTCGCAGCAACTGGCCCGGCGACGGCTGGGCGCGATCCCGGTCCGCAAGCGCTGAGCCACTCTGCGCATCCGGCACGATGCGGCGAATCTCCGCCAGCGACACCCCGCCGGGCCGCCGCACCAGAGGCGGGGCCACGGTGAGATCGAGGATCGTCGATTCGAGACCAATCGGCGTGGGTCCGCCGTCAATCACCACATCCACCACGCCGTCGAGATCCGCGAGCACATGCTCTACACAAGTCGGGCTCGGGCGTGAAAAGCGGTTCGCGCTCGGCGCCGCTACCGGAACCGCGGCCATGGCAATCAGCTCGTGCGCGATGGGATGAGACGGCACCCGAACTCCAACGGTCCGCAGCCCCGCGGTCACGGCTTCCGGTACGATCGAGTGCTTCTCGAGAATCAACGTAAGGGCGCCGGGCCAGAATGCCGCCGCCAGCTCTCGCGCGACGTGCGGCACGGCGTGCGCAACCGCCTCGAGCTGATCCACGCTGGCCAGGTGCACGATCAGCGGATCGATGGCGGGCCGGCCTTTCGCCTCGAAAATGCGCGCCACGGCGGTCGCATTCAAGGCATGCGCGCCGAGACCGTACACAGTCTCAGTGGGAAACGCGACGAGGCCGCCATCTCGCAACACCGCGGCCGCTTCGCGGAGGCGCTCGAGGTCAGGACGCTGCGGATCGATGCGGACAACACGAGTCATGGCCAGTCGAGCGCGCCGGAAGCGAGAAGCAGCTCGATCACGCGGCTGTAGCTCTCCACGCCTTCCTCCACACCTTGCGCCTTCAAATACTGATCGTATGTTTCCCAGCTCGCGCGTGCGACGACTTCAACGCGTGCCTCGAGTCGCATCCTAATCGCCCGCCGATCCGCGGCAGGGCCAGGTCCCAGCCGTGCCACGAACTCGCGTCTCTCGTTCACAGGAAGCTGACCCACCGCATGATCGAAGAGCGACAGCCAAGCGCTGTATTGCGCGGCCGGATCAGCCCGCAACGCCGAGAGCAACCCCACGAAGCTCGCATCGGCTTCCGGCGCGTAACCCGCCAGATGGGCCCACTCGTGTGCGAGAACGGCTGGCCGCTCCGGTGGCGTCAACGCCGGGTTGAGGAGCGTCTCCAGCAGAAACGGCGCGTGCATGCCGTCGACCCCGGACGCGCGAAAAAACACCGCCAGCAGCGTCCGCTTGGGACGCCCGGGGGTGGTCGGCGACTGGCGGCCAAGCCTGCGTTCCGTTTCATGGAGCGCCGTGACGAGCGGCGCGGGCATGGCGCCGATCTCGGGAAACCCGGCCATGTGCGCCGTCGCGTGCAGGCGATTGACCTCGGATGTTGCGCGGCCGGCCAAGGCGCGGAGCGCGGCGGGTGTGACGCGAGCGGCGTCGTAACCGATGACGCCGTCCAGGGGTTGACGCGCGTAGTTGAGGCCCCACGCAGCGGCAAACCACAAATACATGACCGACGCGACGACTATCGTCGTCAGAAGAGCGCGGAGAACTGGCTGCAGCGACCGCGTCCGCCACGCGCGCCGGAGCCAGCGGCCCCAGACAATGAGCAGCGTGACCGCGATGGTGGTGACCAGCACATCGAAGAGCGCGATTGCGCTGGTGTTGGACCACGAGGTCAGATTCGACTGCAGCGAGGGATAGAAGCGCTGGGCGTAATATCGCTCGACCAGCGCGGGTGGCGCCGGAAGCAGGAAGACTCCCGCTGCCAGCAGGATGACGGACGCTTGCAGCGCGAAAGATGCGCGGCGCAAAGGACTACTGGATCGTCAGCGTCTGCTCCTGCGACGCAAGACTGGTGCCGCAGGCGTTTCGCGCAAAGACGCGTACGTAATACGTGCCGGCGCCCGCTTCGCGATCGAACGACGTCGCCGTCCCCGGCGCGACGAACGTGCCTTGATTGTTCGACCCGGGCGTGCTGCCCGCCTCGATGATGTAGGTCGTGATGGACTCGTCCGGCGGAGGCGCGGCCCACATCACGCGGCCCTTGGTGCCTTCGGCGGCGACCGCGACACCGGTGGGAGTATTGGGCGGCGCTGAGCAATCGGCCCCCATCGGGCCCCGCTCGCCGCTGCGCATGGCCCAGAGGCCGACGAGCACGATGGAGATGACGACGACGACGACGGCGATGACACCGTTCTTGTTCATAGGTCTGTGTACACGTGTGAGGGGCCAGCCTGAGGCGTGGCCCCTATCCGAACATCACAGGGTGCGAAAGATTGGTCGGGATGACTGGATTCGAACCAGCGACCCCTTGACCCCCAGTCAAGTGCGCTACCAGGCTGCGCTACATCCCGAATCTTGCCGCCCCTCGTTCAACTGGCCCGACGACGCTTGGCGGCCGGGCCCTTGCTCCGCGCGGCGGGCGCCACCAACTGCAATTCCGGCGGCCGGCCCGCGTCGTGACTCAACAACTGCAGAATCGCCTCCAAGCCGGTCCGGACCTCGCGCAGCTTGGTGCGAGCCATGGCGCTGAGGACGTCGTCCATCGCCACGGCCGCAATCGACCGGCTCGGCTCCTGTTGCTCCTCTTCGAGCCGCCGTCGCGCGCCGGCGAGCGTCAGCCCCTCGACGAAGACCAGGTCCTTGATGCGAAGCACCAGCTCCACATCAGCCCGACGATACACGCGCCCGCCGCCGGCCGCCGGCTTCCCCAATCCAGGGAATTCAGCCTCCCACGACCGCAGCACGTAGGGCTGCAGCTGTGTCAGTTCGCAAACGTCGACGGACTTGAATAGTTCGCGTTTCGCAACCACAGACCACTCAGCGGATTCCCGAGTATATCACGCACAAATCAATGATTTCGGGCCTCCGATCGGCTCCGAGACCGCTTCCGGACGGTGATCTTCAGCGGCGTGCCCACGAACCCGTATTGCTCACGCAACTGGTTTTCGAGGTATCGCTCGTACGAGAAATGGAACTTCGTCGCCACGTTGGTAAACAGCACGAAGGTCGGCGGCGCAACACCGGTCTGCGCGGCGTAGAGCACCCGCACGTTGCGATGACCGGGACTCACCGGCGGCTGCGCCGACGTAATCTGCTCGATGAATCGGTTCAACTCCGAGGTGCCGATGCGGCGGCGCCGCGACACCGACACCATGTCGACCGCTTCGAGCAGCTTTGGCGTGCGCTCACCGGTTTTCGCGGAGATGTGCAAGATCGGCGCGTACTCCAGAAACTTCAGTTGGTAGCGCAGCCGCTCATCGAACACCTTGTAGGCGTCGGGGCCGTGCTCCTTCATCAGGTCCCATTTGTTGGCCGCGAGAATGATGCCGCGCCCGGCCTTGTCGGCTTCGCCGCCGATCGCCGCGTCCTGATCGGTCACGCCCTGGGACGCATCGATGACCAGGACGACTACGTCCGCACGTTCGATGGCGCGCCGCGCCAACATCACGCTCACCTGCTCGACCGTGCCGCCCGCATGGACGCGTCCGGCGCGTCTGATGCCGGCCGTGTCCACGATGCGGAACTGGCGGCGATGCCACTTCAACATCGTGTCCACCGAATCGCGCGTCGTGCCGGGCATCTCCGAGACGATCATTCGCTCCTCGCGGAGCAGACGGTTGACCAGCGACGATTTGCCCGCGTTGGGACGGCCGACGATCGCGACGGAGGTTTCTCCAGTGGCTTCGTCAGCGGGCGGGTCGCTCGGGCTCCCGGCCTCTTCGTCGTCTTCATCGCGATCGCGCAGGCGCACGGTCCGCGGCAACCGCTTGATGATTTCGTCCAGCAGGTCGCCGACGCCGCGCCCATGCTCGGCGCTGATCTCGATGATCGGGTCGAAGCCGAGCCGGTACAGTTCGAGCGCGCCGCTTTCGGCGCGCCGGTCGTCGGTCTTGTTGACGGCGAGCAATACCGGAACGCCAGACGCTCTGACCACGGCGGCGATGTCTTCGTCACCGGGGACCAGCCCTTCGCGGCCGTCCACCACGAACACGATCGTGTCAGCGGTGTCGATGGCCCGACGCCCGCGTTCGACGACCAACTCGTGCAGCGGATCGTGCGACGCGCCAAACATCCCGCCCGTGTCGGTCAGCTCAAAGCTCAGATCCTGCGACACCACCGGGTGGGTCAGCACGTCCCGAGTCGTCCCTGGGAGGGGCGCCACGATGGCGCGCCGCGTCCCGGTCAGCCGATTGAACAGCGTGGACTTGCCGACGTTGGGCCGGCCGACGAGCACGACAGAGGGCAGGCGTTTGACAGACACCGGAGTCGGCCCTATCTTACAGTCTCACAAGGGGTTGGGGGTTTGGGCCGACAGGCCTCAACGGAATGGGGACCTTCCCTGTTCCGGGTGTCCCGAAACGCGCTTTCCGATAAGTGCATGTAGAACATGGACTTATCCGTTTGACAGCGTAAGTGACTCAAATTAAAATAGTTAAGGCTGGTAAGGCTGGTAAGGCTGGCTGGTAAGGCTGGCAGGGCTGGCAGGGCCGTAAAGCAGGTGGGCCGGTAAGGCAGGTCGGGTAGGTGATTTCCCGCCAGCCATACCCGCCCCACCAGACTCAATTCCATGATCAAGGTCGATATCGTCAACGAAGTCTCGCGGGTGGCGGAGATCACCAAGGTCAAGGCCGAGCTGGCGGTGGACGCGGTATTCGAAGCGATGCGGCATTCCATGCAGCGCGGCGAACGGATTGAACTGCGGGGCTTTGGCGTGTTCCAGGTCAAGCCGCGCAAGCGCGGCATCGGGCGCAATCCGCGGACCGGCAAGGAAGTCCGTATCCCGCCCGGACGAACCATCCGCTTCAAGCCCGGGAAAGAGCTTCAGAACATCGGATAATCGATCCATTGTCTCTGAACACGTCGTCCGACCCCACGTTGCCGCCGTTTCGGCCAGGCGACGACAACCCGTATTACCCGCCCCGTCCCCGGCCCCGCGACCGCATGTGGGTCCACAGTGGGTTGCTGGTGCTCACGGTGGTCACCACCACGCTGGTTGGCGCCTTGCACTTCTTCGGATTTACCCAGGGGTTCAACACCGAAGCCGTTGTCGTGCCGAATTTTCGCGACCCGGCGTTTTATCTGAACGGCCTCTGGTACAGCGCCACGATCCTGGCGATCCTGGGCTGCCATGAGATGGGGCACTATGTGGCGTGCCGCTATTACCGGGTCGACGCGTCACTCCCGTTCTTCCTGCCGGCGCCGCTCCCGCTCACAGGCACGCTTGGCGCCTTCATCCGGATTCGCTCGCGCATCCCGTCTCGGATAGCGCTGTTCGACATTGGCCTCTCCGGGCCGATTGCCGGCTTCGTGGTCGCCGTCCCGGCGCTGTTTCTTGGACTGGCGCTGTCGGCCGTCGAGCGCGTGCCCGACAGCTTTGAAGGTGTGTGGCTGGGCGAGCCGCTGCTCTTCCGCGCGGCCTCGTGGCTCATCTGGGGCGACGTCGGCGACGAGATGTCGATCAACATGCACCCGATGGCGTTTGCGGCGTGGTTTGGGCTGCTCGCCACGGCGCTCAATCTCTTTCCGATCGGACAGCTCGATGGCGGCCACGTCGCTTATGCCGTGCTCGGCCGGCGCTCATCGCTCATCACGCTGGCGATGATCCTGGTGGCGGTGGCGTTGACCGCGTTTGTGTCCATGAGTTGGCTGGTCTGGACCATCCTGATGGTCGTGATGCTCTTCGTGATCGGCCCGCACCACCCGCCGACGCAGGACGACCACGTGCCGCTCGGCACGGCGCGCCTGGTGCTCGCCGTCGTTGGGCTCCTCATGCTGATCGTCTGCTTCACGCCTGCGCCGATCGAGCCCTTCGTCACCGGACAGTAGGCCGCCTTCGGCGGCACGTGCCCAGCCGCCAGGACCGCCAGTTCAAACCCCGGCGTTCACAACCCGCTCGCTAGAGCACGCTGATCGGATCGATGTCGACCGACGCCCGTCTCGCAATTTCCGGCAGCGAGGCAACCGCATCGCGCAGCGCGGACCGCATCGCCACCCGCGATGTGCCCTTGAGAAAGAACTGCGCGCGGTGCTCACCGCGGAGTCTGGTCAACGGCGCAGGCGCGGGACCCAGGACGACGAACCCGCCCGCGGCGCGTTCTTCCGCACGCCGCGCCAGATCGGCCGCCGCCTCCATGGCTGCGTCATAGGACTTGCCGCGCACCACCACGTTGACCATCGCAATCAGCGGCGGGTAGCGCATCTTCCGCCGGAAATCGAGCTCCTTCTCGAAGAACGCCGGGTAGTCCTGCGACGTCGCGAGTCGAATGCTGTAATGCCCGGGGAACAGCGTCTGGATGATGGCTTCGCCTGCCTGCTCGCCGCGACCGGCGCGTCCGGCGACCTGCGTCAGCAACTGAAAGGTCCGCTCGGCGGCGCGAAAATCCGCGAGGCCGAGGCCCACGTCCGCAGAAATGACTCCGACCAGCGTGACCTGCGGGAAGTCGTGGCCTTTGGCAATCATCTGCGTGCCCACGAGCACATCCAGCTCCCGCTGCGCAAAACGATTCAACAGCCCCGCGAGGCTCCCGCGCCGGCGAATGGTGTCGCGATCGATCCGACCGATGCGCGCCTCCGGAAAGAGCGACCGAATCTCCGATTCCACGCGCTCGGTGCCAAAGCCGACATGTTCCAGATACGGCGCCGCACACTGCGGGCAGGTCTTCGGCACGATGCGCGAGAAGTTGCAGTAATGGCACCGCGCACGCCAGTCTCGTCGTCCCGTGTGCACCGTCAGCGAGACACTGCAGTTCGGGCACTCCATCGTCCCGCCGCACTGACGGCAGATCACCGCGGTGGCGAACCCGCGCCGATTCAGGAGCACGAGCACCTGTTCATGTCGATCGAGACGCAGCTGCATCGCTGCCCTGAGCTCGCGCGACAGGATGACATCCGGCCCCTCGGCGGCGTACTCCTCGCGCATGTTCACGATCCTGACCGTCGCCAGAGGGCGGTCGAGCACGCGGCGCGTGAGCGAGATGACCTCGTAGCGTGCCTGCTGAGCGTTGTAAAACGACTCCATCGAGGGCGTCGCCGAGCCCAGCAGGACGAGCGCGCCGGCGAACTTGCCGCGCATCACGGCGACGTCGCGACCGTGATAGCGCGGGGTTTCTTCCTGCTTGTAGGACGTGTCGTGTTCCTCGTCCACGATGATGAGCCCTGGTGTCGCGAGCGGCGCGAAGACCGCCGAACGCGTCCCGATGACGACGTCCACTTCACCGCGCCGGATGCGATGCCACTGGTCGTGCCGCTCGCCATCGGAAAGGCCGCTGTGCTGAATCGCCACGCCGGTGCCGAACCGCGCGCGAAATGCCGCGGCCGCGGCCGGCGTGAGCGCGATCTCCGGCACGAGCATCAGCACGCCGCGACCCGAGCGTCGCACGGTATCGGCGAGGTGCAGATACACTTCCGTCTTGCCGCTGCCGGTGATGCCATGCAGCAGCGCGACGCGGAACTCCCTGGCGTCGGCTAATGCACGCAGGCGATCCAAGGCGACACGCTGTTCATCGGTCAGCAGGCGTGGGGTTGTATCCACGCCGTCCGTTGCGGCGTGCGCCGAGGAAAAGGGGTCGCGATCCTGGCGCTCGTGCCGTATCGTCACCAGGCCCAGCGTCCTGAGGCGCGTCACGACCGCAGCGGAAATGCCGCGCGCCGCGAGCTGAGGCGCGGCGATGCCGTCAGGCGCGCCTTTCAGCTGAAGCACGGCCTCGGCCTGCCGGGCACTGAGCGTGTCGGCATGAGCCGCCAGGTCGTGCCCTTCGGCCGTCAAGACCACGATGCGCACCGTGCGAAATGCGTCCACGCGGTTGGCGAGCGCATGCGGCGGCATGGCCATCGACAGCGTCGCGCCGGGGCCGGCGAGATAGTACTCCCCCACCCAGTCGGCGAGCTCGATGACATCGCGCGGGAGGAATGGCTCGCTGTCGAGCACCTCGATGACGTCACGCAGCTCGAAGTCGCCCTCTGGCGGCTCGGCCTCGCCGACGACGACGCCGGTGAGTGTCCGGCGTCCGAGCGGCACGACTACCCGCGCGCCGGGCCGGGGCATCGCGTGCGCGTCGGGAACCGCGTAGGTCAGCAGATCGAGGGCAGGGACAGGAACCGCGACCGAGACGAGTCGTGCCACCGGCGACTTACTCGGCGCCTTGCAGGATCGCGCGGACCTTCTTCATGTCGTCCCACACCTCGCGCTTGGCCGACGGGGTGCGCAGCAGGTAGGCCGGGTGGAACGTCGGGATGAGGGTGGCGCCGCGATAGTTGAACGAGCGCCCGCGCAGGCGAGTGATCGGATCGGTCGTGCCGAGCAGCGACTGCGCGGCGAACTTGCCCAGCGCGACAATCACCTTGGGCCTGATCGCGGCGACCTGCTGGAACAGAAACGGCTCGCACTGCTCCACCTCGTCGGGTTCGGGATTGCGGTTGCCGGGAGGACGGCACTTGATGATGTTCGCGATGTAGACCTCGTCGCGCCTCAGGCCGATGGCTTCGATGATCCTGGTCAGCAACTGCCCCGCCCGGCCGACAAACGGCTCGCCCTGCAGATCTTCGTCGGCGCCGGGTGCCTCCCCCACGAACATCAGATCCGCGTCTGGATTGCCCACACCGAAGACCACCTGTGTGCGCCCGAGCGCGTGCAGCTTGCAGCGCGTGCACGCGGGACCGATCTCTGCCCTGAGCACCGTCAGCAAGTGCGTGCCCCCTCCAGATTCGGCGGGGCTCGAGCCCACGCCCACCTGACCCGGAGGGACCCCGGGTTCAGCCGGGGCATCAGTGATGGCCCGCTTGCGCCAGAAGCGATCGCGGCTTACGCCGTCAACGCCAAGCTCTTCAAAGAATTTCAGATGTTCACCGAGGTTCGAACGATCCATCTTTTCTCTCTTTCGCTTTCGCGTTCTCCTTCTCCTTCGCGCGGCCTTCCAGCGAAGCTGGCCCTCGCCGAGCGACGTGAGGCGCCCTTCCGCGAAGCGGCTTTCCAGCGAAGCCGGCCCTCGTCGAGCGAAGCGAGGTGCCTTCCGCGAAGCGGCCTTCCAGCGAAGCCGGCCCTCGCCGAGCGACGCGAGGCGCCCCTTCCGCGAAGCGGCCTTCCAGCGCAGCTGGCCCTCGCCGAGCGACGCGAGGCGCCCTTCCGCGAAGCGGCCTTCCCCTATCCCGCGACTCTCTTGCGCTGCACCAACATTTCGATTCTGTCGAGAATGCGCGACGCGATCGCGCTCTTCGACTGCAGCGGCACCTCCTCGGCGCCCCCGGACGTGACGAGCGTCACGGCATTGGTATCGCCATCGAAGCCGGCGCCGGGCCGTGACACGTCGTTGGCGACGATGAGATCGACGCTCTTGCGTTCGAGCTTCTGTCGCGCGTGCGCCACGACGTCGTGGGTCTCGGCGGCGAACCCCACCAGGATCGGCCGCTCCGCGTCACGGCGTGACGCCAGTTGTCCAAGATCGCCGAGGATATCGCGCGTGCGCGTGAGCGTCAGCGTGAGCGGGCCGTCGCCCTTGGCGATCTTCTCGGCGTTGGGAGCGGCCATCGTGTAGTCCGCGACCGCGGCAGCCATGATGACGACGTCCGCCTGCGCCGCCCGAGCCATGACCGCCTGGTGCATTTCCGCCGCGCTGCGCACGTCAACCACCTCCTCGGCCCTCGGCGGCGGCAGTTTGACCGGTCCGGAGACGAGCGTGACGCGCGCCCCGCGCGCCGCCGCCTCGGCGGCAAGGGCGTAGCCCATTTTGCCGCTCGAGCGGTTGCCGATGAACCGCACCGGGTCGATGTCCTCGAGCGTGGGGCCTGCCGTCACGAGCACGCGCAGGCCTGACAGCGCACCCTGGGGACGCAGCATCCGCAGAACGGCGGCCACGATCTCGTCGGGCTCGGCGAGCCGTCCTTTGCCGATCCAGCCGCACGCCAGATACCCTTCGCCGGGCTCGACGAACTTGACGCCGCGAGCGGTGAGCGTCTCGAGGTTCCGCACGACCGCCGGGTGCGCGAACATGTTGGTGTTCATCGCCGGCGCCATCAGAACCGGCGCCGGGGTCGCGACGTACAGCGAGGAGAGAAAGTCATCGGCGATGCCGTTGGCGAACTTTCCGATGATGTTTGCCGTGGCCGGCGCGACGAGCAGGAGGTCGGCCGTGGAGGCCAGCGAGATGTGCTCGATATCCGCGTTGGCGCCGGGCTTCCACTGATCCGTAATCACCTCGCGGCGCGTGATGGCCTCGAACGTGACCGGGCCCACGAAGCGGCGGGCAGATCGCGTCATCACCGCCGTGACGTCGTGGCCCTGCTTCTGCAGCCCGCGCGCCACTTCCACGGCCTTGTAGGCGCCGATCCCGCCGCAGATTCCGAGTGCAATCAAGGACATCTGAAGGTCTCGAGTATGCGCTCCGCGACCGACTTCATGCGATGCGTCCGGGAGCGCTCGGCCGCAATGATTTCCCGCAGCCGCACGACGGTCGGCTCCAAGGCGTCGTTGACGACGACGTAGTCGTAATCCACGTAGCTCGACGCCTCGCTGCGGGCGGTATCGAGCCGGCGTTGCATCTGCGCTTCCGAGTCCTTGCTGCGCCCACGCAGCCGTTGTTCGAGCGCGTCGAACGACGGGGGCATCACGAAGATCGCCGTGTGATCCACACCGCGCGCCTTCACCTGCCGTGCGCCCTGCACGTCGATCACCAGCACCACGTCCTGTCCGGCGGCCAGCATCCGATCGACGTCGGTGAAGGCGGTGCCGTAGTAGTTCCCGAACACATCCGCCCATTCCAGGAATTCTGACGCGTTGATTCGGCGCTTGAAGTCGTCCGGGCTGATGAAATTATAGTCAACCCCATCACGTTCCCCGACACGCGCCGCACGCGACGTATACGACCGCGACATCCGCAGATTGGGCAGCATCTGCACGAGCTTTTCGACCAGGGTCGTCTTGCCGGTGCCGGACGGCGCAGACACGATGAAGAGCAGTCCGCGCTCAGCGGCGTCCGCCGACGCGCGCTCCGGGCGCGGTGACGTGGCATCACTCGACATTCTGCACCTGCTCACGCATCCGTTCGAGCTCCGCCTTGGCTTCGATGATCAGTTCCGAGACATGCAGACCATCAGCCTTCGATCCGATGGTGTTGATCTCGCGATTCATCTCCTGGAGCAGAAAATCCAGCTTGCGGCCGCACGGTTCGTCAGCGCCCGCCAGCGCGTCCCAGTGCGCCAGGTGGCCGCGAAAGCGGGTGACCTCCTCGGTGATGTCCGAGCGCTGGGCGACGCGGACGATCTCCTGCGCGATGAGCGTCGGGTCGCTGGGCATCGTCGTCATCAGCTCCTTGACCCGCTCCATGAGGCGCGCCTCGAGATCCCGGCGTCCCGTGTCCGCGGCCTCCGCCAGCGCGGCGATCAAACGCCCCAGCGCCTCCTTTCTTCCCGCCAGATCGGCCGCGAGGTGTTCCCCTTCCCGCGTCCGCATCGCATCGAGCTGATCGATGGCCGTGTCGAGCGCCACCTCCATCGCCGGACCGAGCACACCGCCGAGCGTGTCGGTGTCGGTCGCGCGCTCGCCAATGGCCATCGCCTGCGGCATGCGCACCAGATCGCCCGGCGTGAGCTCGCCTTGGACGAAGCCGCGTTCGCGCGCCACGTCAATGGCCGCAACGACGGCCCGTACGAAGTCTTCCTGAAGCTCGACCTGAGGCGCCACCCCCTGTCGCAGTTGCAGCGACGCCGTCAGCTCGATGCGGCCACGCGCCAGACGCTTCTGCAGCACCGACCGGAGGCGCGGCTCCAGGTCGGCGAGGTTCGACGGCAGCCGAATCTGCAGATCGAGAAACCGGTGATTCACGGCGCGGATGGTCAGCCCGAGGGTGCCCCGTGCGTCCTCCTGACGGACGGACGCAAAGCCAGTCATGCTCTTGATCATCGCGGGGCCTCCCGACCCGGCGGCCCGGCCGCGACGCCGCTCTTCTTCGGCTCGATGAGCTGCATCTGGTGCAATCGGGCATAGACGCCGTTCGAGCGCGTGATGAGCTCGTCGTGACGGCCCATCTCCGCGATCCGCCCGCGGTCCATGACGATGATCGCATCCGCGCGGCGCACGGTCGACAGCCGATGCGCGATGACGAAGGACGTGCGGTTGAGCATCAGCGTCGTCAACGCATCCTGCACCAGGCGCTCGGACTCCGAGTCGAGCGCCGACGTCGCCTCGTCCAGAATCAGAATCGGCGAATTCTTGAGCAGGGCTCGAGCAATGGCGAGCCGCTGGCGTTGTCCTCCCGAGAGCCGCTGGCCGCGTTCCCCGATGCGCGTGTTGTAGCCTTCGTGCAGTGTCACGATGAAGTCGTGGGCATGAGCCGTTCGCGCGGCGGCTTCGATCTGCCCAGGCGAGGCATCCGGCGCGCCATAGGCGATGTTGGCGGCAATTGTGTCGTCGAACAGCACGGTTTCCTGTGTGACGATGCCGATCTGGTCGCGCAGCGACCGCAGCGTCACCTTGCGGATGTCGATGCCGTCGATGAAGATCGCGCCGCTGGTCACGTCGTAGAACCGCGGCAGCATGTTCACGAGCGTCGTCTTGCCGGCGCCGCTTCGGCCCACGATGGCGATCATCTGGCCGGCACGCACTGAGAAGGTCACGTCACGAATCGTGCTGCGGCCATGGCTGTCGTCGTACCGGAACTCGACGCCGCGGAACTCGATGCGATTGCGAAACGGCGGCAGCGGCTGCGCGTCCGGGGCCTCGACCACTTCGGTGTGCTTGTCGAGCAGCTCGAAGATGCGCTCGGAGGCCGCGGCCGCCTGCTGCAGGTTCGCGTTCACACGGCTGAGCTTCTTGACCGGACCATACATCAGTAGCAGCGCCGCCACGAAGGACGTGAACTCGCCCGCGGTCAGGCGCCCTTCGGCAATCTCGCGGCTGCCGTACCACAGCGCGCCGGCGATGGCGAGGCCGCCGACGAATTCCATCATCGGCGGCAGTACCGACAGGACAGCGGTCACTTTCAGGTTCGTGCGATACAGCGCGCGTGACGCGCGGTCGAACTTGTCGGCTTCGCGCTGCTCCGCCGCGAACGCCTTGACGATGCGATGGCCGGTGAAGGCCTCGCCCGCCACATGCGACATGTATTCGAGCCCCTCCTGGCTCGACCTGGTCACCATGCGGAGGCGTTTACCCAGCCGTACCAGCGGGTAGATGGCCAGCGGCGCGCCGGTCATCGCGAGCAGCGCCAGGCCGGCATCATAGTAGAACAGCAGCGCCGCGTAGCCCACCAGCGCGAGCGACTCGCGCGCAAGGTCCCCCACGGTTTCCGCCACCGCGCGGTGCACCTGGCCGACGTCGTTGTTGATCCGCGACAGCAGCCCGCCCGTCGTGCGGCGCGAAAAAAAGGCGGCCGACTGATCCAGCAGATGGCGGAACAGCTCGTTGCGCAGCCGCATCACCACGCGGTGGCCGAGATCGTCCATCAAGTAGCTCGAGAAGTACGCGCCCAGCCCCTTGAAGAAGTACGCGACGACAATCGCCACCGCGACGAATTGCAGCGACGACTGCGCTTGCGCCTGCAGCACGTCGTCGATGATGGGTTTGATCAGCCAGGCCTGCGCCGCCGACGCCGCACCGTACACCAGCATCGCCAGCATCGCGCCGGCGATGAGCATGCGGTGGGGAGCCGCGTAGCGAAGCAGCGCGAGAATCGGGTCCATCAGGCGGACGGGAGACTCCGGTGGCCGTGCGGGTGCGAACGGTGCCACTGCCACGCGTGCTGGACGATCAGCTGGAGCTCGGGGTACGCCGGCTTCCACCCCAGCTCGCGTTGCAGCCGGTCGCTCGATGCGTAGAGCGCGGCGGGATCCCCGGGACGACGAGGCGCCGGCGTCCACTGAACGGGCGCGCCCACGACACGACCCACCGTTTCGATGACCTGCTTCACGGAATGCGGGTGCCCCGTGCCCGCATTGTAGGCGCCGGACGGGTGTCCGGCTTCGAGGGCGCCGAGCGCCAGCACATGCGCGTCCGCCAGATCGCACACGTGGATATAGTCCCGCAAACACGTGCCGTCCGGGGTCGGATAATCCTCCCCGAAGAGCTGCAGCGGCTCCCCGCCGGTTGCCGCCTGAATCGCCCGCGGGATGATGTGGATTTCCGGCGTGTGATCCTCGCCGAGCGTGCCGTCCGGGTGGGCGCCGGCCGCATTGAAATAGCGAAGGGCGATCCACTCGAGCCCGTGCGCGCCCTGGACGTGCGGCAGCGCACGCTCGACAGCCAGCTTCGTTTCCCCATACGCATTAATCGGCCGCGTCTCGATCGTCTCGACAATCGGCACGGCCGACGGTTCGCCATAAACGGCACACGTTGACGAAAACACGAGCCGGCGCACGCCCACCTCGACCATCGCCCCGAGGAGCGACAGGGACCCGACGACGTTGTTCGCGTAATAGCCCAGCGGATCGCGCACCGAATCGGATACGACGAGCCACGCGGCAAAGTGCATCACGGCGTCGATGCGATGCTCGCGCAGCGCCGCAGCCACGCCCGGCTGGTCGTGGGTCGAGCGCTCGACGAACGGCACCCCCGCAGGCACCGCCGCGGCGTGTCCGGCCGACAGATCGTCCAGGACGACGACGGAGTGCCCGTCGCCGAGCAGTGCACGAACGGCGTGACTGCCGATGTAGCCGGCCCCGCCCGTGACGAGCACACGCCCCATCGTCAGCGTCCGATCGAGCTGTAGGTAAACCCGTGCGCCTTCATCTGCTGTGGTTCATAGATGTTGCGGCCGTCGAAGATGACGGGCGTTCGCATCAGCTTGCGCATTCGATCGAAGTCCGGTTCCCGGAACTCGTGCCACTCGGTGACGATCACCAGCGCGTCGGCGCCCTTCAACGCGTCATAGCTCTTCACGGCATACGTGATCTTCGAACCGAAAATCGTTCGCGCCATGCGGTGGGCCTCCGGGTCGAACGCCTGCACCCTGGCGCCCTGCTCGAGTAGCGCCTTCACGATCACAATCGCCGGCGCCTCGCGCATGTCATCGGTCTTCGGCTTGAACGCGAGACCCCACACGGCGATCGTGCGCCCTTTGAGTGAGCCGAAATGTTCCAGGAGCTTTCTCACCAGGACGCGCTTTTGCCGATCGTTCACGGCTTCGACGGCCTTGAGCGTCTCGAATTCGTAATCTTTCTGCGCGGAAAAACGGATCAGCGCCTTGACGTCCTTCGGAAAACAGCTTCCGCCATAACCGACGCCGGGGAACAGGAACGACGTGCCGATGCGGCGGTCGGAACCCACCGCCTGGCGGACACGGTCGACGTCCGCACCGAAGAGCTCGCAGACGTTGGCGACCTCGTTCATGAACGAGATGCGCGTCGCGAGCAGAGCGTTGGCGGCGTATTTGGACAGCTCGGCGCTGGCGCAATCCATCACCATGATGGGGGCCCCGGTCCGGGTGAACGGTTTGTAGAGCAACTCCATCATCTCTGCGCCACGCGGATCCTCCGCACCGATGACGACCCGGTCGGGCTTCATGAAATCGTCCACCGCGGCACCCTGCTTCAGGAACTCGGGGTTGCTCACGACGCTGAACGGATGCGTCGTCTCGCGCCGGATGACCGCGCGCACTTTCTCCGCCGTCCCCACCGGCACCGTGCTCTTGTTGACGATGACCCGGTAGCCGTCCATCGTCCGGCCAATCTCGCGGGCGACACCGAGGACGTGCTGCAAGTCCGCCGAGCCATCCTCGCCCTGCGGCGTGCCGACGGCAATGAAGATGATCTGCGACGCCTTGACCGCGCGCCCCAGTTGCGTGGTGAACGAGAGGCGCCCTTCACTCTTGTTTCGGTGGACCAGCTCGGTGAGACCGGGTTCGTAAATCGGCACGCGTCCCGTGCGTAAGGTGCGCACCTTCGCCACATCCTTGTCCACACAGATGACGTCGTTGCCTGTCTCGGCGAGGCACGCCCCCAGCACAAGCCCCACATACCCGGTCCCCACCACAGCAATCTTCATCGCATCGTCTCGAAACGTTGCAGGGTATCACCCGGCCCATATGCTGTCAACATACTGTACCCAAAGGACTTGTCGTCATCTGTGGTAGATTGCCGCTCGGTGCGGATTCTGCTCGACTATCGTCCCGCGCTCAGCGAGCGCACCGGCGTGGGCGAATTCGTGCACGAGCTGACCCGGGCGCTGGCGCGGACAGGCGCCGACGACATCTCCGTTTTCACCGCCTCATGGAAGGATCGGCCGGCCGCCGATCTCCCTGCCGAGCTCGGGAACGTTCGCATCGTCGATTGGCGTCTCCCCGTTCAGGGCTTGACCTGGTCGTGGAACCGGCTGGGCTGGCCGCCCGCCGAATGGCTCGCGGGAGCGTCCGATGTGGTGCACTCGCAGAGCCCTCTCGTGATCCCCGCAAGGCGTGCGGCGCGCGTCGTCACGATTCACGACCTGGACTTCCTGCTGCACCCTGAACGGGCTCAGGCTGAAATGCGTCGCGACTTTCCGGCACTCGTGCGGCAGCACGTCCACCGGGCCGACCATGTGGTCGTGTCGTCGCGATACGCGCGCGGCGAGGTCACCTCCCGGCTCACGCTCTCGCACGACAAGGTCACCGTGTGCTCCCCGGGCGCGCCGGCATGGGCACCCGACATCGCCCGCGCGCGCAGCACCTTAGGCACCCGAGGCACCTTAGGCACCCCAGGCACCCCAGGCACCTTAGGCACCTTGATTCTTTTCATCGGCACGATTGAGCCTCGCAAGAACATCAGCGGATTGCTCGATGCTTACGCACGCTTGCGCGAACGACGCCCGGACGCCCCGCCCCTGGTGTTGGCCGGCCGGGCGCGCAACAGCTCGCAACGCGATCTCCACCGTGCGCAGACTCCCCCGCTTGCCGGTCATGTGTCGGCGTTGGGCTACGTCAGCGACGCTGAACGGCGGCGGCTGTATCGCGAGGCGTGCATGCTCGTCCTGCCGTCGCTCGAAGAGGGGTTCGGGCTGCCCGTCCTCGAAGCCATGTCGTGTGGCGTGCCCGTCGTGATCTCGAATCGCGGGTCGCTGCCCGAGGTGGCCGGCGATGCCGCGTCCCCGGTGGATCCAGCAGACAGCGATGCCCTTGCTCAGGAAATGGAGCGCCTGCTCGCGCCCGCGGCCGCGCGTGCGGCGGCGGCGCGAGGGCTGACCCGCGCCGCGGCTTACTCGTGGGATCGTTGCGCGGCATCGGCTCGGGAGGCCTATCGTGCCGCAGTGGAGCATCGCCGGAGGCACCAGCGATGAGAGTCGCCGTGGACGCACGCGAGCTGGCCGGACGCCCGACAGGCGTCGGGCGGTACCTGGCAGAGCTGCTCGATCGGTGGGGCGGCTCTCCCGACGCTCGGCGGCACGAGTGGCGCTTCTACGCGCACCGTCCGGTGAGCATCCCGCCAGCGCTCGCATCGTCCAGCGTCGTGATTCCCGGTGCCGGTGGCACCCGCTGGGAGCAAGCCTCGCTGGCTCGCGCGCTTGGGCGCGAAAGACCCGACGTGCTGTTCGCGCCTGGTTACACCGCGCCGCTGGCGGCTGCGTGTCCGGTGGCCCTCACGATTCACGACGTCTCGTTTGCGGCGCATCCGGAGTGGTTCTCGTTCCGCGAGGGACTTCGACGCCGCACGCTGACGGCGTGGTCCGCCCGCCGCGCCCGGCTGGTGATCACCGACTCACAGTTCTCGCGCGGCGAGATCGCGAGACACATCGGGATCGCTTCGAAACGCATCCGCGTAATCCCGCTCGGCATTCGCCGCCCCGCCAGCAACCGGAACATCGAGCGCACGCCTGTCATCCTGTATGTCGGGTCGATCTTTCGACGCCGGCATGTGGATACGCTCATCGACGTGTTCGTCAACCACGTCGCACATCGCGTGCCCGGGAGCCGGCTCGAAATCGTCGGCGAAAACAGGATGCATCCGCCCGGCGATCCCGCCCGCGCCCTGGCCAGCTGCCCGGCCGAGATCGCGCGCCGCGTCACCATCCGTTCCTATGTCGACGAGACGACGCTCGGTGACCTCTATCAGGGTGCGTCGGTGTTCGCCTTCCTGTCGTCGTATGAGGGGTTTGGATTGACGCCCCTCGAAGCGCTGGCCGCCGGGCTTCCTCCCGTGGTGCTCGACACGCCAGTCGCTCGTGAGGTGTACGGAGCGGCCGCAAGCTACGTCGCCGACCTCAGATCGCCGGCGCCCCTTGCGGACGCCCTGACGGAGCTGTTGACCGCCCCTCAGGCACGCCGCGCCGTGCTGGCGCAGGCCGACGCGGTGCTCGCCCGCTACGACTGGAACCGCGCCGCCGACGCCACCTTGCGGGCCCTCGAAGAGGCTGCCGGTGTCTGACGAGCTGACCATCGTCATCGTCAGCTTCAACGTCCGGCCGGAGCTCGACGCGTGCCTGCAGTCGCTCGTCGGGCACACCGCTCCGTACCCGACCGAGATTGTCGTCGTGGACAACGCGTCCACTGACGGCACGCCTCAGATGGTGCGGGCGAGATGGCCGAGCGTGAAGCTGATTGAGGCTGGCGGCAATCTCGGATTTTCGCGTGCCAACAACATCGGCATTCGCGCCACCTCCAGCGAGTTCGTGCTGCTGCTCAATCCGGACACGGTGGTCCCGCCTGGCGCGGTTGCGGCGCTGGTCCGAGGGCTCGCGGTGCATCCTCAGGCCGCGGCGGCGGGACCGCGGCTCGTGGATGACGCGGGATTCCCCGAGTTGTCCTTCGGCTGGGCCATCGGACCGCTGGCAGAACTGCGACAGAAAGTCGTCGGCCGCCTCTACGATCGGCGCGTCCGCCGCATCGTGCGCATGGTCGACCGCTGGTCTCGCGACGCCGGTCCTCGGGAATGGGTCAGCGGCGCCTGCCTGCTGCTGCGTCGTGCGGACCTGGAGGCCGTCGGGCTGCTCGACGAGCGATATTTCATGTACACGGAGGACGTCGATTTGTGCGTCGCGCTCCGGCGCCGTGGTCGCCTGGTGTATTACGTTCCGCAGGCAGAGGTCCTGCACCTTCGCGGGCGATCGGCGCGCGGCAACCCCGACACCGAACGCCTGCGTCGCACGAGTCAACTCGCTTACTACGCCAAGCATCATCCCCGCTGGGTGCCGCTGCTCGAGAAGTATTTGCGGTTGACGGGCAAGCTGCCGTGACGGCTCCGGAAGGTAGACTGATTGCGTGCGGATCGCCATCGATGCCCGGAAGCTCCACGACTTCGGCATCGGCACGTACATCCGCAACGTGCTCGTGGGGCTGGCGGCGGTCGATCGACAGACGGACTTCATCGTGCTGTGCCGTCCGGCGGACGCAGACGCGGTCAACGATTTGGGTCCCAACTTTCGCGCGGTGCCCGAAACGTCACGGCCCTACTCGATCGGCGAGCAGGTGTGGATCCCGCTGAGCCTCGTGCGCGAAGGCGCGCATCTGCTGCACGAACCACATTACGTCCTGCCGCCGGCGACGCGCTGCCGGACCGTGGTGACCATTCACGACTGCATTCATCTGATGTTTCCGCAATACCTCCCGGGACGGCTGGCGCACGTCTACGCCCGCGGGTCGATGTGGAGCGCGGTGCACAAGTCGGATCGGATTCTGACCGTGTCGGAGGCGTCCAAACGGGACATCCTGCATTTTTTCGACATCGCCCCGGACAAGGTCTCCGTGATCTACAACGCCATCGACGAGCGATTTCTCGCGGCTCCCGACGAAGAGCGCATGGATCAGATTCGTCAGCGGTACCAGCTGGATCACCCGTTTCTGCTTTACGTTGGCAACATCAAGAGGCACAAAAACCTCGAGCGGCTGATTGATGCCTTCGGGCGGGCGCGCGCCGGCGGGCTGGATGATCTGAAGCTGGTGATTATCGGCGACGAGATCTCGAAATACCCGCCGCTGCGCCAGTCCGTGCATCGGCATCGCCTGGACAAGCACGTACGGTTTCTCGGATTCCAGCCGCACGACACGCTCGCGGCCTTCTATCGGCTCGCCCGGGCATTCGTGTTCCCATCTCTGTATGAAGGGTTTGGCTTGCCGCCGCTCGAAGCCATGGCATGCGGCACGCCGGTCGTCACCTCGAACGTGTCGTCTCTGCCGGAAGTGGCCGGGAATGCCGCCATCCTCGTTGATCCTTACGAGCCGGCCTCGATTGCGGACGGGATCACCCGGGCGGTCACCGACGAGTCCGCACGCGCCGATCTCATCGCGCGCGGTCTGGCGCGGGCGCGCGATTTCTCCTGGTCACAGTCAGCCAGCTCCATCCACCGCATCTACATGGACGTGCTCGAGCGGTGAGGATTGCCCTGATTCACGATTGGCTCACCGGCATGCGTGGCGGAGAGCGCGCCCTGCTCGCCTTCTGCGAGATGTTCCCGGACGCCGATCTCTTCACGCTGGTGCGCGTGCCGGGCGCGACTGATCCCATCATCGAGCGACGCCGGGTCCGGACATCCTTGATTCAGTCCCTGCCCTTCCCGGGACGCCTCTATCGCCATTACCTCCCGCTCTTCCCGATCGCCATCGAGCAGTTCGATCTCGACGGCTACGATCTCGTGCTGAGCACGAGCCACTGCGCCGCAAAGTCGGTGGTGGTGCCCGGTCACACCCGTCACCTGTGCTATTGCCTCACACCGATGCGCTATGCCTGGGATCAGTTCGACGCCTACTTCGGCCCGGAGCGGGTCGGCCCGGCGATGAACCGGCTGATGCGGCCGGTGATGGCGGCGATGGCCCGGTGGGACCGCGCGACCGAGGCGCGAGTACACCGCTATCTCGCTATCTCTCAATACGTTGCACGGAGGATCTCGCTGTACTATAATCGCGGGGCGAGCATTGTGTACCCCCCCGTCGAGACGACGTTCTACACACCCGCCCCGTCTGAAATGGCCGTGGGACCTGCCGTGAGCGCGGCGGGAATGCTCGTCGTGTCGGCCCTGGTGCCTTACAAACGTGTCGATCTCGCCATCAAAGCGGCCGAACGCGCGAAGTTGCCGCTGACGATCGTCGGCGACGGTCCCGAGCGCGTGGCGCTCGAGGCGCTCGGCGGCGACGGGGTGCGATTTCTCGGGTGGTGCACCAACGAGGAGATCCGCGACTTGTATCGCTCCTCGATTGCCACCATCCTGCCAGGCGAAGAGGACTTCGGGATCGTGCCCCTCGAGGCGCAGGCGTGTGGCCGCCCGGTTGTGGCCCTGGGCCGCGGCGGCGCGCTGGAAACCGTCATCGACGGGGAGACGGGTGTGCTGGTCGAGCCCGGCGAAGACGCGCTCGCCGACGGGCTGCAGCGGGCGGCGCGCATGACCTGGGACTCGTCGAGGATCCGCCGGCACGCCGAAGCGTTCAGCCGCGACCGCTTCGTGCGCGACATCCAGGCTGCGATCGCCGAGACGATGGCGGAGCCCCCGGGCCAGCGATGGTAAAGCGTCACAATCGGCTGCTCGTCGCCTTTCATGTCGTCACCGACGCCGTGCTCGGCATGGTGGCGTTCATCGCGGCGTATTTCAGCCGGTTCGAGACCGGCCTGATTCCGACGCCCAAGGGCCAGCCCCCCTTCGAGCAATACATCGACATCCTGCCCTACATCGCCGTCATCGTGCCGGTGGCGTTTCACGTCCAGGGCCTCTACCGTCTTCGCCGCGGGCGCTCACGCATCGACGACTTCTTCAACGTATTGGTCGGCAGCGTCCTCGCCGTCGTCTTCGGCATCGTCGTCACGCTCTACATCGGCACTTATTACGTGTCGGACGAGGCGCGCAATGCGGGCGCGTACGAGGTGTCTCGTGCCGTGTGGGCCATCTTCATGGTCTTCAACATCGCGCTCGGGTATCTCTCACGAAAGCTCGTGCGCGAAGCGCTGGAGCGGCGCTGGGTCGCTGGCGTCGGCTTGCGGCGCATCCTGATTGCCGGCGCCGGCGAACTGGGACGGATGGTGGCCGACAAGATCCTGGAGCATCGTGAGCTCGGCTATCAGATCGTCGGCTTCGTGGACGATCGCGCCGGCGGCGATCACCTGGGCTATCGCGGGCTGCCGCTGCTCGGCCGGTTGGGCGACGCGGCGGAGATCGTGCAGCGGGAGCATGTCGATCACTTGTATGTGACGCTGCCCCTCGAAGAGCACATGAAGCTGCTCGACCTCGTCGAATCGACGAGCCGCGAAGGCGTCGACGTCAAGGTCGTACCCGATCTGCTGCAGTTCATCGCGCTCAGGGCGCGGCTCGAGGATCTGGACGGCGTCCCGGTCATCAACTTGAATGACGTGCCGCTGCAGGGGCTCAACGCCGCGGTCAAACGTCTGCTCGACATCGCCATTTCGGCCGGGGCGCTGCTCCTGATGGCCGTCCCATCGCTCGTCATCGCCGGTCTCATCAAGCGTGCGTCTCCCGGTCCGGTCTTTTACCGGCAGGAACGCATGGGACTCGACGGCAAGCAGTTCGTCGTCTACAAGTTCCGCACGATGCCGATGGATGCGGAAGAGGAAGGGCCGGTCTGGGCGGACCAGGACGACCCGCGCGCGACGCCGATCGGGCACTGGCTGCGCCGGCGCGATCTCGATGAGTGGCCGCAGTTCTGGAACGTTCTGAAGGGCGACATGTCGATCGTCGGTCCCCGCCCGGAGCGGCCGTTCTTCGTCGAGCAATTCAAGCACCGCATCCCGCAATACATGCTGCGGCACAAGGTCAAGGCCGGCATCACCGGCTGGGCGCAGGTCAACGGCTGGCGCGGCAACACGTCGCTCGAAAAGCGCATTGAATACGACCTGTATTACATCGAGAACTGGTCGGTCTCGCTCGATCTCAAGATCATGTGGCTGACAATCGTGCGCGGGGTCTTCCGGGCAGCGTAGGCCGCCGCTTCGCGTCGGCGGGCGCGCCTGCGGCGCGAGGGCGGCGCTTCGCGCCGCGGGCCGCGGCTTCGCCGCGGATCTCCCCCTCCGGCCCATGGCCGGCCAGCCGTGCGGAGCAGGCCCTCGGCGCGAAGCGCCGCCCTCGCGCCGCAGGCGCGCCATCCGCCGCGTAGCGGCGGCCGCGCTGCGCCATAATCAATCCCACTCATGGCACAAGAGCGTGTGGTCATTACCGGGGCGGCGGGCTTCATTGGGTCGCACCTTGCTGAAGCCTTGCTCGATCGCGGCTACTCGGTGACCGGCATCGACAACCTGCTGACCGGCGACATCGCGAACATCGCGCACCTGCACAACCGCGATTTCGAGTTCATCAAGCACGACGTCACCAATTACATCTACATCGACGGGCCGGTGCATTACGTGCTGCACTGGGCCAGTCCGGCCAGTCCGATCGACTACCTCGAGTTGCCGATTCCGACGCTCAAGGTCGGTGCGCTCGGCACACACAAGGCGCTCGGACTCGCCAAGGAGAAGGGGGCGACCTTCGTCATCGCCTCGACCTCGGAGGTGTATGGCGATCCGCTGGAACACCCACAGAAGGAGACCTACTGGGGCAACGTCAACCCGATCGGGCCGCGCGGAGTGTACGACGAAGCCAAGCGGTTTGCCGAAGCGATGACGGTCGCGTATCACCGCTACCACGGGCTCGATGCGAAGATCGTGCGCATCTTCAACACGTATGGTCCGCGAATGCGCATCCGCGACGGGCGCGCGGTGCCGGCGTTCATTTCCCAGGCGCTGCGAAACGAAGAGGTCACGATCTTCGGGGACGGGCGGCAGACACGGAGTTTCTGTTACATCAGCGATCTCGTGGATGGGATTGTCCGGCTGATGTTGTCGGATACCAACGATCCGGTGAACATCGGCAACCCCTCGGAAATGACGATCGAGGAGATCGCGCGCGTGATCATCGACCTGACCGGCTCGACGAGCCAGATCGTCTATCGGCCGCTGCCCGAGGACGATCCCAAGGTCCGCCGGCCGGATATCACGCGCGCCCGCACGCTGCTGGGATGGGAGCCGAAGGTCGATCTGCGGACCGGCCTGACCAGCACGATCGACTACTTTCGCACGAAGGTTTAGCGGCGCGGCGGGCCGCTCCGCGGAAGGCCGCTCCGCGGAAGGCCGCTCCCGCGGAAGGCCGCTCCGCGGAAAGCCGCTCCGCGGAAGGCGCCTCCGGCGGCGGGCCGCTTCGCGGAGGGCCGCTTCGCGCAGGGCCGCCTGCGGCGGCAGGCCGGCCTGCGGCCGGATCCCGTCGGCGCCGAAGGCACCGCCCGCGCGTACGCGCGCCCTCCGCGGCAAACGCCGCGGCCTCCGAGCGGCCGCACGTCGTGCGGACGGCCGCTTCGCGCAGGGCCGCCTGCGGCGGCAGGCCGGCCTGCGGCCGGATCGCTTCGGCGCCGAAGGCGCCGCCCGCGCGCGCGCCCTCCGCAGCACCGCCGCGGCCCGCGGGCGAAGCCCGCCGTTCAAGTGGCCGGATCCCGTCGGCGCCGAAGGCGCCGCCCGCGCGCGCGGCGCCCTCCGCCATCGCCGCGGCCTCAGGGCAAGAGCCCACCATTCGCGCACGCGCGCTCTAAGCGGCAAGCGGCACCCGCATTGCTCGATCAGGAGGCTCCCCCATGTCACTCCCGCACCAAAACCTCGTCGCCTGGCAGCGCGCCGACGATCTCTTCATCGACGTGCATCGACTTACGCATCAACGCTTTCCACGATTCGAGCGCTTCGAACTCGGACAACAAGTGCGACGCGCGGCGTGGTCGGTTCCGGCAAACATCGTGGAAGGAATTGCGCGGGGGCGTGGCCTTGATTCGATCAGGTTTTTCAAGATCGCGCGTGGTTCGCTCAGCGAGCTTGGCTACGGGCTGCACGCTTCGAGAAGGCTCGGATACATCACGGAAGAAGAACTTGCGATCTATCAGCAACGATTGAGCGCGATCGGTGGTCCGCTCAAGGGTCTGATAAAGAAACGCAGGCTCGAACTCGGCGTAAAGAGCATCGGATCGGCCGTGATCGCAGTTCTGATCATGACCGCGACGGTGTTGTGAGGCCGCACTGGGTGCGCAGGCCGCTTCGGGAGGGCCGCTTCGCGGAGGGCCGCCTGCGGCGGCAGGCCGGCCTGCGGCCGGATCCATTCGGCGCCGAAGGCGCCGCCCGCGCGCGGACGCGCGCCCTCCGCGGCCACGCCGCGCCCCGCGGGCGAAGCCCGCCATTCGCACACGCGCGCCCTCCGCGGCTACGCCGCGGCCCTCCGCGCCGACGGCGCGGTCCTCACTGATTGATGATGCGCGCGACCCGGAAGACGTAATCGATGCCCGAGGCCAGCGTGATCGCCAACGAACCCCAGATGAACACGTCGACGACCATCGACGTGGTACCGAGATAGTTGTAGAACATCACGACCACGCACGTCACGATGAAGAACGCCGTCGCCGTCTTCCCGAGCAGCGATGGCTTGAACGTGCGCGGCCCCATGGCCAGGCTCACGATCGCCACCGTCAACACAATACCCACGTCACGACTGATGACCAGCACCGTCAGCCAGATGGGAATGCGATTGACCAGTCCGAGATTGGGCAAAGTCAGCACCACGAACGTGGTGATCAGAAGCAACTTGTCGGCCGCCGGATCGAGCCACGCCCCGAGCGTCGTCTTCTGCCCCGCTTGCCGGGCCGCGAGGCCATCGAAGGCATCCGTCGCGCCGGCGATCAGGAACACGATCAGCGCCCATCCGAACTGCCCGTACACCACGAGGAGTACGAATGCCGGGATGAGCAGCATCCGCAACAGCGTCAGCTGGTTCGCGACCGTGAAAATCGGCTCGGTCACTTCGCGAGCGCTTCGAGACGGGCCACCACTTCGACGATTTCTGCCCCCGATACCGGACTTAACAGCTGAAAGGCTCCCGTCCCGGTCAGCGGCATCACGCCCGAGGCGACCGCGGCCGACACCGCCGGATAACTCAGATGCAAAGGAGACACATCCGCGATCGTCGGCCTCGCGTCCTGCCAGGTCGCGGCTGCGGGCTTGACCATGCCAATGAGCCTCAGTACCCGAGCCACCGTTTGGGCCAGGTCGCCGCGCCGCACCTGCAGACCGGGTTGGAACGTGTAATTGGGCTGCGTGTCCATCACGCCCGCTCGAACCACGCGCAGGATCCAGTCCTGCGCCCAGTGCGTCCGGATGTCCGTCACGACCACCGGGCGCTGACCCACCTGCGCGATCAGCGGTTCGAGCCGCTCACCGATCAGCGCCGCCAATTCGGCCCGCGACGCCGTCTCGGACGAGGGAATGGCCCGGTATTCGGCGGGCATCGTCGCGAGCATCTCGGCTTCGCGCAGCCCGGCGAGGTGCTCCTCCGGGACAGCGGCAGGATCCACAGCCCTCGCCTTTTCGTACGCAGCAAGGGCCCCGGGGATGTCGCCCTGTTCTTCGAGAATGCTCCCGATCTGTGCCTGTGAGACGGCGTCGGCTGGATCCAGCGCTGTCGCTCGGCGGAAATGCTCGAGTGCCAGCGCGGGCTCTCCCGCTTTGCGTTCGACGAGGCCGAGCTCGCGATACAGGAAGGCCGACTCAGGAGATGCCGCAATCGCCTGGCCATAGGCGGCACGGGCTTCGTTCCACCGGCCCGCGTCTCTCGACGCCTTGGCGCGCGCGAGGTTTTCCTGCACGGCACGGAATCGCAGCACGTCGATACGCGCCTGTAAGTCCACCAGGGTCGGATCGGCCTTCACTGCCGCCTCGAAGCTGGCGAGCGCCTCGCCGTCTCGCTGCAATTCGAGCAGTGCCTGTCCACGGCCAACCAGCGCCGGCACATAGGTGGCCTCCGACGCCAGCGCGCGATCGAAGAACGCCACCGCGTCGCCGGGCTGGCGCCGTGCCAGCTCGAGGTAACCCAACCCGGTTGCCGCGGGATGAAATGATGGCTGCAGCTTCAGTGCGGCTTGGAACTCGCGCTCGGCGTTACGCGGACTGTCCGATTGCAGATAACGCCATCCGCGTTCGATGCGAGTGACCTGCGTGGCATCGGCCTGTTGTGGGACGAGCGGATAGCGGAACTCGGGATATCGCGGCGCAACCGGTGCCGGCGGCATGACGCTCCGCGCAGCACACCCGGTCACCAGCGCCACGATCCCGACCATCACCGCCAGCTTACGCACGTCGCGCTCCCTTCCCGACCGGCGCGGCGACCGCCTTGACCCGATCCATCAGCCGCCTCGGCACCTCCGCTTCGATCATCGCACGATCGCCGCTGGTCACCTGGCTGTGAACCCGCCCGTGTCGATACAGCCAGGCCAGCCGCGCGCGATCGGAGTCGGACGACAGATCGAATTCCAGCGACACCGGCTGCTGATCCAGGGCAAGCCTGGCCGCCATGGCGTCCAGCAGATCGGGAATGCCGTCTCCCGTCGCTGCCGAGATCAAGATGGCCAGGGGATCCCCGTCGGCCAGACGGCGCCGCTCAGCGGCAGTCAGCCGATCGACCTTGTTGAAGACGTCGAGGCGCGTCACGTCGACGGCGCCCACCTCTTCGAGCACCCGCCCGACCGCCGCCATGTGGCGTTCGCGCTCGGTCGATGACGCGTCGATGACGTGAAGCGCCAGGTCGGCCTCGGCCGTCTCTTCGAGGGTGGCCCGAAACGCCGCGACCAGCGCATGCGGCAGCCGATCGATGAAACCCACCGTGTCCGACAGGAGCAGCTCGCGATTGTCCGGGAGCCGGACGGTGCGGACCAGCGGGTCGAGCGTCACGAACAGGGCATTCGACACGAGCGCGTCGGACCTGGTCAGGCGGTTGAAGAGCGTGGTCTTGCCCGCGTTGGTGTAGCCGACGAGCGCCACGGTCGGCACGGACGTTTTCTTGCGCCGTTCCCGGAGTTGCGACCGTCGCTGTCGCACGCTGTCGATCTCCTGCTGCAGGGCGTGGATGCGAACGCGGATCCGCCGCCGATCGGTCTCGAGTTTCGTTTCGCCCGGTCCGCGTGTCCCGATGCCGCCGCCGAGTCGCGACAGCTCCGGACCGCCGCCGACGAGCCGCGGCAGCAGGTACTTGAGCTGCGCGAGCTCCACCTGGAGCTTTCCTTCGCGCGTCCGCGCGCGGCGCGCGAAGATGTCCAGGATGAGCTGCGTGCGATCGACGACCGTGCGCCCGAGCCGCTTCTGCAGCTCACGCAGTTGAGCCGGTGACAGCTCGTTGTCGAAGATGACGACGTCCACATCGCCGGCGTCGGCGGCATGCGCCACCAGTTCGACTTTGCCGCGGCCGAGAAAGGTCGCCGCGTCCGGCTTTGGACGCTCCTGCAGCACGCGCAGCACGACGTGTGCCTCGGCAGCGTCGGCCAGTCCCGCCAACTCCTCGAGCGAATGTTCCGCGTCGACGCGGCGGCTGGTCCCAGTGACGAGTCCGACAAGCGCAGCGCGCTCGAGGGACACTTTCGCAGTACGCCGATGCGGCATGCCCTGGAGGATCTTAGCGCAGAAAATGTGCGGTCGCGGCACTACGGCGACGCGAACGCGACGTGGTGGCTGCCACAGCTGTGAACGCATCTTGCAAGCGCATCCGCATGACGCGCCTATACTGGATGACCTTCTCGACCTCACAGACGCCCGATCGTCCGAACAATCCTCCGCCCGTGCCCGACGACGCACCGGACGATCCCGACGACGTGCCGGAGACACCGCCGACCGAACCGCCGCCGGTGCCCATCAAGGATCCGAAACCCGAGGGCCAACCGCCTGGCCCGTACATCGTGTGATCGGCTCGACGCGCGGAATTCAGGCCACCTCGACGAGATCGGGACGAGATCGTCACTCCCAGATGACAGCTCGTCACTATAATCGTGATTCGTGTCGAGTCTTCAGTCCCAGGTAGAGCAAGCGGACGCGGTCTTTCCTCTTCCGCTTTCAGCCTATCCTCCCGCTCACGACAGCCTCCTTGCGACGCTGGCCGATCGCTATGCCCTCGATCCGTTCAATGCGGTCGCGACGGGCATTTTCTTTCTCGCGATTCTCCACACGTTCAGCGCCAGCCGGTTTGCGGAATGGGCCCATCACGTTCAGCACCAGCACGACCATCACGAAGAGAGGGCTGGCCGCCCGGCCTCACCGAGCATCGCCGCAGAAGTGCTGCATTTCCTTGGAGAGGTCGAGGTGATCTTCGGACTATGGGCCATTGTGCTGCTGATCGCGGTGACGGCGGGCCGCGGCTGGGACATCGCCCAGCATTACGTCAACGATACGGTCAACTACACCGAGCCCCTGTTCGTCGTCGTGATCATGGCGCTCGCCTCGACACGGCCGGTCATCACCTTTGCCGAGGCGGCGATGCGGCGCGTGGCCAATCTGGGCGGCGCCACCCCGGCGGCGTGGTGGCTGGCGATCCTGACCATCGGCCCGGTCCTCGGATCCTTCATCACGGAACCGGCCGCCATGACGATCTGTGCCGTGCTGCTGGCGCGGCAGTTCTACGATCTGCAGCCCAGCACGCGGCTGAAGTACGCCACCATCGGGTTGCTGTTCGTCAACGTGTCGATTGGCGGAACGCTCACCCACTTCGCGGCGCCGCCGGTGCTGATGGTGGCGCGCGTGTGGGAATGGACCACGCCGTTCATGATGGGGCACTTCGGGTGGCGGTCGGTGCTGGCGATTCTGGCGTCCACCGCGATCTACTTCACGCTCTTTCGTCGCGAACTGCGTACGCTGGCACGCAAGCGCCCCGTCCCGGACGTTGAGGAGCCCGAGAAAGGCACCGGCGACCTGCAGCCGCTGGCTTTGCTGCCGGTGCCCGCATGGCTGATCGTCGTCCACATGCTGTTCATCGCCTGGACCGTGTTCAACTCCCATTATCCGGCGCTCTTCATCGGCGGCTTCCTGATCTTCCTGGGGTTCGCCCGGGCGACGGCGGTGTATCAGAGCGAAGTCGAGCTGAAGTCTCCGCTGCTGGTCGGTTTCTTTCTGGCGGGTCTGGTGATCCACGGCGGACTGCAGGGCTGGTGGATTGCGCCGGTGCTGGCGAGCCTGTCCGAAGAGCCGCTCTTTTTTGGCGCGACGGTTCTGACGGCGTTCAACGACAACGCGCTCATCACCTATCTCGCGACGCTCGTGCCGGAGTTCAGTGACAACCTGAGAATTGCCGTGGTCGAGGGCGCAGTCACCGGCGGCGGCTTGACCGTCATCGCCAACGCGCCCAATCCCGCGGGGCAGTCCATCCTCGGCCGCTTCTTTGGCGGCACGGTGTCACCGATTTACCTGCTGGCTGGAGCGCTGCTGCCGACGCTGATGTCGGTCATCGCGTTCCGGTTGATCTAATCCCGCAATTCACCTGAATTGGCGTGAATTGCGAGCGGCTATCGGCGATCGGCCTTCAGCGCTGAAAGCCGAGAGACCTCTATGTTGTACTCTGAAACAGTTTGTACTGAAACTAAATTCCAGAGCCAGCACGACAGAGAAGCGGCCCGCCGCGAAGGCGGCCTTCGGCCGACGGCGCGCGTGCCGCGCGAGAGCGGGCTAGCGCCCGCAGGCCAGCCGTTGGCTGGATCCGCGAAGCGGCCTTCCGCGGAGCGGCCTTCCCGGCCTAAGCCCTACGTCGGCAGCGATATCGAGTCGGTGTCGGCCGCGACATCGAGCGGCGACGGAATGGTCCGCGCCTCGCCGGTGAGCACCAGCGCACGGCGCAGCAGCAACGGGCCGATGACCTCGAAGATCAGCACGGCCGCAAGCACGATACCGGTGACGGTCACCGCATACTGCGGAAAGAGCGACCGAATCTGAATCGTGAGCCCGACCGCCAGCGATGAGGAGGAAATCAGGCAGTAGCCGAGGTGCTGCCGAACGAGCGGCGGAACATCCTGTGATCGAAGGGCGATGCGCGCCCCGGCGATCTTGCCCGTCGCCCGCGCCGCGAGATAGACGACGCCCGCCATGCCGAGCGTCAGCACTGAGCCCGGAACGAGCTCGGCTCCGGCCAGCACGAAGAATGCGGCGTAGATCGGCGGGTCCGCTCCCCGCAGCGCCTTCAACAACTGGCCGCCGTGACGCGAGCCGTTGGCGACCATCGCGCCGAGGCTGAGCGTGGCAATGAGCGGCGAGACGCCCAGCCATCGAGAAGCGCCCACGGTCAGCAGCACGACGCCCGCCGCCAGGATCATGGCTTCGCCCGATTCCTTGACCCGCGTGGCCCACAGGTCCGTCGCGACACCAACGAGCGCGCCCAGAGCGATTGAGCCCAGAATGGTCCACACCAACCCGTGCACGGCCCGATAGCCGGAGAGCAGCCAGGTATCGGGCGACGGCGTCAGCAGCGTCAAGGTCGCCGTGATCACGCCGAACACGACAAGCACATAGGTGTTGTTCAGCGCGACCAGTGCCAGCAGCCGCTCCGTCATTGGACCCTCGGCGTCGTACTCGTTCAACACCATCAGCGTCGTCGCCGGCGCGGTCTCCATCGCGACGCAGCCAAGCAGCAGCGCGAGCGGCCAATCGATGCCCACGGCCAGCAGCGACGTGGCCACGAGCACGAACGCCAGTGAAGCCTCCCAGAGGGTGATGCGCGCGACGCCGGGACCCAGCCGTCGAAAGGCCGAGGCTTCGAAGATCGCGCCAATGTTGAAAAGGATCAGGCCAAGGGCGACTTCGCTCAGGATGCCCAGCGCTGTCAGGTTGGCATGCGTGATGAGGTCGAGCGATGCCGGCCCGATCAACATGCCGACCGCGAGGTAGCCGGAGACCTCAGGCAACCGGACGAGCTGAGCCAGGTGGCCGGCTGTCAGCGCCGCCATGAGAATCAGCCCGATCGACAGCACCTCGTTCACGGGACGGGCTCCAGGACGCGGAAGAATCGACCACGCTCGTCTTCGATATAAAGGAGGACGGGCGGCCGCGCGCGCCGCAATCGGCCACGCGCCTCGTCTACGGTGCGCACCGGCTGCCCATTGATCGCGAGCACGCGGCTGCGTGGACGCAGGTCCGCCGCGGCCTGTTGCTCGGCGTCGAACAGGGTCAGTGCCTGGGGAGCATCTTCGACAGGCGTCCGCGGAACCTGACGCACCCGCAGTCCGAGCGCCGAGGTCGCGACGACGTCGATTTCAATCGGCTGGCCCCCACGGAGCACATGGACGACGACTGGCGCTTCCAGCTCGAGTTGCGCGATCACCGGCTGAATCTCGTCGATCGATGTGACGGGGCGATCGCCAATCGCCGTGATCAGATCGCCGGGGAGCACCCCGGCATCGTCTGCCGGCCCGTGCTGGGCCACATCGGCGACCAGTACGCCCGGCATCGTATGGACCTCGGCGAGCGCGCCCTCGATGGGTTGGAAGGTGAGGCCCAACGCGCCGCGCCGCGCCTGCCCGGCGGCGATGCGATCGCGCAATCGGGCGACCGCGGGCGCGACCAGGACCGCAGACGGAACGCTCCCGCCAACCGCGACCGCGAAGACCTCGCCAGCGACCGTGAACAAGGGCGTCCCCGGGGCGAGTTCAGCGGTGGTGGTTCGAATGCGGCGGTCGGCGTCCGGCGCGGCGGTCACGAACACCGGCGCCACGGCGACATGACCACTGGCATGGGCGACGGCGACGGTGAGCATGCCCGGGGCCGGCGGCTCCGCCGCCCAGGGGGCGGCATCGGTGCGTGGCACGGATGCCGAGCGGAGCAGCACGAGATCGGTATCCGGGTCGAAGGCAATCACGCGGGCCTCGGCACGGCTGCCGTCGAGGAGCTCGACCTGGAGCGACTCACGGCCTCGCAACGCACCCGCCGACGTCAACACTTCACCATCGGCAGAGACGATGAGGCCATGCCCGGCCGGATCGATGCGGGGCGACGGCGGCGCCACGTCGGAGGGGAGACTCGGCGTCCCCACGACCGCCGGGATGGTCACGCTGTGGCGTGCCAGACGCGGCCCGAGCTGCTGAAGTTCGCCGAATATCCGCAGCTGCTCGCGGCGCTGGACCTCCTGCTCGAGGAGCGGCGTGGCGCGTTCCTGCGGAACGGCGACCGCCGACGGCGCCGGCGACGGAATGGTCAACACCCCCGCCGCCAGGACCAGCGCGCAGCCGACCGCAATCCACAGCTTCGCGCGCATCGAACCGAACAACCGAGGCGAAGCCTGAACCGAGGCCGTGTCCTGACTACCGGCCATGCGGGGGCGGAAGGGCAAGCATCAGATGACTATAGCCCGGCCGCGAGCGGTCGCGCTTACACTTGATGTGATGGCTCACAAGTCTGCGGGCGCCGCCGACCCGGAGGCGCTGCCCGAAGTGCTGCAGTTCATGCGTCTGTTGTGGGGTGTGGCACACGCGCTCGATCGCACCTCCAAGCGCATGAATCAGGAACTGGGGGTGACCGGCCCGCAGCGGCTCGTCCTTCGAGTCGTGGGTCTCTTCCCGGGTCTGTCCGCAGGAGCTCTCGCGCACATCCTGCACGTGCACCCCAGTACGCTGACCGGCGTCCTCCAGCGCTTGATAGAACAACGCCTCCTCGCGCGGACGACCGCGCAATCCGATCGCCGCCGCGCCCAACTGCGCTTGACGGGCAAGGGCGCGCGCATCAATCACGTGACCGACGGCACGGTCGAAGCGGCCGTCGGCCGTGTGCTCAGGCGATCGAGCGCGCGCGATCGCGCCGCCGCGCGGCGCCTGTTCGCCGCCCTGACCGAAGCCCTGGCGCCACCGGAGGACTGACGCTGACGCCGGCGATCAGAAAATGATGCCACGCCGGACCGCGTAGAGCACGACTTCGGCGGCATTGTGGATGTCGAGCTTCTGAAGAATGCGGGCGCGATGCGTTTCGACGGTGGCCGGGCTGATCCCGAGGATGATGGCGATGTCCTTGTTGCTGTGCGCCTCGGCAATGAGCTGGAAGATTTCGCGCTCACGGTCGGACAGCGCTTCGAAGGGATCGACGACTTTGGCATCGCCGAGCCGGCGAACATAGTCGGTCACCATCTTGTTCGCGATGTCGGGACTGAAGAACGGTTGCCCCTTTGCCACTGCCTGCACGGCACCAATCAAGTCCGCGCCGACGGAATCCTTCAGCAGATACCCCTTGACCCCCGCCTGGAACGCCCGGGCGACGTAGGGTTCGTCCTTGTGCATGCTGAGCATGAGCACGCACGCCTCCGGCCATTTGTGAACGATCTGCCGAGTCGCGTCGATCCCGTTGAGCAGCGGCATCCCGATGTCCAGAATGGCGACGTCGGGCCGATGCTCGAGCGTGATCTGCACGGCCTCACGGCCGTCGCCGGCTTCGCCCACGACGTGCCAGTCAGGGCGCTCTTCGAGAATCTTCCGAATCCCGTGACGTACCAGGGCGTGGTCGTCGGCCAGAACGAGCGTGAGTTTAGACATGAATCTCGCTCACCGGGAGTCGAACGTTGACCCGAGTACCCGCGCCGCTTCCGCTTTCAAAGGCGACACGGCCGGAAAGCAACGCCGCGCGCTCGCGCATGCCGACGATGCCCAGACCACGATGCGGATCCAGCATTTCGCCCGGATCGAACCCGCGGCCGTTGTCTTCCACCACGATCTCGAGATTGGCGTCGTGGTGTCGCAGCGTGATCCGGCAGGAGGACGCGCGTGAATGCTTGGCCACGTTGGTAAGCGCTTCCTGCACGATGCGATAGGCGGCGAGCTCGACTTCGCGCGGCAGCCGGCTCGTCATCCCGTCCTGCTGCACTTCGGCGCGAATGCCATGCCGCGCCTCGAAGGTGCGCGCCTGCCACTCGATGGCCGCCGCCAATCCCAGGTCATCGAGCAGTGCCGGATGCAGCAGTTGTGAAATATCGCGAACGGTCTGCAGCGCACCGTGGGTGATGACCTCCGCATCTCCAAGCAGCGCCGGGTTGTGACCGGCCGACTTGAGGCGCCGCTGCGCGACGCTGAGCTCGACCTGTACCGCGGTCAGGGCCTGCCCGACTTCGTCGTGCAGTTCCCGCGCGACCGTCCGGCGCTCTTCTTCCTGGGCCCCAATCAGCCG
>DATKDY010000210.1:0-3088 GCA_035512515.1 Vicinamibacterales bacterium
AACGCCCCTGGCACCTTCGGCCTTGTGCGACAATATCAGGTCCGCGCGGTGAGGTGGCTGAGTGGCCGAAAGCGGCGGTTTGCTAAACCGTTGTACGACCTTAAAGTTGTACCCAGGGTTCGAATCCCTGCCTCACCGCCAAAAGTTGCTTCTAGTAAAGTCACATCTTCTTCAACAACGCCGGCCAGTTCACCACCACCGTGATAGCGGGTCGATCGCCTTCATCGGTCGGCGTACTCATGAGAATTCGCTTGCCGTCTGCGCTCGGAACGAACTCCAGGCGGTAAGCATCGACGCCTGCCAACCGCGTCTTGAAGAGAGGCACCGGGATGCCGGTCACGAAGGATGGCGCCGTTTCGGTCGGCACCGACATGAGCGTTCCGTCGCCTTGCAGATACAGCAGTTCCCGACCGTTGCGGCTCCATCGAGGCTGCGATCCGCCCCCGGTTGAAATCGTCCAACGTTCCTTCGCGACGGGAAATGCCTGCACGTACACCTCATACCGGCCGGATTCGTCCGATGCGTAGGCGAGCCATCGAGAATCAGGTGAGATCGAGCCATGCAGCTCGTTGAATGGGGTTTGCGCAAGGAGTACGGGCTTGCGGTCCGCCACCGACAGCGCCCACAGATCGAAGCCGGTCTTCGGCGACGTGGCATGGTATACGACGTGAGCGCCGTCGCGCGACCAGTCTGTCGGAATCGGCGTCGCGTGCTGAAACTCGCGCTGCTGCGCATCGCTCAGCAGCATCTCGGCACCTCCAACGCCCGCCGCGGCCATGCGGTACAGTTGGGTGCTCGCGCTGTTTCGATTGGATCGATAGATGAGCTCGTCGCCGTCGGGAGACCACAGCGCCGACGCCTCTGTCAGCGAGTCAGACGTCACACGCTGGACGGCGCCGCGCCGAAGGTCGAGCACCCACACGTCGGGCGCCTGTGTGACCGGGTCCACGCGGGAATACGCGAGCCGCGTCTCATCCGGCGACAGGCGGAAGTCGACATAGTCGGCGGCCGGCGCGACCAAGTCGAGCGGAGTGCCCGCGCGACTGAACCATCGCAATTCGCGAACGGCACGCACCGGATTCGCGTAGGCCAGGATTCCTGTCTTGGACGTCGAAAAGGCCGCGTACCCTGAGGAGCCACCGGCAACGTTCGTGCGCAGCGGGACGGCATCGCCGGTCAACGTGTCGCCGGGACCGAACGCCTGCGCCATCAGTGTGGAGCCTTTGAGAAACAGCAGAAACCCCTCGGAAACCTGCGCACCCCAGTGAGTCGCCACGAGTAGCGTCGCTGTGGCACCGTCTAACGAGCCCACATAGACGTGACCTTCGATCTCGCCTCGGCGTTGAAAGAGAAAGCGCCGGCTATCGGCGACGAAATGAGGCCATCGTGCGCCGAAATTCAGATTTCCCTCGTTTCCGACATTGAGATCCAGACCGACAGCCGTGCCTCCGGACGCAGGCACGCGCATGAGGCCGCTGACCTGGTCGGGAGTAAACAGGATGACGCCGGATGGGCTCCATGAGCCCCCGCGCAGGTTGATCGTGGCGGGGCTTACCACTTGAGGTGCGCCGCCGTTGATATCGACTCGCTGGAGAGTGCCTCGCGCGAAGAACGCGACGTTCCGGCTATCTGGCGACCAGAACGGAGCCGCGGCGTCCTCGGTACCTGCGAGCGGTCTCGCCTCGGCGACGTCGACCGGCCGGAGCCACAACCGCGCGACGCCGTCCGCTCCCGCAGCCAGGAAGACGAGGTGACGGCCATCAGGCGCAACCGCCAGTTGCGGTGTTTGAACGGACGCCCCCTGGCTTCGGAACGTTCCACCCGGCGGCGGATACACGGAGAACACGACACTCTCTGCTGGTGGCGTTGCTGAATTCGACGCGGGACGAATGAGTGCAACGCCCAAGGCGATCGCAAGGACCGCCGCAAGGCTCCATGCCACGTACTCCCGGCGGGCCCGGCGCGGCCCTGGCATGCCGGCCGGTTGCTCTCCTCCACTCGACGCAATCCAGCGGAGCTCTCCGCCAACGTCCGCGGCGCTTTGCCAGCGCTCGTCAGGGTCCTTCGCAAGACATCGTCCGACGACGTGGTCCAGCGCACGAGGTATCAACGACACGCGCGTGGAGACCGGCGGCGGAACATCCTTGAGGATGGCGCCGATGACAGAGGCCGCCGAATCGCCGTCGAACGGGCGCCGCCCGGTTGCCATCTCGTACAACAGCACTCCGAGAGCCCAGACATCCGTGCGTGCATCTGCCTCCCGACCCTCGACCTGCTCGGGCGCCATGTAGTGCACGGTGCCAAGGATGGTGCCGGCGGCTGTTCGGGGCGGCTGCGCGGCCAGTTGCGTCATTCCTGACAGCGAAATAGGCCCGGCGGCCCTGAGCTTCGCGAGCCCGAAGTCGAGCAGACGCGGTCCGGATTTTGTCATCATCACGTTGGCGGGCTTGAGGTCTCGGTGCGTCAGGCCCGCGCGGTGGATCTTCTCGAGGGCACCTGCCAGTTGGCCGCCGATCGTCAGCACCTGCGGCAGTGTCAACGGCTCGCTCGTCCGAGCGAGGCGAGCGGCCAGCGTCTCGCCGTCGAGGTACTGCATGACAAGGTAGTGCACGTCGTCCTGCTGTCCGACGTCATACACCGCGCAAATGTGAGGATGGTCGAGCAGGGCAATAGCGCGGGCCTCGCGCTCGAATCGCGCGCGCAACTCGGCGTCGCCGGCGATCTGCTCGGAAATGACCTTGATGGCGACGGTGCGGTCCAAGCGGGTATCGGTCGCCTTATAGACTTCTCCCATCCCGCCAGCTCCCAGCGGAGCTGTGATCACGTAGGGGCCGAGGCGGGTGCCGGGAGTGAGAGCCATGGAGACCGTCTAGTCGTGCGGATTCTACAAGGGATGCCGGCTCGGAAGCCCGCGGAACGAGTAAAAGCCCGCCAGCAGCTATGATCGGCTGGTGTTCGCCGCCGTTGTCGTCATCGGCCTGCTGCTGGTCGTCAACGCCCTGTACGTCGCGGCGGAGTTTTCCGCGGTCGGCGTCAGGCGCAGCCGGGTGCGGCGGATGGCGGAGGACGGCAACGTGCTCGCCGTCAG
>DATKDY010000211.1:0-3194 GCA_035512515.1 Vicinamibacterales bacterium
GTGACGGCGAGAAAGTCAATGTCACTGGTGTGGGGACGAAACTCTCCGAGAGCGGTCGAGCCCGTTAGGTAGAGGCCTTCAACGAGGCCGGGAGCTTCGTCATCGACGGCTTGCTCATAGACCTGGACGACCCTCTGGACCACCTCAGGCAAACGCATCATTCGTCCAGATCACTGCGATCCACGGAGTCAATTTCTTCGTGCCGGAACGTGCTTCTCTTCATCTGTTCGTCCGTCCAACGCCTCGCCGACAAGCTGCGGGCGCCGGAGGCGACCGTCAGCTTCATCGGTTTGTTAGGCCCCTCAGGTCGGCGATCCCATCGACTGACCACTCTCAAAACCAGTATCCCAACAAGTGGTAATGCAGCAGCAGCGGGACGGCGAGAACTGCGCTGCCGGCAAGGGCGTAGAAAAAGACGCGCCGCGGTGCGCTCCAGTATCTTCGCTGCCAGACCCGGATGCTCAGCGGAACGAGCGACAGCCCGACAACCGCGCCGGCGATCAGAAACGTGCATCCTGCCGTCAGCGCGAGCCGCAAGCCATCAGCCGCCGCATCGTCTCCCCGATGCAGCAGTATCAGAACGGCGATCGACAGCGGCGACGCCGTCATCAATAAAGCGGCCGTCGTCGCCGCCGCCCACGTGCGGGCGGCACCGCGCGACCCCGCGGGCCGTGCATGCCGGCGAAAGACGCGAATGGCCCCGCCCACGACCGTCGCGACGGCGAGTCCCACGAAGAGCACGAAGCACACGGCCAACAGGACACCGTGGAATGTTCCCCTCTGATACCAGGCCAGGCGGTCGAAAACTATCGGGTCCTGTGTGCTTCCTGACAGGGACATGCGGTGCACGCGACCCCGCTCATCACGTCCGAAGGCCACGACCAGGCCCTCGTCGGGTTCTCCCGTCGCGCGATACAGCCCCTCGTCTTCCTCCACCAGCGTCAGCGCCGGACCTGCCGGTATCTTCAACTCCAGCGCGCCCGCGTCAACAACCCGCACGCGCGTGTCGGAGAAGAGACCGGCGGCCCGCTCGATCGTGGTGGTGGGCAGCAGGTGCGGGCGGTAAACGCCCGCGAACTGGCCGGCCCGCGTAGCCGCGCCGCCATCGTCTAAAACCGGCGGGGGCGGTGTTTGCGGAAAGAAGTACGCGGCGAATGCGCGCACGAAGTCGGTGCGGAGGGTCTGAAACTCACCTCCCTGCCGCATCGCATGCACGATGAAGATTCCCACGCGGCGTTGCGGAAACACATAGAGCAGCGAGAAGTGAGTGCGAGCGCCCGTGTGGAAGAGACCTGGTTGGCCGCCGAGCGTGCTTTCAAAGAAGCCAAGCGCGACACCCGGAGCGCGCGGGTCGGCGCTCCATTGCCGTGCGTGCATGGCGCGGATGCCGGCCTCGGAAAGCACGCGCGCCGGACCGGCGTGTCCATCGTTCAGATGAGCCGCCATGAAGAGCGCCATGTCTGCGGGCGAGCTGACCATGGCCACCCGAAGGATACGTGAGCAGCGCATCCGGCACGGGGCCGGCGCCCGCAGTCGCCACGCGCGCAGCCAGTGCCGCCGGCGGCGGCTGGCGAAACGAGGAGCTCGTCATGCCCAGTGGCGCGAATACGTGCCGTTCGGCATAGTCGTGGAACGGCTCGCCGGAGACCTGCTCGATCAAATAGCCGGCCAGCGCCATGGCGTAGTTCGAATAGCGGATTTCGACGCCTGGCGGCCTCCCGCGCCGCGGCGGATGGGCAGCGAAGTACTCGCGCAACGTCACCAACTGCGCGGCGTCGGGGACCACTTCGCGCAGGAACGGCCCTTCCAGTCCTGACGTGTGCGTGAGCAGATGGCGCAACGTCACCGGCGGCCCGGCGCCGCTGATCCGGACACCACCGAGCAGTGGCTCGATGTCGGCGTCAAGCGCGATCGCGCCCCGCTCCACGAGCTGCATCGCTGCCGTGGCCACTACGAGCTTCGAAAGAGAGGCGACGTTGAACACGGTCGACGAGGGGTCGACCGGCCGCTGCCCATCCTCGGTGCCGTACCCTTTCATGAAGAGAATCAAGTCGCCCTCCACCACCACCAGCGCGAGGGACGGGTCCGGATACTCCGCTAGGTACCGAGCAAAAAACGCGTCGGCGAACGCCGACACGTCGATTCGCGTGAGGGAGGGGGAGGGCCCTTGCGCCAACGCGGGACACACGGTGGCTATGGAGGCAAACGCCGCACATAGGCATTGCGCCAAACGGCGCCAGAACGAATTGGTCACCGAGGCGCCGACAGGTAGCAGGCTCGAGTGCATGATCCTCATCAGAGCGGCCTAACGGCTTACGTGTCAGCCGCGTAGGCCGCACGCGAAATGGTAACGCACTCGCGAGGACCGCGGCGCGGGCTGCGTCGGCTGCAAGCGCGAGTCAGGTGTGATGTGTCAACAGCAGAACTCCCCGAGATATGGGAAGGCGATTGCGCAGAACCAGGTACTCAATACCAGGTAGTACGCGGTGGTTAATCCACGGCTTTCGCGAAAATAGCCTGCTGCGGCCAGCAGCGCCAGGGTTGGTGCGACAATCCACAACCCCCAAATAGCGATCTCGCCGCCCATGTTCCCATCGTGCGAGGGAACAAGGCGCAGGTACGCGAAGGAAGCAGCGAACCCAAGCAGCGTCAGCGTAATCACCTTCGGCAGATGTTTACGACTGACAGGAAGTTTCGAAACAAGAAGTGGAACGAGAAGACCCGGAACGACAAACCAGAGAAAAGCGAGTGGACCGACGATGAACAGTCCGACGTAGAAGGGAAATGGAAAGCTCTCGACGACGGCGGCAGTGACACTCGCCATCAGGATCGCGACGATCGCAAGAGCAAACTTCGCACGATTTGTCATCGATTCTCTTCGTCGTACGAACTAACGTTCTGCTTCAGCAGGCAGCCCGCACGCGAATGGTAATGCACTCACGGGGAGAGCAGCGCGGGCTGCGTCAGCTGCAAGCGCTTGTTAGACCGCGCCGACCTGACCCCCCACTGCGCGTTAGACGGAATCTTCCGGCATGCTTCGCACGGAGCGAGCGACTCTCGCGAGACCTCTCCTGCCGAGGAACAAAGCAAGGGAGGCGATGAGCTCGACCGAGGCCGCCAGAAGATCTTCGCTCTTCACATTCCACAGATACTCCATCCGGGAGTCGCTCTGCCAGGAATCGTGCCGAGAGAGC
>DATKDY010000212.1:0-19328 GCA_035512515.1 Vicinamibacterales bacterium
GTGAGATCTTGAGGAATGAGTCAAGTTTTTCTCGGTCAAGACGACTGCCCCGCCGGCCGGGGTCCCCGCCGCGCGGACTTTGCGCGGTGGGGTGGTGGAGGCGGGGCGAGAGTAATAGGGGCTAGCGAGGCGGAGCTCACCCAACATGCTTGCGGGTCTCAGGCTCCGCCTCGCTGGCCGGTCCGCCCGGCTTCAGCGCGCGGTCGCCCGTGGATTTGGCCAGGTGAGGACGAAACCGAGCACCGAGGTCAGCACCTGCTGGAAGTCGGCCAGCAGCGCCGGGGTGTTTCGGACCTCCCGCGGCGTCAGTCCGCGGGCGACGCAATAGGCGCCGAGAGCCCCGGCCGCTTCGCCGACGTTCCACTCGACGGGATGCAGCCGGTAACAGCCGTTGGTGATGTGGGTCACGCCGATGTTCTTTGCGGCCGGCAGCAGATTCTCCATTCGGACGGGCACGAGCGCGCCCAGTGGAATCTGAAACGGCCAGCTGCTGATGTCCACGTAGGTCCGCTGCCGCGTCGTCGGATGCAGGTCGATCCGATAGCTGCCGACACCGACGCTGTCGGCAAACGGCTCGGCCCCTTCCGTTTTGCCGCGCGCGATCACGCCGACGTGCTGTTCCACCACGGTGAACTCCGCCCGGATGCGGCGGCTCTCGCGCACGTAGACGTGTTTGGCCAGCCCGTTGCGGCTGTTCACGACGTCATGGCGAAGCCGAAGGCCGGGGAATCCGATGCCGTCATCCGCTCGCGGCGCCTCGGTTTGCATCCAGTAGACGAATGAGAGGCTCAGTTCCCGCGCCTGGCGAAGGTGCCGCCGCTGTTCCTCTTCGGAAACGCCAACGATCGGCCCCAGCCAGTAATCGTTCTGCGGCCAGTTCACCAGCGTGATGTCGCTGGGATAGAGTCCGCTGGCGTAGTGGCCGCGGTAGAAGATCCGCCTGAAGGTCCAGAGGTCCTCCGGACCCGGGCTGGCCGGGTCCTCGAACACGCGCTGATGGCGCACCTCGAGCGTCACCGGATCGACGAACTCCCACGACAGTTGGGGGCCGGGCCAGAACGAGGCGCGGGTCGTCCGCCAGAAGTCGTAGTCGGCGGGCCGATCGATCGTGTGGTCCTCGCCGGGCAGGTAGTCCATGGCAAAGCACGCCGTGACGGCCTGCTGATCGAGCGGATCGGGATCGCCGGGCAGCGCATGCGGTTCACCGGTGTCGCGCTGGCTCTCGGCGCCCATGACGTGCTCCACGCCGGCCATGGCGAGAAGGTCGCCGAGCTCGGTCGCATCCAGCACGTAGGCGGCATGAATGGTCGTCCGCTCGCCCGTGTCCTCGTCACGCACCGTGACCGCGCGCACGCGGTCGCCCTCGACGTCGACGCTGATGGCCCGGCGCCGCAAGGCGATGTCGAGCGTGCGTTGGGCCAGGTACGGGGCGAGCAGCTCGTACATGGCCGCAAGCGCGACGCGCGGTTCGTGGCACAGCGGGCTCACGCGCCCTTGACCGGGATTGAGATGCGCATCGAAGCGCGCCGCCGGGTGCAGCGGGTAGTTGCGCCGGTAATAGTCGCGAATGCCCTGGCGCAGGCGCTGGTAGGTGGCGGTGCACCCGGTGCCTTCGATCCAGGGATGTTCATCGGGTGGAACAGCCTGGGCCGTGAGCTGCCCGCCGATCCAGTCGGTCTCTTCGGTCAGCATCACGCTGCGGCCCAGCCGCAACGCCGCGAGCGCCGCCGCCACACCGCCCAGCCCGCCCCCGACGATCAGAATGTCTACTCGTCGCTCACTCAACGCGGCAATGTGAGCCAGGTCGTCATCAGATGCAGCGGGCTCCCCCCTCTGCTTTCAATGATACCCGCGTGGCGGCAAACACGATCTCCGCACGAGCAGTCACTGCCTCAACAGCTCGCCAGAACATCGTCACCGCGTTTCCGGCACGGGGATGTCCGGTGGGCCGGGCGCGGTCCAGACACCGTGAATGCGGCCGGTGAGTCCATCAAAGATCTCCACCGTGCCGATCACGTCGGCGCAGGGATTCGGCGGCGCATTCGGTGGTCCCGGGGTGGTGAGGACCGGGTTCACGATTTCGGCCACGCTGTTGCCCCTGATCACGTCGGCGGATGACAACGCCAGCGAGATTGTCTGTCCCACGAGCAGTTCCCCCTGGATCTGCGCAGGCTCACCGGAACGAGTCGTCCACAGCTCGCCCTCGCGGTTTCTAAACGCGAGCGTCACCAGACACGGATTGGGCGGCAACTCCGAGCGACTCGGCAGGCCGATGCGCGAGGCGTTGAGACGTGCGACGAGTCCGCGCGCCAGACCGATGTAGCCCAGGCGAGCCTGCCGTGCACTTGCGAAAAACTCGTCTGCGATCGTGTCCTCCAACGGCCCTGGATTCGAATACGCCACCTGCGTCCATCCGGTGATGACGTCGAAGATCTCGAGCGTTGGCGCCAACCCCACGCAGGGATTCGTCGGCGCATCCGGCGGCCCCGGGTTGGCCATCACAGCGCGAACGGCTGCGCGCACCCCGCTCTCCCTCGCGAATGCGCTCTCCGACGAGAGGACCAGCGCGACCGATTCACCCGGTAACAGGTCGGCGGTACGGCTGGCGGGTTGTCGATTTTCTCCTGGCCAGACCATCCCGGCCGCATCCACAAAGGCCAGGTGCACGCGGCAGGGATTCGGCGGATGCAGAATCGGAGACAGCAGATTGACGACGATGAGGCGTACGGTTTCGCCGCGGGCGAGTCCCACGGCGCCGTAGGCCCGAACTTCCATGCCGTCCGGCTCCTGCGCCTGCGAGTCTGCGGGCGCCCACACGACGAAGGCGGCAATCATCATGCTGTGCCAGAACGCCTGCCACATGGCTACGGACGCTGGCACCCGCGTACGTACTGATGTGTTCATGGCTTCCCTCCTCATCCGGCCAGTACCGGGATTCGGGTGATCCCGGCGTTGCCCGACACTAGAAGAAACGGAGAGTCACGACGAAAGGGGCCATGGTCAGCGTGCCCGCGCCAGATCATCGTGGACTATGCTCGTGCACAGGCGGCGCAGAAGCGCGGGGGGTGAAGTGGCCCCGCTGACCCTGGACGAGCAACGCGTCGCCGTCAGCGAGCGTGCACACGAGCTCGTACAGCTCGATCACGCGCTGACCGAACTCGAATCGCTCAGCGAACGTCCGGCCGGATCGCGGAGCTGCGGTTCTTCGCGGGGCTGGGCCTCACGGCGATGTTGAAGGGTGACTACGAATCCGCACGCCGCGCCTTCGAGCGCAACCTGGAAGTCGAGACGAAGGCGTTCGGTCCGGAGCATCCGCGTGTTCTGTGGACGGTGACGCGGATGGGCGGGCTCCACCTGAACCTGGCCGAGTTCGACGCGTCCGAGGCGGCGTATCGCCGCGCGCTGGCCGCGTCAGAGAAAGCGCTGGGGCCGGACAACATCGAGACGGTCGGCAATGTGCGCGGGCTCGGGATGGTGGCGCTCCGCCGTGGCCGCCTCGACGAGGCCAACACGTGGCTCGAGCGGGCGCTCGCGATCCGCGTGGCTCGCCTGGGCCACGCTCATCCCGATACTCGGGAGACGGCGCGGCTACGGGCCGAGTTGCGCGTAGCCGCCGCCCGCTGAACCGTGGAATCGGCGCCCGTTAACCGCTTTTGTACAAATCGCCAGCGAGATACTTCAACCCGCTATCGACGGCGACGGTTGCCACGATCTTGCCGGGCCCGAGCTCTTGTGCCAGCTGCAGCGCACCGGCCAGGTTCACGCCCGTTGACGTTCCCGCGAAAATGCCCTCCTCGCGTGCCGCCCGGCGTGCCATCGCGCGCGCCTCGTCTTCGTCGATCGCGCGCGCTTCGTCGAACGAGCCGGCAACCAGGTGCGGCGGCCAAAAACCCGCGGCGGTACCCTCGACACGATGGGGGCCGCCTCGGCCCGTCGTCAGAAACGGCGACGTCGACGGCTCGAGCGCGATGATCCGCGTGGTCGCGCCCGCTTCCTTGAAGGCACGCGCGACGCCGACTAGCATGCCCGCGGTTCCCACCGCGCCGACGAAGGCATCGACGCAGCCGATCTGCTCGACGAGCTCACGCCCGATGTTGACGTAGCCATCCAGCGCGTCCGGGTTGTGGAACTGATCGGTCCAGAACGTGTTCCGATCCTCGGTCAATTCGGCTATCCGCGCCTTGAAACGATCGAACAACGCCGGCGTCACCTTCCCGCCGTCGCTCGGCACGATCTCGAGGTCAGCGCCGAACGCGCGCATCGTCTCGAGTTTCTCCGCGGCGAACGCATCCGACGAGAGCGGATGGAATACGTAGCCCTTCATCGCGCAGACCATCGCCAGCGACGAACCGGTGCTGCCGCCGGTGTACTCGACGACGCGCATCCCCGGGCGCAATGCGCCGCGCCGCTCAGCCCCCTCGATCATGGCGAGCGCCATCCGATCTTTGTAGGAACCCGTCGGATTGAAGTATTCGAGCTTGATGAAGACCTCGGCGCACTGCGGTGACGCGATGCGTTGGAGCTGCACGACCGGTGTGCGCCCGATGGCGTGCAAGACCGAACGGACGGGTGCGGGAAGGGCATTCATGACGATGAGATTATCCGACTATGGTGGTGTCGCGTTGGATGGCCAGCCACCGTCGAAGAAGGTCGCGAGGCTCGCGATGAACATGTCCGGCTGCTCGAAATGTGGATAGTGCCCGGCCCCTTCGATGAGCAGAAGGCGCGCGTCGGGGAATGACTGCACCCACTCTCGAGACGCCGCGATCGGGAGGTTGTCGTATGTCCCGTGTACGGTCAGCACTGGCGCGGTAACCTTGGCGGCCTCGGAGCGCCAATCCCACGCCCCCTGTCGGGCCGACATCACAGACGCAACTCCGGTTCGACACGAGCGTAGCCTTCGGCCGACATGCCGAGAGGGTATCATTCGGCCGCTGTGGTGTCGCGATTGAGCGAATAGCGCATGATCGTCGCGTGCGGTCCGCCCTTGACGCGCTCGAGGCCGTAGACCTCTCCGGCGGGACCGCTCGAGGCCGCCTGCACGCGCGCAATCGCGCCGCGGTCCTCGGCGTCGAGGGCACACGCGCAGGCCTGGATGGTCTCATCGAGATGCCGGGCATGACGCGCCCCGACAATGACACCGGCCACGCCGGGCTGATCGAGCACCCATCGGATCGCCACGGCGCCGATGCCGACGCCGTGACGGGCCGCCACCGCGTCGAGGACCGTGAGCATCTGCTGAAAGCGCTCCCACCCGCCAAACTCATCGATGATGAGGCGGTACTTCACCAGCGATCGATTGTCGAGTGGAGGCGCCGGCGCGGCGCTGCCCAGGTAGCGCCGTGACAGGAACCCGCCCGCGAGCGCGCCGTAACACAGCAGGCCGAGGCCGTGGTGCCCACAGAGCGCCGCCATTCCCTCCGCCGGCCGCCGATCCAGCACGGAGTACTGCACCTGGTGAGAGACGAGGGGAATGCCGGCGTCGATGATGTCCGCGAGGCGCCGGCGATCGAAATTGGTCAGCCCGAGGTGCCGGATTTTTCCCGCGCGACGTAACTCGTCCAGCCAACCGGCGGCCTCGACGTACCCAGGCACATCGTAATCCCACCAGTGCAACTGCACCAGATCGAGCGACTCGACGCCGAGACGCGCGAGCGATCGGTCGATGCCGCGACTCACGTCGGCACGCGAATGCGACTTCAGCCCATCGAGGTCCGGCACGTACTTGGTGTGTACTTGAACGGGCCGATCGCGGCGGCCGCGGCGCCTTCGCGTCAGCCATTCCCCGATCAGGGCTTCGACGCCCTGGTAAATGTCAGCGCAGTCGAACGTCGTGATGCCCGCATCGACGAATCGATCCATGTCGTCGAGCGCCACGGCGGCATCGACCTCACCGTGGCCGCCGGCCAGTTGCCACCCGCCTTTGAGCAGGCAGGAAATCGAATAGGCCTCCGTGAGCCGGGCCCGCGGCAGCTCACGGATCATTCGGGCGGCAAGGGCACGGCGGTGACCTCACGATGCCGGAACGTGCGTGTGCCGATGCGCGTGATGCGAAATCGTGCGCCGCAATGGGGATCCGGACAGGCGATGTCGGCGTCGGTGGTCATCCAGTCGTGGGCATGGGTGGGGCGCTGTTTCGCCGGCAGGAGGGGCAGCAGTGCCGCGAGCGCATACAACGAAAACGACTGTCCTGCCGGCAGCGAGAGCGCTTCGCCGCGCACCTCGAGCCAGTCACCGGCGCGGTGCCCGCACACCATCGGCCGATCCGTCGCCACGACCTCGACGCGCAGATCGTAAAGCTCGAAGAAATCGTCGTCATCGTCACGTTCCGTCATGACCGTTCCTTGCGTAAAGGGCCGTGCGTACTATACCGTCTCGCCCGTGACCCTGGTGGTGATGCTGCTCGGTGCGCTCACGGCGAGCGGTGTGCTGCTCGTCGTTCTCTGGATGCAGACGGCGAAGCGCCTGTCGAGGTCAGCCGCGGACGGCGGGTCACCAGCGGTGCCCCACCTGGCCATTGGCTTCATCACGAACTTCTTCGACACCCTCGGCATCGGGTCGTTCGCGCCGACCACGGCGGTCTTTCGCCTGCTCCGCCTCGTACCGGACGAACTGATCCCCGGCACGCTGATCGTTGGTCACGCCCTGCCCGTGGTCACGCAGGCGATGTTCTTCGTCAGCGCCGTCGGCGTTGATCCGCTGCAGCTGGTCGTGCTGATCGTCGCCTGCGTCGCGGGCGGCTGGCTGGGGGCCGGCGTGGTCACGTCGTTATCGCGACGGGCGGTGCAACTGGCGATCGGGTGCGCGCTGCTCGTTGCCGCGGTGTTCATGCTGCTCGGCATGCTCGGGCAGGTGCCCGCCGGCGGCACGGCGCTTGCGCTCACGCCGCGCGCGCTGGTCGTCGCACTCGTGATCAATTTCGCGCTCGGGGCGCTGCTGACGCTCGGGATTGGCAATTACGCACCGAGCCTGATCATGTTCAGTCTCCTCGGGATGGACCCGCGGGCCGCATTCCCGATCATGATGGGGTCCGGGGCGTTTGTCGCCACCATTGCCGGCGTACGGTTCCTCAACGCGGGCCGCTTTCACGGGCGCGCCGCGCTCGGGTTGACGATCGGCGGCATCCCGGGCGTGATCGTGGCCGCGTGGCTGGTGCAATCGCTCCCGCTCGGGGCACTGCGGTGGCTGGTGCTGGTGGTGGTCACCTACGCCGCGCTGTCGCTCTTGCGAGCCGGGCTGCAAGACGAGGTGACGGCGCCGCAACCGCTGATTCCGCACGCGTGAGTGAGAACGCCCGCGCGACGTGTGTCCGGCGAGACGCTCCATTGCGAAGCGCACGACTACAATGGCGCTGTGGCCGCGAACGTGTATTTCGACCTGACCCGCGCGTTCAACGAGCGCGGTCCGATCGTGGCGCTGGCGTCCGGGCAGGCAGTCGTACATTATCGCGTCGCCATCATGAGCAAGGACGGCGATTGGGTGATTCGGGAGACGACCGAGGCGTGCGGCAGCGTCCTCGACGTCCTCACCGCGCGCGGCGCGTCCTACCGTCCGGGCGCGCCACTCGATCCGCGATGGCTGGCTGGCGGCTGGTCCAGCCACTTCGAGTTCAGCGACGACAAGCAGCGCCGGGTGCGATGTGACTTCGTCAGCCGGCCGCCAAGAGTCGAGCCGGTGGCCATCGAGCGGCTGTTCGCCAGCGCCCGCGATCCGTTCCTGGTGATCGATCTCGAGTCGCTCATCAGGATGAAGCGCACACAGCGCGCGAAGGACTATGCGGTCATCGGCGAGCTGGCGACGCGCCTGCCGCCGGAGCGTGAAATACTGGTGACGACCGACGCCGAGCGGCTGCTGCAGCTTGCGCCGTCGTATGGGGCCGGTGTGCGCCGGCCATCCGTTGGTGCCGCGCGTGCTGGCGATCGCGACGCGGTAGTCGTCGCCCTCGCGCGGGAGCAGGACCGGCACCAGCAGAGGGATCGGACACGGCTCGATGCCTATGCGGTGGCCGCCAAGCCATATCTCGAGGCATTCGCTCAGCTCAGCGCGGCCGACCGGCGGCTGCCAGGTGCGCACGAGCGAGTCGCCAGCCTGGCCGAGCGCCTCCTGCCGCCACGCGTGGAGCTCGAGGAAGAATCTGATGACGATGCTCAGTGACGATGACCTGGACCTCCGGGAATTGTCCGACGAGGAGCTGGCCCTCGCGTGGGACCTGTGGTTCGATCTCGCCCAGACGACGAACGACGACGACCCGCCGCACACGCACGGGGTCTTCCAGACCGCGCCCCTTCGACTCGCTGCGCTCGCTCAGGGCAGGTAGGGCGGGTAGGGCAGGTGGCACAGGTGGGGCAGGTGGGGCAGGTAGGGTCTCGGGCACTTCATCCAGATTCGATGCTATTCGAGCGGATCCAGCATGACTGAGCTGGTCGTTCATCAACCGACGGCATTCGTATTCGATCTGGAGGGGGTACGGCATGGAGGAACTCGAGCGCGCCGGAGCCTACCGCGTGTACGAGGACCAGCCGACTTGCTGAAGCACCTCGACGAAGTCGGGGGCAGACGCCAGCGCCCCAGGCGCTGGTCGAGGCGCGGCGCGGATACGCTGTCCGGCCGGCCGCAAATCCCGCCAAGCGTCCCACAAACGGGCCCCTCCATCGTTTGATTGGCGGTGCCTCGTGCTCGTCGAGGGGCTTCGACTGAGCGCGATCGGGATGGTGGCGGGCCTCGCAATCGCATTCAGCGTGACCGGGCTCATTCGGTCAGCGCGTTGACGACGTCCGTCTTCGAGAAATCGTCGCACTTGAAGAGAAGCGGCTCAACGGTCGTCGTCGCCAAGGCATACGCGAACAGGTCGCCGTAGTTCAGGTCCGCGGGATGCCGGCCCTTCCCGTACTTCCTGCAGGCGAGGCGGGCGGCTTCAACCTGTTCGGCGTCGACCGCGACAGTGCTGACGCCGAGTTTCTTCAGCAGGCGGTCGAGTTCGACTGCTCCGGCCTTGCCGTGTCGCGCTTCGACCACGACGGCGGTTTCGAGCAGCGTGCCGGCGGAGATGAATGCCGCCGCGGCATGCAGGATGGCGGCTTCGAACCGGCCCGAATCAGGCTCGGCGAGATAAATGGCGAGAAGCGCCGACGTATCGACGACCATCAGCGCGGCAGGCCGTGCTGGTCGTAGTCGAGGATCTCGTCGGCGGACCGCGTGTCGAGCACCGGGAGCGCCGCGACGCGCTGTTGAATGGCGCGGATCTCCGCCTGCAGCTGCCTGGCCCGGCGTGGCCGGCGCACGCGGCCCAGCCGCTCGCGGAGCGCGGTGACGACCGCCTCGGTCAGCGATTCGCCGGTTTCCCGTGCGAGCGCCCGCGCCAGCCGGTCCGCCTCGTCGTGCTTGATGCTCAGCGCCATTAAGGCAGTATGGCACATTCTAGATTTTTGTTGAATGTCTAGAACCGAATTCTGACGAATTTCTTGCTTCCTGCCGGCGTCCGCGCGACACTGCGGCGGTCGAGCGGTTGATCGGGCGGCATGCCCGCGACACGAGCTGTGAACCCTGCGGAGGGAGCATGTCGATGACAATGACCAGGCGCGACCTGCTTCGCCTGTCGCTTGCCGGCGGCGGCGGCACCGCGCTTGGCGGGCTGATCGCGTCAGGCGCCAATCTCGCACCAGCCGTGGCTCAGGCCCAGCAGTTACGCATCGCCACAGCCCACGTCACACCGAGCGTCTGTCCCTTCTGCGCCGTCGGATGCGCGACGCTCATCCACACGGTTGACGGCCAGATCGTCAATATCGAGGGCGATCCGCGGAGTCCGCACAACGAAGGCACGCTGTGCCCCAAGGGCGCGGCGACATTCCAGCTTCACATCAACCCGAATCGGCCAACCAGGGTGATGCACCGCGCACCCGGCGCCACCGAGTGGGAAGTGTGGGACCTCGAGCGCGCCATGGAGCGCGTGGCGGAGCTGGTCAAGCAGGCGCGCGACGAGCACTTCCGTGAGCGCCTGCAGAATGGAAAGCTCGTCAACGCGTGCACGGCGATCTTTTCCCTGGGCGGCGCGACGCTCGACATCGAGTGGAATCACCTCCAGCAGAAGCTGATGCGTGGTCTCGGGATCGTCCCCATCGAAAACCAGGCACGCATATGACATAGCTCCAGCGTCCCCGGTCTGGGGACACGGCTCGGGCGTGGCGCGGCGACGATGTATCCGCGCAGCATGGCGGATTCGGACTGCATCGTCGTCATGGGATCGAACATGGCGGAGAACCACCCGGTGGCGTTCCGCTGGCCCATGCAGGCGAAGGTCGAGCACGGCGCGACGCTCATCCACGTGGACCCGCGCTTCACGCGGACGAGCGCGGTTTCGGATATCTATGCGCCCATTCGCGCTGGCTCCGACATCGCCTTCCTCGGCGGCCTCGTTCGCCACGTGATCAACAGCGCGCGGTGGAACACCGAGCCGTTCTTTCGATCCTGGGTCGTGAATTACACGAACGCGGCGACGATCATCAACGCCGCGTATCGTGATGCCGAGGACAACAACGGCGTCTTCTCGGGGCTGATGGCATACACCAGCGGCACGCCGGAGTGGCCGTACAACGGCTTCGCCAACCAGTACGAGAACAGCAGTTGGCAGTACTCGGGTGCTGAGGTTGGCGCTCAGGGCAGGGTCGCGGGCACCGCACAGTCGGGCGAGGTGTCCACGATCAAATCGGGTACTGAAGCGACTCCGGGCCGAGGACCGACCGGGCCTCCTTACGATGGGTTGATCAAGTCGCTCCTGAAACCCGCGCCTGAGCGGGACGACACGCTGCAGGACCCGCGCTGTGTGTTGCAAATCGTCAAGCGACATTTCAATCGGTATACCCCCGAGATGGTGGAGCGCACCACCGGCTGCCCCCGAGACACGTTCCTCAGGGTGGCCGATGCCATCCTGACCAACTCGGGCCCCGATCGCACGACGTCCTTCGCGTACGCCGTCGCGTGGACGCAGCACACGAAAGGACCGCAAATCATCGGCTGCTGTGCGCTGCTCCAGCTGCTGCTCGGCAACTTCGGCCGTCCCGGCGCCGGCATCATGGCGCTGCGCGGGCACGCGTCGATTCAGGGCTCCACCGACGTGCCGACGCTGTACCACTCCATTCATGGCTACATGCCGCACCCCACGGCGCTCAAGGCCCACGATTCGCTCGACCGCTATCTCGAAGCGGAAACGTTGCCGACTGGGTATTGGGCAAACATGCCGAAGTTTCTCGTCTCGTATCTAAAGTCGATGTACGGCGAGGCCGCGACCCGCGACAACGATTTCGGCTACGACTGGCACCCCAGGATCTTCGGCGACCACTCGCACATGCCGATGTTTCTCGCCATGCGCGACGGTCACGTCAAGGGAATGCTGTGCATCGGGCAGAATCCGGCGACGTCGCTCAACGCCAAACTCGAACGATCGGCCCTCCGTCAGCTCGACTGGCTCGTGGTCAAGGACAACTGGGTGCAGGAGACGGCCACCTTCTGGAAGACCGCCCCGGAGGTGACCGGCGGCGAGGTCGCGCCGCAGGACATCAAGACCGAGGTCTTCTTTTTTCCCTCCGCGCAGGTGGCGGAGACGGAAGGCACGTTCACGAACACGCAGCGGTTGCTGCAGACGCACTTCAAGGCCGCAGAGGCGCCGGGCGATTGCCGCAGCGATCTGTGGTTCACCTACCAGCTCGGCAAGCGTCTCAAGCAACTGTATGCTGCCAGCGACTCACCGCGCGACCAGGGCTTCAAGCATCTGCTGTGGGAATACGAACACGAAGATGAGCACGAGCGTCAGCGCGGCGAACCGTCGGCGCACAAGATCCTGAAGGAGATGCACGGCTACTTCAGCGCCGATCCTGAAAAGCACGTCGTCAGCATGGCCGATCTGAAAGACGACGGATCGACGGCTTGCGCGTCGTGGATTTATTCGGGCATGTACCCCGCCCCCGGTCAGAATCTCGCCGCCAAAAAAGATCCGGATCCGCCAGGCGAGCCAGGCGCGCACTTGAACTGGGGGTATGCGTGGCCGTCGAACCGGCGTCTCTTGTACAACCGCGCGTCCGCGGATCCGCAAGGCAAGCCATGGAGCGAGCGGAAGAAATGGGTGTGGTGGGACGGATCGCAGTGGACGGGGTATGACTCGCCGGACTTTCCGGTCGACAAGCCGCCCACCGACCGGGCCAGGCCGGGTGCGACAGGCCTCGACGCGCTGTCCGGCGCGTCGCCCTTCATCTTGAAGGCGGACGGCGTCGGCTGGCTGTACGTGCCGACCGGGCTCGTCGACGGGCCGTTGCCGGCGCACTACGAACCCGTCGAGTCGCCCGTGCGCAATCCGCTCTACCCGCAGCAGGTCAGCCCGGTGATGAAGTCGTGGCAGGAGCCGGGCAACCCGTTGTCGCCGCCAGGCGATCCGAAGTTCCCGTATGTGATCACCACCTACCGCCTCACCGAGCATTACCTGTCTGGCGCGATGAGCCGATGGCTGCCGCGGCTGTCGGAATTACAGCCTGAGCCATTCGTCGAGATCAGCCCGGAGCTGGCAACCGAGAAGGGTATTGGCAACCTCGACTGGGTGCGTATCTCCAGCCCGCGTGCCGACGTGCGGGCGAAAGCGCTCGTGACACGCCGGCTCCGGCCGCTGCAGGTCGATGGCCGCACGGTGCATCAGGTGGGATTGCCCTGGCACTGGGGCTACGAGGGTCTGGTCACCGGCGATGTCTCGAACGACCTGACCGCATTTGTCGGCGATCCCAACGTGTCGATTCACGAAGGGAAAGCGTTTGTCTGCAACATCGAAAAGGCGTGAGATGGCTGAGCCCATGGGTTTTTACACCGACACGACGGTTTGCATCGGCTGCAAAGCCTGCGAGGTCGCGTGCAAGGAGTGGAACCAGCTCCCCAGCACCAACGGCGGCGTGAACACGCTGAGCGGCGACAGTTACGACAACACACGCCGCCTCGATGGCATTCACTGGCGCCACGTCAAGTTCATCGAGCAGTTTCCGGAGGATCGCGCCGATGGACGCTGGCTGCTGATGAGCGACGTCTGCAAGCACTGCGTGCAGGCGGGCTGCCTCGAAGTGTGTCCCACCGGCGCCATCATCCGGACCGAGTTCGACACCGTCGTGATTCAGTCCAACACCTGCAACGGCTGCCGGGCGTGCATTGCCGCCTGCCCGTTCGGCGTGATCGAGGTCAACCCGGTCTCGAACACGGCGCAGAAGTGCACGCTCTGCTACGACCGGCTGCAGAACGGGCTCGAGCCGGCCTGCTCGAAGGCCTGCCCGACCGACTCAATCCAGTTCGGCACGATCCGCGAGCTGCGCGATCGCGCCCAGCGCCGCGTCGAGCAACTGCACCAGGGCGGCGAAAGCCGCGCCTATCTCTATGGCGCCGACGAGACGATGCTGGGCGGGCTCAACTCGTTCTTTCTGCTGGTCGATCGGCCCGAAGTGTACGGCCTGCCGCCCGACCCGAAGTTGCCGTCCCGCAACCTCATTCCCAGTTCGATCTATTCCGCCGTCGGGGCCGTGCTGGTGGCGCTGGCCGGCATCTTCAGTTTCCGCGGCCGGGGAGCGAGCGAGCAGATCGAGGGGCAATCGTGATCGATGCGCCGTCCAGCACGTTCTTCACCTACGCGCCCCACTGGCGGTGGTGGATCGTGCTGTATTTCTTCTTCGGCGGGCTCGCCGCGGGCAGCTATTTTCTCGCGGCGATGATCGACGTGTTCGGCAGGCGAGAGGATCGCCCGCTGGCGCGTCTCGGCTACTACATCGCCTTTCCGCTCGTCTCGCTGTGTGGCGTGCTGCTCATCTTGGACCTCTCGCGGCCGTTGCGCTTCTGGCACATGCTGATCGAGCGGAACACGTTCGAGCCGATGTTCAAGTACTGGTCGCCGATGTCCATTGGCTCCTGGGCCTTGCTCATCTTCGGCGGCCTCACGTTCCTGTCGTTCGTCGCCGCTCTGGCCGAAGACGACGAGATGCGCGAGCGCTGGCCACTGTTGCGGCGCGCGCCGGTGCCGTGGCACGCGGCGCGGCGACTGCGCCCGCCATCGATCGTCGGGGTCGTCATCGCCGTGCTCGGCGGCATCGCCGGCTTCTACATTGCGAGCTATACGGGCGTGCTGCTTGCGGTCACGAACCGCCCGATCTGGTCGGACACGCCGCTGCTCGGCATGCTCTTCGTCGTCTCCGCCGCGTCCACGTCGGCAGCGCTCCTGATCCTGCTCGCCCACAGGTTTGGCTGGCGGATGCGCGCGGTCCACGACCTCGACCGCATGGATGCGTGGGTGATCGCGCTCGAACTGGTGGTGCTGGTCGCCGTCATCATATCGCTCGGTCCCGTCCTGCGCGCCTGGGTGAACGCGTGGGGTCTGCTGCTGGTCGTGGGCGTCGTCATCCCGGGCCTGCTCGTGCCGCTCGTCGCGGCGTGGCAGCCGCGCCGCCTGTCTCTGCGCGCAACCACCAGCGCAGTCCTCGTGTTGATCGGCGGCTTTCTTTTGCGCGTTGTGGTCGTCCTGTCGTCCGAGGCGGTCTGATGACGATCAGAAGCGCGCGGTTGCTGACGCTCATCCTGGTTTCAGTGCTCGCGCTCGCCGGGTGCGTCAGTCCGGAGTCTACGCGGGTGCGGGGCGGGGGGCCAGGCGCTGATCCGCTGAACCACGCGGAGGTCGTGAAGATGCACGAGGGCTCGGCGCAGTATTGGCGGACACCGCTTCTGATCGACGAGGAGTATCCGTCGCTGGAACCCGCGGAACATGCCCGACAGACAAGCCAGCCATGAGCACAGCCGCGTCCGCTCTCGACACGCTCAAACAGGGCCGGCCCGAATGGACGCCGTGGCTGGCCGTCGTGGCAGAAATCTGCGAGCAGGCGAATGATCCCGTCTGGGATGCCGCGGCCCAATCGTGCGCACCCGCGTCGGGCCCGGCCGTGCCGCTGCTGGCCAACGCGTCTGTCGCGGTCCCGCGGAACGTGCTCGGCCGGAGCCTCACGCGATTGATCCAGAAAGCATCACGCTCCGGGAGCGGGACGATGGCGACGCTTGACCGCGTGCTGAATGACGAGCCCGGCGCGCTGGCGCTCTTTGCCGCATCCGTGTCCCAGGACAGCGACGTCGTCAAGGAGACTGCGGCGAGGCGCGGCATCGACGCCGACTCGCTCCAGGCGGTCAGTGCGTTGTGGGGCATCCCTTTCCTGCAGGCGTGCCATCGCCAGTGGGCCGCGGTGATTCCGAAGACCTGGGCCGCGCCGTACTGTCCAATCTGCGCGTCCCGGCCGGCGTTCGTCGAAGTTCGAGGCATCGAGCGGGCACGGCACGCCCGGTGCGGCCGGTGCGGCGCTGAATGGTACGCGCGGATGCTGCAATGCTCGTACTGCGACAACAGCGATCACGAGCAGTTACTGACGCTCGTGCCTCAGAGCGGGGCACCGACCCAGGCCATCGAGGCGTGCACGAAGTGCCGCGGATATCTCAAGGCGTTCACGAGGCTTCAAGGCTGCTCCCCAGGCTCCGTCTATCTGGAGGATCTCGCGAGCGTCGATCTCGACATTGCCGCGCTCGACGCCGGCTATAGGCGGCCGCAGGGTGCGGGTTACCCGCTGGCGGTGACGGTCACGGCGCACGCCGCACGGCGGCGGCTGTTCGCGTGGAACACATGACCACTCGAAACGACGCTCTTCGCGCGCCGCGCCCTGCCGAGGTGTGCCGGGCGCTGCTCGCCGCGCTCGAAGCGGCGGAGGGACGCCGCCGCCGCCGAAAGCGCGATCAGACGCCGGACGCATTCGGACTGGCCATCAAGCGTGCGCTGCTGGAGCGGGTCGTCGAAGACGACCCCGCGCCCGACGCGTTCGAAGCGTGGCTGCTTCACTATCCGTTGACGTGTCCGGCGCAGGAGCTCGCGGGCCCCACCCGCGCGATGGCACGTGCCGTGTTCGACGACTGGCGGCTGGCGCAGGCGTCCGGCGAATTCAGGCGCTGGCTCGAACAGGGCGCGCCATCGGACGACGCGCGCTGAATGTCCGGGCCCTAAAACCAAGCCCGTTGACGCGACCGGGACGACGATGCCATCGTCGTCCAGGGTGCCGGCTGGATCCGTAGAATAGGGAATATGCGAGCCGTACTTTCCTACATCAGCGACGAAGAGCTGGCGCGGCGCAAGGCGTGGGGCCTGGACCGCCACGACGAGATGTGGGAAGGGGCCGAAGATGGCGTCCGGCACGGCGGGCCAGACGCCGTGATCGAGATCCGCTCCCCGCACGACGAGACCGACGAGAAGCTCCCCTTCTACGCGGCGATCGGCACTCGCGAGGTCATCGTCATCGACCGCGATACCAAGCAGCCGGAGATCTTCTGCCTTGCTGGATCCCAGTACGTCGCACAACAGGCCGACCGCGAGGGCTGGCTGCACGCCGGGACGATGCAGATCCGGTTTCGCGGAACCGGGACGACGCCGGCGCGCCTCGGCGTCGAGGACGGGACGGACGCGACAGGTGGCACCGTGATCTGAGCGTCGCGACGGCCCGTACCATATACTTCCCCCTCATTACACGAGGAGGTCGTCCGATGACGCGGTTACATGTGCTCGTCTCCACGCTGGCTGTGGCGGTCTCCGGACTCGCCGCGGTGCCGGGCGCCAGCCAGCAGCCAGACTTCGATCTCATCATCCGCGGCGGCCAGGTACTGGACGGCACCGGTGCGCCGGCGACGCGTGCGGACGTCGCCGTCCGTGCCGATCGCATTGCGGCCATTGGCGATCTGCGCGCACGCACGGCGCGCCGCGTCGTCGACGCCACCGGTCTCGTCGTCTCACCCGGGTTCATCGATCTGCACACGCACTCCGAGATGCCGCTGCTGGCGGATGGCACGGCGCAAAGCAAGGTGCGGCAAGGCGTGACCCTCGACGTGATGGGCGAAAGCACCTCGGTGGCGCCGCGAGACGGCCTGGAAGAGACCGGCGGCGACGCGGTCCGCCCCGACTGGACGACGTTCACCGGGTATTTCGAGCGGCTGGAGAAGCAGGGCATCTCGATCAACGTGATCGCGCACGTTGCGGCGGGGCAGGTGCGCCGCGTCGTCAAGGGCTACGACACGAGCCCGGCATCGCCCCAGGAGCTGGCCCGGATGCGTGATCTCGTCGCCCGATCGATGCGCGAGGGCGCGTGGGGTCTGGTGACGCGCTTCGAGAGCGGCGGTCCCGATCACCCGCGCGAGATCCTCGAGATGGCGCGGGTCGTTCAGTCCTTCGGCGGAAACTACACGTCGCATACCGGCAGCGAGGGCTTCGATCAGGGCAAGGAGCTGGAGTTCGCGATTCGCGTCGCCGAAGAGGCGAAGATTCCCGTGCACATCTTCCACTTCAAGGTGCGAGCCCGCGAGAACTGGGGCACGATCGGCCGCTTCATCGGTCAGCTCGAGACCGCGCGCGCGCGTGGCCTGGACATCACCGCCAATCAATACCCCTACACGGCGATGTTCCACGGGTGGAGTGCGTTCTTTCCCCTGTGGATGCGCGAAGGCGGCCCCGACCGCTTTGCCGAGCGCCTGCGCGATCGATCACTGCGGACCAGGCTGAAGAGCGATCCGGATTTCATCGCCTGGGCGAAGGAGCACGGCTGGTGGGAGGGCATCGTGCTGGCCCGCGCCCGAACCGAGAAGAACCGCCAGTACGAGGGCCAGCGGATCGCCGAGATCGCGAAGCTCCGCGGCGACGCCGACCCGATGGATACGTGCATCGATCTGATGGCCGAAGAGGGGGGCAATATCAGCGGGATCTTCCACACGATGTCCGAAGAGGATGTGCGCACGGTGATGAAGCTCCCCTGGGTCGCCATTGCCAGCGACGGCTCCGCGATCAATCTCGAGGCGCCTGGCTTGCCGCACCCGCGCAACTACGCCACCAGCGCGCGCGTGCTCGGCCACTACGTACGCGATCAGAAGGTGCTCACGCTGCCCGACGCGGTGCGCAAGATGACGTCGTTGCCGGCGCAGATTCTCGGGCTTGCCGATCGAGGTCAGATCAAAGAGGGCGCCGTCGCGGACATTGCGGTGTTCGATCCGGCCCTCGTCCGCGAAACCAACTCGTTCGAAAAGCCGAAGTCGTATGCGGAGGGCGTCTCCTTCGTGCTGGTCAACGGTGTCCTGGTCATTGATGCCGGGCAGCACACCGGCGCGAAGCCGGGACGAGCACTGCGTGGGCCGGGTTACAGGAAGGCGGAAACGGGCGGAGCGGAGATGCCGGCGGCCCCGTGAGTCACCGGATGCCGAGCTGCCGCAACTTGCGCTCGAATCCCTCGCTCGAATTCAGCGTGTGGACAAACGTCCCGTCAGGCTTTCGATACGAGATCAGCCCACCCTCGTCGAATGACGTGACGATGACCGGATCCGTTGCCGCAGCCACCGTGTGCTCGGTGACTTCGACACTGCGCAGGACAAGGGCGTCTGGCGGGATGCGACTCGGCCCAGACGCCAGGACAAATCGGCCGGGGCAGCCCGGGATCGGGCGCCACGCGCAACGCGCGCTGAGCTCGTCGAACGTCACGGTTGCGCGCTCCTTCCTCTCAGGTGGACTACGGCGACTGCGACATCATTCGATTCAGATCGGCAAACGCGACTGCACGCCCCAGGGCGCTGAACGTTCCGCGCTCGGCGATTTCTTTTGCCGCGTCGAGCAAGCCTGTCCAGGCCGCGCGCGCCAGCGCACCGCCGACGCTGATTCGGCGCACACCGAGCCCCGCGAGTTCCGCCACAGTCGCAAAATCGCTCCCGACCAGCACGTTGACTGGTTTCGGCGCCGCGGCGGAGACGACGGCAGCGATGTCGGTGGTCGAACCCAGCCCCGGCGCATACAGGCAATCGGCACCGGCGTCGCCGTACGCGCGCAGCCGGCGGATCGTCTCGTCGAGATCAGGACGCCCGACGAGAAAGCCTTCTGAACGAGCGGTGAGCAGCACGCCGGTGCCGCTGTCGTCGATCGCCCGGCGCGCCGCGCGGATGCGCGCGACCGCCAGCTCGAATGCGAAGAGCGGGTCCGACGCCTCGCCGGTCGAGTCTTCGATCGACAGCCCGGCGACGCCGGTTTCTACGGCCGCAGACACATTGGCCGCCACGCCGTCGGGTGCAATGGCAAACCCGCCCTCGAAGTCGGCGTTGACCGGGACGCTCACAACGTTCGCCATCGATCTGAAGTGCGCCAGCGCCTCGTCCAGCGAGACGTGATTGTCGGGCCGTCCCAGCGACCACGCGAACCCCGAGCTGGTCGTCGCCAAAGCGGGGAAGCCGAGTTGAGCCAGCACATGAGCGCTTCCCACATCCCA
>DATKDY010000213.1:0-3403 GCA_035512515.1 Vicinamibacterales bacterium
CGCGGCATCGTGATCACTCAGTCCACGCCATCGTGATCAGTGGGACCACGCTTCGTGATCGGAGCGAAGCGACGCTTGGCGTGTGGCAGTGTACGAGTTCTGGTCTCCTCCGGCAAACCGGCCCGGTATTTCGTGCCTTTCTTGACCCGTATCGATGACGGCGGTGGGCGCTGTGGGAAACCGCGCTCTGTGCGGTTTTCCAAAGACCTGTGGAAACCGTTCTGGGGTTTCCATGGGTCTGGCAGCGTCCACGGCCTGGCTTACTCGTCCGCCGCCTTCTTCGGCGGCGGCTCTTTGCGTCGTGAGGGTCCCGTCAGGGCCATCGGATGCGCGCGGTGGACGAGACGATCGAGAATCGCGTCGGCGACCGTGGGATCCCCCAGGTAGTCGTGCCAGCGCTCGCGCGGCAGTTGGCTCGTGATGACCGTCGAGCGGCTGCCGTCTCGATCATCCAGCATCTCGAGCAAGTCGTGGCGGTGGACATCCTTGACCGCGGCGAGCCCCCAGTCGTCGAGCACGAGCACATCGACGCGGGCGAGTCGGGCCAGCAGCGTGGTGTAGGAGCCGTCGGCGTGCGCCAGCGTGAGTTCCTCAAACAGCCGCGGCAAGCGGCGGTAGATCGCGCGATAGCCCTGTCGACAGGCTTGCTGGCCCAGCGCGCAGGCGAGATACGTCTTGCCGACGCCGGTCGCGCCGGTAATCAGCACATTCTGATGCTCGGCGATCCACCGGCACGTCGCGAGTTGGCGGAGGAGCGCGCGGTCGAGACCCCGCCGTGGACTGTGATCGACGTCTTCGAGGCAGGCCTGTGGCATGCGGAGCTTTGCCTCTTTCAGGCGCCGTGCGAGCGCGCGATTGCCGCGAAAGAGATGCTCCGCATCGACGAGCATGCTGACCCGCTCGTCGAAACTGAGGGTGGACAGGCTGGTGTCCTGGTGCTGGGCGAGATAGGCGTCGGCCATGGCGCCGAGCCGCAGCTGGCGCAGCCGGTCGAGGGTGGCGGTGATCATGAGGGCTCTCCTTCGTGGTAGTAGGCGGGACCGCGGACGTTGGGATGGACCGGCGCCGGGCGGCTCGCCCCGTCGTCGATCAGGATCGGCTGGCGGTCCAGCCCGTGCTTGAGAATCGCGTCGACGTGGCGATACGACCGGGCGCCGGCCACGCGGGCGCGGTCGCAGGCGGCATTCAGTCGCTCGGGACCGTACTGCTTGGCGAGGCGCAGCAGCCCGAGACAGGAGCGATACCCTTGCTCCGGATGCGGCCGGCTCTCGAGAATCTGCTGGACCAGGGCTTCGGTCGCGGCCCCAATGGTGGCGCCCCAGCGGAGGAGCCGGGAGGGACTCCACTCCAGGTGGGCGCGATGCGCCTTCGGCATGTGGTCCGGGACCGTCGTGTGACGGCCCGCCACGAAGCTGCGCGCGTGCAGCCACACGCGCGTGCCCCGCTGGAAGAGCTCGACCGTGGTGGCCGACAGACGGACGTCGAGCACCTCGTGAATCAGCGTATGCGGGACCGAGTAGTAGTGGCGCTCGACCTCGACGTGGTAGTCGATGTTGACGCGCGCGCGGAGCCAGTCGGCGTGGACAAACCGCTCGGCCGGGAGCGGCTGCAGCGCCGGCCGATCGAAGCGCGCGAACAGATCCGCGCGCGAGGCCCCGCCGTAGGTCTTCATCGGCCGGGCATTGAGGGCGAGGAGCAGCTCGTGGATCCGCGCATTGAGCGCGACCAGACTGAAGAAGGTCTCATGCCGCAGCCGCGCCAGAATCCAACGCTCGGCGACCTGCACGGCCACTTCGACCTTCGCTTTGTCCCGCGGTTTCGCCGGCCGCGCCGGAATGATGACGGTGTGATAGTGCGCGGCCCACTCGGCGTAGGTGCGCTGCACCCCCGGCTCGTAGCGGCACGGGACCGTCACCCCCGTCCGCAATTGGTCGGGGACCCAGACCGCCGGCACGCCGGCAAAGTACTCGACGGCGTGGACGTGGCTGCTGATCCAGTCCACGCTCTGTTGCGTGCGGGTCGCCTCCGCAAACGTGTAGTTCGAGGCGCCCAGCACCGCCACGAAGAGTTCGACGGCGATCACCTCCCCGGTCAGGGCCTCGACGATCGTCGGGCGCACGCCGGCGTAGTCGACGAACGCCTTGTCGCCGGCCGTGTGCACCTGCCGCATCGAGAGCCGCTGCCGGGCCCGCCACGCGCGATAGCGAGCGCAGAACGCCGAGTAACGGTAGCCGGTCGGGTGGGCGGCCAGGTACTCCACATGGAGCAGCTCCAGCGTGACCCCCGGGCGTCGAAGCTCCTGATGCACCCACGCCAGGTCTGGCTCAGGGCGGTTCCCCTCGACGACGTCCGCCGCGGATGGCCCAAACAACAGGCGCTCCAAGGCGTTGTCGCTCAGGGCCTCGATTGCCTCCCACGTCAGGGCGCGGGCGCGGGCGCGGCCGACCGCGGCCGCCACGCTGCCGGGGCTCACGCCCAGACTGCGGGCCACTTCCCGATGACTCCGGTGCGCGACCCACTTCAGTCGCAGAATCTCTCGAAGCTTTCGCATGGGCATTCGTTCCGTCGCCATCGCACTCCAGTGCCCCGTCGGGCAAAAGAACGATGGTAGGCCGCGGCCCAGCGTCGCCCACGGCGATCACGACCCGTGGAACGGGTGATCACGATGCGTGAAACACGTGATCACGATGGCGTGGAATCGGTGATCACGATGCCGTGGAACGGGTGATCACGATGCCGTGGAATGACTGATCACGATGGCGTGGCGCGCGCAGGCGGCACATCGATCGCCGACGCCGAGCCGCCAGGCTCGGCAACGTCGAAGGGACGCCAGTCTCTCCGCAGGACAGCGGCGCCGAGTTTGAGCCGCGGCAGGGTTGGTACCGCGCGCTCGCGTGGAGCGTTCTGCGGCAGGTGATCACGTCGCTTCCGAGGCGAGATCAGCTGCGGTTCGCGTTCTATTACCGCGATGGGCTTTCGCTGTCCGCAGTGGGCCAACACCTGGCCGAGCATGAATCGACAAGCTGTCGACAGCTCGCGCAAGCGCGCGGCGCGATTCGGCGCGCCGTCGAAACGACGCTGCGGAGTGTGCACGGCTTGAAGGATCAGGAGGTGCAATTGTGCCTCGAGTGCCTCCAGAACGCCGAGATGTTCGACCGTGTCGCGGACGTGCTGCCAAGCAACCGCCGCCGCAAAGCCCGTTGAGCTGAAAGTTCGCGCTCTTCCAGCGTTCTAGTAGGAGTAGTGAGGACGCGCGAGACGTCGCGTGGCCCGAGACCGACTGAATCGGCCACGACGCCGTCACGTCGTACCTGAAAGGAGTAGTCGCATGGAAGACACTATCGTCGTCGCCGCCGAGGACACTGGCTTCGAGATCGAAATCCTCGCCGAGCCGCCCGCTGAA
>DATKDY010000214.1:0-4628 GCA_035512515.1 Vicinamibacterales bacterium
TCGACGATGAACAGCTCGCTGCGCGCCGGATCGCGCTCCTGGCAGTCGGCGAGCTTGCCCGGCAGCGCCGAGCCCTCGAGCGCCGACTTGCGAATGACCAGGTCGCGGGCCTTCCGAGCCGCCTCGCGCGCACGTGCCGCGATCAGTGACTTCTCGATGATCCGCCGTGCGTCGCCGGGGTTCTCCTCGAGGTACTGGTTGATGCCCTCCGTGACTGCCGCCTGGACCTGGCCCTTCACCTCCGCGTTGCCCAACTTCGCCTTCGTCTGGCCTTCGAACTGCGGATCGGTCATCTTCACCGAGATGACGGCAGTCAGGCCCTCGCGAACGTCATCGCCGGATAGATTGGCGTCCGAGTCCTTCAATATGCCCTGCTTGCGAGCGTAATCGTTCAACGATCCTGTCAGGGCCGCGCGAAATCCCGTTACGTGCGTTCCACCGTCGACGGTATTGATGTTGTTGGCGAATGCGAACACGCTCTCGCTGTAGCCGTCGTTGTACTGGATGGCTACCTCGATCTGTGTCGCTCCGTGACGCCGCTCGACGTAGATGGGGCGCGGATGAAGCACGTCACGCTCGCGATTGAGGTGCCGCACGAAGCTGACCAGTCCGCCCTCGAAATAGAAGTTCTTCTCGCGCGCCGGCGTGACGCGTTCGTCGACAAACCTGATCCAAAGACCCTTGTTGAGATAGGCCGACTCGCGCAGGCGCTGGGCGATGATCTCGAAGCTCCAGTCGAGCGTCTCGAAGACCTGGTCGTCGGGCTTGAAGCCCGTCAGCGTCCCGGTGCGGCCGTTGGCCGGTCCCACCGCGCGGACCGGCGTGGCGGGATCGCCGCGCTTGTACTCCTGCCGCCAGATCTTGCCGTCGCGCGCCGACTCGACGTACAGCCATTCGGAAAGGGCGTTGACGACGCTGACGCCCACACCGTGCAGGCCACCCGACACCTTGTATCCGCCGCCGCCGAACTTGCCACCGGCGTGCAGCACCGTGTGGACAACCTCGAGGGCGTCGCGCCCAGTCTGCTTGTGACGGCCGACCGGGACGCCCCGGCCGTTGTCGAGGTTCACCACGCTGCCATCGGGCCTGATCGTCAGTTCGATAAGCGTTGCGTGGCCGGCCATGGCCTCATCGATCGAGTTGTCGACGACCTCCCAGATCAGATGGTGCAAGCCGCGGCCATCGGTCGATCCGATGTACATGCCCGGCCGGCGGCGGACCGCCTCCAGGCCTTCGAGCACCTGGATGCTTTCGGCGGTGTAGGTGCCCGCCTGCTCGGCGCTCTTCCTGCGGCGGCCGTTGCCGGTCGGCGCGGCTTGGTTGGTGCGTCGCGTAATCGAGTCAGCCACTCGAGCCACTCGTAAGGCGTTCGTATATCCGCTCCAGGTCGTCGTCGTCGTAGTACTCGATCGTGATCCTCCCGCCCTTGCGGCTGGTGTTGAGCGTCACCTTCGTGCCGAGTGCCTCGCGCAGGCCGCGTTCGAGACGCTCGACGTCGGGGTTGCGCGCCGCCGATGACTGGTCGGTGCCCTCCGCCCTGCTGCGCGCACGACGGACGAGCTCTTCCGTTTGGCGGACCGACAGGCCCCGACTGATCACCTGGGCGACCAGCGCCGCCTGTTGATCACCCGAATCGAGGCCGCCGAGCGCGCGAGCGTGACCCTCGGTGATCCTGCCTTCCTGCAGTGCTGCCTGAACGCGCTCGTCCAGCTCGAGCAGCCGTAGCGTGTTGGCGATGGTAGACCGCGAACGTCCGATGCGGTTGCCTACGTCCTCGTGACTGAGACCGAAATCGTCGATCAGCTGACGGAAGGCGCGCGCCTCCTCGAGCGCATTCAGGTCCTCGCGTTGCAGGTTCTCGATGAGCGCCCAGGCAAGCTGGGCGGCATCGTCTGCGCTGCGGACGAGCGCGGGGATGCGGTCGAGTCCGGCCATCTGCGCCGCTCGAAGCCGGCGCTCCCCGGCGATCAGCCGATATCCGCCGGCACTCTGAGTCACCAGGATCGGCTGCAGGACACCGTGCTCGGCGATGCTCGCGGCGAGTTCTTCAAGTTGTGTCTGCCCGACACCCCGTCGAGGCTGATATGGGTTGTGGCTGATCGCCGCGATCGGAAGCTCAACCGAGGACGGCTGCTCGTCGCGCTGTGGTATGAGCGCGGCGAGTCCTCGGCCGAGCCCGCCCGTGCTGCGGCGCGTCTCGGCTGTCACGCTATTGCCACTTGCGAGCGCTCAAGTATCTCGCCGGCCAGTTCCCGGTAGGCTTGAGCCCCGCGCGACTCCGGGCTGTAGCGAGCGATCGGGCGACCGTATGACGGGGCTTCCGCCAGCCTGACGCTGCGCGGCACGATGGTGCGGAACACCTGACCGTCCAGGTGGCGCCGGACCTCGGCGGCAACGTCGGCAGAGAGGGTCGTCCGCGCGTCGTACATCGTCAGTAGGATCCCGGTCAAGGAGAGGCGCGGGTTCAGGTTGTCGCGCACGAGATCGATGGTCGACAGCAACTGGCTCAGCCCCTCGAGTGCGTAGTACTCGCACTGGATGGGCACCAGTACCCCGTCGGCTGCCGTGAGTGCATTGACGGTGAGGAGCCCGACCGCCGGCGGACAGTCGAGCAAGACGAAATCGAACTGCGCGCGGAGGTCAGCGAGCGCGATCTGCAGCTTCCGTTCACGTTGCGTGAGGCCGACGAGCTCGACTTCGGCACCGGCGAGATCTCGGCCAGACGGGATAAGGCAGAGCCCTTCGATCTGGGTTGCGCGGATGAGCGTCGAGGCAGACGACCCATCGACGAGCGCCGGATAGATGGAGCCGACACCTGAGTTCCGGTCGAAGCCAAGCCCACTCGTCGCGTTGCCCTGCGGGTCGAGGTCAACGACGAGAACCCGCTTTCCCTCGAGGGCGAGATAGGTAGCCAGGTTGACGACAGTCGTGGTCTTGCCGACTCCGCCTTTCTGATTCGCGCAGGCGATGACGTGGCCCACTCAATTGCCGAGGCGGTAAGCATCCACGTTGTCGGGATTCTATCGGAGTCGGTCTCCACGTGGAGGGGGACTGGACGAAGCTTGTGGCACTGATGATCGCAGCCACAGCTTCACGCACACTTATTTGGCGCTTACCGCGTGTTTCACGTGAAACGTGCGATGGGTTGGGAGTGGGCTCGTGTGGGCATGAACCTAGGTGTTTCACGTGAAACGTGCGGGATTCGTGGAGCGGGCTTCGTGGCGTCAACCTCAGGCGTTTCACGTGAAACGTTCTGGCCTGAATCGGTTGACAGCTCTCAACGCTCAGCGCGAAGGACATCAGCGGGCGCATCCGCCGAGTTTCACGTGAAACAGACCCACGCTGTGGGCGCTTGAGGGCTGCCGCACCCGCCGCTCGACCGGTCGGGGGATGAACCGGCCTATACTCGCCCCATTCGGCGGGTTTCCGACGGCCGGCTCGTGCGGCCGATCGTCACCGGAGTCCATCTTGACCATTCCATTCGCCGCACTCGTGGCGCTGATCGCGGCAGTGCTGGAAACGACCGTGCTGTCCGAGTTGCCGATCGCGGGCGCGACTGCAGACCTGGTGCTCGTAACCTCGGTGGCGGCGACATTGCTGCTGGGCATCGCCGACGGAATGGCGGCAGCCTTCCTCGGCGGACTGCTCATCGACCTGCTCATCCCCGATCGACCGCTCGGCGCTGCGACCGTCTCACTGCTGCTGGTACTCGGGATCGCCATCATGGCGGCCCACCTGGCCGGGCCCAACCGGCGCTGGATGGCCGTTGCGCTCACGGTCGTGCTGACGCCGCTGCTGCACGTCATGCTGGCGCTCGTCCTGGTTCTGACCCAAAATGCGCAACTTGCCCTCAACCCGACAGCCACGTTGATTGCCGCGTTCGTGAACGGCGTTGTGGCATTCCCGCTCGCGGCCACGTTCGGAGCCATCGAACGCCGCTTCGGCGCTGCAGAACGGGTGGACTGGTGACCCACCGAGATCGCAGCGCTGCGCCACGGCGCTGGCGATGACGGGCTACGTGCTCGGCCAGCCTGAACCGCCGCGGGCGCGACTCGGTGTGCGCTTCGGCATCTTCGGTCTCGTGATCGTCATGGTCGTAGGTCTGTTGTCGACGCGGTTGTTCTACCTCCAGGTCGTCCAGGGCGGGTACTACTCGGGATTGGCCCAGGAAAACCGCAGCGCGGTCCAGCCGCTGAGATCAGCCCGCGGGCTCATCTACGACCGGCTCGGCCGCCCGTTGGCGATCAACATCCCGTCGTACGTCGTCGTAGTTCGGCCGGCAGATCTGCCATTCCCCGATCGCGATGCCGTCGTCGGCCGCCTGTCGACCCTGCTGGACATCCCGCGGCCGGAGATCATCGAGACCATCGATCAACGCGCCGGCAACAGGTTCGAGGCGGTGCGCATCGCCACCGACGTGCCGAGCGACGTGGCGCGCTTGATCATCGAGGCGAGCCGCAGCCTGCCGGGCGTCGAGGTGACCACCGAGGAGCGACGCGAGTACGAGTACGGAGCGCTCGTTTCGCACGTCATGGGATACACCGGCGCGGTAACGAGAGAGGAACTGGAAACGCTCGGCGATCTCGGCTATCTCAACGACGATCGCATCGGCAAGACCGGCGTCGAGG
>DATKDY010000215.1:0-67339 GCA_035512515.1 Vicinamibacterales bacterium
TACGGATGGAACTGTCTTGCTGTGCCTCCACCTGTGGGGCGCGCATGAGCATCCTTCCTTGACGAGTCCGGACAAGGTGCCGCCTGGCAACGGGCTCCTCCTGTTCTTCCGCGTCGACGATTTCGACATCGCCCTGAAGAGGGCACGCGCGCTCGTCACCCCGCTCGAAGAGGAGCCGCACGTGAACCCGAACACTCAAACAGCGGAGTTCTCACTTCGGGATCCGGACGGATACTTCGTCACCATCAGCGCGCTCTCTGCGCCCGGCGAAAAGACGGCCTGACAAGCGCGTACAGCCGTTCAAGGCGCGCGGCCAAAAACGAACTCACGGTCCAGGAGAGAACATGAAAAAGTCGGACCCGAGCCAAGGCGAATCGGCATCGGAGCTCATCTCGAAGAGAATCGTCGAACTCGGGGACTGGCGCGGGGAAACCCTCCGCAGAATGCGTCAGCTCATCAAGGAAGCCGACCCGGACGTCGTCGAGGAGTGGAAGTGGGCCAAAGCGACCAACCCCGGCACCCCGGTTTGGTCGCATGACGGCATCATCTGCACTGGCGAATCCTACAAGAGTGTTGTGAAGCTTACGTTCGCGCAGGGCGCGTCTCTGAACGATCCGGCCCGTCTCTTCAACTCGAGTCTCGAGGGAAACGTACGCCGCGCGATCGACATCCACGACGGAGAAGACGTTGACGCGTCCGCCTTCAAAGCGCTCGTTCGCCAAGCGGTCGCCCTCAACCGTTCTGGAAAATCGACACCTTCCAACAAAGCGAAGTCCTAAGGAGGGAGAGTCGAGACCGAAATGACCGGAGTCTTGAAGTGAACGTACCACCCGGGTCGTCGGCAGAAGCTGCCGGCGCTGTCGGCGCTCATCGAAACGCCCTCCGAGAGCGTCACGGTCCTATGATGATTGGATGTCTGACCGGCTGCTCAGTGTGGGTGTCGAGTGCTATGCCGGCCACCGCGGCGAGCAGACGCCACGCACGCTGATTCTCGGAGACCGTCGCATCGCCGTCGCGGATGTTGTGGACGCGTGGCTGGCGCCCGACTACCGGTACTTCAAATTGAGAGGCGCGGACGGCAATACGTATCTCGTTCGTCACGATGAGCGATCCAACACCTGGGAACTGACGATGTTCCGCGCGGAACACGCTGGCGGGTGATGGCATGGGCACCTCGCAGGCGACGGAACACCGTCACTGCCCCGACATCACCCGCCCGAGGCTGCCGCGGTAGCCGGTCATCTCCAGATAACCGCGGCCGGCAATTGGGTTGCCGCCACTCGTGCCCCTCGCGTCGATGAGCCCTTCCCAATACGAAATTCCCGCGCCCTCGGTCGAGAGCTCCTGATTGTCGAGCGGCGTCGTCACATCGAGCATGAGTTGTGCCTTCGGAATCTGAATGACCCAGCGAATTGGATACACGGCGCCTGACGGCGCGCGGAACGTTGCGCCGGCGGGCGTCATGGTGAAGTCCTCCGCGGCCAGATGCGTCGTTCGGCCCTCCCGATCGACGAGCGTGCCGCTCGATCGCGGATCGCGTGAGCCGTCGCCCCGGCGCAGTTGATAGAGCATGAGGTCGCGGCCGTCGGCAAGTTGAATGGCCATCCAGTCCCAGCCCTGTTGTTCCTTCTCGAGGAACCTGGTGCCGAACTCGCGGTCCATCCAGCTCTCGCCGGCGACCTCGAACCGCTCGCCGTCGATGACGAGTGATCCACGGGTCGGCATGCGCGTCAGCGAGTAGTAGTGCGAGGCGTTGCCGGCCATGGCGCCTTTCTGGCTGATGCCGTCGATGCCGTTGATCGCCGGCGGCTTGCCCTCGTCCAGCACGAGATCGACGCCGGCGTTGTGGCTCATGGCGCGAATGAAGTGGGCTTGGGGGGACGGGACAGCCTGCCCCGTGCTGTCGTTGACGAGCCCCGCACGCCAGTCTTCGTTCCACACGTGATAGCGGTCCGTCGCCGCGCCGGCCAGGCCGGGACCGCCGCGGCTGAGGCGTTCGTCAAACCGATACCGGCGACCCACGGGATCCGAAACGGCGAGATGCGTCATGAACAAATCGCGCACCGCCCACCGCGACGGGTTGGCCGGCGCCGGATCGACACCCACCCGGAAGAACGTCACCTGATAGCCAAAGCGGCGGCCGTCGCGCGTCTGCACGTTGCCGGTGTAGTACCACCACTCGAGCTTGAACTCCGGATGACTCGCATGATCGCGCGGGAACGCGAAGCGATACCCGGACGCCGCCTCGTGCCACGCCGGCTGCGCCAGAGGTGATACCGCCAGGCCACAGAGACACAGAGACACAGAGAGGAGCACCGAGCGAAAGCCAATCAACGATCCCGCCCGCGCAACCGGTCCTGCCGGCGAAGCCAGCCCTGCCGCGCGAAGCGCGGTCCTGCGGGCGCAGCCCGTCCTGCCGGCGAAGCCGGTCCTGGTGTTCATCATTCGTCCTGCGTCAGCACGAGCTGGGCGGCGCGCCGTGCGGGATAGAGGCCGGCCAGCGCCGTCGCGACCACCACCGCGATGGAAATCTGCGCCAGAAACGCGACCGGGACACGAAACTGGATCGTCCATCCGAAACTCTGAACGTTGATCACGTACACGAGGATCACGGCGAGCGCGAGGCCGACGACCAGACCAATCGCCTGACTGACGCCGCCAATGAGCGCCGCTTCGATCACCACGGCGCGACGGACCTGAGACCTCAACGCGCCGACCAGCCTGAGCATCGTCAGCTCACGCTGCCGTTCGACCACGAGCGTGAAGAGGGTGGCCGCGACACCCAGCATGGCGACGATGACGGCGATGATCTCCAGCGCATAAGTGATCGCAAACGTGCTGTCGAAGATGCGCAGGATCTCCGCGCGCAGCGCGCCGTTGGTGTAGATGAACGCGCGGTGTCCCTCGTCCAGGCTCTGCAGAATCTCGGCGCGCACCCTCTCGGCGTCGGCACCCGGTTTGAGGTACGCGGCAAGACCCGACGGGGCCATGGCGCCGAAGTACTTCGTGATCGTGCGGTGATCCATGATGATGACGCCGCGTTCGACCGCATAGTCGTAATACACGGCGGCAACTGGAAACGGCCGCGGCCCCAGCGGCGTGTCGAGCGTGAGCGTATCGCCCGGCCGCGTGCCGTACTTGTTGGCGAAGGCTTCCGACACGATGACCGGCTCGCCGGCCATGGCCCGGCCGAGCGCGGCGCGTCCGTCGGACGGCTCTTTGAAGAGCAGCGACCCGCGGGCCAGCACGACGTCAAAGCTGGCCGCGCCGAGGACGACGAGGTTGTCCTGGTGGACGAAGTCCACATTTCTCGCCGAGTCGAGCGCCTCGACATCGGGATGCGCGCGCACGGCGTCGATGACCGCGGGCGACAGCGTCTGCGCCGAGCCGACGGTGGGCCGCATGCCCGGCCCGATGAACAGATCCGCCTGCAGCGTCTGGCCGACCCAGTACACCACGGTGTCGCGAAAGCTGCCGATCATCACGACGACCGCGACCGTCATCGACAGGGCGACGGCAAGCGCCGCAATTGAAATCGACAGCCGTGGGATGGCTGCGGTCAGACTCGCATGCGCCAGCAAGCCTTCGACACCCAGGACACGGCGAAGCGGCGTGCGCAGCAGCCGCGCGAGCCCGTACACGACCGCCGGCACGCACAACGACGCGCCGATGATGGTCACGAACGACGAGAGATAGCCAAACAGTGGGCGACCGTTGACCGGACCCAGCAGCGCGAGGCCGCCGGCGGCGGCAAGCGCGATGGCCGGAAGGACAAGGGCCGACGCGGGCAAACCAACCCGCGTCGTCAACCGATCGTGCCCACGCATCGCCGCCGTCGGTGTGACCTGGCTCGCCTCGCGCGCGGGCAGCCACGCGGCGACGAGCGCGAGCGGAAAGCCAATCGCAAACGCCAGCACCACGAGCTCCCACGTGAGTGCCGGTGTGCCGGCGGCCGTCGCGATATACAGCGTGCTGACCGTTGCGCTCGTCAGGCCGACCGCGAAATCCGCGAGCACGCGGCCGAGACCAATGCCCAGGAGCGAGCCGGCGACACCAAGCACCGCCGCTTCGCCCAGGAACAGTGCGAGCACCTGGCCCCGCGTGACGCCCAGCGCCCGGAGCGTCCCGATCTCCTCACGCCGCGCAATCACCGAGATGGTCACGGTGTTGTAGACCAGAAAGAGCCCGACGACGAGCGCGACCCACGACATCGCCGTGAGGTTGGTGTGAAACGCCGCGAGCATCCGCTCCACCTGCTCGCCCCGCCGCGACGGGCGCTGAGCGGTCAGCCCGGCCGGCAGGCGGGCGCCAATCGCTGCGACGATGGCATCGATGCCGTTGCTGTCGGGCGATCCGGGCAGCTCGACATCGATGCGATCGATACGCCCCAGTCGCGCAAACGCGAACTGTGCGGCGGCGATGTCCATCAGCACGAAGCTGCCGTCCATCACCCGGGCGGGGCCCTCGTCCTTCAGCAGGCCGCGGACGACATACGTGTTGATGCGATCGCCGGCCATCAACTGGATTTCGCTGCCGAGCGCGTAGCCGCGCCGTTCGGCCAGCTTCTCGGTGATGACGACGGATTGCGGGCTGGTCAGAAGTTCGAGAAACCGTTGCGGCGTGATCTCGCCGCGGTCCTCAGTCAGCACCGACCCGTCGGGTGCGGCGGCCGCGCCAATCATGTACTGGCGCAGCGTGCGATCGCGGAGGATGTCCACACCCAGCACTCGCAACGCCTCGGCCCGGCGCACCATCCGCGCCGGTCCCTGGACGAGCGCCATCTCGCCGTCGATGACGGGACTGGCCGTCCCGAACTCTCGCAACCAGATGAGGTCGGGCAGGACGGTTTCATCGATGCCGCCGACGCCGACGATTTCGACGGCGGCCTTGCCGGCGACCGTTTCGAGGGCGGTCTCGAACCCGCGGATGGAACTGTGATTGGTCAGTTGGATGGCGATGACGACGCCCACGCCGAGGGCGATGCCGGCGCTCGTGGTCAGGGTTCGCGCGCGGTCCTGCAGCAGGGGCCGCAGGATGAACTGCCTAAACAGCCGCCAGCGCATCTTCCAGGCGTCCGTCACGCATCCGCTGCACGCGCGCCGCTCTGGCCGCCACGTCGGCGGCATGGGTCGCCAGCAGGATGGTGACGCCGAGGTCGCGGTTGAGGTCGCCTAACAGCGTCATCACGCGATCGCCGTTCTCGGAATCGAGATTGCCGGTCGGCTCGTCGGCCACCAGCAGTGCGGGTTCATGGACGAGGGCACGCGCAATCGCCGCCCGCTGCATTTCGCCACCGGAAAGCTGCTGCGGGTAATGCTGCCAGCGATGGCTGATGCCGACGCCGCCAGCCACGCGCTTGGCGCGGGTCTCGGCCTCAACGCCGCGCATGCCGCCAAGCAGACACGGGAGCATGATGTTGTCGCCGAGCGTCAAGGTCGGCAGCAGGTTGAAGAACTGAAAGACGAAGCCGACGCGCTCGCGCCGGAGTCGCGTGAGCTCATCGTCCGACAGCGCCGCGAGATCGGTGCCCTCGAAACGTATGTGACCTGCAGTAGGCCGGTCCATCGCACCGCAGAGGTGGAGCAGTGTCGACTTGCCGCATCCGGACGGGCCCATCAGCGCGACGAAATCGCCGTGTGCCAGCTCGAACGACACGCCGGCGAGAGCGACAACCCGCGATTCGCCGGACACGTAGACCTTCTGTAAATCGGTGGCCGTCAGGAGCGACACCATCCCAGTCTGTCACAAGGGCCAACGCTGATTCCGCAGGTTACACGGAACACAAGAGCCAACACCGATTACACCGATTACACCGATTACACCGATCAAGCGATCATTTGTCTTGATAATCAAAACCGAACCAGCCGTCTTGACCGCCGAGAATTCCCGTATTTGAGTCAAGATCTATCCGTCAAGACGGCCGCCGCGCCGGCGGCGGGGCAAAACCAACTCTGTGAAACCTGTGTTGGCTCTTGGCGGAACCGGTGAGAACCAGTGAAGACGCCCACTGAGATCGTCGAGCTGAACGGCCGCGAGGTCATTGTGTCGAACCCGCAGAAGGTCCTCTTTCCCGATGCGGGTTACACGAAGCTCGACCTGGTGCGCTACTACATCGCCGTCGCCGGCGGCGCACTGCGAGGTGCTGGCGGCAGGCCGAATGTGCTCGTGCGCTATCCCAACGGCATCGAACAAGAGTTTTTCTACCAGAAGCGCGCGCCCGAATCGCGACCGGATTGGATCGACGTCGTCGAGTTGAAGTTTCCATCGGGCCGCACGGCCGAGGAGGTCGTGCCGCGTGACGCGGCGGCGCTGGCGTGGATGGCGAACCTTGCCTGCCTGGAGCTGCACCCGCATCCCGTGCGCGCCGAGCAGCTCGATCATCCGGACGAGCTCCGCGTCGATCTCGATCCCGTGCCGGGCGTCGAGTGGGCGCAGGTGCGCGACGTCGCGCGCGTCGTCCACGCCGCGCTCGACGACTTCGGGCTGGTGGGGTGGCCGAAGACCTCCGGCTCGCGCGGCATTCACGTCAACGTGCGGGTTCACCCGCGCTGGACGTTCCAGGAGGTGCGTCGCGCCGCCGTGGCGCTCGCGCGCGAAGTGGAGCGCCGGGCGCCGAGCATCGCCACCAGCAAGTGGTGGAAAGAGGAGCGTCACGGCGTCTTCATCGATTACAACCAGAACGCCAAGGATCGGACGGTGGCCGCGGCATACTCCGTTCGGCCCAAACCTGACGCGCGTGTCTCCGCGCCGCTCACGTGGGAGGAAATCGACGCGTGCGATCCCGCGGATTTCACGATGAAGACGATGCCCGCGCGGTTTGATGCCGTCGGCGATCGGCATCACGACATCGACCAGCATCCGTGCTCGCTCGACGGCTTGCTGGAGCTTGCCGGGCGGCACGAAAAAGAGGGCCTGGGCGACGCACCGTGGCCGCCGCAGTACAAGAAGCAGCCAGGAGAAGCGCCGCGTGTGCAGCCCTCACGCGCGCGGACGCGGCGGGCAAGCGCGACCCCGGGTGCGACGCCGGCCGCCAAACAAGCCTCGGCGGGGCGCCGGGTGCCGAAGCATCCGCTCATCGAAATTGCCCGCGCAGATCGCAAAGGCGACGCGCTGAAGAAGGTCGAGCAATGGAAGCAGGATCACCCGGACGTCGTCGAGCACCTCGAGCCCGCGGACATTCTGGTGGACGCCATGCGGGGGCGCTCGTCCACGTGGACGCGCGTGCGCGTCAATCTGAAGAACGTGCCCGAGGCGCTCCGGCGTTCGCTCGTGCCCCGACCGCGCGCGAAACGATCCTGAGCGCTACGCGTCGAACGGTCGAAACACCTGCTCGAGCTCGTAAGCGGGGGTGACCTCCAGCTGATCGTAGCGGCAGTCTTCGGGCGGCTTGTCCGGCCGCCACCGCAGAAAGATCGCCGCGTGACGAAAGCGATCGCCCTGCATGTGAGCGTATTTGACCTCGCAGACACGCTCGATGCGAATCGGCTCCCACGACAGGTCTTTGCCGGCGCTCCAGCGGCTTTGTCCACCGGGCATGCGCTGATGCGCGTGGCCGGCGCCCTCGGCCCAGTCGCGCCACGGATGGTCTTTCAGCGCGTCCTTCCGCAGCGGCTCCAGTTCCTCGGCCAGCGCTTTCCGCCTGGCCAGCGTGAATGACGAGGTGACACCCACATGATGCAGCGTGCCCTTGTCGTCGTAGAGGCCGAGCAGCAGCGAGCCGACGGCATCCGGCACGTCCTTGTACCAGCGGAAGCCGGCCACGACACACTCGGCGATGCGCGCGTGCTTGACCTTGATCATCGCGCGCTTGCCGGGTTGATAAGGCGCGTCAACCGGCTTGACGATGACACCGTCGAGGCCCGCCCCTTCGAAGCGCGTGTGCCAGTCGCGTGCGACAGCGCGATCGCGGGTCATCGGCGTGAGATGGATGGGCGGCACGGCCTTCGCGAACAGGCGCTCGAGCTGCTGGCGCCGCTTGCTCTGCGGTTGCGTCATGATGCTCTCGCCATCGACCGCCAGCAGATCGAATGCGACCAGAGACGCGGGGCTTACGGCCGCCAACCTGGCGACGCGCGAGGCCGCGGGGTGCAGGCGCAGTTGCAGCGCGTCGAAGTCGAGCCCGCGCGACGTGGCGATCACGATCTCGCCATCGACGACGCAGCCAGGCGGCAGCTTGGCGAGCAGCTCGTCATGCAACTCGGGAAAATACCGATCGAGCGGACGCGAATCACGGCTCTGAATGTAGACGTCGTCCTCTCCCCGAAAGACGATGGCGCGGAAGCCGTCCCACTTGGGCTCGAACAGGTAGTCGCCGTCGGGGATGGCGTCGGCCAGCTTGGCCAGCATCGGCTCTATCGGCGGGGTGATCGCGAATCCCACGCAATCATCCTAATATCTGATCCATGCGCCTGCGACGCTTCGTCTCCCTGGCCGGATTCATCGCCCTGCTTGCCACAGTGGCGGCCGCTCAGCCCCCGCCGCTTCGCCCGCCCACGCGCGCCGATTTCCTCCGCGGGGAGTACGGGCGCTATCGAGCCAACAATGACCTCCGGCACTACACGCTCGATGTGCGCGTCGATCCCGATCGGAGGCATCTGTCGGGCACCAACAGAATCCGATTCCGCATGCTGCGCGACGACACGCGCATCCAGGTGGATCTCTACGCCAACCTGAACGTCGATCGCATTCTGCTGGGAGCGACGCCTCTGAAGTACACGCGCGAGATCAACGCCGTGTTCGTCGAGTTTCCGGAGCCGCTCCGCGCCGGGCGCGAGTACACGATCGACTTCCACTATTCCGGAACACCGATCGAAACGGGCCGGTTTGGCGGCATCGCGTTTCGCAAGGATCCGGACGGCCATCACTGGATCAACACGGCCTGCGAAGGCGAGGGCTCGAGCATCTGGTGGCCGAGCAAGGATCAGTGGCGCGACGAGCCGGACGAGGGCATGGAACTGCGGGTGGCCATCCTGAGCAATCTCGTTGATGTGTCGAACGGGCGGTTCCTCGGCAAGACCGATCTGGGCGATGGTTACACACGCTGGGACTGGCGCATTCACTATCCCATCAACTCCTACAACGTCTCGCTCAATATCGGCAACTACGTTCATTTCGCCGAGAAGATGGGCGGCCTCACGCTCGACTACTACGTGCTGCCGGCCAACCTCGAGAACGCCAGGCGGCAGTTCGCCCAGGCCCGGCCGATGCTGGCGGTCTACGAGAAGGTCTTCGGGGAGTATCCGTTCATGAAAGACGGCTTCAAGCTGATCGAGGTGCCGTACTCCGGGATGGAGCACCAGAGCGCCGTGACCTACGGGAATCGCTGGGCCAACGGGTATCTGGAGCGCGACTGGACAGGCGTCGGCGTCAGCCTCGAGTTCGACTTCATCATCATTCACGAGAGCGCGCACGAGTGGTTCGGCAACGCCGTCTCAGCCGCCGACGTATCGGACATGTGGATTCAGGAAGGCTGGGCGACGTATCTCGAAGCGATTTATGTCGAACATCTGTTCGGATTTGACGACGCCCTGAAGTATGTCAACGGCTACAAGGAGAAGGTACGGAATCTCGAGCCGATCATCACGCAGCGTGGCATCCATCGCAGCCCGCCGGCAGATCAGTACTTCAAGGGCGCGCTCTTCCTCCACACGCTCCGCAGCGTCGTCAATGACGACGACAAATGGTGGGCGGCGCTCAGGGACGTGTATCAGCAGTTCAAGTATCAGAACATCATGACCGAGGATCTCGTCGCGTTCATGAACGCGCGGCTCGGCATGGATCTGACGCCCATCTTCGATCAATACCTGCGCCGCGCCGCGCTACCGACGCTGGAGCTCGCGTTCGACGCGGCCGGGAAATCCCTCGCCTATCGCTGGCGTGCGGACGAGCGCGACTTCGCGATGCCGATTCGCGTGGGCGTGCCGGGGCAATGGCAGGTTATCCATCCGACGACGGATTGGAAGGTGATGTCGAGCAGCGTGCCCCAGGAGAAGTTCCAGGTAGCGACGGATCTGTATTACGTCAACGTGAAGTACAGTGGTCCCACCGGAGAGGATGTCGTTGGCCAACGACTGGGCGCGGATTAAGGAGCTTTTCGCAGCCTGCCACGAGCTGTCGAGCGCCGAACGCGCGCCGTTTCTTGACGGCGCGTGCAAGGGTGACGCGGAACTGCGCGGCCATGTCGAGTCGCTGATCGCCTCGTACCACGAGGCCGGGGATTTCCTGGAACGACCTGCGGCGATGGGGACGGCCGTCCACGTGGCACCCGGCCTCCGGCTCGGGCCCTATGAGGTGCTCGAGCGAATCGCGGCGGGCGGAATGGGCGAAGTCTACCGCGCCCGGGACGTGCGTCTCGGTCGGATCGTGGCGCTGAAGATCCTGCCGCCATCGGCAGCCGATCATCCTGAGGCGCGGCTGCGGTTCGAGCGCGAGGCCCGGCTCATCTCGAGCCTCAACCACCCCAACATCTGCGCCCTGTTCGATGTCGGACGCCACGAGAGTCTGGATTTCCTCGTGATGGAGTTCCTCGACGGCGAGACGCTGGCGCGGCGGCTCGAACGTGGCCCCCTGCCGGCTGCGGAGCTGCAGCGGTACGCGATCCAGATCGCCGATGCGCTGGACTGTGCGCATCGGCAGGGCGTGGTTCATCGCGACCTGAAACCCTCGAACATCATCCTCACCGAGGCAGGCGCCAAGCTGCTCGACTTCGGCATCGCCACGCTGCACGATGCGGACGACGATGGCGTCATCGACTCGACACAGCGATCGCTCGTCGCGCTCACCGGCCACAGCCGCATTGCCGGAACGGTGGCTTACATGTCCCCCGAACAAGTGCGGGGAGAGCCGATTGACGCTCGGAGCGATCTCTTTTCGTTTGGCGCTGTCATGTACGAAATGGCGGCCGGAAGTCGTCCGTTCGCCGGAGAGAATACGGCGGAGGTACGCTCTGCAATCGCGACCACCCCGGCCCCGCCTGTTTCGTCAGTGAATCCCGAGGTGGGCTTCGGCCTCTCCGCGCTCATTACGAAGGCGCTCGAGCCTGACCTGGCGCGCCGCTATCAGCGCGCCGCGGAGATCCGGCGGGACCTCCTGCAGCTCACGCGCGTCTCGCGGGTGACGCCGTGGGTTGCGGCCGCGGTTGGCGCCGCAGCACTCGTCGCCGTCGGCGGCCTGTTCCTGTCGTTGACGAACGTCCCGCCCGCGAGTGAGGTGCGGAGTGTTCGCTCGGTCGCTGTGCTGCCGTTCAAGCCGCTCGTTGCCGGTGGGGTTGACGACGACTATATCGGCGTGGCGCTCGCCGATGCGCTCGTCACTGAACTGAAGGCCATCAACGCCGTGGTCGTCCGGCCGGTGAGCGCAACCAGCCGGTCCGCACAGTCCGGACTCGACGCGGTCGGCGTGGGGCGCGAAGTCGATGCGGACGTGGTGGTGGAGGGCGCCATCCAGCGCTCCGGCGACCTGTTGCGGGTCAGCGTCCAACTGCTGCGCGTGGCCGACGGTGTCGCGATCTGGTCGGATCGGTTCGACGCTCGATGGGTCGATGTCTTCGGCGTCCAGGACGCGATTGCCGAGCAGGTCGCTCGCGCGCTGGAGGTCACGCTCACCGGCGACGACCGCCGCCGCGTCCTGAGGAGGCGGACGGCGGACATCGGCGCCTACGAGGCCTACCTCAAGGGACGCTACTTCTGGAACACACGCACCGCAGACGGCCTGCAGCGAGCGCGCGGATACTTTCAGGAGGCCATCGAGCGGGACTCGAGCTACGCGCCGGCGCACGCCGGCCTCGCGGACACCTACGCACTGCTCGGATCGCTGGCGGTGGCCGCGATCCCGCCCAGGGAGGCTGGCCCGAAGGCCATCGAGGCGGCGGCCCGCGCGCTCGACTTGGACAGCACCCTCGCCGAAGCGCACGTCTCCATGGCGTTTGCGACCTACAGCTTCAACTGGGATTGGCAGGGTGCGGAACGGCATTTCCGTCGCGCGATCGAGCTCGACCCGGACTACGGGACGGCGCACCATTGGTATGCCCTCTACCTGGGACAACTGGGGCGCCTCGACGAGGCGCTCGCGGCTGCGCAGCGCGCCCTGCGTCTCGAGCCGCTGTCGCTCGTCGGGACCTATGCCGTCGGACTGGCGCACTACCAGGCACGGCGTTTCGATCTCGCGCGCGATTATGCCGGGCGATTGCTCGAGATCGCGCCGGATTTTCCTCACGGGACGCGCTTGATGGGTTCGGTGGACATCGCAGAGGGTCGCTACGCGCCGGCGATCATCGCGCACGAGCGGCTATGTGCCGCACACCCCCGGAGCTCGTTGTATGCCGCCTGGCTGGCACACGCGTACGGCCGGGCAGGTCAGCAGGTGCGCGCACAGCAGATTCTCGATGAGCTCGTAGCGGCCTCGAAGACGGCCTATGTGTCAGCGGCGAACATCGCGATCGGATACATCGGCCTGGGTGATACCGATGCCGCGCTCTCCTGGCTGGAAAAAGGGTACGCGGAGCGCTCGCAGGCGCTCACGTTTCTGAAAACCGACCCCGTCTACGATCCGCTGCGGTCCGATCCGCGGTTTGTGGATCTGATGCGTCGCGTGGGACTCGCCCCGTAAAGGCATCCGTATCTCTCGCTTGCATCATCGCATTCAACAGTGCGAGCACTTCGCCGCGCAGCGCCTCGTCGGCGGCACACGCCTCGGCAACGTACGCCGCGCGATCGGCTTCCGGACGCATCCAGGCGGCACCCGTCACTTCTTTGATCCGCTTCCACTGTTCTCGTGTCACTGGCCCGGGGTCACAGTAGGAACGCGACGTCGGGCCCATTTCCGGCTCATGGAGGAGTTCCGGACGTCAGGGCACGATAGAGCCATCCTTTGGCGATCGCCCATTCTCGCTTGACCGTCGAGGGGGAAATATCCAGCACCGTCGCGGTTTCGTCGAGCGTCAGCCCGCCAAAGAAGCGCAGTTCGACGATGCGCGCCTGTTCCGGATCCAGCTTTTCGAGCTCCTGGAGTGCACGATCGAGCGCGAGCGCATCCACGGCATCGACCGCCGCCGCAGGGGCCGCAACGGGCAGGTCATCGACCACCTCGGGGACGATGCCCGCCCCGCGCTTGTCCCGCAGCCGGTGCCGCGCATCGTCCACGACGATCCGCCGCATCAACTGCGCGGCGATGCCGAAGAAGTGCGCCCGGTTCTGCCACTGCACGGCGCGCTGATCCACGAGCTTCACGTAGGCCTCATGGACGAGGGCGGTCGTTTGCAGCGTGTGATTCGGCCGCTCCTTGGACAGGTGACGGGCCGCCAGCGCGCGCAGCTCCGCGTAGACCAGCGGGATAAGGCGATCGAGGGCCTCTCGACTGCCGTTGCGCCATTCGTGGAGCAGAAGCGTGACGTCGTCTGGCATCAGTCGCTCGAGCGAGTGTAGGTCATCCCGGCAATCGGCAGTTCCGTTTGCGGATGTCGCTACAGTCTGTTCGAAAGCGGACAGCGGGGATTCTTCTCACGCTGCTCGAAGTGTGCGGCCATTCCATTGCTAGTGGCTTTGTGGACCGTACTGACTGTCCGCACTCGATGCACCGGCAATCCTCAACATTCATGTCGATGGCTTGCTCCACAGTGATGACTTGCTGGTGCTGCCGATGATCGCGCTGCATCGCGTCATTTTTGGAGCGCTGCTGGTGCGTCGCTGCGGTGGCAGTTTCACGAGTTGACGTCTTGGGGTATCACTCATTTGGCTGACTGCGCGTGCTCATTTTGACAAGGTCGCGTGGCCATCCCCTCACCGCATACCTTACACTCGCGTTCTTCGAGGCGGCGTCATGGCCGATGCTTCTCTACGAATAGTGGCTCAACGAGCAGTGCGTCACCGTCCAGTTGGTGGATGCCGTCGTGGCGAACACCCGACCCACCCCACCGGGCTTACCCGTCCTACCAGCTCCCCTCGCCCGCCCTGAGCGGGCGAAGCGCGTCGAAAGGGCCCTACCTGCCCCACCCGCCTTACAAGCGGCGAAGCCGCAGCTCCGTGATCTTCGCCTGCTCGCCCGCGGCAATCAGCAGTTCCGTCTGCGGATCGTTGTGCAGCCGTTCGTGCAGCAACGCGAGCATCTCCTCGGCATTCTTGCCGGTCGCGCACACGATGAAGATGTAGCCAAACGTCTCTTCGTACGCACGGTTGGCGTCGGCGAGCGCGTCGAGCGTGTCGCCGGACGCGTCGCTGACCCCGCGCTGTTCCTCCGCCGACAGATCCGCCGTCGCCGGAAATCGGGCGCGGAGCGCGTCGCGATCGCCAATCTTCGGGTGCTGCGCGAACGCCTCGCGCCAGTCGTCCGGCGTCAGGGCAAACCACTCCTGACGGGCCATCGCGTGCAGTTGTTCATCGCTGCCGAACGGACGATGGGCGAGCATGCGCGCCACCCACGCCCCGGATCCGCAGCACGACAGGAAGAACTCTCGCGCGTCGTCCTCCGACGCCGCGTCAAGCCGCTGCCACGCGTCCATAGACCCGCAGGCGGCTGATGCCGCCGTCCGGAAAGATGTTGAGACGCACCTGCGACACCGGCGGGGCGTCGCGCACCTCTTTCGTGAAAAGGTGCCGATGATGCGCGCGCAGCTTCGTCTGTGGCAGCAGCTCCGTCCACGTGCCGTCGCCAAGACGGCCATCGAGCGACGCGCTGTCCGGATAGTTTCCCTTGTAGTGATTCGTGTCGATCTCCACCTTCGAAATGAGGCCCGGCGTCCCGAGTCGAATGATCGCCCAGTCGTACCCGGGTCCACGGCGTCGCTTCGTCTCCCAACCGTCGCCCATGTTCTTCGCACGGCCCGGCATGATCATGTTGTTCGGTGTGCCGTAATGCCTGTCGCTGGCGTCAATCGCCAGGCCGCCGTGTTCGATGGCCGCGAGATCGACGATATGGCCGCCTCGCGTGAGACGACGCCAATCCACGACCACCTCGCCGTAGACGCGGAGCCGGGCCACGCCGCCGTCGGGAAAGATGTTGAGCCGCAGGTGCGTCCAGGGGAGCTCGCTCCCGACGGCCAGGAAGTTGTCGCCGTCTCCCTCGAGCGCGGCATTGGGCAACACCGTTGTCCACGGTTCGCCCTCCACCGCGTAGATGCGCGGTGACAGCGGTTGTGTGCTGTCGAGCGCCTCAAGCGAGCAGTGCGATGGGAAGTTGCCGGTGAAGAATCGCGTGTCCACGTTGACGCCACGAATGACCCCGCGCATCCCGAGCCGGACGATGCACCAATCGTGTCCAGGCGTGCGCCGCCGCCGCGATTCCCAGCCGTCCATCCACTTGCCACGAGACGTGTATTTGCCCGGGACGAACACCGGGGGCTCGTGCTTGATCAGGTTGGATTTCGCCGCGAAGAAATCGTCGTTCGTGGCAATCGCCTTTCCGCCGACGCGGCTCGACGCCAGTTCGGCCAGACGGGTGAAAGACGGACTACTATGCTCGGTCATGCTCACGCATACAGCCTATGGCAAGTCGCAGGTCCGGCTCGTGCAGGTCCGCCGCCGTGGCGATCGTGACGAACTCCGCGATCTGGCGGTCGCGATTCGGTTCGAGGGCGACTACGACGCATCGTACATCGACGGCGACAATCAGGACGTGTTGCCCACCGACACGATGAAGAACACCGTCTACGCGCTGGCGGCACGGCACCCCGTGCAGGATCCGGAGCCGTTCGGCATGCGGCTCGGAGGACACTTCCTCGAAAGGAATCCCAGGCTTCGCCGCGTCACAATCGATTGCGTCGAGCACCAGTGGCGGCGCATCGAAATCGGCGAGCGCGAGCACGGGCACGCCTTCATGCGCCGCGGGCCGGATACGCGGACGGCCCTGGTGGTCGCCGATCGCAGTGCGGTGATGGTCGGGGCCGGCGTGCAGGACCTGCTCGTCATGAAGACTGGTCATTCCGCGTTTTCCGGCTTCCCGCGTGACGAATTCACGACCCTTCCCGACACGCGCGACCGGCTGCTGGCCACGTCGATGACGGCGACGTGGCGCTACGCGGACAACGACGTGCCATTCAGTTCCACATGGCGTGGCGTGCGGGATGCACTGCTGCGGACCTTCGCGGAGCACGACAGCGAATCGGTCCAGCACACGCTGTATGCCATGGGCCAGGCCGTGCTGGACGCGCTCGACATCGTGTCCTCCATCACGCTGGTGATGCCCAACAAGCACCACGTGCCGATCGATCTGGCACGTTTTGGCCTCGCGAACCGCAATGAGGTCTTCGTTGCCACCGACGAGCCCTACGGACGAATCGAAGCAACGCTGACCAGATGATCGTCCGCAGCCAGCGCGTCGTCCTGCCAGACGGCATTCGACCGGCAGCCATTCACATCCGCGACGGCCGCATCGTCGCTATCGATACCGCACCCGCCTCCGCGCCTTCGGCGCTTCGGCGAGGCAGGCCTGGCGCACCTGCTGCACCTGCCGCACCTGCTGCACCTGGCGCACCTGTCGCACCTGTCGCACCTGGCGCACCTGCTGCACCTGTGACACCTTTGCCACCTGTCCCACCTGGCGAACGCATCCTCGACGTCGGCGAGCTGATCGTGCTGCCCGGCCTCGTCGATACACATGTTCACGTCAACGAACCGGGACGCACGGATTGGGAAGGCTTTGCGACGGCGACGCGCGCCGCCGCGGCCGGCGGCGTGACGACGATCGTGGATATGCCGCTCAACAGCGTGCCGGCGACCACGAACGTGGCCGGTCTCGAGGCGAAACGGCAAGCGGCCATGGGGAAGTGCCACGTGGACGTCGCCTTCTGGGGCGGCGCGGTCCCCGGCAACGTGGCCGATCTCGAGCCGCTCCGCATCGCGGGCGTGCGCGGCTTCAAGTGCTTCATGAGTCCGTCCGGCGTCGATGAGTTCTCGCACGTGAGCGAGACGGATCTGCGTAACGCCATGCCTGTGGTGGCGCGCCTCGGTGTGCCGCTGCTGGTACACGCGGAATGGCCCGCGAGGCTGCGCACGCCCCGTGGCGATCCTCGACGTTACCGCACGTGGCTCGACAGCCGTCCTCCGGAAGCGGAAGTCGCCGCCATCGACCTGCTCGTGCGGCTGGCCCGCGAGTTCGGCACACACGTTCACATCGTCCATCTCGCCACCGGCGACGCCATTCCTACGATTCGTGCGGCTCGCGCCGAGGGAATCGCCGTGAGCGTCGAGACGTGCCCGCATTACCTGTTCTTCGCGGCTGACGACATCGCCGACGGCGACACCCGCATGAAGTGTGCGCCGCCGATTCGCGAGCGCGCCGAGCGCACCCGCCTGTGGGACGGACTTCTTGCGGGCGACGTCGATCTCGTGGCCACGGACCATTCCCCGGCGCCCCCGGCGATGAAGCACGTGAACGACGGCGACTTCGTGGCGGCGTGGGGTGGCATTGCTTCGCTTCAGCTTGGCCTCGCTGCCGTCTGGACCGGCGGTCACGTACGGGGACCGTCCCCTCTCTCACGGGATGAGGGGCTGTCCCCGTTCATGCTTGCGCGGTGGCTGTCGGCAGGGCCAGCCCGGCTGGCCGGACTCTATCCTGCGAAGGGCGTGCTCGCGCCAGGGAGCGACGCCGATCTCGTCATCTGGGATCCGGACGCCGAAACCGTCGTCGATGGCGCGAAGCTCTATCATCGACACGCGCTGACGCCGTATCATGGCCAGCGGCTTCGTGGACGTGTGCGCACGACGATCCTGCGCGGCGCGGTCGTGTTTGACGATGGCGAGTGCCGCGGGCCCGCGACCGGGCGATTGTTATGAGCGCGATTACCACACATGTTCTCGACACCTCGACCGGACGTCCGGCAGCGGCTGTGACCGTCGTCCTCGAAGCGCATCACGGCCCTGACGAATGGAGCGAATTGGGACGGGGAGAGACGGATCCTGATGGGCGTCTCCGGACGCTGCTGACCGCCGGCGCACCGCTCGCCGCCGGCATGTACCGCCTGACGTTCGACACGCGGTCATACTTCGAACGATCGGGTGTGCGCGCGTTTTACCCGTCTGTGAGCGTCGTGTTCGAGGTCGTCGCCGGAGAAGCGCACTATCACGTCCCGATCCTCGTCAGCCCGTTTGGCTACACCACATATCGCGGGTCGTGATGCACAAGGGTCTGAAGCCCATCGCGGCGACGTTGAAGAAGGCCAACCTGGAGATCGCGCGCGCCTATCCCGGCGAGAGCGGCGATCGACAGCCTGTCCACACGGTCTACGGTGGGGCGCATCTGTTCACGGCGGACCTGGCGCCGAAGCTCGGCGCGATTGCGCTCCGGGCGCTGGACGATCATGCGCCCACCGCCCAGAGCTTCGCCGATGCACTCGGCCTCTTCGCTCATGGCGACCTCGTGTTTGCGACCACCATTCGAGAGCGGGTCGTGGCCAAGCTTCGCCGCGAGCCCGTCGAGGACTTCCGGATTGATTTCGAGGATGGTTACGGCAACCGCCCCGACAAGGAGGAAGACGATCACGCCGCAACCGCGGCCGTCCAGGTTGCGAAAGGGCTCGAGGCAGGAACGCTTCCGCCGTTCATCGGCATCCGGATCAAACCGTTGTCCACCGAGCTCCACGCGCGCAGCCTGCGGACGCTCGACGTGTTTCTCACTTCACTGGCCCACACGACGCGAAGGCGCCTGCCGCCGAACTTCGTCATCACTATTCCGAAGCTGATGACGACGGCACATGTCAGTGCCGCCGCGAAGGCGTGCCGCGTCCTCGAGCGCCGCCTGCGGCTCGAGGCGGGGACCCTCACGCTGGAGCTGATGATCGAGACGCCGCAGTCGATTCTGGCCCCGGACGGGACGTCGGCCCTGCGTGCGCTGGTTGCGGCCGGCGGGGGACGTGTGCGCGGCGCGCACTTCGGCACCTACGACTACACGGCGCTGTGCGGGATCACCGCCTCGTGGCAGCACATGCGCCATCAGGTGTGCGACTTCGCCAAGCACATGATGCAGGTCGCGCTCGCGCAGAGCGGTTTGTGGCTGTCCGATGGGGCCACCAATGTGCTGCCGGTTCCGCCGGATGTGCATCGCGCCTGGAAGTTGCACTTCGATGATGTCCAGCACTCGCTCGTGAATGGGTACTATCAGGGCTGGGATCTGCACCCGGCGCAGTTGCCCTCTCGCTATGCGGCGGTCTATGCCTTCTTCTTGTCCGCTCTACCGGCGGCCACCGCGCGACTGCGCAATTTTGTCGAAAAGGCCGCGCAGGCGACGCTGGTCGGCGACGTGTTCGACGACGCGGCGACGGGACAGGGATTGTTGAATTTCTTCGTCCGGGGATTGAGCTCGGGGGCGCTGACGCTGCAGGAAGCCGCCGCGACGGGTCTCACGCCTGACGAGCTGCAGGGACGGTCGTTTCTGGACATCCTCGAGGCGCGCAAGCGGCGATGAAGCGAATACTCATCAGAGTTCTGATGATTGTGGCCGCACTCGCGGTGATTGGATTTCTGTTCATGCGCTCGGTGCAGAGCACGAGGTCCGCTCCGTACACGATTGAGCAGGCCCATCTGCAGGACTGGACCTTTGCGATCGAGCCCGGCAATGCGCCCAACGCGGTGCTCATCGCTGCCCGGCCGCCGCGCGAATTGGCCAGCGCGCTGTTTCGGCAATTGTTTTCGCGGCTGGCCGAGTCCATGAACGGACCGACCTCTCCCATGGTCCCGCTGCTGCTGCAGGACGAGTTCAATCGATCCTTTGCGGGCCGTGCCACGACGGGGGAGTTGCTGGCTGCGGCCCGCGACGCCGGTGTGGAGGCGGCGGCGTTCGAGCCGCGCTGTATGGGGTACCGGCGCGAGAGCGCGCCGGGGGTGACGCGGCAGCTGTATTTCGTGTTTTTCGAGGCGCCGGCGTTTACGCGATTCCGCCAGCAGATCGCGGCGCTGGCGGAACCGGGCACGGGATACGATCCGACAGCGCTGTCGCCGGTGATGCCGACGGCGGCGTCGGATCCGGATTTCAATCGGTGGCTGCCGCTCCGCGTCAATCCCGACACTGACTGCGTCGCGCCGATCGTGATCGAGTCCGTGCGCTAGGTGCGGCCCGTTGCGAGCGGATGCGGCCAGGTGCGGGTTCAGAGGGGGAGGTTTCAGATGTCTGTTCGTAGTTTGACGTTGGCTGTTGTCGTCGCGGTGATACCGGCCGTGTCGTTCGCGCAAGAACCTCGGCGCGCTCCGGACGGCGTGGTCATCAACGACGAAGGCCTGCCGCAGTACTCCACGTTTTCGCTCTGCGCGATCGATCCGGCGGCGGGGCAATCGGGCGCGGCCGTGACGACCCGGGTGCCCTTCGTCGGCCGGGCAGTCCCGCACGTTCGCGCGGGCGTTGGCGCAGTGTGTACGCAAGCCTCAACGGTGGTCGAGTACGGACCGCGCGGCCTCGATCTCCTGGCCAGGGGCGTCGAGCCCAGGGCGGTCCTGGAGCAGATGCTTGCCGGCGATCAGCAGCGCGAGTCCCGTCAGGTCGGTTTGATCGACATGCAGGGGCGCAGCGCCGCGCATTCGGGCAAGAACAACGGCAACTGGGCCGGAAGCCGTCAGGGGAAGAACTACACCGTGCAGGCCAACATCATGGTCGGGCCTGAGGTGGTCGAGGCCGTCGCGGCGTCCTTCGAAGCCACGGACGGCACCGGCATGCCGCTGGCCGAGCGGATGATTCTGGCGATGGAGGCTGGACAGGCCAAAGGCGGCGACAGTCGCTGGGGCAACCTGCAGTCCGCCGCCATCAAGATCGCCGATCCCAACAACCCCGGCCGCGGCGGCGACCACATTGCCCTGGCCATCGAAGTCGGGGAGCATCCCGAGCCGGTGGGAGAGATGAAGCGCATCTACTACACGACGTCGCGGACGCTCGGCTATCGCAGCTTCTCGCGCATCGACGGCCCCGATGTCGTCGAGCTGAAGCGCATGCTGCACGCGCTCGGCTATTGGCGTCCGTCGTTGACCACGTTCCCCACTGCGCCGCCCACGGTCAGCAACCAGAAGATTGCCGAACTGCGGAAAACCGACCCGGCCGCCGCGGACAAACTGCAGGCCGAATCACGCCGCGCCCAGCAGGAATTCACTCGTGCGTTCGCGCTGTACGACGAGGAGGCAATGGCCGCGGTGGACAAATTCCGCGCCGACAAAGGACTCAACTACCGGGGCAATCCCGTTGGTCTTGTGGACGAGCGCTTCGTCCGCGCGCTCCGCGACGCGTACTTCGCCAAGCGGAAGACTGCGTCGCCATAGCAAGATCGACGATAAAAGTCGCGTCATTCGGTGTATCGTGTCTCTTGATAGGAGAACAGATGGCTAAGGCAAAGAAGGCCAAGACTGCGAAGAAGGCAAAGACGGCCAAGAAAGCAAAGAGTGCGAAGAAGAAGAGCGGACGCAAGCCGAACGCGGCGTTCATGGCGCCGATGACGCCCAGCCCCGCGCTGGCGGAAGTCGTCGGCAGCAAGCCGCTCCCGCGCACCGACGTCACCAAGAAGCTGTGGGCGTACATCAAGAAGAACGGTCTGCAGGATCAGAAGAACAAGCGGATGATCAAGGCCGACGAGAACCTCAAGACCGTGTTCGGGGGCAAGAGCACCGTCAACATGTTCGAGATGACCAAGCTCGTAAGCAAGCACCTGAAGTAAACGCGCGGCCGTCTCGCTCCCCCGTAGGCGCGTCGTCCCCGTCCCTCCGACCACGGCCGGGATGACCCTGAGTCTGGCGTCCCTCGACGGTGCTCGGCACGGCCTCAGGCTGTCGAAGGGCCACAAGGGGCGCGGACGACGCGCTTTCGCTATGATGTAGGCAGACCAGAAGCACGGTATTCGGGTGCCAACCGCCTTACGACTCAAGCTCGCGCCGCAGCGCCGGTTCGAGGCGATCGACGTCAATCGTCGGATCGCCGCCGAATCGGGCGACATTCTGCATCGCCACCGCCGGGCGCTGTATTGCTCGTTCCACACCACCGCGGGCTATCTCGATCAAAGCCTGTCGGCCCGGATGCACCACCGGCAGGACCTGCTTTCCCAGTTCTTCCGGGCGTTTCACGCGCTCTTCCCGCAGGGCGGCGAATATCACCACGACCGGATGGAACTTCGGTCCGAGCTGACAGACGAACAGAAGATCGTCGAGCCGAAGAACGCCGATTCGCACCTCACCTACATCGGGTCGGGGATGCGCAATTGCGTGACGTACCGTGCTCGTCCCGACGCGCCCGTGTACTTCATCGAGCTCGACGGCATGACCGACGCCATGACCCGCCAGCGCACGACCAAGATCGTCGCGTATGACGACGAGCGAGTGGTCGCGCGCACGTCCGTTGGTGTGGCCGTGTCGAAGCATCCGGTGGATTCGATCAATCTGGCGGATCCGCGTTTGGGGCTGCTGGACTCGGTCAACGACCTGCTGGCACGGGCCGGCCTTCAGTACGGCCGCGTCGATCTCGTGGTCGATCCCACCGAGCGCAACGTCGGGCTCACCGTCAACGAATACGAGACGCTGCTGATGCAGAACGATCTGGCCGACGTGCTGCGCGACCCGCTCCGCTTTGCCCGCATCAAGGCGCGAAACGCCCTGCAGGATCCCTTTTCGATTCCCGGCAAGACACTCAACTACGCCAAATACGACGTCGTGCGCGTGCTGAATTCGCTGATGGAGGCGCTGCGACTGGATCAAGGCTCGTTCGAGCGTCTGGTCGCCAAGGTGATGTCACTGCCGGCCAGCCGCTTTGTCCGCTCGCGCCGTGTCAGCTTCCTTGCCGCCGCGGACGCCGCCGAAGGCCGTCCGCAGTTGCTGCGAGGCACCTACCAGAGCCCCATCCTGGTGCAGTGGCAGAGCGCCGTTGGTCAGGAACGGCGGATCGACATCATCCTGTCCGAGCTCTCGTAAGGGTCCTCCCCGAGCACGCGGGGCACGAAATCATTGAGTATCCGGGCACCTTCACAACAAAAGACAAGGTGTTACACCCCGTGGCGGGGCTCTCGCCGTATTCTGGATTCTCAACGACAGAGGGGAAGCACCGGGTGGGGCGCCTCTCGTGAGCCGCAGCGCTTCACCCGGTTTTTTTGGCCGAAACGAAGTGAAGGCCATCCGCCGTAGCCCTGGCGAAGGCGGATCACGCGTCTGATGACTCCCCTCGAGGCCCTGATACCCGATAACGCAGTGAGGAAACGACAGATGTCCGACAACGTGATCAAGACCAGCGATCGCCGGAATTTTCTCCGCGGATCCGCGCTGTTTGCTGCAGCTTTAGGGATGTCCATCGTACCCGCGTTTGCCGCGCCGGCCTCGGGCATGCCCCGCGGGCAGGAGAAGCCGAAACCCGCGCCCAAGCCGGAAGAGGAAGGCGAGGAGACTCCCAAAGACCCGTTCGCCAGCGACAAGTCGAAGGACGGCAAGCTGTACGACAGCGAAGGCCGCGAATACAAGGTGTGCCCGCAGTGCGGCTACAACCTGTATAAGCAGGGACGCATGTGGATCTGCGAGAACTGCGGCTACTCCTACGTGGAATAGCAGACTCCAGGCCCCAGGCTCCAAGCATCAGACGCCCGGCACCGCTACGGTGACCGGGCGCTGTCGTGTACGCCTGAGCGCTGGGCGTGCTGGCCCACCCGTCTGAATGGACAGAGGGGTCATCGTCGAAACTGTGTAAGCTCTGGTGGATGTCGCTTTCAGGGAAAACGCTTTTCATTACCGGCGCCAGCCGCGGCATCGGCAAGGCCATCGCCTTGCGCGCGGCGCGCGACGGCGCCCACATCGTGGTGGCGGCCAAGACCATCGAGCCGCACCCGAAGCTTCCCGGCACGATCTACAGCACGGCGGAGGAGATCACGGCAGCCGGCGGCCAGGCGCTGCCCGTGGCGGTCGATATCCGCGACGACGGGCAAGTGGAGGCGGCCGTGCAGGCGGCCGTGACCCGCTTTGGCGGCATCGACATCCTGGTCAACAACGCGTCGGCCATCTCGCTGACCGGCACGCTCGACACGCCGATGAAGCGCTACGACCTGATGCACCAGGTCAACGTCCGCGGCACGTTCCTCTGTTCGCAGAAGGCGCTGCCGCACCTGCGTCGCGCGAAGAATCCGCACATCCTCAACCTCGCGCCGCCGCTCCAGTCGACGCTCCAGCCGAAGTGGTTCAGCCGGCATCTCGCCTACACGATGGCGAAATACGGCATGAGCCTGTGCGTCCTGGGGATGGCGGAGGAGTTCAAGAGCGACGGAATCGCGGTGAATGCGTTGTGGCCGCGGACCACCATCGATACGGAGGCCATTCGGCTGATTGCGGGCGACGAGGCACGAAAGCGAACGCGCTCGCCGGAGATCATGGCCGATGCGGCCCACATCATCCTCACCAGGCCGAGCCGCGAGCTCACGGGCCGCTTTCTGGTCGATGACGAGGTGCTGCGGGAGGCCGGCGTCACCGACTTCTCACGTTATCGGCGGCCTGGCGTGAACGAGGAGGATCTCACGCCGGATGTCTTCGTGTAGCGGCTACGACCGGTAATTGCCAAACTGCAGCGAGATGCCGAAGTCGTGCTCGCGCAGCAACGCGATCGCCTGCTGCAGGTCGTCGCGCGCCGGCGCCTGAACACGCACCTGATCGGCCTGGATCGACGCCTGCACCTTCTTGAGCTTGGCATCCTTGAGGAACTTCACGATCTCCCTGGCGGTGTCGGTCGGGATGCCAACCTGCAACGTGAATACCTGCCTGACCGTGCCTGCCGACGCGGCTTCCACGTCGCCTGGCTTGAGGTTCTGGACCGGCACGCCCCGCCGCACCAGGCGCGTTTGCACGATTTCCCAGAGTGCCCCGATTTTGAACTTGTCCTCGGCGGTGAGCGTCATCGTCTTGTTCTTCTGGTCGAGCTCGATCGTGGCGGGCGAGCCCTTGAAGTCGTAGCGCTGCGCCACTTCCTTGCGGGCCTGATTGATGGCGTTGTCCACCTCCTGCATGTCGACTTCCGACGTGATATCGAACGAATTCATCGCGGCCATAGCTCAATATGCTACACGGGGGCGTGCTCGAGGTTCCCGTCCACTGTCAACGGTTGTGCTTGAGCGCCGGGTGCGCGCCAGTTACAGTAGCTATGCCTCATGAAGGAGCCGCTGATTTTGATTGTGGACGACTATCAGGACGCCCGGGAGATGTATGCCGAGTACCTGAAAGCGTCCGGCTTTCGCGTGGCCGAAGCGCGCACCGGCATCGAAGCGGTCGCGAAAGCCAGGGAGCTAGGTCCGGATTGCATCCTCATGGATCTTTCCCTGCCCGGAATCGATGGATGGGAGGCGACACGGCAACTCAAGGCCGATCAGCGCACCACCCACATTCCCGTCGTGGCCATCACCGGCCACGCTTCGGAGCTGGCGTCGCGGGATGCGAAGGCCGCCGGCTGCAGCTCGTTCGTCCTGAAGCCGGCCCTGCCGGATGCGGTGGTCTCCGAGGTCAGAAAAGCGCTCGCCGTCGTGTGAAGCGCTCACGCGGCGCGGAAAATGGCGTCCCAGGAGCCAACACCGATTCCACGGATTACACAGATTGAGGTTTCTCGCCGGGCTTCAAAGACACCGCTCGCACTCGTACCGTTGGCGTCCCGACCACCCACATTGACTTCTCTCGCCGAACTTCACAGCCATAGCCTCGCTTTGCTCCGCCACCGGCACTCAGCGTTGGGATTGGTGTCGAGATGTCGGGACGCGTTCCTGCTGGTCGCACGAATCGCGGCCAGCAACGTCGACGACGATCCGCCGCGAGTTCCCGCGGAAGCGTCCGTCAGGTGAATGGAGTCTGAAATCTGCGCAATCTGTGAAATCAGCGTTGGCTTTTGTCGCCGCGCGTCACGCGCAGTTGCAGGCCCATCGCGGTGGCCGCGAATCCGGCTTCGAGCAGGAACGCGGCGGCGGGATTTTGTGCGGCGGGCGCGCCGTTGATTTCTTCGATGAGCCACCCGCGGCTGCCTTCGGGCGCGCGGTGCGCGAGGCTGACCAGCTCGTGGGCGAGCGCGCGGCCCACCCGCCCGCGATCGGGATCGTCCGGCGGCAACGCGATGAGCATGGCGCGATCTCCCCGGGCGAGCCACGCGGTCAACTGTCCGTCCACGAGCACGACACGAGCACCCGCTGATCGGGAGGCGCGCATGGTTGCTCCCGGCTTGTCGGCTCCTGCAGCGCTTGACATCCCTGGCTCCAGCGATGCGGCGTTGGCCGGGGCCGCAGGGGGCCACGGAAGCATCGCGCCGTAGGGATTCGCCGGGTCGGTGGCGGCGAGCGTCACGACAAGGGGTGTGTCGGCCGGCTCGCGGGCGGCGCGCAGCAGATCGATCGCGCCCGGCTGGGCAAACTGCGCGGCCCCGAGTCCGGCGACGAAGTAGCCGCGGCGCACCCGGCCTGTCTCTTCCAGGCGGCGCATCACAGGGTAGATCGCGCTGAAGCCACCGGGAATCTGCTCGAGCGATGTCACTTCGCGTGTGACGACGCCGTGTCGGGTCAGCAACTGCTGCGAAAATGCCGTGACCCATTCGGTGAGCGAGCGATGTGACGGCGGTGCAATCGCCGTCCATCGCCCCTCGGCCGCGGAGGGCACGACGCGGCGCGAGCGAAAGGCCGTCGTCCGGGCCCGGCGTCGTGCCCGCTCGGGCGGGCGCAGATATACGCGCAGCGCGTGCAGGGTGTCGTTGGTCACGAGACCCTTCCAGACGAGCGACCACAAGGCATCGACGGTCTCTTTGGGAAATCCGCCGCCGAGCGAGGCGTGAAGCGGCGCGAAGAACGCGGCGCCGCCGGTGCGGAGCCGCTCGAGCACGTCGCGCTCGCTGTCCGTGAGTTCCGGGTCGGCATCACGCGGCGCCACGAGTCGTGGCAGGTGATCGGTCAGATACAACGCGATGCGGCCATCGCGATCGCCAAGCGGCTCGACGCCCACCCATGACACCTCGCCCGCCCCGAGCAGCGTGTCGAGCTGGGCAGGCGAGTAATCCGCGACGCGCGCGGGCAGAATCTCGTGCTCGAGGAGCGAGGCGACCAAAGGGACGCCCTGTAATTGCTCGATCGTGTCGAGCAATGTATCGAGACCTCCACGCGCGCGGCCGATCCCATGCCACGTGGCAAGGAATCGTCCGAGCACCGGCGCTTCCACGGGTTCGACTTCCTGCCGCAGGCGCGCGAGCGATCGCCGGCGGATCGTGCGCAGCACGTCGGCATCGCACCACTCGCGACCACGTCCACCCGGGCGAAACGCGCCCTCGACCAGCCGGCCGCCAGCCGTCAGGCGGGACAGCACCGCTTCAACGGGGGCGAGCGGGAGCCCGAAGCGGACCGCGATATCGCTCGCCGCAAATGGTCCGTGCGTTCGCGCGTAGCGTTTGACGAGGTCGCCGAGCGGATCGCTCGACGGCTCGAGCAGCGCGGCCGGCAGGCCGGTGGGTAGTGGTGTGCCTGACGCGTCTCGATACCGGGCCGCGTTTTCCACAGCGACGAGCCGCAGCTCGCCCGCCATGGAGATCTCCACTGCGCGCCGAGACTCGAGGAGCGCGGGAATTGCGGTCCGGGCGACGCCTTTCTGCGACCGCGCAGCAATCTCGCCGGCCGTGAGGTCGCCGATGCGAAGCAGCAAGTCGTGGACGCCGTCGGTCGATTTGGCGTGGTACTTCTCGGGCAGCAGTTGCAGATCGGCTTCGACGCTCTCGATCGCGCCAGTGTCGAGGAGATCGCGCAATTCCGCTTCGCCGATGAGCTCCCGGAGCTGTGATTGATCGACCGAGAGCGCCTGCGCGCGCCGTTCGGCCAATGGAGCGTCGCCGTCGTAGATGTAATTGGCGACGTAATTGAAGAGGAGCGACGCGGCAAACGGAGAGGGCGTCCGCGACTCGATGGTGGCCACGCGGAGGGAGCGGCTGCGAATCCGCCTCAGGACGTCCACGAGCGCCGGCAGATCGAAGACGTCGCGCAGGACCTCGCGATAGGTTTCCAGGATGATGGGGAAGGATCCGAACCGCGCCGCGACGGAAAGGAGATCGGCCGCACGTTTTCGCTGCTGCCAGAGGGGCGCCCGCGCTCCAGGCCGCCGGCGCGGCAGCAGCAGGGCGCGTGCAGCGGCTTCCCGGAAGCGCGCAGAAAACAGCGCCGTCGAGCCGAGCTGCCGCAGGATCAGGCTCTCGACTTCGTCAGGGTCTGGCAGCAACAACGCCGGGTCGGGCGGCGCATCCGTCTCCGGAAACCTCACCACAAACCCGTCGTCTCCCCACATCGTCTCGACATCGAAGCCGAGCTCGTCGCGTAAACGGCCGGTCACGGCCATCGCCCACGGCGCGTGGACGCGGCTGCCGAGCGACGACAACACCAGGACCCGCCAATCGCCGAGGTCGTCCTTCGTGCGTTCGATGAGGAGCGTGCGGTCGTCGGGCACGGTGTCGACCGCGCGATGCTGGTCGTCGAGATAGTCGAGGAGATTTCTGGCGGCGAGTGCGTCGAGGCCATGGTCCCGCTCGAGCCGCGCCTGGGCGGCGTCAGCGCGCTGATGGCGCAATTCGCGGATCAGCTTGCCAATCGCGACACCCAGCTCGATGGGCCGGCCGCCGGACTCGCCTCTCCAGAACGGCATCTTGCCCGGCTCGCCCGGCGCTGGCGAGACGATGACGCGATCGTGCGTGATCTGTTCGATGCGCCAGGTCGAGGCGCCGAGCAGAAAGGTTTCGCCCACCCGCGCCTCGAACACCATCTCCTCGTCGAGCTCGCCGACTCGCGCGCGGTCCCGCTCGGCGCCGAGCAGAAACACGCCATAAAGACCGCGATCCGGAATCGTGCCGGCATTGGCGATCGCCATCTGCCTGGCGCCGTGCCGGGCGGCGAGGAGCCCGTTGACCCGATCCCAGGTGACGCGCGGGCGCAGTTCAGCGAATTCGTCAGAGGGGTAACGTCCGGACAGCATGTCGAGCACGCCCTCGAACATCCGGCGGCTGAGCTCGGCGTAGGGCGCAGCTCCGCGAATGGTGTCGAAGAGATCGTCAACGGACCAGGTCTCGACCGACACCATGGCCACGATCTGTTGCGCCAGCACGTCGAGGGGATTGCGAGGATAACGGGAGGGTTCTACCTCGCCGCGTGCCATCGCACGGGTCACGGCCGCACACGACACCAGGTCGCCGCGAAACTTCGGAAAGATGATGCCGCTGCTGACTTCTTCGATGCGATGGCCGGCCCGGCCAATGCGCTGCAACCCGCTGGCAACCGATGGCGGCGCCTCAATCTGCACGACGAGATCGATGGCGCCCATGTCGATGCCGAGCTCGAGCGAGCTGGTCGCGACGAGCCCCCGCAGATGGCCCGCCTTCAGCAGGTCTTCAATCTCCATGCGCTGCGCCCTCGCCAGCGACCCATGATGCGCACGCACCAGCGGCTGGCTGGCCAGCTCGTTGAGCGCGCCAGCCAGCCGCTCGGCCAGCCGCCGGCTGTTCACGAAGATCAGCGTGGAGCGATGCGACTGAATCAACTCGAGCAGGCGTGGATGAATCGCCGTCCAGATCGACGGCGGTCCCGGCGACTGGGCGGCTGCGCCGGAACGAATCCGATCGACATCTCGTGCACCTGCCGTGGCGCCGACTTTCGCCATGTCCTCGATGGGGACCTGGACGGTGACGCCGAGCCGCTTCGGCTCGCTCGCATCGATGATGGTGACGTCGCGGTAGTGGACCGTGCCCGGGGTCGCAAACTCGTGATCGACGACGTCGGCCGCGTCCTCTTCCACAGCCGACGCCTTCGTTGCTCGTTTACCTGCCGCAGCAGCGTGAGCTGCGAAGGTGGGCGTCGCGCTCGTCCCTCCTAGAAATCGCGCCACTTCTTCCAGCGGCCTCTGTGTTGCTGACAGTCCGATTCGTTGCAGCGGCTGCTCGACAACGCGCTCGAGCCGTTCCAGCGACAGCGCCAGGTGCGCGCCGCGTTTGGTTGACACCAGCGCGTGGATTTCGTCGATGATCACCGCCTCCACCGACCGGAGCCGTTCGCGCGCCTGGGAGGTGAGCATCAGGTAGAACGACTCCGGCGTGGTGATCAGGATGTCGCCCGGGTCGCGCAGGAACCTGGCGCGGTCCGACGAGGGCGTGTCGCCCGTACGCAACGAGATCACCGGCGTGTGAAACGGCATCCCTTGCATGCCGGCCAGGTTGGCGATGCCGGCCAGCGGCGCGCGCAGGTTCCGCTCTACGTCCACCGCAAGGGCTTTGAGCGGCGACACGTAGATGACGCGGCACCGGGCCTGACGATCCGGGGGCGCTGCAAACATCAGGCGATCGAGACAGGCGAGAAACGCGGCCAGGGTCTTTCCCGTGCCGGTGGGCGCCAGGATCAGCGCTGAGTCGCCGCGCGCGATCGCGGGCCAGCCGAGGCGCTGCGGACGGGTGGGTTGGCGGAAGGAGGCGCGAAACCACGCCTGCACGGGGTCGTGGAACAGCAGCAACGGATCGCGCACGCCTCATTGTATTTAGGGCAGGTAAGGCAGGTAGGGCAGGTGGGCAGGTAGGGCAGGTAGGGCAGGGTAGGGCGGGTAGGGCGGTGGGCGGTCGGTCAGGTAGCGGGGCACACCACTAGCCCTGACCCGCCCCACCCGCCCTCCCCTATAATTGGTTAATTGGTGTTCCACTCAATTCGAGACTTTGAAAGGCTAGGCCTACTGCATGGGTGACGCGGGCGAAGGACTCATTGACGCTGATACACGGCTCCAGGAGCGGATGGACGAACTGGAGGAAGAGCGCAAGGCTGCGCGCAACAAGCGGCCTGTGGAAGATCCCGAAAAAGCGCGGCAGCGCGAGTCGTTGAAACTCGCGCGAACCGAGATGCAGCAGCAGCTCGCGCGGACCGAACATCCCGCGCGGAAGAGCCAGATCGAACTGGCGCTCGTCGAGATCGACAAGCGGCTGTCCGGTGTCTCGGCGCCGAAACCCGCCGAGAAAAAAAGAAAGAAGTAAGCCTCAGACGAGCAGGTCGGCGACCAGCCCTTGCACCCCCAGGTCGGTCGCCAGCCGCCTGGCCTGCCGCGAGCCATCGTCTTTGAGGTGCGGCGGCAGGCTGACGTGAGGGGCTGGTGTCTCCATCGCGGCTGCAATGAGGCGGACGTAGCCGCCGGCCATCGGCCCGAGCTGGTGATGCGTTCGCCACCACGTGCATGCTGCGTCGCCAAGCCGGCGGCGGAGCGGCTCGTCGGTGGCCAACCGCTCGAGCGCCAGTTGCAGGGAATGCTCCTCGTCGAGCAGGTCGATGCTCACCGCCACGGCGGCCGGGCTCTCGCCACCCACCGTGCGAACGTGCCATCCCCGTGGGTCTACGGTCGGCACGTCAGCGAGGTGCGCCAGCTCGGTGACGATCGTCGGGCGGCCCGCGGCGAGGCATCGCAGCCACGACGCTGAGGTTTCGCGATTCGTGGGCCAGCGCAGGCACGAGCAGATATCCGACGCGCGCAGGTAGTCGTTCAATTCCTCGTCTGCGACGTAGCCTGTGACGTGGACGCGATCGGACACCCCCCACGTGAGCGCGTCAGCCCGTACGTCGTAGTGTGACGCCGCGCTGCCGACCAGCATCAGGTGGAGCCGCGGATGCCGCTCCGCAATCGCGCCGAGCGCGCGAATCAGTTGCGGTATGCGCTTTTCTGGTGTCACGCCGCCAATGGCCGTCAGCACCACGGCGTCGCGTGGGACGTCGTGCCGCCGCCGCACCTCGGCGAGGCGCGCGGAAGAGGCCTCAGCCACGCCGCCGACGCCCATCTCGATGGCCTCGATCCTCGCGGCCGGATGCCGGACTCGAAGATCTTCGGCGACCCATGCACTATGGACGGCCGTCATGCGTGCGCTCTCGATCACGAGACGCGTGAGCGGCCAGTGGTGATAGAGCGTCCCGCCCAGGCCGGCCGCGACGAGTTCGCCGACGTCCGCCGGGGCGTCAGGATGATTCGCTCGAAACTCGGCCAGGTAGTCGGTGCGCCGCGGTTTCCACCGCCGGGTCAGAAACAACGCGCGCGCCTGATGGAGTTGCGCATCGTGCAGCACGATCAGGCCCGGGTAACGGAAGAGATAGGCCCACATGTAGTCGTGACAGCCCGCGTTGCCCATCTGGAACACGGTCAGTTCGTAACCGTCGCGGCGGTGCCTCCAGACGAAGTCGTGTGCGTTGGCTTCGGTGAATGTGTCGATCGCGAGGCCGCTGGCGGCGAGAAGCGGCAGGATCTCTGCCGAGTACGCAGCGATGCCCGATGGGGTTGGCGGCAGGGGCGAGAACCACGCGATGCGCTCCACGGCCCTTGAGCTTATCCGACGGCACGGGCGGACACATCAGCGGCGCAGACGGGCGGACATACAGTCCCGCCGAATAACCGTTGTGATAGAGTTTGGAATTGTACTTGCGAAATAATTCACAAGCTAAACAGGGTTGACCAGTGCGATTATTGGGAGTTTGGGAGCCCGGGATTGTGGCAACCCGAACATTGAACCTTGGAACCCTGGAACCCTAGAACCCTTGGAACTTTAGACGATGGGTGGTTGGGACGGACTCGCGATCATGATCGTGGTCGGCGTGGGGTTTGGCGCCGTCTCTATTCTTCTTGGGCGACTGCTCGGGCCGCGTCACCCCACCCCCGAAAAAATGGCGCCCTACGAGTGCGGCATGCCGCCGGTCGGCGACGCCCGGGAACGGCAATCGGTGAAGTTCTACCTGATTGCCATGATCTTCCTGTTGTTCGACATCGAAATCGCCTTCCTCGGCCCCTGGGCGATGGCCATTCGCCAGCTCGGGTGGCTGGGCCTCGTGCAGATTGTCGTCTTCTTCCTGATCCTGCTCGTCGGCTACATCTACGTCTGGCGCAAGGGCGTCCTCGACTGGGGCCCCGAGCACGATCCTGAGTACGCGCCGGCCAAGGCCCGGCCGTTGGTGCCCGCCGTCGTGAAGAGATACCAGTATGGGACTCGAAACTGACATTCAGATTCCGGTGCTCACGACCAGCGTCGAAAAGCTGGTCCAGTGGGCGCGCCGATCCGCGATCTGGCCGGTGACGTTCGGGCTGGCCTGCTGCGCCATCGAGATGATGGCGATGAGCTGCAGCCGTTACGACATCGCGCGCTTTGGCGCGGAAGTCTTTCGCGGATCGCCCCGCCAATCAGACCTGATGATCATCGCCGGCCGGCTGTCGCGCAAGATGGCGCCGGCGCTGCGCCGCATCTACGACCAGATGCCGGAGCCGAAGTGGGTCATCTCCATGGGCGCCTGCGCGTCCTGCGGCGGCGTGTTCGACAACTACGCCATCGTCCAGGGCTCCGATCAGGTGGTGCCGATCGACGTCTACATTCCGGGCTGCCCGCCGCGACCGGAATCGGTGATCAACGGCATCGTGCAACTGCAGAAGAAGATCGACGCGTCACGGATGTAACGCCCTCAGCCGTCGGCTGACAGCGCTGAACGCTGAGAGCCGAGAGCGCCGATAGCTGATAGCTGAGAGCGCTGATAGCTGATAGCTGATAGCTGAGAGCCGAGAGCGCTGATAGCTGATAGCTGATAGCGCCGAGAGCCGATAGCTGAGAGCCGAGAGCTGAAAGCTACATGAACGCTACTGAGATAATCGCGGTCCTCGAGCCGCTCGTACCGGGCGCCACCTTCGAAGCGCTGGCGCCGCTGGACGAATCGATCAATCCCACGATTCTCGTTCCCGCCGCCCACCTCGTCGCCACCTGCCGCGCGTTGCACGATACCCCCGGCCTCGAGTTCATCGCCTTCAGCGACGTGACCGCGGCCGATTTCCATCCGCGCCGTACGCCCCGTTTCGATGTCGTCTACCACTTCGTGTCGCCGCATCGGCGGGCGCGCGTGCGCCTCAAGACCCAGGTGCATACCGACGAACCCGTGCCGACCATCTCGACGATCTGGCAAGGCGCGGGCTGGGCCGAGCGGGAAGTGTACGACCTGTTTGGCATCGTGTTCGACGGGCACGACGACTTGCGGCGGCTGATGATGCCGGACGACTGGGAAGGGCACCCGCTGCGCAAGGATTATCCGGTGCAGGTCCGCAAGGATGCCGAGACGTTCATGCCGCTGCAGGTGACGGAAGAGGAATTCAGGGCCAGTCTCGAACGAGATCGGCAGATACGGCCCAAGGCGTGACCGAATCGGAAATCTCGACGCGATTGAAATTGACGGCGGCGGCGCACGAGCGTCTGGCGGCCGGCGGCGTCGCGGCCATCGTGGCCGGCGGCGACGCGATGAGAACGGCGCTCGCGGACGGAAAATCGATTCTCGTGTTCGGTAACGGCGGCAGTGCGGCGGATGCGCAGCACTTTGCCGCCGAGCTCGTGGTGCGCTACGAGCAGGATCGCCCCGGCCGCTCGGCCATCGCGCTGACGACGGACTCGAGCATCATGACGGCGGCTGGCAACGATCGCGGATTCGAGCAGGTGTTCGCCCGGCAGATCGACGCGCTCGGCCGCCCGGGCGACATCGCCCTGGCGATCTCGACGAGCGGCACGTCGCCCAACGTGGTGCGGGCGATCGCCACCGCCAACGCGCGCGGCCTGGTCTCGATCGCGCTGACCGGCCGCGACGGCGGCGCAGCGGGGCGGCTGGCGAAGATTCACGTGAACGTGCCGGAAGCGCGAACCGCCCTGGCACAGGAAGTTCACACCACGGTGCTCCATGTGTGGTGCGAGCTGATTGACGAGAGATAACGCGCATTCGACGGTCAGCTCGTTGAAAACTGACGGCACTGAGCCGAGAGCCGAGAGCTGAGAGCTGAGAGCGCCGATAGCCGATAGCCGAAAGCTGATAGCAGTCATGGCAGACGTTCGAACCGAGACGATGACCGTCAACATGGGGCCGCAGCACCCCAGCACGCATGGCGTGTTGCGGCTGGTGCTGGAGCTCGATGGCGAAACCGTCGTGTCCGTGTCGCCCACCATCGGCTATCTCCATACCGGCATCGAGAAGACCGCCGAGCAGAAGAAGTGGCAGCAGGTGATCCCGCTCGTCGAGCGCATGGATTACCTGGCCGCGCAGTCCAACAGCCTCGCCTTTGCCCTGACGGTGGAACAGCTCCTCGGCATCGAAGTGCCCGATCGCGTGAAGTACATCCGCATCCTCATTGCGGAACTGCAGCGGATCAGCAGCCATCTCGTGTGGTTCGGCACGCACGCCCTGGAGGTCGGGGCGATCACCGGAATGCTCTACGCGTTCCGTGAGCGCGAGATCATCATGAACCTCAACGAGCTGCTCGCGGGGTTCCGATTCTTCCCGAGCTACATTCGCGTCGGCGGCCTGCGCGAGGACCTGTCGCGCGGCTTCAAGGAAGCGGTCAGCGATTTCCTGGATCGCTTTCCCGGCAAGCTGGACGAGTACGAAACACTCCTCACGAAGAATCCCATCTGGCTCGAGCGCACGCGCGGCGTCGGCGTCATCACGCTGGAGGATTGCTACAACTGGGGCCTCTACGGTCCGATCGCGCGGGCCGCTGGCGGCGACTACGATGTGCGCCGCGCGTTTCCGTATTCGGGATACGACCGCTTCGACTTCGACGTCATCGGCGCGTCCAACGGCGACGTCTACGACCGCTACATCGTCCGCGTCGCGGAGATGCGCGAAAGCGTCAAGATCTGCCGTCAGGCGCTCGACCGCATTCCGCCCGTCGGCGAATGGGGCGTCAACGACCGGCGCATCGTCCCGCCGCCGAAGGACGAGGTTTACACCGAGATGGAAGCGCTCATTCAGCACTTCCTGATCTATTCGCAGGGTTTCACGGTGCCGGCCGGCGAGGCGTACGTGCCGGTGGAGGGGCCGCGCGGCGAGCACGGGTGCTACATCGTGTCGGATGGCACCAATCGCCCGTGGCGGGTCCACATGCGCGCGCCCAGCCTGATGGCCTGTCAGGCGCTGCACAAATTCATCATCGGCGGCATGATCGCCGACGTCATCGCCGTGATCGGCTCGCTCGACGTGGTGATGGGAGACGTGGATCGATGAGCTTTCATCCAGTGATGCCCTATGGCACCAGGGAGTGGCATCGCTCGAAGCGTGTCACGCTGCCGGAAGGACCGCCCTTCCAGTTCACGGCGGTGACCCGCCAGCGCTTCGAGGACTTTGCCGCGCACTATCCGCCGGAGCATCGCAAGGCCGCCATTCTCCACGCGATCTATCTGGCGCAGGAGCAGCAGGGGTACGTCACCGCCAACGCCGCGCGCCATGTCGCCGAGGTGATTGGCTGCACGGCCGCCGATGTCGAAGACGTCGTGTCGTACTACGTGATGTTCTTCCGCAATCCGGTCGGCAAGTTCGTGCTGCAGGTGTGCACGACGCTGTCATGCGCCGCGGCCGGCGCCGAGCGGGTCGTCGAGGAGCTGGAACAGAAGCTCGGGATCAAGGCCGGCGAGACCGATCCGACCGGCACGTTCACCATTCAGAAGATGGAATGCCTCGGCGCGTGCGACCGCGCGCCCGTGCTGATGGTCAACAACAACGACTGGCACGAGAACCTCGCGCCAGAGCAGGCGCCCGCGCTGGTGGACGCGATCCGGGCCAAGGGACTCGGGGTGCTCGGGGGATGTCATCTGGCCATCGAAGGCCGGCCCGAGAGCGAGTGGAAGCACAAGACCACGACGCCGGTCAAGCCGACCGCGATGCCGGACTACGAGCCCGTGCTCACGAAGTACGCCTTTACACCCCATGGCTACACGCTGGATCACTACCTGAAACACCAGCAGGGGTACGAAGGGCTGCGCAAGGCCGTCGCCATGACGCCCGATCAGGTGATCGACGCGGTCAAGGCATCCGGCCTGCGCGGCCGCGGCGGTGCCGGATTCCCGACCGGCCTCAAATGGCAGTTCGTGGACAAGAAGTCGCCGAACCCGAAATACATCGTCTGCAACGCCGACGAAAGCGAGCCCGGCACCTTCAAAGATCATCTGCTGATGGAGCGCAACCCGCACCTGCTGATCGAGGGGTGCGTGATCGGATGCTACGCCATCGGGTCGAAGGTGGCCTACATCTACATCCGCGGCGAGTTCTTCCACATGCAGCCCATCCTCGAAAACGCCATCGAGGAGGCGCGCCGGGCGGGATATCTCGGCACGAACATCTTCGGCAGCGGCTTCGACTGCGAGGTCTACGTGCATCGCGGCGCGGGCGCGTACGAAGCCGGCGAGGAAACGGCGCTGCTCGAATCGCTCGAAGGCAAGCGCGCGCAGCCGCGCTTCAAGCCGCCGTTCCCGGCGGTCGAGGGCCTGTGGGCCTGCCCGACGGCCGTCAACAACGTCGAGACGCTCTGCAACGTGCCGCTGGTGATGACGCGCGGCGTCGAGTGGTTTGCGGCGCTGGGCCCGGAGAAAAATGGCGGGCCCAAGTTGTTCTGCGTCAGCGGCCACGTCAAGAATCCCGGCGTGTTCGAAGCGCCGATGAAAGTCACGCTGCGCGAGCTCATCGACGGCTACGCGGGCGGCATGCGCGACGGGCACACGCTGAAAGCAGTGATTCCGGGCGGATCCTCGGTTCCCCTGCTGATGCCCGATCAACTGGACATTCCGGCGAGCTTCGACGATGTGCAGAAGGCCGGATCGCTTCTGGGATCGGCCGCCATCATCGTGCTCGACGAGACGACCGACATGGTGTGGCTCGCCGACAACCTGATTCACTTCTACCGCCACGAATCCTGCGGCAAGTGCACGCCGTGCCGCGAAGGCACGGACTGGCTCTATCAGCTGCTCCAGCGGCTGCTGCAGGGGCAGGGACGGGCCAAGGACATCGCGTTGCTCGAAAGCGTGGCCGCCAACATCAACGGCAAGACGCTCTGTGCCTTTGGCGACGCCGCGGCCACGCCGGTGCTCACCACGCTCAAGTGGTTCAGGAACGAATACGACGCGTACGCGAAGCAACAGATTCCAGCGGCCGCCGATTACCGGGCGAAAGACCCTGTAGGAACGCACTAGGCGATGGTCGATTTCATCACCCCCGAGCTGATCGTTTATTCCGGCATCGTCGTCACCGTTTTCCTCGGCCTGCAGATCGGCGCGGCGGTGATGGTCTACGCCGAGCGGAAGGTCGCGGCGTACATCCAGCAGCGCATGGGGCCGACGCTGGTGGGTCCGATGGGCCTCTTCCAGCCGATCGCGGACATCGTCAAGCTGATCTTCAAGGAGGACCTGCGGCCCAAGGCCGCCGACACGGCGCTGTTTCTGGCCGCGCCGGTGATTTCGGTGGCCGCCGCCTACGTCGCGTTCGCGCCGGTGCCGTTCGGCGCCGCGTCCACATTCTTCGGACTGCTCGACGAGCCGATCCCGCTGCTCGTCGCCGACATCAACGTCGCGGTGCTCGTGGTCTTCGCGGTCGCCTCGATGGGTGTCTATGGCATCGTGCTCGCCGGCTGGGCCAGCAACAGCAAGTACTCGCTGCTCGGTGGGCTGCGCAGCGCGGCGCAGATGATTAGTTATGAGCTGTCGTTCGCCCTGGCGCTGGCGACGGTCATTCTGCTGGCGAACTCGATGTCGTTCAGGGCCATCGTCGATCATCAGGCCGGGTATTTTTTTGACGTCATCCCGCGCTGGCACGTGTTCTGGATGTTCCCGCTGGGGTTGATCGCGTTCGGCATCTTCACCATCGCGGGGATCGCCGAAACCAACCGCGCGCCGTTTGATTTTCCGGAAGCAGAGCAGGAGCTCGTCGCGGGATATCACACCGAATACAGCAGCATGGCATTTGCCATGTTCTTCCTCGCCGAATACATCAACATGATCACAGTGTCGGCGGTGGCGACGAACCTGTTTCTCGGGGGCTGGCACGGGCCGTTCCTGCCCCCGGAATACGGCTGGATCTGGTTTCTCGTGAAGCTCTCCGTGCTGTTGTTCGGGTATCTGTGGCTGCGCTGGACGCTGCCGCGCTTCCGCTACGACCAGTTGATGGCGTTCGGCTGGAAGGTGCTGCTGCCGGCCGCGACCGTCAATCTCATCGCCGTGGCGGCGGGAGTCATTTACTTTGGCCTCTGAGCAACTCGTCTTTTACGTGTTTGCCGCGCTGGCGGTGCTCGGGTCGCTGTTCGTCATCGTGCAGCGCAATCCCATCTACAGCGTGCTGGCGCTGATTGCCGCGTTCTTCGGGCTGTCCGGCCTGTATGTGCTGCTCGACGCGCCGTTTGTGGCGGTGGTGCAGATCATCATCTATGCGGGCGCCATCATGGTGCTCTTCCTCTTCGTGGTGATGCTGCTCAACGTGCCGCGTGAGGACGCCTCGGAATGGGACCGCGCGCATCCGCTGTATCGGCCCTGGCCGCTGCGCATCGGCGCGCTGCTGGCGCTGCTGCTCGTGGCGCAACTGGTGTGGGCGCTGACGCGCACGGCGGGCATCGGCGATGGCGTCGGGGTGCAGACCGCCGGCATCTCGGACGTCGGCGAACTGGGCCGCGTCCTCTTCACCGACTACATGTTTGCGTTCGAAGTCACCTCGATTCTGATTATCGTGTCGATGGTCGGCGCCGTGATTCTGGCGCGAAGGCTGAGCGAATGAACTTTGCGCTGATTCCGCTGAGTCATTTCCTGATTCTGTCTGCGCTGCTCTTCGCCATCGGCGCGGCAGGCGTGTTCCTGCGGCGCAACCTGATCACGCTGCTGCTGTCGGTGGAGATCATGCTGAACGCGGTCAACCTGACGTTCGTGGCGTTCGGCCGCCAGTTCGGCACCGTCGACGGGCAGATCATCGTGTTCTTCGTCATGACCGTCGCCGCCGCCGAAGCGGCGGTCGGCCTGGCGCTGGTGATTGCGCTCTTCCGCAATCGCGAGTCGCTCAATCCTGAAGCCTTCACGTCGTTGAAGTGGTGATCGCGTGCTGTCGCTGATACCTCTCCTCCCGTTTCTCGGCTTCCTGATCAACGCGTTCTTCGGGCGCCGGTTGTCCAAGAGCCTCTCGGGCGGCCTCGCCTGCGCGGTGATGCTCGCCGCGTTTGCGATCTCAGCCTTCGAGGTCATGCAGTTGATCGGGATGGACCCGGGCGAGCGCGAGATCACCCAGATCGTCTTCACGTGGATCGCCTCCGGCGACTTCGTCGTGGACGCCGCGTTCCGGCTCGACCCGCTGTCGGCGGTGATGATTCTCGTCGTCACCGGCATCGGCTCGCTGATTCACATCTACTCGACGTCGTACATGCACGAGGAAACCGACAGCGAATATGCGCGGTATTTCTCCTACCTGAACCTGTTCGTGTTCTTCATGCTCGTCCTCGTGCTCGGCTCGAACGTCCTGATGATGTTCGTCGGCTGGGAGGGCGTCGGGCTCTGCTCGTATCTGTTGATCGGCTACTACTACGTCAAGAAGTCCGCCTCGGATGCTGCGAACAAGGCGTTCATCGTCAACCGCGTCGGCGACTACGCGTTCATTCTCGGCGCGTTGCTGCTGTTCGTCACGGTCGGCACGTTCGACTTCACGGAGATCACCGCGGCCGTCGCCGCCATGCCGTCGGAGTCGACCTTCGGCGTGCTGTCGCTCGTCGCGCTGCTGTTCTTCATCGGCGCGACGGGCAAGTCGGCGCAGATTCCGCTGTATGTCTGGCTGCCGGACGCCATGGAGGGCCCGACCCCGGTGTCCGCCCTCATCCACGCGGCGACGATGGTCACCGCGGGCGTGTACATGATTGGGCGCACCGCCGAGTTGTTCATGCACGCCCCGGTCACCATGGGGATCGTCGCCGTCATCGGTGCGGCGACGGCGCTCTTTGCCGGCACCATCGGGCTCGTCCAGAACGACATCAAACGAGTGCTCGCGTACTCGACCGTGTCGCAGTTGGGCTACATGTTCCTCGCCATGGGCGTCGGGGCGTTTGGCGCGGGCATCTTCCACCTCTACACCCACGCGTTCTTCAAGGCGTTGTTATTCCTCGGGTCGGGCGCGGTGATTCACGCGCTGCACGGCGAGCAGGACATCCGCCACATGGGCGGACTCAAGAAGCACCTGCCCATCACCTACTGGACGTTCATCGTCGGCGCGATTGCGATTGCGGGCATTCCGCCATTGGCCGGGTTCTTCTCGAAGGACGAGATCCTGTTCGAGACCTTCTATCGCGGTCACACCTGGCTCTGGGTGATCGGCATCATGACGTCGTTTTTGACCGCCACCTACATGTGGCGGCTGGTGCACCTGACGTTCCACGGCGCGCCGCGATTCCAGCTCGCCGCGCATCCGCCTTCGCTCGCGGCAGGATCAAGCGCGAGCTACGGCGAGACCTCGCCGAAGCGGCCTTCGGCCGCGGAGGCGGGTGGCCCGCATTCGCCGGATCCTCACGATGAGCCGGAGCCCGCGCATGCCCATCCGGTGCACCGTGCGCACCCGGCGACGCCGCACGATGCGCCGTTCGCCATGGCGTTTGCGCTGATCGTCCTGGCCATCGGCTCCGTCGTGGCAGGCTTCATCGGCATCCCGCATGCGCTCGGCGGCCACAACGTCCTTCACGAGTGGCTCCAGCCCGTAGTCGGATCCCACGCGCCGGCGTCGCCCGGCGCCGCTGGCATTGCCGGGATGACCATCGGCGGCGAATGCGTAGTGACGGCTGATGCGGCCGCCGCGCAGTTGCCGGGGATGACGACCGACAACTGCGCACCTGCCGGCGCCGATGTCGCACTGGCGTCGTTCGCGCCCGGAGGTGCGAGCCAACCCGGTCTTCTTCAGTCCAGCGGCGCCGGGCTTCAACCGGGGGCAGGCCAGGAGGCCGACGAACACGCCAGGGAGATCCTGGAACTGCAGCTCATGACGCTGTCCAGCATCCTGGCGATCCTGGGCATCGGCCTGGCGACCTACATCTGGCTGAAGCGTCCCGAGATCGCCGCCCGCATGGCGGCGCGATTCCCGGGTGTGCATCGGGTGCTGCTGAACAAGTACTACGTGGACGAGTTGTACGACGCCGCCGTCGTCCAGCCGATCATGATCGTCTCCGAAGACGGCCTCTGGCGCGGCATGGATGTGCGCGTGGTGGATGGCGCCGTCAACGGCACAGGGCAGGTGGTGGGCGGCATGAGTGCCGTCCTTCGCCTGTTCCAGAGCGGTTCCGTGAAAACCTACGCCGCGTTTCTCTTCCTTGGCGCGGTGACGATCCTCGCCTACTACCTCTGGAGATAGCGCTCGTGAACGGATTGCCGCTTCTGTCGATCGCGATCTGGCTCCCGGTGGCAGGGGCTGCGTTGCTGCTGTTCATCAGCAACAGGGATGGCCAGCGCGACGGCCTCATTCGGAACGTGACGTTCGGCGTGTCGCTGCTCACGTTTGCCGCCACGCTTGCGCTGTGGGTGGGCTTCGACATCAGCGAGGCGGCGGGGGAGTTCCAGTTCGTCGAGCGGGCCCCGTGGATTCCCGCGTTCGGCATCGAGTACTACCTCGGCATCGACGGCATGAGCCTCATGCTCATGGTCCTGACCGGGTTCCTCACGCCCATCGCGCTGCTGTCGTCCTGGGAAGGCATTCACAAGAAGGTCAAGGAATTCTCGATCTTCATGCTGGTGCTCGAGACGGCGATGCTCGGCGTGTTCGGCGCACTCGACTTGTTCCTGTTTTACGTGTTCTGGGACTTCGCCCTCATCCCGATGTATTTCCTCATCGGCGTGTGGGGCTACGAACGGCGCATCTACGCGGCCGTCAAGTTCATCCTCTACACGATGGCGGGGAGCGTCCTGATGCTCGTCGCCATCATCGGGCTGTCGTGGCTTCATCAGCAGGCGACCGGGTCGTATAGCTTCGACACGCTGCGGTTGTATGACCTCGAGATTGCCGACAACCTGCAGTACTGGTTCTTCCTGGCGTTTGCCGTCGCCTTCCTGATCAAGGTGCCGCTCTTCCCGTTCCACACGTGGCTGCCGGATGCGCACGTCGAGGCGCCCACGGCCGGTTCGGTGATCCTGGCGGGCGTGATGCTGAAGATGGGCGGCTACGGTCTCATCAGGTTCGCGTTCCCGCTGTTTCCTGAAGCGGCGCTCTACTTCGCCCCGTCTCTCGCGATCCTCGCGGTCATCGCGATCGTGTACGGCGCGCTGGTGGCGATGGTGCAGCCCGACATGAAAAAGCTCGTCGCCTATTCGTCGGTCAGCCACATGGGCTTCGTGGTGCTGGGCATCGCGGCGATGAACCTGCAGGGTGTGCAGGGCGCCAGCTATCAGATGCTCGCGCACGGCATCAGCACGGGTGGGTTGTTCTGCATCGTCGGCATGTTGTCGGACCGGCGCCACACGCGCCTGATCAGCGCATACGGCGGGATCAAGAAGATCGTGCCGCGGCTCACGGCCGTGTCGCTCATCCTCACGCTCGCGTCGATTGGGCTGCCGGGCATGAACGGTTTCATCGGCGAGTTCCTGATCATGCTCGGCGCCTTCCGCTGGGATCCGCGCTTCGTGGTCGTCGCCGGCCTTGGCGTGATTCTGTCGGCCGTCTACATGCTGTGGATGTTCCAGCGGGTTTATTACGGCGACGTGACGCACGAGCACAACCGGCACATGGCCGACCTCAGCGTCCGCGAGTGGGCGGTGATCGGCCCGCTGGCCGCCATGGCGATCTACATGGGCGTGTTCCCGAACGTGTTCCTCAAACCCATGGAGCCGGCGATTACCCGCATAGTCCAGCGAATTGAACGCTTCGAGCCGCTTCAAGTTCGCCTCCTATCCGAGGCACCCGTCGCACCTGCTGCACCTGCCGCACCTGCTGCACCTGCCGCACCTGCTGCACCTGCTGCACCTGCCGCACCTGCTGCACCTGCTGCACCTGCCGCACCTGCCGCACCTGCTGCACCTGCTGCACCTGCTGCACCTGCTGCACCTGCCGCACCTGCTGCACCTGCCGCACCTGCTGCACCTGCCGCACCTGTCGCACCTGCTGCACCTGTCGCACCCGTCGTACCCGTCGCACCTGCACCTGCTGCACCCATGTCACCTCTGTCACCTCTGTCACCTTCTCCGGAGGCGCGGTGATGTTTGCCGCCGAGTTCGACGCCGTTATCCCCGTCATCTGCCTGGCGATGGCCGGGCTGGCCGTCATGCTGGCCGAGTCATTCCGGCTCGAGAACGAATCGATGCCGCTCGGCGGGCTGGCCATCATCGGCCTGGTTGGCGCCGGCGTCGCGTCGATCTTCTTGTGGGACCGCAACGCCACCAGCTTCGGCGTCGTCATCGCCGACAACTTCGCGCTGTTCGTCAACGTCGTCCTCGTCGCGGTCGGTCTGCTGACGGTGTTCTTCACGTCGCAGACCGCGGCCCGCGATGGCATCCCAACCGGAGAGTTCTACGCGCTGATGCTGTTCTCGATGGTGGGCATGATGCTCATGGTCCAGGCCTCGGACCTGCTCCTCATGTTCCTCGCGCTCGAGACGATGTCGATTGCGGTGTATGTGCTGACCGGCATTCGCCGGGACAGCTTCGCCGGCACCGAGGCGGCGTTCAAGTATTTCCTGCTCGGCGCGTTTGCCAGCGCGTTCTTCCTGTACGGCATCGCGTTCATCTACGGCCTCACTGGCAGCACGAGCCTCGATCGCGTCGGGTCGGTGATTGCGGCGCAGTCGATGAGCGGCAACCCCATGATCCTGCTGGCGGTCGGCCTCCTGCTCGTCGGCTTTGGTTTCAAGGTGGCGGCGGTGCCGTTTCACATGTGGTCGCCCGACGCGTACGAAGGCGCGCCGGCGGTGGTCACCGGCTTCATGTCCACAGGCGTCAAGGCGGCCGCCGTCGCCGCGTTCGCGCGCGTGTTCCTGACCGCGCTCGAGCCGATGATCACCGAGTGGGCGCCGGTGCTGTGGGTCGTCGCCGCGGCGACGATGATCGTGGGTACGGTGATGGGCGTGGCGCAGACCAGCCTCAAGCGCATGCTGGCGTATTCGAGCATCGCGCACGGCGGGTATCTGCTCGTGGGCATCGTGGCCGGCAACGACGTCGGCAAGGCCGCCATCCTCTTCTACCTCGCCGTTTACGCGCTCACCAACCTCGGTGCATTCGGCATCATCGCGCTGCTCGGCTCGCGCGAGCGCGACAACGACGACCTGCGCGACTACGCCGGGCTGTGGTACTCGCATCCCGCGCTCGCCACGCTCATGACGATCTTCCTGCTGTCGCTGGGCGGCTTTCCCCCGACGGCGGGCTTCATCGCGAAGTGGTATGTGTTCAGCGCTGCTGTCGGCGCTGGCTATTACGGCCTTGCCATCATCGGGGTGCTGTCGAGCGTCGTCTCCGTCTTCTTCTATCTGCGCATCGTCGTCATGATGTACATGTCGGAGCGCGATGCCCGTCCGCTCCCGGCGCCGATCACGTCGATGAGCATGGCCGCGCTGGCAATCTCCGTCATCGGCATCCTGTATCTCGGCGTGCTGCCGACGCGCGTGATCGACATCGCGCAGGCGTCGGTCGCGACGATCTTCTAGGCAGGTGCAGCAGGTGCAGCAGGTGCGGGATCAGGCGGCTCGCTGACGCTCGCCGATCGCCAACCGGGAGGGCGGGGCTTCAGCCCCTGGGATACGCAGATTCGGCGAAGCCAACTCATAATTCTCGTGATTCTCGCGCGAGATTAGACTGGAGGCGCTCGCGATGAGAGACAATCCGCAACGTGAAGACGTGGCCGCGGCCATGCGACTCGTGAACGACGCATGGCTCTCCGGGGGGCTGGAGCCCCTCGCGACGGCGGTGCATTCTGACATGGTCATGGTGCTGCCCGGTTTTGCCGGGCGTGTCCAGGGGCGTGAAGCCCTGGTCGCGGGATTTCGCGACTTCTGCGATAACGCCCGGGTGCACGAATTCCGCGAAGAAGACACGCAGATCGACGTGATGGGTCATACAGCGGTGGTGACGTTTCGATACGCGATGCTGTACGAGCGCGCGGGTGAACGCTATCGCGCCACCGGTCGCGACTTGTGGGTCTTCGAGAAGCACTCGCAATGCTGGATGGCGGTGTGGCGGACGATGCTCGACATCCAGGAGACCGCCGCGTAGGTCATGAGCCAGACGACTGCCTGGCCGCCCACGAGCCGCTGCGACGAGGCCGATGCACATCTTTTTTGATCTCGACGGCACGCTGACCGACTCGTCGCCGGGAATCCTCCGCTGTGTGAATCACGCGCTGGCCGAGCTCGGACACAGTGTCGTGACCGACGCGCGCCTGCGCGGCATGATCGGCTCGCCGCTGACGCGCATTTTCTCGGATGTCCTGGTCTGTGACGACGAGGCGGTGCTCGATCGAGCGGTTGCCGCGTACCGGGTGCGGTTCAACGCCGTCGGGATCTTCGAGAACGCCCTCTATCCTGGTGTGGCTGCTGCCCTGGACCATCTGTGCCGGTCCGGTCACACGCTGCAGATCGTCACCGCGAAGCCCGCGGCTGCCGCGCGCCGGGTGGCCGAGCACTTCGGCATCGCGCCGTTCTTTCGTGCGATGCACGGTCCGGAGCTTTCCGCTCGCGACTGCAACAAGGCGGACCTGGTTGGTGCGGCATTACAGGTTGCTGGCGGCAATCCTCGGGCAGCGCTGATGGTCGGCGACCGGGCAGCGGACATGATTGCGGCGCGCGAGCACCGCGTGCGCGCCGTCGCCGCGGCCTGGGGCTACGGATCGCGTGACGAGCTCGAACGGGCCGCCCCGGAGTATGTGGCCGAGACCGTGCCTGACCTCATCCGGTGGGTGCAGACGGTCACGTCAGACGCAACCGTAAAAGACGGTACGCGAGCATGACGATTTGGCGTTGGCTTGCCGCGGGCGTCGTGGTGATGCTGGGTATCGTGATCGCCATCCTCGCGACCCAGATCCCCGTGCTGGGTGCAGCCGTGCTCTTGCATCCGTCCCGCCGGCTCGCGTCGGCGATGCCCGAATCGTGCCGCGACGCGACTTTTGCCGGCGTGGGTGTCGAGCTGAAGGGATGGACGTGCGCGGCGTCGACCGTGCGTCGTGGCACCGTGGTCTACCTTCATGGCGTCGCGGATAGCCGCGGGAGCGCGGCCGGCGTGATCGGGCGGTTTGTCGCACGCGGCTTCGACGTCGTCGCCTACGACAGCCGTGCCCACGGCGACTCCGACGGCACCGTGTGCACATATGGGTTTCTGGAGACGCGCGATCTGCGCGCCGTGCTGGATACGATTGAACCAGGGCCGATCGTGCTGCTCGGAACGTCCCTTGGTGCCGCGGTGGCCCTGCAGCACGCCGCCGAAGACGCACGGGTGAGTACGGTCGTCGCGGCCGAGACGTTTTCGGATCTTCGTACTGTGGCTGCGGAACGCGCGCCATTCTTCTTCACGCGAGCGCTGATTGCACGAGCCTTTCAGATCGCGGAGCGTCACGGCCGATTTCAGATTGACGCCGTGAGCCCTGTGCTGGCCGCCGCACAGATCACGGCGCCCGTCTTGCTCATACACGGTGAAAACGATACCGACACATCGCCGGATCATTCACGCCGCGTCTTTGCCGCCCTGCGCGGGCCCAAGCGGTTGCTGATCGTTCCGGGTGCGGCGCACAACGGGTCGCTTCGCTCAGAGGTGTGGGACGAAGTGGAACGCTGGATTGACAACGTGGTGGCCGGAGAACGCCTTGGCCTGGTGCGGCCCCCCGCGCTATGATCCGCCCCGGCGAGGCATCTGGCGCGCCGACCGTCTGGAGGAACCATGCGATTTCGTGTCTTGTGTCTCACCGTGGCCTGCGGGCTCGTGGTTGGCCTGCCGCCTCTGACCTCTGACACCGTTGGCGCCGCGCTCGCCAGCCGTGCCGATCAACCGGCGGCCGGGGCATTCGCGGCGGCGCCCGATCAGGTGCTGACTGCGGGCGGCGTCACGCTGCGTTATCGCGAGCTCGGGAGCGGTGATCCCGTCTTGCTCATCCACGGGTACACGGCGTCGCTGGAGAGTCAGACCCCGCTTGCCAATGCGCTGGCGACGACGAATCGTGTCGTGGCGCTCGACGTTCGCGGATTTGGCAAGAGCAGCAAGTTTGCCGAGCCTGAACGCTTCGGCCAGCTGATCGTGGACGATGTCGTGCGGTTGATGGATCACCTGACGATCACCCGTGCGCATCTGGTCGGCCATTCGATGGGCGCGTTGATCTCCGCGAATGTCGCCGCGCGATATCCGGCGCGCGTGTCATCGGTCACGCTGATCGCCGGGCCGTTCTACCCGGACCAGCCGGCGTTCACCAGGGAATCGGCTCGGTGGGTTGCCGATCTCGAAGGCGGCAAGGGCCTGGCCAACTTCATGCAGTGGCTGTTTCCCAAGATGGAGCCGGCCATGGCATCTGGCATGAGTGCGCAGGCTCTCGAGGGGAACGATCTTCCATCGCTGATTGCCGTGATGCGAACGTTACCGGAACTGGCGATCGCCGGTTTGTCTCGGTCGAAGGTGCCGTCGGTCGTCGCGGTCGGGACCGGAGATCCCTTGCATCCGCTGTCTCTCGAGTTTGCGAAGTCATCGCCTGGCGCGCAGCTGCTCGTGATCGATGGCGCGGATCACCTCAACATCGCAGCAGACCCCGACGTGAGGCGGGCGATGCGAGAGCTCATTCAGCGCGCGACGGTCACAAGCGCCGTGCTCCGTGACGCGGCGTAAGAAGCACGGTGGCCATTACACGGTCGAGAGGCCGCAGGCTGCGCGGAGTGGTGTGGTGTGGGGATCTGCCGTCGTCTATTCGGGCGTCATCATCGCGGCTGTCGGCGCTGGTCTGTTCTTGAAACCGATCCCGTGGCTCCGTGTCAGCACACGCGCGCGGGCCCTTGCTCTTGCCGCTGGCGGGGGACTGCTGGCTGGCATCGGTCTGTTGCTGCCGGTCTCGGAGTCGCGGCTCAGCCAGGCCGAGACTCGGCTCGATGACTTCGCGCCCGTCTGGCACTTCCGCGAGGTTCATTCGATTCGAATTGCCGCTCCCCCGGTGCAGGTGTTCGAGGCCATCAGACGCGTGCGAGCGGACGAGATCCTTTTGTTCCGGACGCTTACGTGGATCCGGCGCGCCGGCCGACCACTCCCGCCAGGCATTCTGAATGCTGGTGATCGCGAGTCGCTGATTGACGTCGCCACGCGCAGCGGGTTCGTGCGACTGGTAGATGATGCGCCGCGCGAACTGGTGATCGGCGCCATCGTCGTGGCGCCGCCAGGCGCGCGTGTGCCGGTGAGCGCGGATGTGTTTCGATTGCCGTTGCCGCCAGGGTTTGCACTGGCAACCATGAATTTCGTGGTGACGCCTGACGGGTCCGACGGCTCGCGGGTGTCAACCGAGACCCGCGTGTTCGCGAACAGCCACTCGGCTCGTCGGCGTTTTGCCGCATATTGGCGGATCATCTACCCGGGCAGTGCGCTGATCCGCCGCATGTGGTTGCGCGCCATCCAGCGCCGGGCCACGGCAGGGATGTGACGCGCGCTCGACATGCAGGGGCGGTTGTGGCGGTTGAAGGCCGGACGGTCGATGCGATTCAGGGCCATTCATCGGTCAGCACGAATCGATCTTTCGGTTTCAGGTCGCTCGCGCGTACGAACCCGACCTGATTGCGCTTCGCGTCCGTCCGCAGGACCCACGCGATTTCTTCCATCTCGCGAACCGTCGGATGCGTGCGATCCACGTAGGCGTTGCAGAACGTGACCGGGAACGCCATGCGGCGGTTTGGTCCGGAGAGGTAGCCGCACTCGATGATCTCGTCGCCGAGCGTGCGGCCGCGCACCACCGTGGCGTGGCGGCAGGTGAGGCACAGCGACGGTTCGGTGTGATTAGCGGTGCCGCCGTTGATCTTCAAACGCATGGGTCTCGTCTCCTCAGGCTATCGGCATGGTGACCTCCTCATGAGCTGAAAACGTATCGACATAAGCCGGTCCAGTCCACGCGCCCCGCGCGCGTGGACGACGACGTTGCCATCGTCGATCGATCGATGTCAAGCGGGACACGAAAATCGCTGTGACTGAGACTAGCGGCCGTCCTCATGACGATGGTAATAATGAAGCCAAGCCACTCGCTCATTCGAAGAGAGCCGCGACCATACGCTCGGTATGCCGCGCTCCTCGCGCGTTGCCGGGCGGGCGCCTCGACGCCCGCGGCGGGCAACCTTATTTCGACCAGGATCCTTAGAGGCAGCCTCCTGCTCATCGCCAATGAGTACCCGAGTCGATTACGACGTCGTTGCTGCCCGATACGGGCACCGCTACCTGCAGAACGACTATGCCGGTCTGAGGCGAGCGTTGTTCACCTTTCTCCTGAGCGGGGCTCGAGCGCATCACAAGCGCGTCCTCGACATCGGTTGTGGCACTGGTCACTGGCTTCGGGTTCTCCGCGACGCCAACGTTCCCGCCGTCGGTGTTGATCGATCCGAACAGATGTTGAGGATCGCCCAGAGGAGCGTCAACGATGCTCAACTAGCGCGCGCTCGCGCCGAAGAGTTGCCGTTTGTGAGTGTGTGTTTCGATCGCCTTATTTGCATCAATGCTCTGCACCACTTCAGCGACCACTCGGCGTTCTTTCGCGAAGCGCGGCGAATCCTTCGTCCAGGCGGCGCCCTGCTGACCGTCGGCCTCGACCCGCAGAGGGGCGCCGACCGGTGGTGGGTGTACGACTATTTTTCCGAAACACTCGTCGAAGACCGGAAGCGTTATCCTGCGTCGGAGGAGATCCGGGCCGGCATGGCGATCGCCGGTTTTGTGCGCTGCGAGACGGCGGAGGTGCAGCGCTTCGCCCGGCAGATGTCCCTGCGTGAAGCGGTCGACGGCGGCTTTCTCGACCGAACGAGCACCTCGCAGTTCATGGTGATCTCGCAGCTCGCGTACGAAGCTGGTGTGGCGCGTGTCCATTCGGCGGCTGCCGACGCTCCGCACGAAAAGCTCTTCCACGTCGACCTGCGGCTCTACGGTACGACCGGGTGCGCTGCCTGACGACGGCTTGCAACCGACGCGGGCAGCTCGCAAGCCGTTAGCCGGATAGTTGGGCCCCAGACATCTGTGATGATCACCATCAAGCCAAGAGGAGCTTTTGTCGTCGCATTGCCGCTGGTTCTCGTGTTCTCCAGTCACTCAGCGTACGCCCAGTCGAACGACTCCACGTTCGTTCCGCTACCCCGTGGCTTTGTCGGGGTCGGGCTTGCGAAGGCCAGCAGCGATGCCGAATCGCGCATGCGGTTAGTCGGCGAGGATTCCTCACTCGTGTGGCTGCTTGAAGCTGGAGTTGCTGTAACCCCGCGCTTTGGTGTGAGTGTGGAGTTCGCCAAACCGACTGCGGTTGCCGCGTCAACGAGGGGACGCAGCTTTCAGGCGTTCGGCCGGCAAGAGGAGCGCGCGCTCATTGGTCTCGCTCGAGTGCGCGCATGGGGGTTCGATCACTGGGCGGTGGACCTGGTAGGTGGGGCGGGCGTGCTCTTCCAGCATCACGAATTACGCTCTGCCCCGTGCTTCAGTGGCTGTGCGGAGACGAGACGCGAGACGCTTGCGCACCGGGCGGCGGCGTTCTCGCTCGGTGCGGAAATCCCTGTCCGTGTTACAGGCCATTTTTCGTTAAGTGCGGTTGCCAGGTACTGCGCGCTCAGGCGCGGCGAACACGTGACAGAATTGCCAAACCTCATTCCGTGGCAATACGAGTGGAAGTCCTCGGCACGAATTGGAGTTGGTATTGTCGGACGTGCCGTCTGGTGAGTTCGGGGTTCGACATGCCGGGGCTGGATGACAGGCGGCTGCACCCGACGGCGGCCACGCCTAAGCACATTGTTGGCTACTCTGAATTGGCCACGGCCGCCGCGGCTGAAACGCAATCGTTGGACGGACCAACACCGAGGGCCAAATGAAAAGACAGGAATTGCTCAGCGTGATCGTCATCCTATTCGTCCTTGTTGCAGCCGAGGCGGCCGCCGCGCAGGAGTCGCCGCGCGTGTGGGCACCAGTGATCGGAGCGCCTCAATACTTTGCGGTGCTCGTGGCGGACGCCGACAAATCAGCCCGATGGTACCGTACGGCGTTTGGGCTCCGCGAGCTCGATCGGTCAACAGCAGACGACGGATCGTGGCAGATCGTCAACCTGACAAGCGATCATCTATTCGTCGAGGTCATTCGCGACAACAGGGCGACACAGGCGGATCGTCCCAGAGGCCTCTTCAAAGTCGGCTTCCACGTTCCAGACGTCGAGGTAGTCGCCGATGCCGTCGGACGGGACACGGGAGAGCGCCCGCGAGTGCTCGACTTCGCACGTCACGGCGTCCGTGTCGTGCAGATACGAGACCCCGATGGCAATATGATTCAGCTCTTCTCACGACTCAAGGAGTAGCAGTCGAGCGGACCGGTGGCGTGCAACGCGTCCGGACAGAATTCGGGAAGAATGGATTCGGACTGATGGCGACACGCATCAGGCTTCGCGACGTGATCGAAGCCATGGACCTGCCGAATCAGGACTGGCAGTCGTATCTCAATCCAGAGACGGGCGAGATCGTGACGGTAACCGACGAGGATCGCGATCTTGTCGAGAGTGATGCGGATCCGGACGACTTGCCCGACTGGCAGCGCGAGACCGTGCCGAAAGCTCGTGAAGCTCTCGAGTCGAATCGGTTTCTTCTTTTGCCTGGCAGCTTCGAGATACATGAATGGTCCATCATGGAGCGGTTTGGCCAGGGGCGACCGAATCGCCGGCAGCGCGATGAACTCCTTGATGCACTTCATGGTCGCGGCGCGTTTCGCATGTTCAAGTCAGCGATTCGACGGCTCGGGGTCGAAGAAGAATGGTACCGCTTCCGTGAGTCGGAATTCGAAGAGATCGCCAAGGACTGGCTGGAGTCGAACGGACTCGAGTACGAGTAAGGGTTCCGATCGTTGGCCCGGCCGCCGCGGCTGAAGCGGCATGTTCGGCATCCCTTCGACATCCCGGCCTTCGCTCGCGGAGTCGATCTGGCATTTCGCAGCAAGGTCACATTCTTCGTCGGTGAAAACGGCAGCGGCAAATCCACGCTTCTCGAGGCGCTCGCCGAGTGCTGCGGGTTCCGATGACGGAGGCGATGCCTGACGGGCTCTGCAGCCGGCGGCGCTGAACTCGCGTATGCTCGTCGCGCGCAGGAGTAGACGCGTGGCACTCGTGGCTCTTCTGAGAGGGATCAACGTCGGCGGTCACAGGACCTTCCGCCCTGCCAGGCTCGCCAGACAACTGAAGCACCTCGATGTCGTCAACATCGGCGCGGCGGGCACCTTCGTGATCCGGCAGCCAGTCAGCCGGGCGCAACTCCGCGCCGAATTGGCATGCAGGCTTTCCTTTGATGCCGAGATCATCATCTGCCAGGGCCGCGAAATCGTCAGGCTGATATCTCAGAATCATTTCGCAGACCAGCCTGTACGTCCCGACATCGTCCGCTTCGTCAGCGTCCTGTCTCGACTCCCTCCGTCGGCGCCGCGGCTGCCCATGAAGCTTCCCGCCGGCGGCACCTGGCTGCTGAACGTTCTCGCGCGCGACGGCCGCTTCGTCGTCGGCCTGCACCGGCGCCATATGAAGGTCATCGGCTACCTGGGCGCGTTGGACCGGCTCTTCGGGGTACCAGTCACCACGCGCAGCTGGAATACGATCATCGCGATCGGCAAGGCGCTGGACCGCGACGGCGGGTGACGCCGCCGCCGTCATTCTGGAGTGCAGTCATGGCGATGATTCTGACCCTCGCGCTCGCGCTGGCACATCCGGGTGCCACTGACATCACCGAGGTTACGCGGGAGCTCACACGCATTGAGCGGCAGCTTGCGGCAACATGGAAGGCGGGCGACTGCTCGGCATGGGGCGCGCTGCTGGCGGCCGAGTGGTCCGTGACCCACATCACCGGTGCTGTCATCACGAAGGCCGAAGCTTTGCAGATGTGCAGCGCGCCGGCGGTACCAATCGACTCGTTCGAGGTCGACGAGATCTCGGTCCGGGCGTTCGGTGACGCCGCTGTGGTCACCGGGCGCACCAAGGTGATCACAGGAGGCGCCACTCCCGATCAGATCACACTGCGGTTCACGGACGTGTTCATTCGGCGGGCCGGTCAGTGGCTGGCGGTGGCTTCTCACGCGACACGCCTTGGCTCGTGAGTGTCATGACTCCGTGGCGAGAGTCGGCCGCGAGCTCCACATCCGATCGGCCTCGGGAGGGTAAGGCATGCGCGGCTTGTACGCATTGATGTTGCTCGGTGCTGGCGCGTGTACCGTGATCCTGGCGACTCTCGAACCGAACAGTCGAATCAGGGACGGCATTGTCACAGCGTGGCTGCTAGCCCCGTATCTTGTGCTGACCGCGGTAATGGTGATGGCCCGGAGGAACTGCCTGACATGATCCAGATCCGAGAGGAGCGACCGGCTGACATCCCGGCCATTCGTGACATCACCCGACGTGCGTTCGGCCAGGCACAGGAAGGGGAGATCATCGACGCGTTGCGGGCGAACGGCGCGGCGTTACTGTCACTGGTCGCCACGCGGGATGATCGCGTGGTGGGACACATCATGTACAGTCCGCTTCTCGTTGGAGACGTCACGGGGGCGGCGCTCGGGCCGATGGCGGTGCTTCCGGAGTATCAACGACAGGGTATCGGCGGCAAACTGATCGAGGAGGGGAACCGGCGGCTCACCGGGGCAGGATACCCATTCATCGCCGTGGTGGGGCACGCCGGCTACTATCCACGATTCGGGTTCACTCCGGCCAGGGCGCGCGGAATCACGTGCGAGTGGCCAGTACCGGACGAGGTCTTCATGGTGGTGGTGCTGGACGCAGCGAGAATGGCGGGGATCTCCGGGATGGCCAGATACCGACCGGAGTTCTCGACGGGAGCCTGACCGCCGATGACGTGCTCTCTTCCCCGACCTGAGCGACGTGGCCGACTTGACTGATTGGAAGGTGCTGTTTTCGAGTCGAGATTCCGCTCACATTCCCAGATACGCGCGCTTGACGCCCTCGTTGCCGACGAGCGCGTCCCGGGCACCCTCGAGGACGACGCGGCCGTTCTCGAGCACGTAGCCGCGGGTGGCGATGCCGAGCGCCGCCTGCGCGTTCTGCTCGGCCAGCAGGATCGTCGCGCCGCCGGCATTGATGGCGCGAATCGCGTCGAGGAGCTGCTGGACGACGAGCGGTGCGAGGCCGAGTGAGGGTTCGTCGAGCAGCAGCAGCCGCGGCCGCGCCATCAGCGCCCGGGCCAGCGCCACCATCTGCTGCTGCCCGCCGCTGAGCGCCCCGGCCGGTGCCGCCAGCTTGTCGCGGATCACCGGAAAGAGCGCACACGCTTCGTCAATCCCCTGCGCCACGCGCTCGCGGCCCCCGGTCAGCGTGTAGGCGCCGAGCAGGAGGTTCTTCTTCACCGACAACTGCGGAAAGAGATGCCGGCCTTCCGGCGCCAGCGCAATGCCGCGGCGCACGATCGCATGCGCCGGCTGGCCGGTGACATCCTCGCCGCCGTAGCGGATGGTACCCGCCGACAGCGGGACCAGGCCAATCAGCGCTCGAAACAGTGTGCTCTTGCCGGCCCCGTTGGCGCCGAGCAGCACGACGATCTCGCCGTCGCCGGCCGACAGGCTGACGTCGGTGAGCGCGGCGAACTCGCCGAAGCGCACGCTGACCCGCGACACGTCAAGCATCGGGCGCCTTCCCGAGATAAGCCTCGATCACTGCGGCGTCGTTGGCCACCTCGCGCGGCGTGCCTTCTGCGATCTTCTTGCCGTGATGCAGCACCATGATGCGATCGGCCAGCTCCATGACCATCCGCATCTTGTGCTCGACCAGGCAGACCGTGAGGCCGCGCTCCTGCACGATCCGCTGGATCAGGTGCATCAAGCCGTCCGTCTCTCCAGCGTTGATGCCGCTCGCCGGCTCGTCGAGGAGCACCAGCCGCGGGTCGGTCGCGAGCGCCAGCGCGATGGCGACCCGCTTCTTCGCCTCCTGCGAGATGCTGCCGGCCGGATGCGCTGACAAGTGCTCGACCCCCGCAAAGACCAGCGCGTCACGCGCGCGCTCGCGGCTTTCGCGTTCCTCGCGTTGGAGCCGTGACGTGCGTGCCAGCGCGTCCCACAACGTGCTCTTCGTCCGTAGCCGATGCCCGACAATGACGTTGTCGAGCACCGTCGCCTGCGCGAACAGCGTCGTCGTCTGGAAGGTGCGCGCGATGCCGCGGGCCGCGACGCGATGCGCGGGCAGGTGGGTGATGTCCTCACCGGCGAACCGCATGCGCCCCGCGGTCGGCCGGTAGAAGCCGCTGACGAGATTGAAGAACGTGGACTTCCCGGCGCCGTTGGGCCCGATGATGGCGGTGACGGCGCTTTCGGGCATGTGCAGATCGACCGCGTCCAGTGCCCGCAGGCCGCCGAAGCTGATGCCGAGGTTCTCGACGCTGAGCAGCGTCCGCGACACGTCAGTGGGCCTCGTCGGCGCGCGGGACACCCGCTTGCGCACGAAGCTGGCGCAGCCGCCAGCGGTCCTCGAGCGATCCCCAGATGCCGGCCAGGCCGTTGGGGAAGAAGATCATGATGACGACCAGGAGCGGGCCGAGCAGGACGAGCTGATACTGCTCGAAGGCCTGCAGCGCCTGCATGGCGATGCTGATGAGGAGCGTCCCGACCAGCGGCCCGGCCAGTGACCCGGCGCCGCCCAGCATCAGGAAGAGCAGCATGCGGAAGGTCATCGCGACGCTGCTCATGCCGGGCCCGATGTAGCCGAGGTATGACGCATACAGGACGCCGGCCAGCCCGGCCAACGTCGCCGAGATCACAAACGACAGCCTCATCGTCCGGCCGACGTCGATGCCGATGGCGCGCGCCAGGTTCTCGCTCTGGCGGATCGCGATGAAACTGCGTCCGACGAGCGAACGCGCGATGCTGACCGACACGTAGATGGTCAGCGCCAGGAACGCCAGCACCAGATAGTACTGTGCAACGAGCGAGGTGAAGGCGATGGGACCGATGCGGGCCGGTGGCGGAATGCCGATGAGCCCGTCGGTGCCGCCCGTGACGCTCTCCCAGCGCTCGATGCTGATGGTGATGATGACGCCGAGCGCCAGCGTGAACACGGCAAAGTACGCCCCGCGCGTCCTGAGCGCGATCATGCCGACGAAGAAGGCGAGCGTGCCGGTCAGCGCGAGCGCGGCAGGAAGCGCCAGCCAGAACGACACGCCGTTGACCATCAGCAGGCCCGCCGTGTAGCCGCCGATGCCAAAGAACCCGGCGTGAGCCAGCGACAACTGGCCGGTGAAGCCGACGAGCACGTTCAACCCGTAGACGGCAATGGCCGTGATGTAGGCCGAGATCACCACGCCCAGCAGATAGCCGTCGCGCATCAGGAGCGGCAACACGAGCGCCACGATGGTCGCGACGACCACGGCAAGCGGCTTCAACCGGGAGGGCAGCATCACCGGCTACACGCCTTTCGCGAACAACCCGGTTGGTTTGATCGCCAGGACGAGCACGAGGATCGCAAAGCCGATCACGTCCGAGAACGCGAAGGCCACATAGGTGCCGCCCAGCACTTCGGCGAGCGCCAGGACGTAGCCGCCGACAATCGCGCCCGGGATGCTGCCCATGCCGCCGAGGATGATGATGGCGAATGCTTTGAGGTTCACCACCTCGCCCATGACGGGCGAGACGAGCACGAGCGGCGCGACGAGCGATCCGGCCACGGCGGCGAGCCCCGCCGAGATCGCGAAGGTCAGCATCGCGACGCGCCGCGTGTCGATGCCGACGACGCGCGCCCCCTCGCGGTCCTGGGCGGTCGCTTCAATCGCCATGCCGGCGAGGGTGCGGGTGAGAAAGACGTGCAGCGCGATCATCGTCGCCACGGCGGCCAGGATGACGATGACCCGCTGCTCGGTGATGGTCAGCCCGCCGAGCGACACCACGCCGTCGAACGGGGTCGGCAGCCGCCGGAAGTCTGCGCCCCAGACGGCGGCGGCGCTCCCCTGGAAGAAGAGCAGCACGCCGAGGGCGACAATCATCGCGTGGACGGGCGATCGCCCTTCGAGCGGTCGAAAGGCGATGCGTTCGAGCGCGATCCCGATGAGCGCGATGACGGCGGCCGAGATCGCCAGCGCCGGTACGTAGTGCACGCCGTACGCGGTGACCAGAAAGAACGTCGCGTAAGCGCCCAGCATGTAGAGCGCGCCGTGGGCGAAGTTCGGGATGTGGAGGACGCCGTAGACGAGCGTCAACCCGAGCGCGACGAGGCTGTAGACGCTGCCGAGCGCGACGGCGTTGACGACCTGCTGAAAGAAAAGACTCACCGAGCCGTATCGGTGGGCTCGGCGCCCAGGGGAATCGGCAACGGCACGTACTTGCCGTCGAGCACGTGCGCGCCGTACACCTGCCGGACGATGTGGCCGAGTTCGTTGACGTGGCGGATGTCGGAGATCGCGATGGCCGGCGGCAGCTGCGAGACGACCTCGGGGATGCGCGCGCGGATCGCCTCGACATCGCTCGTCGTGCCGGCGAGCGCCATCGCTCGCGCGGCGATGTGCACGGCCTGATAGTTCAGGGCGATCTCGCTGACGAGCACGGGCGCGGGTCCCACGCGCTGGCGGAAGTTCGCGACGAACAGGTGCACGCCGGAGGCGGGATAGCTCTCCTGCGGGTGCACGCCCACGGAGCCCTCGAGCTCGGCCAGCGACACGACCGTGACCATCTCCTCGAACTTCGGCTGGTCCATCATCAGGAAGCCGCCCTTGAATCCCTGTTCGCGCGCGGCACGCACGACGAGCGCCGTTGGCTGCGACGGCCCGCCGAGGAAGAGCACGTCCGGCTTCTCGGCCAGCACCTGACTGACGACGCCGGAGAAATCGGTGGTGGTGTTGTAGTCGACGCCGAAGTTGCGGCCCACCGTGCCGCCGTGCGCCTGCCACTCCCTGGTGACGACGTCCGTCCACGCGCGTCCGTAGGTAGTCGTCGTCGGCAGGATGCCGAGCCTTTTGCCGAACCGGTCCTGCATGGTCCGCGTGAACGGACCGGCGTAGTGGTCGTAGCGTGGCGGGATCATGACGGTCAGCGGGTTGGCGGACTCGAGGATGCGTGGTTCGCTCGTGTAGGCCATGAGCAGGAAGCGAAACGGGTCGCGCGTGTTCATGCCCTGCACGGCCAGCACGCCGCCGGCGTGCGGCACGAAGATCACGGCGGCCTGCGACTGCTGGACGAGCCGGCGGGCGTTGGTGGCGGTTTCGTTGGGCAGGTACTGGTCGTCGAGGGAGACAAGCCTGAAGCGGACCTGGCGGCCGGCAATTTCGAGGCCGCCGGCCTCGTTCAGCTCGTCCACCGCCAGCTGGAGGCCGGACTGGACGTTGCGGCCGTAGTACGCGGCGCCGCCGCTGAGCGGCCCCGAGTAGCCGATGTTGACGACGTCGCTGCCGGCGTCGGCGCCGTTGCCGTTCTCCTGACCGCCGCACGCGGCGAACAGGAGCAGCGTGGTAACGACCCAACCCAACCAGGCAAGGGGCCCTGCCCCTTGATATCCCCGGGATGCCCCTTGGCTGGTTTCAGTTGTTGGCCTTGGCGCGCTCCGCGCGCCGAGGACCGCTATGCGGGCGGGCAACGAGTACAGAATCCTCGTTTGGGGCCGCATAGCGGTCCAGCGGTGCAGTGCGCGTGTCTGCATAAGGTTCGGAGCCGCTATCTTACCCGCGTCTTGCCACCGGGTTCGTTCCTACCGGATTCGCCCCACCGCCGCAGGTCTGGACCATCGGCTGCGCACAACCGGAGACGCCGACATCGGGGTGCGGACAACTATCCGTGTTCTATTCGCCGTCTCTTCCGTCGTCGGATTGTGCCGCTTTTGTTCGTGCCGCTGATTTCATCCGGCCTGATTTCCTGTTGCTCGTGATCGTTGTGGAACATCTTGCGCTTGGCACGCGCCTGCACGTCGGGGTCGTGCGCTTTCTGGTCTTGTTTCGCTCGATGACTGAGCATCTGAAACAGGACGAGCGCTGCGACAACGAGCCGAGCGCGCCGCCATATTGCAGCATCTCCGCGTTGGGCGCATCGCGGCGGGCGACGAGCAACGGCGAGCCCGGCGTGACGATGCGAGTGACCGCGAACCCGCGCTGCTCGAACATCGCCGTGAGCAGGTCGGCGTTCTTGGCGATGTCGGCCTGGTTCGAGGCAATGTTGGGCAGCGACACCAGGCGCATGAGCTCGTCGAGGATCTGCCGTTCGTGCGCCGCCCGCCACTCGCGCACGCGCAGGACGTCTTGGGAAGGTGCGGCGGAGAGCGTGGCCGCGGCCGCCACCACCAGAATAAGAATCGCGCGCGCCGGGGTGCGTTTCACGCCCGCGAGTATAGTGCGCCTGGGGCCCCGACTGCCGCGCCAGCCAATTCAGACTCACCGTGGCGCCAGCTGTGACGGAGGCAGGCGGACCAGTGGGCCGAGTCGCGAGGGACGATCTAGATGTGCGTCCTCAACGACTGCCGCCCGGCCGGAGGTTCCTGCGCGGACCCGCGGCAGTTCGCAGGCCGAGCTTTCAACCATCCTCCGCGCGTGTCGGTTTCCCCACGATGCGATCTTCCTCCGCACTATAATAAGTGGCTCGATGCGCAGCGGGACGACGCGGCTGCTGACGTTTGTTTACATCTTCGTGTTTGCAGCGGCTGGCACATCGGCGCAAGCGCTGCGTCACGGCGCCAGCGGTCCGGCCGACGACCCGCCGCTCGACGGCCCTCCAGCGCCGGTTCCTCCGGCCACGTTCACGCGCGACGCTGAAGGGCGTGTGACTCTGCGCGCCCTGCCGCTCGCTTCGGCGTTCACCCTCGACGGCCGCCTCGACGAGGAGTTCTACCAGACCGTGATGCCCGTCAGCGACTTCGTGCAGCAGGAGCCCGAGGAAGGTGGGCTCGCGACGGAGAAGACCGAAGCCTGGGTCTTCTTCGACGACGACCACCTGTATGTGGCCGCGCGGCTCTGGGAATCGGCGCCGGAGCGACGCGTGATGAGCGACATGCGGCGCGACTCGTTCAACCTCTACAACAACGACCACTTCGCGGTGATGATCGACACCTTCTACGACCGGCGCAATGGCTATACGTTCTACGCCAACGCGCAGGGCGGCATGAGCGACGCCCTCATCACCAACGAGTCGCCCAACAACAACTGGAACGGCTTGTGGGACGTGCGCGCCAGCACGTTCGAGCAGGGGTGGACCATCGAGTTCCGCATTCCCTTCCGGTCGGTCCGCTTCAAGGAAGGCGGCACGGTCTGGGGCATCAACCTCCGGCGGATGGTGCGGTGGCGGAACGAAGTGTCGTTCCTGACGCCGATCCCGGCCTCGTACAACCGCCGCGGTCTGGTGATGACATCGTTTGCGGGATCGCTCGTCGGCCTGCGGACGCCCGCCAATCTGCGCAACATCGACGTCAAGCCCTACCTGCTCGGCTCGGCGCTCACCGACCATACGGCAGTGCCGCCGTTCTCCAATCGCGGCGATGCGCAGTTCGGTGTGGACGCGCGGTGGGCGATCACGCAGGAGTTCGTCGCCGACCTCACCTACAACACCGATTTCGCGCAGGTGGAAGACGACGAGCAACAGGTGAACCTCACGCGCTTCAGCCTGTTCTTCCCCGAGAAGCGCGAGTTCTTCCTCGAGGGCCAGGAAGTATTCACATTCGGCGGCGCGAACACCCGCGGCGGCGGCGGCGGCGGCGGCGGGGGGGGGGGATTCGGACCGAACAACACGCCGATCCTGTTCTTCAGCCGACGGATCGGCTTGGCGGCAGGAACGGCCGTGCCGATCGTCGCCGGCGGGCGGCTGCTGGGGCGCACGGGACCGTATCAGATCGGCGCGATTGCGATGCGCACCGACAGCGTCACCGACTACGGCGTGCCGGCGACCGAGTTCTCGGTGTTCCGCATGAACCGCGACGTGCTGCGCAGGAGCCGCATCGGCGTGCTGGCCACACGACGGGCGCCGCAATCAGGCTCCGACAACCACGCCTTCGGCGCTGACGCCGAGTTCAACCTGACCGATACCGTGTCGATCAACGCCTACCTGGCCAACACCGACACTCCCGGGCGCAACGGCGACGACACGAGCTACCGCGCGCGCTACCAATGGAACGCCGACCGGTACGGCTTGCAGCTGGAGCACCTCTTCGTCGGCGAGGATTTCAACCCCGAGGCGGGGTTCCTTCGCCGCCAGGCGTTCCGCCGCAATTACGCGCAGGCGCGCTTCAGTCCGCGTCCGCGGGCGTGGGACGCGGTCCGCAAGCTCACCTACGAGGTCAGCCTCGATTACACGACCGACCCGGGGGGCGCGCTGGAAACGCGCGAGGCGCAGGCGCAGTTCCGGATGGAGCTCGAGAGCGGCGACCAGTGGAACCTGGAGCACACGCGGAGCTTCGAAGGACTGACCAAAGGTTTCGAGGTGGCGACGGGCATCCTGATTCCCTCCGGCGCGTACAGCTTCGAGCAGACCCGAACCAGCTACAACTTCGGCCCGCAGCGGCCAATCAGCGGCTGGCTGAACCTGAGCCACGGTACCTTCTTCGGGGGGCACCTGACCGAAGTGAGTTGGCGCGGCCGCGCCGAGCTCACGTCACGGTTCTACGTGGAGCCGAACATCTCGTGGAACCGGTTCGACGGCTTCTGGGGCGAGGGCACCACCCAGCTGGTGAGCTCGCGCATCACCTACACGCTTTCTCCCCGCATGTTCGCCGGCGCGCTCGTGCAGTATCAGTCCAACGGCAGCAGCGTCTCCACCAACGTGCGGTTCCGCTGGGAATACCTGCCCGGCAGCGAGCTCTTCGTCGTCTACAGCGACGGGCGCTCGACGCTGACACGCGGCTTCCCCACGCTCCAGAACCGGAGTTTCGTCGTCAAAGCCACACGCCTGTTCCGCTGGTAATCCCGATCGACGCTGGATCACTGGGGTTCGAGCCGCGAGAGCCGCCCACAGCGATCCCACGCGCGTGCCCGTTGGCTCAGCGTGAGATAACGTCCCGCGCCAGAGAGTAACCGGACCACTCTGCCTGCCCACACCCGAAGACGTCGACGCCCGTGGTCGGGTGGCGGTATGGTTACCAGCCCGACTGCCGTGAGCCGATCTCCTCAAAAACGTCGCGCTATGGGTGAGCGCGATAGACGCCTCACACATACAGAGGAGAACGACAATGACGACGAACATGCTGACCCCTGGTTCCCAGAGCTTTCTGCGTCTCCGGTTCCGCGCCCGCGGCGTTTTTTTCGCACTGCTCATGGTCGCGGCGGCGACACGCCCGGCCGCGGCGCAGTACGGGGCATGGCCGCCTGGGCCGCGAGGAGGAACGCAACAAGCCCTGGCCATCGCCCTCCAGTGCAGCGAACGCGGCGATTGGGGCTGCGCCACCGGCGTCCTGATTCAGGCCGTCGAGATGCAGCCGAATGACGATCAGTTGTGGCTGGCGCTCGGCCTGGTGATGGCCACCGCCGGACGGATGCCTGAGGCCGTTGCGTGCATCCAGCAGGCCGTCGGTCTGAACCCGGCGCTCGCGAGGCATCCGGCCGTGGCGCAATTGCTCCAGGTCGTTGGCGGGCCGCAATTCTACGGAGGCGGCGGCTACTCTTTGGGAGGCGCGGGCGGACCTGGCGGCGGCCTTTCGGGAGGGTACGGCAGTCGGGACGAGGCGCGCGCCGCACAAATGGAACGGGACCGGCGGCGCGAGGAGGACATGAGGCAATATCGGGAATGCATGGCCACGGCGCGGAGAGAAGCGGCGCAGATGACAGGGCTGACGAGCAAGATGAACATGTTTGCGCTGTGCAAGTAGTTTGTGGCGTCTGCGATCGACAGCCAAATGCAACCGTCGTCGAAGTACAGCGCCGCGAGAGCCCACCGGCCCCGCGGCGCTAGTCGCTTTAGCCGGTGCTCCTACTGCCCGGGTCCGCCCACCTGTTCGGCTGCCCGCGCGACACGACCTGCTGTCCAGGAACGCCGGCGTCTGGCGCGATCTCATGAAACCACCGCTTGCGACGGCTCGGAGGAGTGTCATCCACCGCGTGCTTCGCATTACCTTGGCGACGCTTCTGACTGTCGCCGGCCTGCTCGGTCCATTCCCGGCGGGCAACTCTTCGAGATCCCCCTCCTCGGTGGCACGCCACGGCAGGTGCTCACGGACATCGACAGTACGCTGGCCGTCTCGCCGGATGGCCGGCGTCTGGCATACCTGCGCGAGAATTTTCCGGAGCCGGGCGAGAGTGCTGTCGTCATCGCCGACTCGGGCGGCGCCAACGTGCGTGCTGTTCTCGTCAAGCGTCCGCCGTTGTTCGTGTCCCCAGGGTTCTTCGTCGCCCCATCGTGGTCGCCCGATGGCACACGCCTCGCGGTCGGCGTACGCAACAGCGAGACGCGCGACGCGGGGTTCGTCACCGTTGACGTGGAGACGGGTCGCGAGGACGCGCTGAGCGGGCGGTTCGGCAGCAGCGGCTTTACCTTCTGGCTCCCCGACGGATCGGGCATCCTCGTCACGGCCCAATCACTCGACGCCATGACCCCTCAGGGCGGAGGGCCGATTCACCTGCTGCCGTATCCGCGCGGCGAACCGCGGCGCATCACCAACGACCTCGTCGTCTACCGCAATGCGACGGTGAGTGATGATGGCCGCCTGCTCGTTACGGTTGGTTCCGAACTGGCGCCGACGCTCTGGTTGATTCCGCTGGACGGCGGCGAGCCGCGGCGGCTGCGGTCAGAGCGCCACGACGGCGCCAGCGGAGCCGCCTGGATGCCGGACGGACGGATTCTGATTACGACCAGCGTCAGCGGCGACACGCACGTCGCGATCATGAACGGTGACGGGTCCAACCGGCGTGTCTTGACGGCCGACGGCCACGCCGGATGGGCGGGCCATTGTGTTCGTGGGCCGCTTCGGTGACCAGGGCGGCATCTGGCGGATGAATGCCGACGGCAGCGACCGTCGTCTGATTGGCGATGCGCTCGACGCGAGTTACCTGGAGATCGCACCAGACGGACGCACGGTCTACTACACCTCGTCGCGCCAGGGGCCGTCGTCGACCTGGCGCATTCCGATCGAGGGGGGAACGCCGACGCTCGTGATGTCGCAGTTCGATCGGGCAGCGGTGTCGCCTGATGGGCGACTCCTGGCTGGTGTGCTGCGAGCGGAGTCGTCGCTCTCGCTGGCGGTGGTCGAGCTTGCGGACGGAGGCGTGCGGCAGACGTTCAGCGGCCCGCGATTTCGCCGGTGCAGGGCAGTGCCGTGCAGTGGACGGCAGACGGGACGAGCCTGTTCTTCACGACGTCCGAGCGGATGAACGTCTGGCGGCAGCGCCTCGCGGGCGGCGATCTCGAGCGCCTCACCAACTTCAGCGATCAGTCGGTCTTCCGCGCCGAACGCTCGCCGGATGGCCGCTCGCTGCTCGTCGCGCGCGGATCGCAGATGCGCGATGCGTTCCTCATCACCAATTTTCGGTGAGAAGCCTGACGACCGGAACGTTCGATCAAATCGGCCTTGCGTCTTGCCACGAGGGGTTCGTTCGGGGGCGGGTTCGCGCACAGGGTTCCCCTGGGTGCGGATCGGCAACGTAAGATGACGCATGCCCAGACTCATCGAGGCGCCCACCGTCATCAAGGCCGCCGGCAACCTGCCGAAACGCATCGAGGAATACGCCGGCCGGGTGAACTCAGGTCACCAGAGCGTCAGCGTCGCGCGGATGGTGTCGCCGCAGGGATGGCAGGAGCCGGGGCAGCGACCGGCATTCGAGGAGATCACCGTCGTCCTCCGCGGGACGGTGCGGGTCGAGCACGAGGGCGGCAGCCTGGATGTGGTCGCCGGGCAGGCCGTAGTCACCGCACCCGGCGAGTGGGTTCGCTACAGCACCCCTGAAGGAGACGCGGAGTACATCGCCGTCTGCCTGCCGGCGTTCTCGAGCGACAGCGTCCATCGCGATGAATAGTGAAGGGGTGCGCCCACGGCCAATTGAAGAGCGCCTCGTTGCGGTAACAGACATCATCATGTACAGATTATGTATATGAAAAACATCCAGATTACCATCGACGCCGCCACCTTGACGGCGGTCGATCGCGCGGCAAAGCCCCTCGGGCTCAAGCGGTCGGCCGTGGTGCGCGAGGCGCTGCGTGCCTGGCTGCGCCACCGGGCCGTCGGCCAGTTCGAGGAGCAGTGGATCGCACGCCTTCGCGAGCACGCAGACGACGGCGCGCGGGCAGACGACTGGCTGGCGATCCAGACATGGAGCCGCAAGTGAATCGCGGCGATGTCTGGATGCTCGATCTCGGCGGCCGCGCCGGCCGGCGGCCGGCTGTCATCCTCACGCGGCGGGCCGTCATCCCCTACGTGAACAAGCTGACCGTTGCCGAGGTCACCTCCGTTGGCAAGGGTTACCCCACTGAGGTGCCCGTCGGGCAGGCGGCCAACCTTCCCAAGGTGTCGTTTGTCCAGGCCGACAACATCCAGACGGTGGCCAAGACGCGCTTCGTCAAGTACATCGGCGCACTCGAGGCGTCGGTGATGAGGGAGGTCGGGCGCACGGTCGTCCTCGCCCTCGGCCTGGAGGACCTGGTCTAGCCGCGGCGTGTTCAGCGGCGATCGAAAAGACCAACTGATCAGATATGCTTTCGCTCGCCGACTATGATCAAAGCTCCTTCATTGTCTCGTCTCGTCGCCGCCGTCGTCCTGGCGGCGTTAGTCGCGGTTCCCGTTGATGCACAACGTCGCGTGGCAGTGGCCGCGGCGCCTGCGCTGCCGACAGCAACGCCGGAATCCGTCGGCTTTGTCGCTGGCGCGCTCGACAAGATGGACGCCGGCATGCAGGACATCGTCGACAAGAAGCACCTGGCAGGGGTCGTCACGCTGGTGGCGCGGCGCGGCAAGGTCGTACAGCACAAAGCCTACGGCTTCCAGGACTTCGGCAAGCAGACACCGATGCGGACCGACACCATCGCGCGGATCTATTCGATGACCAAGCCGGTGACCGGCGTCGCGATGATGATCCTGTACGAGGAAGGCAAGTGGAGGCCTTCGGATCCGATCGCGAAGCACATCCCGGAGTTCGCGAACCTGAAGGTGTTCGCGGGCGACAAGGATGGGCAGATGATCCTCGACGCCCCGGCGCATCCGCCGACGATGGGCGAGCTGATGTCGCATACGGCGGGCTTTACCTACGGGGCGTTCGGCGCGACGCCGGTGGACAAGGCGTACCAGGCCGCGAATCCGCTCGGTCAGCCGAACCTGAAAGCGTTCATCGACACCATGGCGACGCTGCCGTTGCTGTATCAGCCGGGCACGCGCTGGGTGTACAGCGTGTCGGTGGATATCCAGGGCTATCTGGTGGAGAAGCTGTCCGGCCAGAGCTTCCCCGAGTTCCTGCACACCCGGATCTTCGAGCCGCTCGGAATGGTGGACACGGCGTTCTACGTACCGGCAGAAAAGCTGTCGCGCGTTGCGACCGTCTACGCGTATGACAAGGCCAGCGCCGGACTCGCGCCGGCGCCTGGCGAGAACACGGTGACGAGC
>DATKDY010000216.1:0-14446 GCA_035512515.1 Vicinamibacterales bacterium
GGATGGCTGCGCGCCTCCGCGCGGCTGCTGCTCGTGGCCCTGAGCGTGTCGGCGCTCGGCCCGGTGGCCCATGGCGTCCACGAAGACGAGTGCGAGTCCGCATTCGTTTTCCACGATGAGCACCAGCATCACTTCCGGGCCCCGCTGCCCGGCAGCGACGACCGGTCGGACGCCGACCACTGCGTCGCGTGCCACTTCGCACGGTCGTCCCGCGGGCCGGTGTCGTGGGAACCGTCAGGTCTGATTGCGCTCGACTGCGGTGTCCTGCTCTACCACTCCGACGGACAACTGACCGCGACGCCTGCGGCGACACGTCTCCCTGCCCGCGCTCCACCTCAGCTCCTGTAGCCCATTCACGGTTTCGGCCGGTCGTCCAATCGACGGCCGGTTTGGTTTACATGTCGGCCAGTCTGGTTTCGGGCATCGGCCGGTCTCACTTGTCCGCCGTCGCGTTGGCGAAGGCGGAAGACCGGCCGCTACAGGGGTGATTATGAGTATCTGTTTCCGCCGCGCGGTTATTGCGGCTCTGTTCGTGCTGGTATCGGTGCCGGTGGTCGCGCAGACTGGCGCGTCGCTGTCCGGGAGGGTCACGCGCGACAACGGCGATCCGATGGGCGGCGCCGCGGTCGTACTCGAAGAATTGAAGCGGGAGGTGCGCACCGATGCGGACGGCGCCTACCGCTTCGACAACATTCCGCCGGGCGACTATCACGTCTCGGTGCGCGCGGAAGGCTACAGCACGCGCCGCACGGAGGTGACCATCGGGCCGCAAGGCGCGACGCTCGACCTCCTCGTCGAGCTCGACCTCCATTTCGCCGAAGTCGTCTCCGTCAGCCCGACCGCGCGCTCGCAATTCGAGTCGTATCAGCCGACGTCGGTGCTCGCGGGTCAGGAGCTCACCAAGCAGCTCGAGGGCACGATCGGGGCGACGCTGCAGAGCGAGCCCGGGCTCGCCATGCGCTCCATCGGCCCGGGCCCCGCGCGCCCTGTGATCCGCGGGCTCGACGGTGACCGCATCGTCGTGCTCGAAGACGGCCAGCGCGTCGGCGACCTGTCGAGCCAGTCGGCCGACCACGGCGTGACCGTGAACCCGGCGTCCGCCCAGCGGATTGAAGTCGTCCGCGGGCCGGCGTCGCTGCTCTACGGCGCCAATGCGATCGGCGGCCTCGTCAACGTGATCACCGATCAGATTCCCACCGAGAAAGTGCAGGGCACGGAAGGCACCTTCACGTTCGACCTTGGCAGCAACGCCGGTGAAGGCGCCGGCGCCGGCGATCTCCACATCGGCAACGGCCAGTTTGCCCTGCACATCGGCGGTGGCGGGCGGCGCGCCGGCGAGTACTCGACTCCCGAAGGTGAAGTGCACAACACGAGCCGCCGCAGCTCCTTTGGCAGCGTCGGCCTCTCGTGGACGGGTGAGCGGTCGTACATCGGCGGCAGCGTGGCGATTGACGACACCAAGTACGGCATCCCCGAAATCGAGGACGATCATGACGAGGAGGAGGACGAGGAAGATCACGACGACGAGGAGGAAGAAGGGCACGCGCACGAGGACGTGACCCTGACGCCGAAGCGCAAGGCCTTCACGCTGCGCGCCGGCGGCCGCAATCTCGATGGGTTCCTGTCGTCGTACCGCGCGACGTTCGGCGTCCGCCGCTACGATCACACCGAGTTCGAGGGTGGCGAGGTCGGCACGGTGTTCAACAACGACACCGAAGAGGCCGAGCTCATGCTGTCGCACCGTCCGGCGGGCCGGCTGTCCGGCACGTTTGGCGGGTGGCTTCTCAATCGCGCCTTCGACGCGGTCGGCCCCGAGGCGCTTTCCCCGCCGATCGACCAGCGGGGTCTGGCATTTTTCGTCTACGAAGAGGTGACCTGGCCGCACGTCACGTTCCAGTTCGGCGGACGGGTTGACCGCACGAGGTTCAAACCGGCGCGCATCCTGCCCGATCGCGACTTCACCGAGTTTTCAGGGTCGCTCGGATTGCTCGTCCAACCGGTGCCCGACAACGACGATGTGGTGATTGCGCTCAGCCTGGCGCGCGCCGCGCGCAACCCGGCACTCGAAGAGCTGTACTTCTTCGGTCCGCATCCGGGCAATTTCTCGTTCGAGATCGGCAACCCCGATTTACGGTCGGAGCGCGCGATTGGATTCGATGTGTCGCTCCGCACCCGCACGAACCGCGTGCAAACGGAACTGACGTTCTTCAACAACTCGATCAAGGACTTCATCTTCCGGAACCCGCTCACCGAGGAGGAGTTCGAAGAGCGAGAGGAAGAGTTCGACGACCGTTTCGGCGTGGTGGACGAGGGCGAGAATGGCCATGCGCACTCCGACGAGTTTCCGTTCGTCGAGTTCGTGGGCGCCGACAGCCGGTTGTACGGCATCGAGGCGCACGCCGACGTGACGCTGACCGACGTGCTGAGCGCCGAGTTCACCTACGACTGGGTGCGCGGAACGCTCAGCGCCAGCGGCGAGCCGTTGCCGCGCATCCCGCCCTTCCGATTCATCGCCGGCCTGCGCTATCAGAGAAACGCGCTGCAGGTTGGCGGCAACGTCACGGCCGTGGCCGAGCAGGATCGCGTGTTCGGCGCCGAGGAGCCGACGCCCGGCTATGCGCTCGTGAAGCTGTTCGGCTCCTACTCGTTTGTCAGCGGCGGCGTGACCAATACCATTACCGCTCGCGTCGACAACGCCACGAACAAGCTGTATCGCAATCACCTGAATTTCCTGAAGGACGTGCTGCCCGAGATGGGGCGCAACTTCAAGCTGGTGTATTCGGTGAGCTTCTGAGCAGATGGTCTGCCTGCGAGGTCGGCGGTGCACCCGAACGCGACCGGACCGGCGGTGCCAGTCGTCGCCCCATTTGCAGAAGCGAGAGCGTCGCGTTCGACTGAGCGGCATTGCGTTCCGGAGCATGAAGAGACAAAAATTCGGGATCGAGACGTGTAGAGAGATTCGCGCAACGTATCAACGCAGAGAGGAGACCGCTGTGCCAAAGTTCATGATCAAGGCGTCGTACACGACTGAGGGGACTCGGGGACTGCTGAAGGAAGGCGGCACCGCACGACGCGCCGCGGTCCAGAAACTGGTCGAGGGTCTCGGGGGGAAGATCGAGGCGTTCTATTTCGCATATGGTGAGGATGATGCGTATGTGATCACCGACGTTCCTGATGCGACTTCTGGGCTCGCCGTCAGCCTGGCAGTCAACGCGTCAGGTGCGGTTCGTCTCTCGACGATCCCACTCATCACGCCAGAGGACATCGATGCGGCGTGCGAGAAGTCGGTGCCGTACCGCGCACCAGGTGCCTGACAATCCGCCGTCGCGCAATCTCGCCAGCCCACGCCACGGCTAGGTCGATGGCCCCTGGAGTGATCTGGTCGTAGCGACGCTGAAATGGTAGGCTTCCGTTGAGCGGCGACCACCGAGTCCAAGTACTGGGTTGAGGTGATCGGCCTGGGGCGTCAGGACTGGTTCTTCGAACCGCAAATCCTGTTTTCAGGAGCGCCGACCTCATTTTGTGGCGCCGCTCACTACCTCACCTCGATCGTCGGAGCAGAACCGGGCTCCAGCCCGGTGTTGGTTCAGGTTCGCGCCTCGAGCGACACCGCGATTCCACTATCGCCCTCGGGAAAACGCGTGACGAAGCCATAACGCCCTCACGTCCTGGCCGTTCGATCGGTGACGGCAGAGAACGGAGTTCACGTGAAGATTGACAAGATGCCCGGCGGCCTACTCGCATTGGGCCTGGTTGTGTTCATCGTCGTTGTGGGCAAGGCGTCAGGCTGCTCGAGGGCATCATCGACAACTGGAGCTCGAACATCCATGCAGATCCACTACCTCGAAATCGTGACGAAGGAAGTCGATGCGGTATGCGCCACGTACGGCGCGGCGAATGGGGTGCAGTTCGGCAAGCCTGACCCGGGACTCGGTCACGCACGGACGGCCGCACTGCCGGGAGGCGGGCTGGTGGGGGTGCGGGCACCCCTGCGCGAGACCGAGGAGCCGGTGGTGCGGCCCTACTGGCTGGTGGACGACATCGAAGCGGCCGTCGCGGCGGTGGAAAAGGCTGGAGGCCAGATAGCCCATCCGCCGATGGAGATCCCCGGCCATGGTACCTTCGCCATCTACATCCAGGGCGGCGTCGAGCACGGCTTCTGGCAGCGGTAGACGTACACGCATCAACATCTGTGACGATGCTCATACCGGGTCGGTCAATTCCGATGCCGTGGCCCGGCGAAGTTGAACGCCGTGCCAGGAGGTGGGTCCTCTTCGATCACGCGCCGCAAGTACTGGCCATACCGATTGTCCATGCGCGCGGCAAGTTTGAGCACCGCCTCTCCGTCGATGTAGCCAATCCGGTAGGCGACTTCTTCAGGACAGGCCACCTGGAGTCCCTGGCGCTCTTCAATGGCCTGGATGAACGTCGAGGCCTGGAGGAGCGCGTCATGCGTGCCAGTGTCCAGCCAGGCAATGCCGCGGCCCATCAGTTCGACATGGAGAAGGTCTTTCATCAGGTACAGGCGGTTGAGATCGGTGATCTCCAGTTCGCCGCGCGCCGATGGCTCCAGGCTCCTGGCCAGTTGCACGACCTGGTTGTCGTAAAAGTACAGGCCGGTGACGGCCCAGGACGATTTGGGCGCGCGCGGCTTCTCCTCAATCGACAGCACACGCCGTTCGCTGTCGAACTCCACCACGCCATAGCGCTCCGGATCCTTGACCCGATACGCAAAGACGGTCGCCCCGCTGGCGCGCGCGCCAGCCTGCCGCAGCACCTCGGGCAGGCCCTCTCCGTAGAACAGGTTGTCGCCAAGCGCGAGCGCGACGCGATCGATCCCAATGAAGGACTCGCCGATGAGGAAGGCCTGCGCCAGCCCGCCAGGATGTGGCTGCACCGCATACGAAATCTCCAGGCCAAGATGCGAGCCGTCGCCAAGGAGCCGTCTGAAGCTGCTGGCGTCCTCGGGCGTGGTGATGATCAAAAGCTGCCGGATGCCCGCCCACATCAACGTGGTGAGCGGGTAGTAGATCATGGGTTTGTCGTACACGGGCATCAACTGCTTGCTGACGGCCATGGTCACAGGATACAGACGGGTACCGTGTCCGCCCGCGAGAATGACCCCTTTCATGAAATGCCCTCTCACCAGGAATGCGGTGAAGACGAAGTGCTGAATGATAGCGTGTTCGGCTCGAGTCCTTCTGTGCGGCGCTTGTCGATGCGGACGACGTCGGCGACCACCCTGCCGTCGCGACAATTCACGTTCCCTGCCCGCTCTCAGCGGCACGAGGCGTGCTTTCCCCGGCGGGGGTGAGGCCATGCCAGACAACTACCTGGGTCGCGAGGACGATGCGGACCTGCAGGTGTCGCGAGCAGCGGGAAGCCATCTCTTCAACGAGCGCGGACGCAAGTTCATCGACTTCGTCAGCTTGCAGCGGCTCTGCCGCCGGTGACGTCAGTGCGCGTCTTTCCCCCGTGCCCGGCGAAACAAGCATTGACACCGCCCGCTCGGCTTCGACATCATTCCCGCCTGCACCTTGAAGTCCATCAGCCGCAATCGTCGCAAACATGCGCCTGACACATTGATCGAAACGCCACATCGCTCGATTTGGTGAGAACACGGAAACACGCTATGACACGCCACGCGTTCCGCATCGCTCTAGTGACCTGTGCATCCGTGCTCGGTGTCTGTGCCGCAGCCTCGGCGCAGCCCGAAGGGCAACCGTGCCAAGCTGAACCGACAGATCAGCTGGTCGCGTACGGCGATCATATCCAACCATGCGAGATCGGGCTGCTGGGCGACTCCGATCTGTTTCGCTTTCAGGGGACCGCTGGCGAAGTGGTCGTCATCAAGGTCGTCGATTTCGCAGGCGGCGGTCGTAACCCGTCCTGTTTCCTCGATCTCGTGCGACCCAATGGAACGATCGTGGGTTCGGTAGAAGATTCCGTCACCTGCGAGCTTCACACGACCCTGACCACGTCCGGTTTGTTCACGGCGCGCGTCAGCGAATTGGGCAACAACAGTCTCATGACCTACTCGGTCGAACTGGATCGGCTCGCGCCGGCATCGCTTGCGGCTACTTCCGTCAATCCAGGCGACACAATCGTCGGCGCTACCATCGATCCGGAGGGTGATGCGGATCTGTTCATATTCAACGGCGTGACGGGTGACACCATCAGTCTGAGGGTCACCGATCAGAAGGGCGGTGGCAATAATCCTTCCTGTGTTTTGGAAGTGTACGGGCCCGATGGAAAACGCGTGACGTCGGTTTCGCATACCACGACCTGCATTGTCGATACGACTCTCAATCAGACGGGTGTTTTTACTGCTCGAGTGCGAGAAGACGGCAATGACCTCCTCATGACCTACAACTTCGAGTACCAGTGTCTACTCGGCAGCTGTCCGTCTTTCAGCACCCTGTCGGTCACGGTCGTGAACGACGGAACCGTCACGTCGAATCCTCCCGGCATCGACTGCGGCGCGGACTGCACGGAGCGCTACTTCACCGGAACGGTTGTGACGCTGACCGCCACGCCCGATCCACTCGGTGGTTTCGATGCGTGGAGCGGCGACTCAGACTGCCTCGACGGCGTCGTGACGATGACCGAGCCGCGCAACTGCGTCGCGACCTTCGTGATATCCGTGAACCCCCCAACCTCGGTCGACGACACGTACACCACATTCCTGGAGAACCCGCTAGTAGTACCCCCACGAGGCGTGCTGACCAACGACAGCAGCAACGCTGGCGGACCAATGACGGCTACGCTCGTATTGGCGCCCAGTCACGGTGTGATCGCGTTCGACCCGAACGGCGGGTTCACCTACACGCCGGCCGCAGGATTCCTGGGCGTGGACAGCTTTACCTATCGCGCAGTGAACGTGAATGGGCCAAGCGCGAACATCGCGACCGTCCTGATCACCGTTGAACCCCCGCCGGGCCCGCAGCCTCCCCTCAACCTCTCGGTGGACTCCGTTGTCGGCCAGCTCGTCACCGTCCGGTTCACCGCGCCCGGGGTCGGGCCGGACCCCACTGGCTATGTGGTCAAGGGCGGACTGCTTCCCGGGGAGGTGCTGGCAGCCATACCGACAGGCCACACCGCGCCGATTTTCACGTTTACGGCCCCGACCGGCTCCTTCTTCATCCGGATGCACACGCTGACGAATGCGGGTGAGAGCGAAGCTTCGAACGAAGTCTCGCTGCACGTGGGCGTGCCCGTTCCGCCGTCTCCTCCAGCGACTCTCACAGGGCTCGTCAACGGGTCGTCGGTGGCGCTCGCCTGGAAGAATACATTCGCGGGCGGACCCCCTTCGAACATCATTCTCGATGTCACCGGTTCCGTGACGACGTCGTTGTCGCTGGGGCTGGTCGAAAATTTCACGGTGCCAGCGGTGCCGGGGGGCACCTATACGTTGAGAGTGCGCGCCGCGAACGCCGGCGGTTCGAGCGCGCCGTCCAACGCGGTGACGCTCGCGTTTCCCCAGGCTTGCTCGGGGGCGCCGGAAATACCCGAGAACTTCCTGGCGTATCGAATTGGCAACACGCTCGTCGTGGTTTGGGATCCGCCTGAAAGCGGTCCTGCGCCGACCCAGTACGTGATCAACGTGACCGGCTCCTTCGTCGGCGCCTTTTCAACCAGCGGGCGGAGTGCCAATGGCGTCGTTGGACCTGGCACGTACGGCCTGAGCGTCGGCGCCAGAAATCCTTGCGGATCGAGTCCGCTCACGCCTGAGCAGATGGTGACGATCCCGTGATGCCGTGTGGCGGCGGCGTCTTCATCCACGCGAGGGCGGACGTGCCCTGCGCATTCGCGTGCCGACCCCGTGGACCCCGAAGACGTGCTGCCCGAGATGGGCCGCAACTTCAAACTTGTGTATTTGGTGAGTTTCTGACCGTGTGGCGGGACTGCAGTCCTGCCGATTACACCGGCGCGCGCTTCAGTTGACGCCGCGCCGGTGTCAGCTTTCAGCGATCAGCTGTCGGCTTCAGCGGCTGAAAGCGGATCGCCGATAGCCGAGAGGACCTCCCGACGATGTTCAGATTCGTATTCACCGGCGCGGGCTGCATCGCGCTGCTCTCGCTCCTGGCGTTTTCCCGCGCAACCAGTCAGCCAGCGCCTCCCGCGGCGCCGTCGTGGCTCGACCCGCGTCGTGCCAACGTCGAGCGTCTGATCGCGGCAGCGCAAGCGGATCAATTAGCGTGGAACCGGCTCGCGGAGCTGACCGACACATACGGCGCCAGGTTTTCCGGCAGCGACAACCTCGCGCGCGCCATCGTCTGGGCCAGCGAGACGATGAGGAAGGACGGGCTCGAACACGTCCGTGGGGCGTACCAGGAACCCGTGGTCCGTTTGAATGACGCGTGCATCGACCGGGCCTGCCATGGTGTTTCGCCACCTCCGAATGACGGCACGTCACTGCGTGACGGCCAGGGCTAACAGACAGCTGAGCTGCCCGATCTCCTCTCTTCTCGTTCGGATTGAGCGACACGCCTGTCGCTTCGCCATCGAAGTCGGGCCGTGCAGCAGACCAGCGGGGCGCCCCGTCAGCGCTGCACGGCGCCTTCTCTGCAGTAGCCGTCGTTCTAAGTGGCGCTCTGGCTGATGATGTGATCGATCACGGCGTTGAACGCGGCCGTCGGTGAGAAGTCGACGTACTCCGCGTCGTCGATGAACTCCGGCGCGTGCCCGGGTGCCCAATAAAATGCCTGGCCGGCGGTGTAGTCCTGGTGTCCTCCGGCCGTGTGCATGCGCACGGTGCCCTTGAGGATGTAGCCCCAATGCGGGCACTGGCAGCGATCGTCCGGGAGCCCCTTGAGCGGCGGCCGGAGATCGACGCCTTTCCGGGCGCGCACGAAGGCCACGGTCATGTCCCCACCGATCACTTCCTTCCGGAGCTCCACGCCGTCTGCCTCGATGGCCACGGGTACCTGTTGCTGCTGCAATCCACCCATCGTCGCCTCCTTCGGTTGCCACACGTGCAGGGGTCCGTTTCCGCGGCACGCCGGATGCTGAAAGGGAATAGTAGTCGAGCCGCGCGCGAGCAGCCAAACCAATTACCCATAGGGCCGCAGTGCTACGATGCCGCATGGTCCGGACGCTTTGTTCCGTTGTCCTCATCGCCGTCGCATCGGGGCACGTGACGGCGCTCGCTCGTGACCTCACCTACTCGGCACCCCCCGGCTGGAAGGTTGAGTCGACCTCATCCTCCATGAGGGTGGCGCAGTTCACGCTGCCTCGCGCCGCGGGTGATGCCGCCGACGCGGAGTTGGTGATCTATTACTTCGGCGGTTCGGGCGGCTCGGTCGAGGCCAACATCGACCGCTGGCTGGGCCAGATGCAGCAGCCCGATGGCCGCCCGTCGAAGGCGGTGGCCACGCGCGAAACCCGGACCGCCAATGGCCTGTCGATCGCGCTCGTTGACGTGAGCGGGACCTACGTTGCCGAGGTGACGCCGGGTAGCGTGAAGCGTCACAACGATCCGGGCTACCGCCTGCGCGCGGCCGTCGTGGAGACGCCGGGCGGGCCGTACTTCATCAAGCTGACGGGGCCGGCGAAGACAGTCGCCATGCAGACGCAGGTTTTCGACGGCTTCGTCTCGAGTCTGAAGTACACGCCGTAGCACGGCTGCGCGACCGGATTCTCGTGCAGACCGCGAATCAGCTACTTCGTGGCGGTCTCGACGTCATCCAAGAAACGACGTCAGGAGCTCCAAGAGTGCTCGCGCTCCACGAGGAAGGCCCTTGATAAGCTATGTCGGCATGGGACGCCTGATTGAAGCCATCGAGATCAAACGGAAGACGTTCTTCGAGTTCGAGGACGCGCCCTATGTGTGCCTCGACGCGGAGGTGTCCAAGCCGACGGCGCGCGGCGGCCAGACGCTGGTCCGGCTCAAGATGCGCAACCTGATATCGCGGGCGGTGTTTGACAAGACCTTCAAGGCCGCGGAGAAGTTTGCCGAGCCGGATCTGGTCGTCACGCCGGCGGCGTTCTCCTACGCGAGCGGCGACGAGTATCACTTCATCGATCAGGAGAGCTACGACGACTTGACGCTGACTGCCGGTCAGCTCGGGGACGACCGGCTGCTGCTCGCCGACAACCTGCTCATTCAGGTGCAGACGTTCAACGGCCGTCCCATCGGCGTGCAGTTTCCGCCGCACGTCGAGTTGACGGTCGCCGACACGGAGCCGGGTGTGCGCGGCGACACGGCCAGCGGCGGCGTCACCAAGGGCGCGACGCTCGAGACTGGACTCGAGATCCGGGTGCCGCTGTTCATCAAGGCGGGAGAGAAGGTGAAGGTGCACACCGAGACCCGCGAGTTTGCCGGCCGGGCGTGAGCGTAGGGTTGCTTTCGTGCCAGACCCCGATAAGACACAGTAGAATCGCCGCACTCCCTGATGACCCTCGGCACCGAGAATGCCGCCGGCACTGACGCCTCCGATGTGACAGACTGCTCAGGGACCTCAGCCCGTTCGACCGATCGCAGGAACTGGGCGTGTTCTCCCGCGCCAAGTGCCTCAGCAGCTTGGTGCACCGCTTCACTCGCCTTGAACGCCGAACTCCGGCGAACCTGACAGTCGTCACTCAAAGCTCGAAAGGAGCTTGCCCATGAATTTCCTCACGCGGTCTCGAATCGTGGTTCTGCTGATCCTGGCTTCAGCACTGGTCATCACACCGGGCATTCGGGCCCAGGATGATGCCGCGAAAGTGCTGCCTGAGATGGAGAAGGCATTGTGGGCAGCGTGGGCGAAGGCGGACCTTGCCACATTCCAGAAGCACCTTGCGGAGCACACCGTCAACATCGGTTCCGGTGGTGTTGACATCGGGAAAGCAAAGGTCCTCGCGAATATTACGGCGAGCGCCTGCAAGGTCGCCAACTACACGGTGGGCGAGATTACGGTGAGCCGGGTCAGCGACTCGACCGCCGTTCTGACGTATACCGCGACGCAGGACGCGACGTGCGGTGGACAGAAGCTGCCCGCCAAGGTCGTGGTCAGTGCCGTCTGGGTGCGGCAGGGAACGCAGTGGCTGTCGGCTCTGTATCACGAAAGCCCAGTGGGAATGTGACTCCGTCGGCGGGCGTGAACTCCCGCTTGGTCGGCACCCTGTGGGGGTCGGCGGCGCGAGGCGCCGACCCCGGACAAATCGTCCGGCCGGTCGTATCGCGCGCATGGACCGTGGGAGAACACGCGCGATGATGCGGCGGGGACGCCCGTGCCATCACCTCGATATTGACGATCGCCACTTTCTGTAGTACAAGGATGTATGTCCAAGCCTTTTACTCCCCTCAGCATCCGGCTCGACGCCGAGACGGAGCAGCGTCTGCGACGGCTGGCGCACGAATCGGGCGGCACTCTGTCCGCGGTCGTGCGCGAAGCGGTTGCGGAGTACGGGGCAGCGCGCGAAAAAGGGTCGAAGACCGCCCGGCCTTACGACCGGCTCGCACACCTCATCGGCGTAGTCGATAGCAGAGCGGATCGATCCGAGCGAACCGGGGCGAGGTTTCGCTCCGCCCTGAAAGACAAGTCTCGTGCACGGCGTCCTCGTTGACGCCGGGCCGTTGGTGGCCTTGCTGGATCGGCGCGACCGGAACCACGCGCGCTCGGTCGAGGCTCTTCGCGATGTGGTCGATCAGCTCGTCACGGTGTGGCCGGCGCTGGTCGAGGCCATGTACCTCCTCGAGACCTGGACCGAGCAAGCCGCGCTGTGTGCGATGGTTGAATCCGGTCCCATCCATCTCGCGCCGCTCGATGACGACGACGTCCCGCGCCTGCGCGAGTTGATGGCGAAGTATCGCGATCTGCCGATGGACCTCGCCGACGCGGCGCTCGTCCACGTCGCCGAGCGCGACGGCTACCGACGAATCTTCACGCTCGACCGGCGCGACTTCGAGGTCTATCGCGTCGCGGGCCGCGAACGGTTCACCATCCTGCCTGGGCCCCGCCATGTCGCCGGCGGGGATCGTCGACGCCGCCCACCCTCCCGGTGAGGTGCCGCTGGTCAGCCTTCGAGCTCCCGGCGGCGTCGCTCCAGCCGGTCGACGAGTTCCGGCGCGTCCTTCAGCTCGGCCAGTGGCGCCAACTGGTTGAAGATTGTAGCGCTGTCGGCCACGGTAGAATGGCGCCGACCCATCCGATGCTTGACATCGCCGCGCCGACGCTCCAGATTTGTCGTTGGCCGCTCGCGCACCGTCGGCCGTTCGTGGTTCCGTCTGCGATGCCTGGAGGCTCACATGTGGACTGTCCAGCAGATCCTGCACGCCAAGCCCGGACCGCTCCTGTCGATCTCGCCCCGTGCCACCGTGTTCGACGCCCTGACCGTAATGGCTGAGCACGACATCGGCGCGCTCGCCGTTCTCGATCGCGGCGAGCTCGTCGGCATGTTCTCGGAGCGGGACTACGCCCGAAAGGTGATCCTCCATGGCAAGTCCTCGAAGGAGATCATCGTCGCCGACATCATGAGTACGCCCGTGCTCACGGTCAGGCCCGAGGACACCGTCCACGACTGCATGGCGCTCATGACCGGGAACCGCATCCGCCACCTGCCGGTCGCGGGTGAGGCGGGTCCCATCGGTATGGTCTCCATCGGAGACGTCGTCAAGGCCCTGCTGACCGAGCAAGCCTTTACGATCGAGCAGCTCGAGCACTACATCACGGGGTAGGAGCGATGCGCAGGGGCCCGCCCCCCGCCTTCCCAAGCGGGACCCATTCGCCGTAGAATCCGGTCCACGAGGTGGCACATGTCCAAGCCGCGTTTCGATTGTCGTCACGTGGGCATCCGGTTCGGTAGTCGGGCAGTTGTCGTCGTCGGACTTTTCGTCCTTGTCGCGGGCGGCCGGGCCGTCGCCCAACAGGCCAACGGCCGTCCCGATCTGTTCGGCGGGTCGGGCGCATCCACTCCTGCGAGTCGCGCGCCGGAGGTGCCCGCGACTGTCACGTTCGCGAAGGACGTCGCCCCCATCCTGCAAAAGAACTGCGTGCGTTGTCATCAGTCCGGTTCGATCGGGCCGATGGGGCTCACGACGTACGAGGAAGTGCGCCCGTGGGCACGCGCCATCAGGCAGCGCGTGCTCTCCGGCGAGATGCCGCCCTACCGGTACGACCGCGACGTCGGCATTCAGCAGCTCAAAGACGATCTGCGGCTGAGCGATGCCGAGGTGCAGACGATCGCTCGCTGGGTGGATACCGGCGCGCCGCTCGGCAACCGCGCCGATCTGCCACCGCCGCCGACGTTCCCCGATCCCAACACGTGGGCCTACGCGGACGAATTCGGCCCGCCGGATCTGATCGTGCGTACCAAACCGTTCACGCTCCCGGCCCGCGGGCAGGACGTATGGTGGCGGCCCATCGTGCCGACCGGTCTCGACGAGGATCGCTGCATCAGAGCGGTTTCGGTGAAGCCGTCGCTCAGGGGCCGGGCCGCCGCTCACCACGCCAACAGCGAGTTCGTCGTGCTCGACGAGAAGAGCGGTCAGTGGGTCGAAACCGAACGCGTGTCGGAATATGCGCTGGGCAAGGTCGGTGAAGTCGTGCCGCCGGATGCCTGTCGAACGCTTCCGGCCAACTCGATGGTGCGGTGGGATGTCCACTACTATCCCACCGGCGAGGAGATCGTCGACGACGTCATCGAGATGGGGATCTGGCTCTACCCGAAGGATTACCAGGGGACCTACAAGCAGGACCTCAAGCTGTACTCGCTGCTCATGAAGGGTGGCGAGCTGGAAATGTCGCCGCACTCGTCGGTGATGACGCAGGGGTTCCACTCCTTCAAGACGCCCGTGCGCATCGACAGCTTCCAGCCGCACGGGCACTTCCGCCTCGTCGCCAAGACGCTCGAGATCTTCTCCCCGGAGACGGGCAAGCTGGAAATGATCAGTTCGATCTCGAACTGGACCAACGACTGGCACACGAGCCACATCTACGCTGACGATGCGGCGCCACTCGTCCCGAAGGGCGCGGTCCTCGTCGTCACCGGCTACTACGACAACACGAAAGAGAACAAGCAGAACCCCGATCCCGATCAGTGGGTCGGACTCGGCAGCCGGACGGCCGACGAGATGTCACACGCCTGGATCGCCGTGACGCATCTCGACGACGAAGGCTACACCAAACTGGTCGCCGAGCGTGACGCCCGAAAGAAAGCCGCGGCCACGACGGCGCGGGACCGGCAGTAGATTGCGCATTCGAGCGTGTCGGTAAGAGCCTCTCATCGGAGCGGCTCTGGCGTGTGCACGCGGTCGTCGCTCGAGGGAGGAGATCGTGTTCTGGCGAACGCTCGTCACGGCCGCGTGTGCGGCGCTCATCCTGACGGCCCCCGCTGGCGCCCAGCGCATGCGGCCCCTGGCGCCGCTCCCGGACGACGGGTTGCGGGTGGCGCCGTTCTTCGACGGGTGGTACGAGAACCCGAATGGCTCGGTCACGCTGTCGTTCGGCTATTCGAATCTGAATCG
>DATKDY010000217.1:0-7601 GCA_035512515.1 Vicinamibacterales bacterium
TCGAAACCTGCCAGAAAAGCACGGTCTGCATCGAAGGCAGTGTGGGGCAGGTTCGAGCAGCTGATGGGGCATAGAAAGGCTACCTTCCCTTTCGACTGGGCCTCGGCCTCAAGAAGCGGGGCGGTAAGCATCGCACCCATCGATGACGACCGCTCCGCCGGTCTCGTCGACAGCAAGGAGATCGATACGATCGTCAACAAACTCGGCTGGACGTAGTTCCTCACCCACGAGAAGGAGTCGCTCGCCAAGCTCCCGGAAGAAAGGCTCCGGAGTCGCCTTGATCATTTGCTGAAGATCGGAACGTTCGCGGATGCCCACTTCGGGGAGTGAGCGTTGATCGAGGAGCTGGAAAGTCCTCATTGTCCGGTCGATCCTCAGCATGACAACTCCTTAGTTGCGAATGGCGTGGACAGCGAGCCCGCACCGAGCAATGTCATAAACCTAGCGAGAAACGCGCGGCGCTCCACTATTCGATCACCTGATCCGCCTGCGCCAGCAGCGACGGCGGGATCGTGAGGCCGAGGGCCTTAGCGGTCTTGAGGTTGATTACCAACTCGAACCGGACGGGCTGTTCGACCGGTAGCTTGGCCGGATTCGTTCCCGTCAAAATCTTGTGCACCTGCATGCCGGCGCGCCGGTACATGTCGCCGTAGTGCGGGCCATAGGCCATGAGACCGCCTGCTTCCACCATGTCGCTGAACCCGTACGCGGTCGGAAGCCGCTTGTTCATAGCCACTTCGGCGATCTGGGCTCGGTGGGCGGTGAAGACGGCGTCGTCGGCCACGACGAGGGCATTCAGACCGTGTGTCCTGCTCAATACGCCTTCGAGTTCACCGGGATCCTGCACAGTCATGACCCGCAGTTGTAGCCCCCAACTTCGGCGTCGCAACTTCCGCCTCCTTCACGTATTGCGCAGTAGCCGCACTACCCGCACGCGCGAGCACCCCGACTCGCGAGAGTGTGGGCAGCAGTTCTTTAAGAAGGCCCAATCGCTTCGCGATGAGGTCCGCATGCATCGCGGTAACGCCGGTAATGTTTCCTCCCGGGCGTGCGAGGCTTGCGGTGACCCCGGCCGCGACAGGGTCGACAGCTGCCACGAAGACGATGGGGACTGTCTGCGTGGCATTCTTCGCCGGCAGAACCGACGGCGTACCAGATGCCACGAGGATGTCCACTCTGCGACGGACAAGATCTGCAGCTATGTCGGGAAGCTGTTGAGCATTCACGGCTAGACCATATTCAATGACGAAGTTTCTGCCCTCGACGTAGTTGTGTTCGCGCAGTCCTTGGAGCAGGCCTTCGACCCACGTCTTTGGGGGCCGACCAACGCGCAGGAAGCCTATCCGATACGCACGCTCACCCTGCTCCGCATCGACGCCGAGCGGCGCGGCAAAGGCCGCCACACCACTAACGATGAACGCTCGCCGGTCCATCACTCGATCACCTGATCCGCTCGCAGTAGCAGCGATGGCGGAATGGTGAGGCCGAGCGCCTTGGCGGTCTTGAGGTTGATGACCAACTCGAACGTGCTGGGCTGCTCGACCGGTAGGTCAGCAGGTTTCGCGCCTTTCAGGATCCTATCCACAAAGGTTGCTGCGCGTCGGTAGAGGTCAGGAACGTTGGGCCCGTAGGACATGAGGCCGCCGGCTTCCGCAAATTCTTGGGTATGAAACATAGCTGGCATCCGCCGGGTCGCGGCGAAGTCGACGATCTGTTTCCGATGGAAAAGTATCAGGGGTTGCGACAGCGTCATCAGGGCCGCGGCACCATATCTGGTGATCGCTGTAAAGGCGCCGGCAAAGTCCGGATCGGGCTCTCGCACCTCCACGGATTGGACCGCGACCCCTAACAGTTGGGCGGCTCTCTCTGTCTCCCTCCACTGAGGGGCGTGACTTGGGCTACTGGGATCCCCGAGAATCGCCACCCGTGTCAGTTGGGGAACGATCTCCCTGAGCTGCTCCAGCCGCTTCCGTCCAAGCTCCGGCGAGAGATTACTGACCCCGGTGAGGTTGCCGCCAGGTCTTGCGAGGCTCGCCACAAACCCAAGCTCCACGGGATCGGTCACATTCGTCATAACAAGGGGAATCTCCTTCGTGACCCGTGTGGCCGCCCGCGTGGCGGTCGCTCCCGCGACCACAATGACCGCAGGGTTCTGTTGGGCAAGCTCGGCCACGAGGCCAGGGAACCGCTCCGTCTTGCCCTCTCCATAGCGGTACTCGACGCCGATAGTGCGCCCTTCGACATAGCCAAGATCGCGCAAACCCTGCTGAAAGGCCGCGATAGAAACCGCGTGCGAGGAAGGCGAGCCACCCGCGAGAAAACCGATCCGGGGTATGGTCTGCGTCTGCTGCGCCCCGGCGGCAAGTGGCGGGGCGAGCACGGCGACACCGCCAACTATGAAGGCTCGGCGGTCCATCACTCGATCACCTCATCAGCCCGCAGGAGCAGCGACGGCGGCATCGTGAGACCGAGGGCCTTGGCGGTTCTGAGGTTGATGACAAGCTCGAACTTCGTGGGCTGCTCGACGGGGAGGTCGCCGGGCTGGGCGCCTTTGAGGATCTTGTCCACGAAAAACGCCGCGCGGCGATAATTGGCTACGGTGCTCGGTCCGTACGACATAAGGCCACCCGCGTCCACGTGCTCCCGTATCCCGTATATCGCGGGAAGGCGATTTTCTGCCGCGAGTTCTGCCAGCCGTGCGCGGTGGATAATAAACATCGAGTCCGCAGCTACGAGAAGCGCTTCCACTCGCTCTTTGGCCATCGTCGCGAAAGCGGCGTCGAAGTCGTTGGGATCTTGGGCCTCGAGGTGTTGAAGCTGCAGTCCCAACGACCGGGCTGCGATCCCCACATCTCGTATCAAGGGTGCGCGAGCCGCACTTGCCGGGTTCGACAGGACGGCGACACGGCGGATATTGGGGATGCTCTCCTTGAGCAGCTCCAGCGCTTTACCAAAGTTTTCGACACCGACGCTGTAGGACACGCCGGTGGCGTTCCCGCCTGGGCGCGCGAGGCTCGTGACGAGCCCGAGCCCAACCGGATCGCTAACATTAATCATGACGATGGGGATCGTCGCGGTGGCATTCTTTGCTGTAACGACCGCGGGCGTCGGCGCCGCTACGATGACCTGTACCTTGAGACGAACCAGCTCGGCCGCGAGGTCGGGCAGCCGGTCGAATCGACCGTCCGCAAATCGCCAATCGATCACGATGTTCTGACCCTCAAGCCATCCTAGTTCGCGTAGCCCTTGCCGGAACGCATCAACGAAACGTGAGGTAGAGGTAGCCGAGCTGCTCGAGAGATAGCCTATCCGCGGGACCTTCCCCGGCTGCTGCGCCTCGGCGGCGAGCGGCGCGGCGAGCAACGCAGCCGTCAGCGAAAGGAACCGTCGTCGGTCCACTACGTCACCGCCTGTCGTCTAGAATTCGCAGGGCAACTCGAAGCAGCTCCACGGGCTTCCGCTTGCGCCCTTCAAACGTCTCCTGCTGCCTGCTGCGACTGAGCCGCTCGGCAACGCGCCGAGCACGCGCGCTGCTGCGGACGGCCGAGGAGCGGCAGTCCGTAGTTCTTACCGTGATGGGAGCCTAGCAGAGCGCTCGACTGCGGCGCACGTTCGCTTTCTGCGGGCACTTGGGCGGCTGAGTCGAGTGGGGAGACACGTCAGCCTTGCACGGTCAGTTGCCTATGGCGCCAGCCGTGCGTCCGCGGCGCCTCAGCAGCGGCCCGAGGCTCCCATTCGGTATGCAGCTCCATTGCCGGCGCCTCCGCTCCGGGCCGGTCGGGACGCGGTGAGAGCATAACGGTCACGATTTGTCGCGGCACGGGTACGCCTTCCTTCGTCAGGTCGAGTCGTGTCCCGGACGTCGGTGACGACGCCAGCCAGACGGATTTCTCCAGGAACAGGATCGGCTCATCTTGACCGAACCGCCGAACGACGCGAGCGTGGATCCTAGTCATGGACGGCCGAATCCTTACGGTGTTCGCGACCATCTCGACAACAAGCGATCCAATCGTGGCCATGGCTCTATCCCTTCCTCTCGTCCGCGATCACGGGTGGCGGAGCAACCGATGCCCGAAGCCTCGTCGTCGCCTTGATCTCCGCGACGAAGAGCGCCGAGTTGGCCACGTTGATGCGGCGCTGGGATGCGACCAGCTCACGATCGAGCGCATACGCCGAACGCGCGGCCTCGTGAAACGGCATGGCGCGCAGCTCCGGCGACAGGGATAGGCGTTGTTGACTTCGAACGACAGCCGCGCGGCCAGTGGCGCACGACGCGCCAGGAGTGCCGCGTGCGCCTCGTGCGCCGCATCGCGCTCGGCTCGAGCGGCCTGGAACGTGAGCGACGGCGGGCGCATCTCCGCGCCGAGCTGGTGGCCGTCGAGCGTCAGGCCGTGAGCCGTCGCGGGGCAGCCGACGCCGAGCAGGCCCTCGCGGTCATGCGCGATGCGCTGACGGACTCGCAGGGCATGCTGCACGCGGAAACGGGAGCGGCCCGCCGGGCGCTCCGTGCGCTACTGGCCGGGCGCCTCATCTTCACGCCCGAAGATCGCGATGGTGAGCGCGTCTACACGTTCAGCGGGCAGGGCACCATCACGCCCGTGATCGCTGGCGTGACGGGTGGTGTGCAAAGGGTGTGGTGGCCCCAACGGGATTTGGTCGCCAGACGTGTTTCCTGCGATGCCGTTCGAAGGACTAGCCACGCTTCCCTGACGCGATTCGATCCGTGTTTCAGTCGCGATCACGCGTTGCCTCGTTCGCCCGCAGATTATGAATGAGTTCGAGGAGCTAGCCTAGCCGAGCGAGATCGCAGGTGACTCTCGCGCCGCACCAGAGAGGCCGCAGATCCGCCGGTCGGTCGGGCCCGTGCCCATCCGGCGCAAGCTATCCGACGAGACCCCACGTCCAAACAAGGACGTGTCGAAAAGTCGACCGCGATGAACGCGGAGGAAGCCGGTGAAATCTAGCGCAGCGCTGGGTCGACCGCAACGCTGACGTGAGTACGCTGACGTGAGTACGCCGCGGTGAGTGGTGCGACAGGGCGGAGGATCTGTGGCCTGTGCGGCGCGGCGGTCGTGCTCGTCATGCCGCCAGGCGAGGAAGAGACCGAACGCGACAAGTTGTGCCCGGAATGCTTGACGCCGCCGGCACCAGCCGGGCCGTAAAGCCTTACGACTAACGCGGCGACATCCCATCAGAAGCTCGCGCCGTAACGCCTTCGAGTTACTCATTGACCTGCCCCGCCATCCGCCCTACCGTCCCGGGATGGACCGCCGCCGCTTCCTGCTGACCGCGCTCGCCGGCGTGCTCGCCGCGATCCTCGCTTTCGTCCTCACACTGGTCACGCTGCCGCACAAGGTCGAGGCGCAGAAAGGTAAAGTCCACCGAGTGGCGCTCCTAATCCCCTTCTCAACCGCCGAAGCGTTGCCGTACCGCAAAGCGTTCTTCGAAGGAATGCGCGCTCTCGGATACAGCGAGGGTCGCAACGTCGTCATCGAAGTGCGAACGAGTGACCGGGACAGGCTGCGGGTGCCCGCGCTCGTGGATGAGTTGCTTACCCATAAGCCAGACGTCTTCGTTTCCGACGGGAACGCCGCAGCGGTCCTGCAATCGAAGACTGCTATTCCTATCGTCCTGGCGACGTCGACTGATCCGGTCCGGGCTGGGCTCGCGCAGAGCTGGCGGCGGCCCGGACTCAACTTCACCGGGATAGCTCTGCCTCTTGACCAGCTGGCCGCAAAGCATATTGAGATCATGCGCGAGATTCGTTCTCCGCTCGTTCGGGTTGCGCTCTTAGTCGACACAACCGGAACCGGGTGCAAAGTATTCGAAGACGGTGTGCGGGACGCGGCCCGAAGTATCGGCGCAGCGCTTATCTCGTACCCGGTGGCGAACCGAAGCGAGATCGAGCAAGCCTTCTTGCGAATGAAGGCGGCCCCGCCCGACCTGCTGCTCCCGTGCCCCGCCGCTATGCTATTCAACAACCGTGACTTGCTGTTTGACAGCGCCGTACGCTACCAGATTCCGTTCACAAGCTTTGCCGTCGCCAACGTGCCCTTCGGCGTTTTGTTTGCTTATTCCGCCAGCTTTGCGGACGGCTATCGGCGAGCAGCGACGTATGTCGACAAAATTCTCAAGGGCGCCAACCCTGGCGATCTGCCGATCGAACAGCCAACAAGGTTCGACTTCATCATCAACCTCAAGACCGCCAAGGCGCTCGGCCTCACGGTCCCGCCGTCGCTGCTGCTGCGGGCGGACCAGGTCATTGAATGATGAACCGACGACAATTCCTTTCACTAACGGCTGCGATGCTCGCCGCGCCGCTTGACGCCGAGGCCCAACCGAAGGGGAAGGTAGCCTTTTTATGCCCGGTCAACTGCTTGAACCTGCCCAACCCTGTCGTCGACGAAGACCGTGCTTTTCTGGCGGGTTTCGAACGGGCTGGATACGTCTTTGGCCGGAACGCCTCGATCGATACGAGTGGTGTAGGGGTTGGCTACCACCGCCTCCCGGACGCGGCAAAGAAGCTCGTTCAGCGGAAGGTCGATGTCATCGTCGCAGTCGGCAATGAGGCGACTCGGGCCGCCCGCGAGGCCACGAAGAGCACGCCCATTGTCATGGTTAACGTCGCCGATGCCGCGAACGAAGGGCTGGTAGCCAGCCTCGGTCGCCCGGGGGGAAACGTGACAGGCCTGAGCGTGCCCCTCGGGCAGCTCGCTGCCAAACACATCGAGCTCCTTAGGGACATCAATCCGCGGCTCGCACGGGTGGCCGTGCTCTGGGATCCCACGATCGCGGTGCATCAGGACCGGTTCGTGCGTCTTGAACGAGCCGTCGGATCGCTCGGCATGCAGGTCTTCCCTCTTGCCGTCGCGACCTTTCGGGACCTCGAGAAAGCTTTCGACTCGATGGGTCCCGGACGTCCAGACGGTCTGCTCCTTTTCGAACAGTTAATGGGGCCGGCGGTGTCCGAGATCGGTATGTTCGCCTTGCAGCATCGGGTCGTCACCGCGGCGGCGGACCGGTCCTTCGCGCAGGGGGGCGGTCTGCTCGCGTACGGCCCGCACCTCCCGGACCTGTATGAACGGGCCGCGCTGTACGCCGCCAAGCTGTTGAAGGGCACGCGACCGAGCGAGCTTCCCGTGGAGGAACCCACGCGCTTCGAGTTGATCCTCAACAAGGCCACGGCCACGGCCCTCGGCCTTACGATCCCGCCGACGCTGCTTCTGAGGGCCGATCAGGTGATCGAGTGATCGGCCGCGCGGACCCCACGAACGGCCGTGTCCGGCACCCGTGGCTCCGCGTCTCCCATCTCGATCCGCTCGACGCGCTGGGACCCGGCCACGTGGCCGACGGCGAAGGCGACGCTCCTCGATGCAGTGAAGGAGCGCAGCAAGGTGCAACGTGCTGGCTGTTTAACTGAGCGCCGCGCCACGCTCGCGGCGGCGATGCGCTTCGCCCGTCGTCCGACAGTGGTGGCCCCAACGGGATTCGAACCCGTGTTTCAGCCTTGAGAGGGCCGTGTCCTAGGCCTCTAGACGATGGGGCCGCCTGGACGAAACCGCGGGGAGATTGGCTGGGGGAGGAGGATTCGAACCCCCGTT
>DATKDY010000218.1:0-8766 GCA_035512515.1 Vicinamibacterales bacterium
CAGCAGGCCGGCCGTGAGCGGGCCGGTCTCGCGCACCAGCGCGATGGCGAGCCCGGCTGGAATCAGCGCCTCGGCGCCGAATCGGGCCAGAGACGCGCGCGTGTGCATCGACAGCACGACGCCAATCGCAAAGCCGCTGACAGCGATGAGCGGCACCGACTTGCAGCCCAGCTCGAAGAGCTGGCGCAGCGTCTCGCGGAACTCGAAGGGCGGGCGAATCGCTTCTCGCATGGCACGGCCCGCAAACAGCGCGGCATCGCCGGCGGTCACCAGGAGCGGCAGGATCAGTCCGGGCATCTGCGTGACGTCCTCAGAACACCTTGTATGCCAGGCCGACGTTGAACACGGCCGTGTCGGCGCGCACGGAGCGTCGCACGAAGGCTCCGTGTTCGAGAAATGTGATCTGCGGGCGGGTGATCACATACCCGGTGAAGACGTTGAGCGCGGCGCGGCTGTTGAGATCCACCCAGAGCGACACCCCTGGGCGCGCCGCCACGCTGTTGTCGACTTCGAGCGCCAGAACATCCCGTGGCGTCGACTCCGTGAGCGTGAAACTGTTGAACGCCATGCCGCCGACCATCGACAGGCTGAGCGCCACACGGCTCTGGTCAGTGAAGGTGTAGCTGAGGCCGCCCATCACCGGACGGATGGTGATCCGACCCAATCGGCCTGGCGACGAGTCCGGCGAAAGGTCGGTCTGGAACCAGCTGAAGCCCGTTGTGACGCCGAGCCCGCGCCCGGTGCCCAGGCGTATCAGGGGACCGACCGACAGCGTCGAGGCGAGTCTGGTATCGGACGGTTCACGCGCGTTCACGGAGCCGCCTATCGCCAGCAGGCGGCGCCGGCTGGCGCTCACGATTTCGTCGTCGGGTCGGACCGGACGGTCGAGCTCGTCGCCACCATCCGCGGGTGCACGAAGCTCGGAGAGTTGACGGACGACCAGTTGCGACCGCACGTCCGTGACGCCTGGCACAGCGCGCGCAATCTCGATCGCGCGCGCGGCCTCCTCGTCCGAGGCCACAGCCCCGGACAAGATCACCAGGCCGCGAGTCACCCGCACTTCGATGACGCGGGGGCCCAACTGCGCATCGTTGACCAGCGCGGTTTTGACCCGAACGCCCACCTGCGCGTCCTCGACCGCCTGTGGCTGAATCTCGATTGGCCGGTCGCAGCCCGCCGTGGCCGCAGCCAGCACGACTAATAGGATCCCTGGATGCCTCATTCGAGGAGAATACTCTGTCGATGCCCGCGGGCGGCCGACTCTACAATTGTCCGATGCCCGGCCACACGTGTCATCACTGCAAGCAGTGGGTGGAAACAGGCGAGGCGCACGACTGCTGGACGACGACCGAAGCGGCGCTGACGCGCGATCTGTCCGACGATCTGCAGGACGCTTACGAGCGGCTTCGCGAGACGGTCGTGGAGTTCGGCGAGCAGCGGATTTACGCGTCGCACAAGTCGATCATGTTCTCGCGCAAGGCCTGTTACCTCTTTGTGCGGCCGAAGAAGAGCGCGCTCGAGGTCGTCTTCTTTCTGGGACGGGCGCTCAGGGCGCCGCACGTGCGGAAAGTTGTTTCGGCATCACAGGTCAAGCGCGCGCACATCGTCCACGTCAGGCACCGGGATGAAGTCGAAGCGCCCATCACCGACTGGCTCCGGGAAGCGTACGAGGTGTCCGACCGGTTGAGCGGCAGAACCGTCCGGAAAGCGGCGAGGAAGGCCGCCGGCACCAAGCGAGCCGCCAAAACGGGGATCCCCGGGAAGAAACACGGCCGAAAGAAAATATAATCCGCCTCCAGCCCATGGAAACCCCGCCGGCTTCACTCGGCGTGTCTATCCCGGCCGTGCGGCGTCTCACCGCCGAGCACGTCACGGCACGTGCGCTGGTCGAAGCCTCGTCGTTCGCCGAAGCCGCTCCGAAGATCCTCCAGGCCATCTGCGAGGCGTTCGGCTGGGAGCATGGTGCGCTCTGGACCGTCGACCAGGAACATGACGTGCTGCGCTGCGTCGACATCTGGACGGCAGCCGGCCGGCGGTTCGACGAGTTCGATGCGATCAGTCGTGACATCACGTTCAAACGCGGCGTCGGATTGCCAGGCCGGGTCTGGTCCACCGGCGAGCCGGCGTGGATTCCCGACGTTGTCCGGGACTCGAATTTTCCGCGGGCGGCCATCGCCTCGCGCGAGGGGCTGCACGCGGCCTTCGGATTTCCGGTCCTGCTGCACGGCGACGTGTTGAGCGTGATGGAGTTCTTCAGCGTCGAGATTCGCACGCCCGACGAGGAACTGCTGTCCATGCTCTCGAGCGTCGGCAGCCAGATCGGCCTGTTTTTCGCACGGCGCCGCGCGCAGGACGAGCTCGATCGCTTCTTCATGCTGTCGCTCGACATGTTGTGCATTGCCGGATTCGATGGCTATTTCAAGCGCGTCAACCCGGCATGGCAGCGCGTCCTGGGCTACACCGACGAGGAGTTGCTGTCGCGTCCATACGTGGAGTTCATTCACCCCGACGATCGTCACGCGACGACGAACCAGGCCTCGAAGCTCGCCACGGGCGAAGAGGTCATCTACTTCGAAAACCGCTACCTGCACAAGGACGGAACCTGGCGCTGGCTCTTGTGGACCTCGACGCCGTACCCCGAGCTGCAAGTGATGTACGCCGCGGCTCGGGACATCACCGAGCGAAAGGCCGCCGAAGAGACGCTGGCGCAGTATGCGCTCGATCTCGGGGCCAGCCATCGCGCGCTCGAGGACCAGGCGGCCCGGCTGGCACAGCTCGTCAAGGAGCTCGAAACGGCCCGGCGCCGTGCGGAGGAGGCGGTCGAGGTGAAGAGCGCGTTTCTGGCGAACATGAGCCACGAGATCCGCACGCCGCTCAACGCCATTCTCGGGATGACGGCGCTCGCGCTGCAGACGCGTCTGACCGCCGATCAGCGCGACTACATGGCGACGGTGAAGTCCTCGGCCGAATCGCTGCTCGCCATCATCAACGACATCCTCGACTTCTCGAAGATCGAAGCGAAGCGGCTCGACCTGGATCGCGCCGAGTTCGACGTGCGAGAGGCCGTTGGCAATGCCGCCAAGCTGCTGGCGGTCCGGGCCGCCGAGAAGGGCATCGAGCTGGCGTGTCACATCGCCGCAGATGTACCGGAGGTGCTCATCGGCGACGAGGGCCGGCTCCGTCAGGTGCTGCTGAATGTCATGGGCAATGCCGTCAAGTTCACGGACGCCGGCGAGGTGGTGTTGCGGGTGACCGTCGAGACTGCCGACGAGCGGCGCGCGACGCTGCACTGTTCCGTGACGGATACCGGCATCGGCATTCCGCACGACAAGCAGGCCCAGATCTTCCAGGCGTTCACGCAGGCCGATAGTTCCACCACGCGCCGCTACGGCGGCACCGGTCTCGGCCTGGCCATCGCCCTGCGACTCGTCGAGCTGATGGCGGGGCGCATGTGGGTGGCCAGCGAGGCGGGGCGCGGCAGCACGTTCCATTTCACCGCCGCGTTCGACCTGCCGCGCGAGACCGTGGAGCTATCGGGAGCCGCGCGGCGGAAGGCGCTCGAAGGCCTGCGCGTGCTGGTGGTTGACGACAACGCCACCAACCGCCGGATCCTCGACGAGATGCTCACGAGCTGGCGCATGATGCCCACGGTGGTCCCGGATGCGAAAGGCGCGCTCGCGGTGCTTCGCGGGGCCGCAAGCGGAGCGGGACGTTTCGACGTCGTGATCTCGGACTGCCAGATGCCAGAGGTCGACGGATTCACGCTTGCGCGTCAGGTCAAGCGCGATCAGGCATTGGCGACGACGCCGGTCGTGCTGCTGACCTCGATTGCGAGCCCGCAGGACGTGGTGCGCTGCCGGAAACTCGGCATCGACGCCTATCTGACCAAACCGGTCAAACATTCCGACCTGCTCGACGCGCTGATGACGGCGTTCGGTGTCTCGACACGCCGGCCGCCCTCGACGCCGCGGCCGGCGCCCAGGCGCGGCGGCCCGCTCCGTATCCTCGTGGTCGAGGACAACCTGGTGAACCGCAAACTGGTCACCCGGCTGCTGCAGAAGCGCGGGCACCGAATCACCGCCGTGGACAATGGTCGGGCAGCGATGAAGGCGGTGACCTCCCCCATTGGGCCACAGTTCGACGTGGTCCTCATGGACGTGCAGATGCCGGAGATGAACGGCCTCGAAGCCACGGCCGCCATCCGCCATCACGAACAGGGTGAAGGGACCCATGTCCCCATCATCGCCCTCACGGCTCACGCGATGCCGGCGGATAGGGAGAGATGCCTCGCGGCAGGAATGGACGGCTACCTCGCCAAGCCAATCGACGTCGAGGAGCTCATTGCCCTCGTCGAAGCCTCCGCAGACGGCCATGAGCCGCCACCCGCCGGAGCGCCCGTCGGGTCGTCCGCAGGGCAGCGGCTCGTCTTCGATGAACAGGCGGCGCTCGCGCATGCCGGCGGCGATCGACGGCTGCTGACCGAGGTGATAGCGTTCTTCCAATCCGATTCCCCGGCAACGCTTCGCCGCATTGACCGCGCGATCAAGCGGACCGACGCGGAAGCGCTGCGCCACGCCGCGCATGCGTTGAAAGGCGCGCTGGCGACTGTCGGTTCGCCCGCGGGACGCGAAGCCGCGATGGCGCTCGAACAGGCGGGTCGTTCGGGAAACCTAAGGGCTGCGAGGGAGCTGTACGCGACACTGCACCAGACAATCGTCGCGCTCAACAGCGCGTTCGACCGGGCGGGCTTCGTCTCTCCCTCGCGATCACGTTCGGCACGGCCGTCTGGCCGCCTCGCATCGAAGAACCGGAGGGCCCATGACCAAGATTCTCGTCGTGGACGATGATCGCGCGACGCGACACATCCTCCGCAAAGTACTCACCGATGCCGGCTTCTCGACGACCGTGGCCAAAGACGGTTTGGAGGCGCTCGCGGCGTTGCGCAGCAAGCGATTCGATCTGCTGCTGCTCGATGTCTGGATGCCGCGCATGAACGGACTCGAGCTGCTGGCGAAGATCCGGACGCGCAAGACCAGGCCCCGGGTGGTGGTGATGACTTCGGACGACGCGCCCGAGACGCTGCTCGAAGCGGTTCGCGAGAACGCGTTCAAGTACGTGCACAAGCCGGCTGATCCTCCGGCGCTGCTGCGAACCGTGCGCGAGGTCCTGGACGCACGGGACCTTCCGCCGATCGAGGTCATTTCGGCGCGCCCGGAATGGGTCGAGCTGACCGTGCCGTGCACACGCGAGGCCGCGGAGCGCATTCAGGCGGTGATGACGCACCTCGACGCCGATCTCGCGCCCGATCTGCGCGAGACCATCGCGTATGCGTTTCGCGAGCTGCTGCTGAATGCGGTGGAATGGGGCGGCCGGCTCGATCCCTCGCGGAAGGTGCGGATCGCCTGCCTGCGCACGCAGCGCATGCTGTTGTATCGCATTGCGGATCCCGGGCCGGGCTTCACGATCGACGACCTGCCGCACGCGGCCATCGGACAGCCGGACGATCAGCCGATTCGCCACATGGAGGTCCGCGAACAGAAAGGCATCCGGCCCGGCGGGTTCGGCCTCCTCACGGTGCGCGCGAGCGTGGACGAACTGCTCTACAACGAAAAGCGCAACGAAGTCGTGTTCGTGAAGTATCTCGACGATCAGACTTGACCGGTGGCGCCGTCATGGCAGAGTTCTCGTGGTGAAGGCCTCGCGCGCTTCCGCTACAAGTGGGATGGCACCACCGTGCAGTTCTATCTCGCACCGAAGGCTGGAGGGAAGGTGTCGCCGAGTGGAAACAGGCATTCGCTGCGCTTGCCGCGCATCTCGCGCGGTGACATCGTCACCGGGGAGTGCCGGTTGTCAACCGTCACTCCCTGACCGAATCATCGGATTCGGCGCGTGTGAGAAACTGTCGCCGGAACGCCCCGCGAGACGTTCCAGTGCATCCACCTGAGCGCCGAGGGAAGAGCATGAGAATCAACATCGGGACCCTCGTTGGACTGATTGGCGTGAGTGTGGCCACGATGGCGGCCGCCGATCGGCAGGCAGGCGCGCCCCCCGCGGGCATCACGCGCACCGAACTCGAGAACAACGCGACCGCCCTCATTGCGCGCCTGCGCATGGCGCCAGGCGCGCGGGAGGACGTTCACACCCACCCCTTTTCCGCTGTCGTGGTCCAGATCGGCGCCGGTGACGTCGATATGCGGCTTGGCGATGGACAGACCACGACGCGCCGCGCGCACGGGTTCGTCGAGTTCATTCCCAAGGAAGTGCCGCATGCGGCCGCCAACGTTGGACAGGAGCCATTCGAGGTGGTGACCATCGCCATGAAGCCGGATCGGCGACCTGGCGGCGAAGCACCCGCGCTGCCGGCGCCGGCGGGCATCACCCGGACGCCGGTGCTGGACAACGCCGAAACGCGCGTGACGCACGTCACGTTTGCATCGAGAGCGCGCGAGCCCGTGCACACGCATCCGTTCGATCTGGTGGTCGTGCAGTTGACGCCGGGACGCGTGGAAGTGCGCGTCGGCAAGGATGTCAGCACACGGGAGTACGCAGCGGGCGAAGTCATCTTCCTGCCGCGCGACGTGCCGCACGCCGTGTCGAATGTTGACCGCGAGCCGTTCGAGCTCCTCAGCGTGGGCATCAAGTAGCTCCACTTTTTGTCTACCCGCACGGGCGTTGTGGCAACATCTGGCACATGAAGCGCGCCCTCGCCATGGCTCTTCTCGCGATCGCCGCGGTCGTCTCACTTCCGCTCGGCGCCGTGCAGCATGACTGGCCACAGTTTCGTGGCACACGCGCGGGCGTCGCAGCCGACGACGCCGCCCTTCCCGAGTCGTGGTCGCGGACGGAGAACGTCGTCTGGAGCACTCGTATCCCGGGAACCGGGTGGAGCTCGCCAGTCGTCCGGGGCGATCATGTTTTCGTCACGAGCGTGATCAGCGCAGCCGATCTGGAGGCTCCCAAGCCGGGTCTCTACTTCGGCGGCGAGCGTCCGGCGCCCACGGCGGAACATCGCTGGATGGTGTACGCCATCGACTTCACGAGCGGGCGGGTGCGCTGGGAACGCGAGGTCCACCGCGCGCGGCCGGCGATGTCACGTCACCTGAAGAACTCATACGCGTCGGAGACGCCGGTCACCGACGGCACGCGCGTCTATGCCTACTTCGGCAACGTCGGGCTGTTCGTATTTGACATGAGCGGCGCGCCGCTGTGGTCGAAGAACTTCGACAAGGTGAGCATGCGCAACGGATGGGGCACCGCCGCGTCACCGGTGCTCCACCGCGACCGCCTCTACATCGTCAACGACAACGACACGCGGTCGTTTCTCGCTGCTTTCGACGCTTCGACAGGCCGCGAGATCTGGCGAGTCGCGCGCGACGAGCGCAGCAACTGGGCCACGCCCTTCGTATGGGAACACGATGGTGGCGCTCAGATCGTCACATCCGGCTCCGACAAAGTGCGCGCCTACGATCTCGAGGGCCGCCTGAAGTGGGAGCTGAAGGGCATGTCGTCGATTGCGATTCCGACGCCGTTTGCCGCGCACGACCTGCTCTTCATCTCGTCGGGCTACGTCGGCGACGCGCTGAGGCCGATGTACGCGATCCGCCCTGGAGCGGCAGGCGACATCTCGCTCAAAGCCGGGGAGTCGGCAAACGCGCACATCGCCTGGTCACATCCGCAGCTGGGCTCGTACAACACGACGGCGCTGGTCTACGGCGATTACCTCTACACGTTGCTCGATCGCGGGTTCCTGCTGGCGCATGACGCACGAACGGGGCGCGAGATCTACGGCCGGCAGCGACTCGCGCCTGATACATCCGGGTTCACGGCCTCACCGTGGGCGTACAACGGGAAGATCTTTGCCGCCAGCGAGGACGGCGACACCTTCGTGATCCAGGCCGGCGCCGATTACAAGGTGCTCGCCCGCAACTCGCTCGGCGAGATGATTATGGCTTCTCCCGCGATCGCGCGAGGCAGCCTCGTGATGCGCACGGCCTCGACGCTCTACCGCATCTCGAAGACCGCCAGCCGGTAAAGCGCCGGAACCACCTGCTGCACCTGCTGCACCTGCTACACCTGCTGCACCTATGGCACCTGTCGCACCTGCTGCACCTGCTACACCTATGGCACCTGCTGCACCTGCTGCACCTATGGCACCTGCTGCACCTGCTGCACCTATGGCACCTGTCGCACCGGTGTCGCACCCGCGCACCTGCTGCACCTCTTCCACCTGTGTCACCTCTTGCCACCATCAGCGAAGTCCCGGAAATGCAAAGAGGCCAGGCGGTTTGCCGCCTGGCCTCTCAGGTGTCACGGGACGATTGCGCCTTACGGCAGCGCCATCGCGGTGTAGCCGCCGTTGCTCGGCAGGATCACGTACTGCTTGCCTTGATGCAGATACGTCATCAGTCCGTACTGCCCCATGCGGGGCGTCGGCACCTGGCCCACGCGCTTGCCGGTCTTCTTGTCGATCGCGAAGAGATGCGGCCGGTTGTCGGCGGTTGCGCCCGTCGCGAAAAGCAGCGTCGAGGTCGCAGCCATCGCCGCGTGGCCGCGCCGGCCCCAGTTGGCGTCGATATTGAGGCCCTTCAGTATCGGGTTGTTGCGGAAGGCCTCCTGTTGCGCCGTCGGCATGTCGCCGTGCGGAATCATCCACAGGTGCTCGCCGGTGTTGAGATCGATGGCGACGATCTTCCCGAGTGGTCCCTTGAACAGGTCGGGGATGCCGGCCAGCGGATCGTTCGGGTCCGGCTTCTGGACTGGCGGACG
>DATKDY010000219.1:0-3010 GCA_035512515.1 Vicinamibacterales bacterium
CGTGTTCGGCAACCTCCAGCGCAAGACCGCGATCGCGCGCTTCACGCGCACGCTCGGCACGCTCGTCGCCTCCGGCGTGTCGATCCTCGACGGTCGCGAGATCACCGCCAAGACGTCCGGCAACCGCGTGCTGCACGACGCCATCATGGAGAGCCGCACGAGCATCGCTGGCGGTGAGACCATCTCGGACCCGCTCAAGAAGTCCGGCGTATTCCCGCCCAGGGTCGTGTCCATGATCAACGTCGGTGAACAGACCGGCGGCCTGGACGAGATGCTCACGAAGATCGCCGATTTCTATGACGAGGAAGTCGATGCCGCGGTCGAAGCACTGCTCGCGGCCATGGAGCCGATCATGATCGTGTTCCTCGGCGTGGTCGTCGGCGGCATGATCGTCGCCATGTACCTGCCGATCTTCGACATGATCAACGCGGTGGGGTAGGGGAACGGGATTCCCGCGGGTGGCGGTGTCCACCCCGTGCTCAGACAGTCCTAGAAACGGCCGCTCTTCGGAGCGGCCGTTTCTGCGAAACTCGCCCTGGAGCTGACACCGCCACCCGCGGGAGTCGTTTCAGGATGGGCCGTGCGTGTCAGACATCAGCGGAATATGCGCTGAGCGAAGTGGTACAGATCGTTACTCCAGACCCTGAAATTATGACCGCCTGAATCCACGTGCCAGATATGCGGCACCTTGTTGTCCCGGAGGAATGCGTGGGTGCGTTGGCTGATGTAGAGCAGGCCGTCGTCATCGCCGCAGGAAACCCAGAGCAGTTTCGCCATCGCCGCCGCCCTTGACGGATCGGCCACCAGCTCCTCCGGCTGGTACGTATTCGGTGCTGAGGAGAAGCCGCCGATCCAGGCGAACCGGTCGAGGTTGGCGAGGCCGAAGTTCAAAGCCTGTCCACCGCCCATGGAAAGACCGGCGATGCCGCGACTTTCGCGATCGGTTTTCGCGGGATATTTCGATTCGATGAACGGGACGAGGTCCACGAGAAGGTCCTGCTCGAACCGCGCGAATGCGGGTGCCGAGGCCATGACATTGCCCTCGGCGCGGTCGTTCGGCTGCGCCCGGCCGTTGGGCATCACGATGATCATCGGGACGGCTTTCTCGTCCGCCAGGAGATTGTCGAGAATAGCCTGCACATTGGCGCCGCGCTGCCACTCCCGTTCGTCGCCCCCGATGCCATGCAGCAGGTAGAGCACGGGATAGTTCCGGTCGGCCGAAAAGTCAGGTGGTAGATACATGAGCGCGCGGCGCCGGGTGCCTACGGTAGTGGACTCGTATTCTACTGTCTCGATCCTGCCATGTGGGATCCCCTCGCGCAACGTGTTGAATCCTTCGGGCGCGGGCGGCGCGACCGGCCTGTCGTCGGGGCCGAGCACGATCGGCTGACCGCCGCGCCTTCCTTCACTCCGTACCTGCGCATCGCACTGCTGCAGGCCGAAGTTGGGCACAGTGAAGAAACCGCCCGCCAGGAGCATGATCATTACGGGTCTGATTGACATCGAAAACCTCCGCTGGTGTGAGTGAACAGTTCGAGGTCTGATCGCCATTTTTCATGCTGGAGCATTCAACAGCCAATTGAGCAACCGCGTACACGCGAGGACGTCTACGGCCTCCAGAATGGATCGCCCGCCGGGATCCATTCGACCGTGACCTCGGAGACGAATGTCTTGAGCCAATCGGCACAGACGCGCATCCCCTCGTCCTCGGAGACCCAGTGTCCGATCAGAATGAGACCCTTCTGCTGGCCGGCCGTGTTGGCGTCGAACACATATTCAACGCCCTCCCACTCACGTTGCTCGCCGGCCACGACCACGTCGACGTTTGGAACGATCGTTGCCGCGTGAAAGGGCGCCATTCCCTGCATCAGCGCGGCGCGGCTGACGGTGATCTCCGGATTTCCCACGACGCGAATGGCCTTCAGGCCCAGGCGTTGCTCGATGTCCCTGGCGAGATCGCGAAGCCTGGTGCGCGGAAGCGCCCACACTCTCGGCTCGTCCTCACTCTGGTACCCTGTCCAGCCGAGCGCGTCGGCGAGTCCGACCGCGGACATGTCTGGCTGGCGTGCGTGCAGGTGATCGTGAAACCTCCAGATGACAATGTTGTTGTCGCGGATGAATTGAAGCTTGCGCTGATATACGGCATCGCTCTCGAAGCCTTGCACGGCGTCGTTGGCGCGCCAGTAGGTGGGTTCGTGCGTGATCACCATGTTCTTGCCGGCCGCGGCCGCCCGCATGATCACGTCGAAGGTTGACATCACCGTCGTCGCGATACCCGTCACGGGGGTATCTTCATCACCCGACTTGAACGTATCGGTAGGGCCACCGCGCCAGGGCGCGCCGAGGTTCGCTTTGATGCGCTCGACCACCTCACCCGCGGTCAATCGCGCGCGCTGCGCGAACGCACTCGAGGGCGCGCCCGCGACCAGCCCGAGGACTGCCGCGAACTCGCGCCGCGACATTGTCCGTCCGTCTTTGTCCATTGTCATGATTCCTCTCCTCAATGGCCGGCCCGCCAACGAGGAGTGTCGTACGGCAGGCTGCGTGAAGGAACCCGCCGCTTTCACGCTCGGGACGACTCCGTCCTGGTTCCAGCTCGCCCGCCTTGCCCGTCAGCCACAGCCGGTCGCAAACCGCGAGATCCGTGTCTTCATGTGCAACTCCGGTTACATCTGATGTGGTGCGCGACACCCGAGCCCGACGGGCCCGCCTTTGGCCGTGCCCTTCCACTCTCGACGCCCTGCGTCCGCATCGTACGAGCGGACGGCTACGCCGACGCCGACCTCTTCATCAAACACGAGCGCGGCATCGGCGTAGCCGGCAGCTGCCCGCTGGGAGCAGTGGGGCCGTCTTATCGGAATATCTTCTGCGCGAAATCGTCGAGGTAGCGGCGCCAGTTGATCCACGTGTGGCCGCCTTCACTCTCGAGATATTCGTGCGTTATCCCGGCCTCCGTGAGCACTCGCGAAAGATTCCTGGAACCGTTGAGGGCAAAGTCGATTTCACCCAC
>DATKDY010000220.1:0-11610 GCA_035512515.1 Vicinamibacterales bacterium
GCGCTGGGGTCCACGCGGCTGCGCGTGTTTGGCCTGATGCTGTCAGACCTCGTGAAGCTGGTGATCCCTGGCGTCGCCGGCGGCCTCGTCCTCGCGGCGGTGCTGATTCGCACGATGGAAGACGTGATGGGCACGCCGCTCACGCTGGGTCCAGATCCGCTCGGCATCATGGAGCCGCTGATCTACGCGGCCGCCTCCGCGATCGCCGTTGCCGCCGCGCTGTTGGCCGGTCTGCCAGCCGCCCGCCGTGCGACGGTCGTGCAGCCAATGGTGGCGATACGGTCCGAGTAGTGACAACGAGGAGACGAGCACCCGCCCCCGATCGAGTCCGCTGAGTCCGCGTCGACAGCTCGGAGCGATCCCTCCGTTCACGCCGCCGCCGATCTCGCGCGCGGCTGGCTCCCAGCCTACTTGCCCGGACCTGTTGTAGGCTCTGCTGCGTGAACCGTCGAAGTGCTCTCGCCCTCGTCGCCATCGTCACCGCCGTCGGCGTCACCACGCGCAGCACGGACACGGCCGGCCGCCCGATGACGGTCGACGATCTGATGCGGCTGCGCACCATTGTCGACGTCAAGATGTCACCCGACGGCCAACGCGTCGCCTACGTGGTGTCGCAGCCCGCGGTCGAGCGCAACGTCCACGAGACCGCGCTGTTCGTGGTTGCGGCCGGCGGCGGGGCTTCGACGCGGATTGCCGGGGACACGCCCATCTTCACGCCGGCGTTGCCAGCACCGCGGCTGCGATGGACCCCGGATGGACGAATCTCGTTCCTCGGCGCCGTCAACTCACGTCCGCAGGTGCACGTCGTGTCGCCCGCCGGCGGCCGGGTCGAGGTCCTCACCGCCGCGCCGCAGGGGGTCGTGACCTACGGGTGGTCGCCCGATGGCCGCACCATCGCCTACACCACCAGCGACGCCGCCACGCCGTCGCCGGTGATACACGCTGGCGCACCATCGCCGCCCGTGCGGCTCTGGGTCAAGGCGGCCGTGCCGCAACGGGTGAAGACCGTCGATCAGACGCCGCGCGCGCTGACGCCGCCCGAACACTACGTCGACAGCTTTACATGGGCCCCCGACGGCGCGACGCTCGTCTACTCGGCAGCCCCCACCGTCGGATTCACCGCTCCCTACTACACGCGCCTGTATCAGGTCGCGGCCTCGTCGTCGGCAGCGCCGCGCGTGCTGGTCGACCGCTCCGGCATGAACACCTCGCCACAGTTCTCGCCCGACGGCACGCGCATCGCCTTCGTGACGACCGACGAGCGTCTCGGCCTCATCGCCCCACGCGGTCTTGCCATGCTGACGCTGCCGCAGCCGTCGCAGGCACCAGTCCCCGCGGGCGCCATCCGCCGCTACCCGATGAACGGCGCGTGGATCGGCGAGATGCTGTGGGCGCCGGACAGCCAGTCGCTTTACGTGCTGATGAACGAGGGGACGTTCGCGACCGGCGCGCACATGTTCGAGATGCCCATCGTGCGCGTGCGGCTCGACTCCGGACACGCCGAGCGCATCGTCGAGGGGCCGATCGTCAACTACTCGATGAGCGTCAGCCGGGACGGACGCACGCTCGCCTATCGGCAGGTCGAGGCGCGCACCATGGGCGACGTCTTCGTGCGCGACGTCGCGACGGGACGGGCGACGAGAATTACCGACGCCAACCCCGAGCTCGGCGGCTTCGCGCTCGGCACGCTCGTACCCGTCAGCTGGCGATCGTTCGATGGCATGGAAATCTTCGGGCTGCTGCTCACGCCGCCGGACCGGAGAGCGGGACAGCGACTGCCGTTGCTCGTCTACTGCCACGGCGGACCGATCGGCGGCGTCACCTACGGCATATTCCCGCAGTTCATGCACACGGTCGCGCAGGTCGACCCCTACCCTGTCGAAGCCTTTGCAGGCGCCGGCTATGCCGTCCTGTTTCCGATGCCGCGCGGCGGTTCCGGCTACGGCGAGGACGGACACAAGGCGATCATCAATTCATGGGGCGAGGCGGACTACCGCGACATCATGGCCGGCGTCGATCACCTGATCGCGCAGGGCGTCGCGGACGCCGATCGGCTCGGCGTGCTCGGCGCGTCCTACGGCGGGTTCATGACCAACTGGATCGTGACCCAAACCTCCCGCTTCAAGGCCGCTTCGTCGAGCGCCAGCATCAGCGAGCTGACCGACCTGTTCTATCTCGCCGACGCCGGTGCCGTCATGGACGAGTACTTCGGCAAGCCGTGGGCCAACCGCGACTCCTACACGCGTCACTCGCCCATCACCTACGTCGAGCGTGTCACGACGCCGCTGCTGCTGCAGCATGGCGAGAACGATCCGCGCGTGCCTGTGGTCAGCGGCCGGCGCTTCTACGAGGCATTGAAAGCGCTGGGAAAAACGGTGGAGTTCGACCTCTTCCCGCGTGGCGGCCACGTCCAGTACCAACCCGCCGCCGAACGCGCGTCGATGCAGCGCAATCTCGACTGGTTCCTCCGCTGGATTACGCCATAGGACGGGAAGCGCGCCGGCGGTGGCCGTCGATCGTGCCAGCAGGCCGGGTGATGCAATGAGGATCCCGATGGGCCGCACCGAATGCGCTGATCCGGACGAGCATGTCGTAGCGCCGCAGCTGCCTGGTGGTCATCACGCACCTCGGGTACAGCGTCACAATCCTTGGGTACAGCGTCCGCAAGCGCCTGTGAGCGTCCGCCCCCGTCAGGTACGCCCCCCCGCGGCCGCCGCGTCGCATGATCGCGTCTGCCCGCACTCGCGAAATTGTGCTATAAGTAGCACATGCTTTCGGTGGGTGTGCGGGAGCTCCGCCAGCGTGCCAGCGAGCTGCTGCGCCGCGTCGAACGGGGTGAGGTCATCGAGGTCACGGACCGGGGACGCGCCGTGGCCGTGTTGTCGCCGCCTCCCGAGGGGAGTCCACTCGAGCGGTTGCGCGCCTGCGGCGACGTCGACACGGCCGCCGGCGACATCGACGATCTGCCGGAGCCTCTCGTGCTCCCACCGGGCGTCGAGCGTCCCTCGACGGTGCTGGCCCGATTGAGACGGGACGAGCGGTGACGTGGCCGTCTATCTCGACTCCTCGGCGATCGTGAAGCTCGTCGCGCGCGAACCCCAATCGATGGCGCTCCGGCGTTATCTCCGGCGCCGGCGGCCGCTGGTGTCGAGCGGGCTGGCCCGTACCGAGGTTCTACGCGCCCTCTTGCCGGCCGGGGCCGAAGCGCTGGCCAGGGGCCGGGGCGTGTTGCAGCGGCTCGATCTCGTTCGAGTCAACGACCGAATCCTGGCTGCCGCTGGTGAGCTGCACCCGCCAGACCTCCGTTCGCTCGATGCGATTCACCTCGCGACTGCCCTCGCGCTCGGGCCGGACGTGACCGTCGTCGTCACCTACGACGACCGGATGACGACGGCCGCGAAACAGCTCGGCATCAGAACGGCGCATCCTGCCTGACGCGCAACGGGCCTTCACAAAGCCATGCGCGTGGCGTTCGCAACTCTGGATAACGACCGACAGGAAATACGCCCCAACTGGAGGCACACAACATGGCGTCCACTTGCGATCAACGCAGCGTACCAGTCCTCGATGCTCTGGCACAGGATGCTCGCTACGCTGGCCGGTTCGAGAAACGTCGTCGGCATGCCCCTCGACATCGAGGGCGTGCCGTTCACCATCGTGGGCGTGACGCCGGCCGGCTTCGTTGGTGTCGAAGCCGGACGTTCGTTCGATGTCGCGTTGACCTTCGGAACGGAGCCGCTGATGCGCTCGGGAGCCGCCATCGACCAGCCGAATGCGTTTGGGCTGATCCCGATGCTGCGGCTGAAGCCTGGGCAGACCCTCGGAGGTGCCACGCAGTCGCTTCGTGACCTGCAGCCCGACATCCTCGGACCTGGGATGGACGACGAAGGTGCTCGTTCAGGAGATGAGCACGATCGATGCAGGTGTCTCGCTCGACGTGCCGCTCGATTGGCGGGTCCTCGCGTTCGCGGCCGTCGCGACGATGATCAGCGTCGCACTGTTCGGTGTGGAGCCGGCGTTCCGCGCGGCGCGTGCCGCGCAGCACGTCCAGATGGCGGCGCACGCCAAGGCCGGGCATCGAGGCTCAGGGGCCGGCCCCTCGCACCGGCTCGTCATCATCCAGGTCGCGCTCTCGCTCGTGATGCTCGTCGCGGCCGGATTGTTGGTCCGAACCGTGTGGCATCTTGCCGCTGTTCCATTGGGTTTCGATCGCGACGACGTGCTCCTCGTCACTGTGGAGACGAAGCGTGCATCGACTGCAGCCGAGACGCGCCTGGCCCTGTATGAGCGGCTGGTGGCGGCCGTTTCTGCCGTTCCTGACGTGGCGCATGCCGCCGCGTCGACATCAGTGCCCTTGAGCGGCGGCTATGGTCGGTTGAGAGCAAGAACGCCCGAAACACCTGATGCCAACCAGATGACGCTGTTCAACTTCGTGTCGCCCAATTGGTTTGCCACGTATGGCACCCCACTGGTGACAGGACGCGACTTCGACGAGCACGATTTGCCGACAGCGGCTCCTGTCGTGATCATCAACGAGGCGTTGGCTCGTACACTCTTCGCTGGCAGAGATCCAATCGGCGGCCGAGTGATCACGGGCGCGCCCAATTGGCCACCGCAGACTGTCGTCGGCGTGGTTCGCGATGCGGTCTATCATTCCGACCGTGCAGCGGCCCAATCAGGCGCTGCCTTGCGAGATCCCGTCGTCCCAACGATGTACATACCGCTGGCGCAAGCGGAAGGACTCAGGCCGCCCGGCGCGACCCGAATCACGATCAGTGTCCGTTCAGCCGCCGGATCTCCGCCGCGTCTCGCCGCAAGCGTCGGCGCGAGCCTGATGTCCATCGATCCGAATGTGTCGTTCAGCGTTCGTGCGCTGGCCGACATCGTGAGGGCGGCGTTCGCACAGGAGCGGCTGCTCGCGATGCTGTCGAGTGCCTTTGGTGCGCTGGCGCTGGTGCTGGCCGCGATTGGCGTCTACGGCGTGACCTCGTATGCCGTATCCCAACGGCGGACGGAAATTGGTGTCCGCCTCGCCCTGGGAGCGACGCCGCGCGGTGTCATTCGCCTGATCCTGTCCCGTGTCGCCATCGTCACCGGCCTGGGCATTATCGCAGGCATGGTGCTCGGCTCCTGGCTGCTACAGGTCGTCTCGTCATTTCTGTTTGGGGTATCTGCGGACGACCGAGGCACGCTGATCGCGGCCGTTCTCACCGTGTCTGCGATTGGATTGGCCGCAGGTTGGTTGCCTGCGTGGCGCGCGGCTCGAATCGAACCGGTCCAGGTGCTCAGGGAGAATTGATCCGCTTCACCCTCGTGTAACATCGTGGCGCCTCGACGAGGCGACCGTGTCGGTTTCTGGTCTCCGATTCTGTGCCTCATGCCGCCCGGGAACTCGCCGCCCGCCGCGGTTGTTCTTGGCGAATCGACTGCGATAGCATCGGGCAACATGTCATCGCGCGAGCCGGAAGCGTTGCTCCGAGTCAATTGCTTCGAGGTGCTGATCGGCGATCGGAACATCGGATTCGCCGAGGTCGGTCGGTTGACGTCGGAAACGGAGCTTGCCGGACTTCCGGAGCGTCGCATTCATCGCTTTGCCACACTCGTCCTCAGGCGCGCTCTCACGACTTCGCCCGAGCTCTACGATTGGCGTCGGCTCATCATCACCGGCAAGGACGACCGGCGCGACGTCACGATCCGCCAGCTCTCCGCTCCGGGCGGGAAGATCGTGAATTCGTGGAGGTTGATGCGGGCGTGGCCGTGCCGCTGGTCAGGGCCGGCCTTCGACGCCATGAAAAACGACATCGCCTGGGAGGAACTCGAGTTGACATTCGACGACCTGGTCTGGGTGAGACCGAGCCCGGAATGACGAAAGGCTGCCAGCCATGGCTATTTTTCGCGATCTGCCCTACGCCCAATTCAACTTCCTGGTCAATCTCGGCACCGGCCAGACTGAGGGACCAGAGGCGGGCTTCCAGGAATGCAGCGCACTCTCGATGACCGTTGACGTCATCGAGTATCGAAACGGCAACGACAGGGAGAACACCCCACGCAAGCTCACCGGCCTCGCCAGCGTGAGCAACGTCACGCTGAAGCGGGGGATCATCGGCTCGCTCAGTCTGTACCAGTGGATCGATCAGATCAGGAACGGGGATCAAGCCGCTCAGCGCACCGTGACGATACAGCTCCAGAACGAGGACCACACCGCGATCGTGATGACATGGAAGCTGCTCCGCGCTCGAATCATCAAGCACACGACCGGACCTTTGAACGCGAAGGGAACCGACGTCGCGATGGAGGAGTTGACGCTCGCGTACGAACGACTCGAGCTCGAGTAGTGAATCGCACCGTCATTTGACGCCCGCGTTTCACTTTCACGGAGTTCTTGACTCGTTTTGCTTCCTGGTTGGCCCTGTCCCGCTCTTGCCTGGCGTTCGGGCGTAATTGTTCCCAGGTTGTTCCCAAGTTTCGCTCGCCGGCAGCGGCGAGCGCTCACGGACGGTTGACGATCTCACGACAGCCTACTTCATCCCACATGCGATCAGCGTCCTGTCATCGACAGTTGGTCCGTGCTGAAACGTCATGATCTGCTCGAGGATGCGATCGGTCATGCCGAACAGGTCGTCGGACATCGCGTTGACTGCAAGGTTCGCCAGGCCATGGAAGCGACGTGTGACGATGCGGACGCTGTCGGCCGGCGTCCGCACGTGAAACCGGCAGAAGCCGCAGGTGCGCTCCTCGCGTGCGACGGCCCCGAACCTGTGCAGGTTGTGCTTCGTCGTCCTGCGTTACTCGCGACGCGCGTTCAGGCGCCAGTCGTAGTCGATCCACCGTACCTTCGGACGGCGTCCGGTCGTCAATGCCGACTGCAGGGCAGGAACGTGACGTGCGGCGTAGTCCACGACCGTCGGCGCCTGCTGCAGAAAGTCGCTTCCATACCAGTCGTACAACGACGTCAGGCGCACCTCGTTCGCCGCCGAGTCGAACTGAAACCAGCGATCGTGGGTGTGCACGTATGCGGTCTGTGAGGCGAGTTGCGCGTCAAGCCGCTCACCCACATACGCCTCGTTTCGCAATGGCGGACATCCGATAGCTGCGCACACGAGCGCAAAATGAATCCGCGGCTCCGAGAAGTTGGGCCGGATCTGCTCATGCTCGATTTGATCGAGGCTGAATGTCGCGCCACCCAACGTCCAGCGTACGTGTTTCCAGCGTTTCTCTTCCGGGATGTCGCGGATGGACTCCACCGGGTAGAAGTCGAGAATCAGTCGAAGCGTGAACGCGTTGTAGGCGTTGATGAGCAGCGCCAGCTTGTCATCGCGTCCGAGGTCTGCAAACGGCGCATGCGCAAGCTCCGAGAGGTATCGGTCGAGTGCCGCCGGCTCGCGATGGAGGACGTCGTAATCGACCAATCCATCGGGGTCCACATTGTGGCTGAGCAGCGCGTCCAACGTGGAATGGTCGAACCGAGCGGCGCCCGCCTCACCCGCGTACACCTCGTGCGCGACCATCGCCGGCGGCAACCCCAATGCGCGCTCGATACGCCCGCGAATCGAGTCCTGCCGGGCGGAGGCCACGACACTCGCTGCCAGCAGGACGAGCGACGCCACCGCAACGAAGACCGTTCTCCGGCCGTCGCCCGAGCCGGCCTGCCTCCGCTCCGAGCGTTGCGGTTCGTCGGCAACCGCCGGAACATGCTCGCGCATGGCGCGTTGCGCCACGCGCGTCAGGTAGACGGTGACGAGCACCGTCGCGGCCAGGCCGACGCTGCGCAGCACCCACTCCCCAGTCGTGACCGACGAGCCCGCGGCCGCAGCGCCGCCCAAAGAACCGACGTAGACAAACAGAAAGGTACCCGGCAGCATCGCCAGCCAGCTCGCGAGCACCGCTGGCCCGAACCGCACCGCCGTGACGCCATAGACGTAGTTCTGCAGGTTGAACGGAACGGCCGGTGACAGCCGCAGCAGGGCCACGATCTTCCAGCCCCGTTCGCCGATGGCGCGATCGATCGCCATCAAGCGGGGCGACTGCTCGAGGATGCGAAGCACGCGATCCCGTGCACCGTACCGCGCGATCAGAAATGCCAGGGCCGCGGCACTGGTCGACGCGATCGAGACGATGACCATCCCCAGCGTGAGTCCGTAAATGGCTCCGGCGGCAAGCGTCAGCAGCGAACCCGGAACGAACAACAGGGCGGCGATGATGTACACCACGCCAAGCGCGATCGGCCCCCAGAAGCCGAGCGATTCGACCCAGGTCTGCAGCGTGCCGCTCAAGCGGGCAACGGGCAGGATCCGGATCAACAGGACGAGTGACGCGGCAAGCGCGGCAAACGAAATCCAGCGCAGGAGGATCGCCCGCCGGACAGGGTCGTCAGTCATGAGCATGCCATCCAGTCCGCCGCACCAGCCGCTCTGTTACAGGTGGTGGCGGGTTACCGCACTCGCCGCAGCCGTCCGGGATCGCGCAGCCGGATACTGCGGCGATCCATCTCCACGAGTCCCTGCTCACGCCAGACCTGGATGATCCCGTTCACGGTTTCGCGTGTGAGCCCGACCAGCTTGCCAAGGTCGGACTGACTGAGCCGCAAGGGAATCAACACACCGTGATCGTCGCTCAGCCCATGATGCTCAGCCAGGTCGATGAGCGCGTGGGCGAGCCGTGCCGGGGCGCTCTTCCCCAGCAGTTCCTGAATCCGGGAGCGAAACGTGCGCAGCCTCAGACCGATGAGCTTCGTGACGTGGAGGCCGAAGCTGGGCGAGGCATACACCATCTGCAGCAACAGGTCTCGCGGAACTTCGCACAGCAGCGATTCCTCGGCCGCTTCAGCACGGTGATCGTACGGCCCCTCGTCGGTCAGCGCGAGCTCGCCAAAGATATCGCCGGGCGTCAGGATGGTGATGATGACGTCGCACCCCTCCGGCGCCGTCCCGAGGATGCGCACGGACCCGCGCTTGACGACGTACAAGTACTCGCTCGGGTCGCCGGGCAGATACACGGACTCCCCGCGCTTCAGTTGAAGCATGCGGGTCTTGTGCTCGATCAGTGTCTGCTGCTCGCGCGAGAGGCCCTGCAGCAAACCAAAGCGCTCAAAGTACCAGAACGCAGAGCGAGTCATCATGGGCGATCGGACGTCACTTCATCAGCCGGCAGGTGCTGGAGCGCGTGCGCGACGAGTGAGAGCTGGCGCACGTACTCGCGGCACACACGGCACATCAGCAGGTGCAGCCGAACCGCCAGGTACCCACGCCACGAGAGCTCGTGATCGATGTACTCACTCGCCCGTTCGGCCACGTCGCGACACTTCAGCATTCAGGCTCGTTTCATGTGAACCTCCAGAGCCCGTCGCACCTGGGTGCGCGCGCGATGGAGTAAGACCCGCTGATTGGTCTCGCTAATCGCCAGAATATTACAGACCTCCGCCGGATCGACTCCTTCCATGTTTCGAAGCGTGACCACCGCCCGCTGGGCGGGCGGCAGCCGGGCGATCGCCTCGCGCATGACCGTCACCACTTCGCGGCGCAAAAGGAGGTCCTCCGGATCCTGCTCCTCCCACATCGAGGGGGGGTGCGCCCAGCGGCCGTCTTTCGAGAAGCGCTCTTCCAGGAAGGACTGCCCGCCGTCTGGATCCTCCAGCACCGAAAAGTTCACCATCCGCCCATCGCGCACGCCCCGCGTCCGGGCCCGGTTGACAAGGATTCTGAAGATCCAGGTCTTGAGCGAGGACCGCCCCTCGAATGCGGGGAGTCCTTTGACCACACCCATCCAGGTGTCCTGCACGACCTCTTCGGCAGCGCCGGTGTCTGAAACAAACGTCCGTGCGAGGCGGAGCAACGAGCCCTGCAGGCTCTTGACGAGCTCGTCAAAGGCCGCCTCGTCGCCGGCCCGCAGCCGGTCGATTAGGATCGCCTCGGCACTGGAATTGTGATCACTGCTCAATGCTGTCCTCAATACTGATGCCTGGCGCTGCACTTTCGTCTCCCGCCGGGCAATTCTTCGCTGCAAGGCCGACCGAAACTGTGAATTGCCTCACACTTCGCCTGGGCATCCCGGTAACGCGACGCCCGGCTGGATGGACAGAGTAGTAATTTGCACCATGTTCACCCCTGACCTCCTCGTCCGTCCTGCCGATGATGCCAACGCGGAGCTGGTCGCCCTGGTCCATCCGCCGGGCTGGCAAAACCCGCGTGCGGCCAGCTCCTACGATTTGATCGCGGTGGGTGGGGGCACCGCGGGATTGGTGGCTGCCGTCGGCGCCGCCGGTCTGGGGGCGAAGGTCGCGATCATCGAGCGGCATCTGCTCGGCGGGGATTGCCTCAACACCGGGTGCGTCCCCTCGAAGGCCATCATCCGCTCGTCGCGCGTCATCGGCGAATGGCGCCGCGCGCCAGGGCTGGGCGTGCTCCTGGGCGAACCGGTCGTGGACTTCGGCACGGTGATGCAGCGGATGCGCCTCCGCCGCCGCGGCATCGCGAAGCACGATTCAGCCAAACGCCTCGCGTCGCTCGGGATCGACGTGTTCTTCGGCTCGGCCCGATTCGTCGATCGCCGGACCCTGAACGTCGATGGCCAACAGTTGCGCTTTGGTCGCGCCGTGATCGCCAGCGGCGGTCGCGCCGCCGCGCCTCCGATTCCCGGACTGGACACGGTGCCGTTTCTGACCAACGAGACGCTGTTCTCACTGACGGAGCTTCCCTCTCGGCTTGCGATCATTGGCGCCGGGCCCATCGGCTGCGAGATGGCGCAAACCTTCGCTCGTTTCGGCTCGGAAGTGACGGTATTCGATCAGGGCTTGCAGATTCTGGCGCGCGACGCTGCGGACGCCGCACAAGTCGTTCGCCACCAGTTGGAAGCGGAGGGCGTGCGCTTTGAACTGGGCGTCAAGATTGAGCGCGTTGGACAGACGGGCGAGGACATCCGCGTCTATTATTTCCGAAACGGTCGCAACACGGTGACAGCCACCAACGTCGCCGCCGATGCCCTGCTCATCGCCGCTGGCCGGGCGCCCAACATCGAGGACCTCGACTGCCCGGCGGCGGGAATTGCCACCGATCGCCAGGGCGTGGTCGTCAATGACCGGCTGCAAACCACGAATCGGCGGGTGTTCGCATCGGGAGACGTGTGTTCGAGGTTCAAGTTCACACACGCGGCCGACGCGATGTCACGCATCGTCATTCAGAACGCGCTCTTCTTTGGCCGCCGCAAGGCGAGTGCACTGGTCATTCCGTGGGTCACCTATACCGACCCGGAGCTCGCGCAAGTGGGCATCACCGATGCGGACGTCGCCAGCAGCGGCGGCCGCTATGCCACGGTGACAGTGCCCTTGAGCGACGTCGACCGGGCGGTCGTGGACGACGACACCGAGGGGTTTGTCCGCGTTCATCACGAGCGTGGCCGCGTCCGCGGCTGCACCATCGTCGCCCCACACGCCGGCGAGATGATTGGCGAAGCCGTGTATGTCATCACGCACGGCGGAACACTGGCGGACCTCTCCGCAACCATTCACCCGTATCCCACGGTGGCCGAAGCGTTGCGCAAGGCCGGAGACGCGTACCGCCGGCAGGCGCTGACACCGTTCGTGCGTCGCCTCCTGACCTACTACTTTGCCTGGAC
>DATKDY010000221.1:0-9187 GCA_035512515.1 Vicinamibacterales bacterium
GCGATACTTCGTGATGAACACGAAGTGATAATGCAACGCATACACCGTGTGCGCAGCTCGACGATAGTCCCGCATGCCGGGCAGCGTATCGCAAGCCTCCTAAAGGCGTCGCCTGAAGGCGAGGGGGTTCACCCATCCCAGAACGAGACCCTAAGGTGCCTCAGGTGCCTGGGGTGCCTGAGGTCCACCATAGGCACAAGAGGCACCAGAGGCACCAGAGGCACCACAGGCACCATAGGCACATTGGAGCCCGGTCTTACTCGGACGGGCTCCTAGGGTGGAGATTGCGCGCGGACGGCCGCCGCGCGCGCGGGCTCGCCAAACATGGTCCAGAGCTGGGCTGCCAGGTCGTGACCCGCCGGCGTGGGCGACGCCCGCAGGAGATCCGCGATCGCCCGCTCGGCCTCGCCGTCTCGGCCGGTGGCGCGGTAGAGCATGGCGAGGCTGGCGTACGCGCGCACGTTGTGCGGAAACCAACGCAGCTCCTCGCGAAACTGCGTCTCCGCTTCGGCGTAGCGTTCGAGGTTGGCCAGCGCATCGCCGTAGTGAAAGTGCAGTTCGGGCATCCTCAGCGTGCGGCGCTGCACGTGCGCGACGGCCTCGGCGAAGTGCGGGAGCGCGGCGGCGAATTGTTTTCGGTCGTAGTGCGCGCGTGCGCGGGCGTAGGCGGGGAGCGGACTCCCGGGGTCGAGCTGCCGTGCCGCCTGTGCGTGGCGCTCGACGGCGGCCGCATCCTGCCGCGCGAGCGCGACGCGCAGCAGCGCCTCCCGTGCATCCAGCTTCGCGCGCACGTCCTGCGTCTCCGCCACCGCCGCGGCCAGCTCGGCATGCGCCTGGGCTTCGTCCAGACGGCCGAGCCGAACCAACGCGTCGGCGAGCGTCGCCAGGATATTGGCGTTACGCGGATCGCGGGTCACGTACTGCTTGAACGCCTCGACCGCTTCGCCGAGGCGTCCCGCCAGCGTCAGGACGTTCCCGAGCTGCTGCCAGGCAGAGGCCATGGCCGGATTGTCGTGCAGCACGGCGCGCAACTGGCGCGACGCGGCGTCATACTGTCCCGCGCGCGTGTGGTCGGCGGCTGCCTTCAACTGGTCGAGAACCGCAATGCGGTCCTTGGGATCCGGAAGATCCTGCCCGGGCAACCCGCGGTCGACCGGCGTGGCCACGTAGCCAAGCGCTTGCAGACGCGACCGCTCCTCGCTCGACACCGACGCGGGCGAGGTGACCGCGTGGGCGGCCAGCAGCGAGTCGAGCCCGCGCCGCATCGCGGCGGCGGCCGACGGCTCCTTGTCGGCAAGGTTATGGCGCTCGCCGGGATCCTGCTGCAGGTCGTACAGCTCCTCCCGCGGCGCCTTGATGTATCGATGCTGCGCGCTGGTCAGAGCAAAGAGCTCGCTCCATCCAAAGTGATAGCGCGGATAGAGCGATTCGGAATAAATGCCTCGTTCGGGCAGAACCCCATCGCCGGTCAACAACGGGCGAAGCGATCGGCCGCGAAGGCCGGACGGCACCTCCCGATCCACGAGGTCCAAAATCGTCGGCAGCACATCGATGTGTTGCACGGGAGCAGACACGCGGCGGCCGGCCGCGTCCTGGCGAGGCAGCTTGACGATCAGCGGCACGCGAATCGACTCGTCGTACAGAAAGACGCCGTGCTCTTCCTCGCCGTGATCGCCGAGACCTTCCCCGTGGTCCGACAGCAGCACGATCGTTGCCTGATCGTAGAGACCCTTGTCGCGGAGTTGCGCGAGCAGCTCACCCACTATCGAGTCGGCATAGGCGATTTCGCCATCGTAGGGCGCGTAGCGCGAGAACGCCGGTGGCGGCGTGTACGGCGTGTGTGGTTCGTAGAGATGAAAAAACAGAAAGAACCGATCTGATGCCAGGCTGTCGAGCCACGTGCGCGCGACGCCAAGCGAATCCGACCCGTCACGCTGCACGTCGCCGAACGGCATCTCGGACGACGCGGGAGGCATCTCACTGTCGTAGAAATCGAAGCCCGCGCCGATGCCGGTGTCTTTGCGCAGGACGTACGACGAGACGACGCCGGCGGTGGCGAACCCGGCGTCTTTCAGCTCGTGGCCGAGGTGACGATCGGTGGCCGGCAGGGCGAATCCGATGTTGTCGCGCACGCCATGCTCGAACGGGAGCTTCCCCGTGAGCATCGACGCGTGTGATGGCAGCGTGAGCGGAGAGTGCGCGTACGCGCGCTCGAACACGATCCCATCCGCCGCCAGACGATCGATCGCCGGCGTGCGCACGCCCTGATACCCGTAGGCGGGCAGGCGATCGGCGCGCAGCGTGTCAATCGAGATCAGGACAATCGGGCCGTTGGCCGAGGGCGCGGCGGAATCACGCGGGAGCACCAGCCACGCCGCCGCCGCCGCTGCGATCGCGATCGCCAGGACCACCATCGCGCGCGCGCGGCCGCGCGACGGGTCATCCGGGAGCACAGACACCGAAGACACCTCGGTGCATTGTATGGCCGCTACGCGCGCTGCCGGTACAGCCGATCATCCACGGCACGGACCATGTCGTCGACCTCCAGCCCAGCCTGCAGAAACGATTCGACCTGCGCGGCGACCTCACGCGGCCGCTCCACGGTGTCGCCGTAGCTGACCTCGAGTGTCGCGAAGCATCGGCGGCGGGTCAACAGGTCGCGCGCGCGGCGCTCCTCCTGCTCGAGCATGGCCAGCAGCCGCGCCTCCGGAACGACCTCGGTCGGCTCATTGGATCGCGTCAGCATGGCGTTCTGGGATGCGATCACTTCGCGCAGGTCGCGCTGCACCAGGATGACCTTATAATTGAGCGCCGCCGGCAAGTAGCGCAGCAGCGGCGACACGACTTTGAGCCCCTTGCCGCGTGCGGCGCGGAGCCATGACGTGTCTGCCTCGGTCGGCAGGGTCTTCACTCGCGCATACTCGTAGAATCCCAGGGGGTTGGACTCATCTGGTCTGCGACTGGCGTCGACCAGGAGCGGCAGCCCGCCGGCCTCGAGCATCCGCATCATCATCGATGTCCCCGATCGCGGCAGACCCGAGACGATGACCACGGCGCGGCCGAACCGCAGACGACGATACGGGCGTTCGATGAACCAGAGCATGCGACAGCTCGTTCTCCTGCTTGCGGCCGGCAGCGTCATTCTGTACCCGGCGCCGGCGGACGCATACATCGGCCCGGGGGCCGGGTTTGCGCTGCTCTCCTCGTTCCTTGTGTTCTTCACCACGCTCATCGTGGCCATCGGTGCCGTGCTGCGCTGGCCGTTCAAGGTAGCGTGGCGCCTGCTTCGTCGCGGCCAACGAACCCAACCGTCGATCCGCCGCCTGGTGGTCATTGGATTCGATGGGCAGGATCCGCAGGTGACGAATCGGCTGCTCGAGGCGGGCCAGCTCCCGAACTTCGCCCGGCTCGCCGCGGATGGCTGCTACCACACGCTCCGGACGACCGTCCCGGCGATTTCCCCCGTGGCGTGGTCGTCCTTTGCCACCGGCACCAACCCGGGCCGCCATAACATCTTTGACTTCATCGATCGCGATCCTCGCACTTACCTGCCGCTCCTCTCGTCCACCTCGATGCGGCGGGCGACGCGCGTTCTGCGGCTGGGACGCTGGCGGGTGCCGCTCGAGCGCTCCGCCATCCGCCTCCTCCGCAAATCGAAGCCTTTCTGGACGACGCTCGGCGAGCACGACATCTGGAGCACCATTCTGCGCGTGCCCATCACGTTTCCGCCGGAGCCATTCTACGGCGCGCAGCTGAGCGCCATGGCGGCACCGGATCTGCTCGGCACGCAAGGGACTTTCATGCTCTACAGCACGCGCGTCGACGAGACCCCGTCGTCAGACGGCGCCATCCGCCGGCCGCTTCGCTTCACCGGCGAGGTCGCCGAGACGACCATCAAGGGACCCGCGAACACGTTCGTCGAGGGCGAGCCCGCGATCGAGATTCCCCTGCGCATCGAACGACAGCCCCACGGCCATGAGGCGCCGGTGACGGCACAGGTCACCATCGATGGCGCACGGCGGCAGCTAAAGGTCGGGCAACTGAGCGATCACATCACCCTCAACTTCCGCACAATTCCCGGGTTCACCATCCGCGGCACCTGCCGGATGCTGGTCACCGAGATGGATCAGCACTTCTCGCTGTATCTCACGCCCATCAACATCGACCCCGACAAGCCGGCGATGCCGATCTCGCATCCGTCGTACTACGCCACCTACCTGGCACAGAAGATCGGGCCATTCGCGACGCTCGGACTCGCCGAGGACACGTGGGCGCTCAACGACGGCGTCATCGACGAGCGCACGTTTCTGCAGCAGGCCTACGACATTCAGAGTGAACGCGAACGCATGTTTTTCGCGTCCCTGGACAAGCTGCGCACCGGCAGCCTCGTTTGTGTCTTCGACGCCACCGACCGCATTCAGCACATGTTCTGGCGCTACCTCGACACGGGCCATCCCGCAGCGCCGAATGAGTCGAGCCCGCATCACGATGCGATCGAGAAGCTGTACCGGCACAACGACGAGTTTCTGGGGCGCGTGCGTGCCCGCCTCACCGACGAAGACGTGCTCATGGTCATCTCCGATCACGGTTTCGCCTCGTTCCGCCGCGGAGTGAACCTCAATCGCTGGCTGCAGGCGGAGGGGTATCTCACGCTGAAGGCAGGAGCGGACGGACTTGGAGAATGGCTGCGCGACGTCGACTGGACCCGAACCCGCGCCTATTCGCTCGGGCTCGCTGGCCTGTATCTCAACCTGAGCGGGCGCGAGCGCTCCGGCACGGTCGCGCCGGGCAGGCCCGCCGCTGACCTCAAAGACGAAATCATCGACAAGTTGCGCGGCCTCGTCGATCCGGAAACGGGAAAGGTCGCCATCAACAGGGTCTTCGATGCGGCGCGCGTTTACAGCGGCCCGTATCTCGCCAACGCACCCGACCTCGTGGTGGGCTACAACGCCGGCTACCGCGTGTCGTGGGAGGGCGCGACGGGCGTGGTCGCCGGGCTGGTGTTCGGCGACAACACCAGGGCCTGGAGCGGCGACCACTGCATCGACCCGGACCTCGTGCCGGGCGTGTTGTTCTGCAATCGCCGAATCACCCATGAGAATCCCGCCCTCATCGACATCGCGCCGACGGCGCTGCATCTGTTCGGCATCGAGCGCCCGGCGCACATGGAGGGGCACTCGCTGCTATGACTAGCGAAGCTGCGCCTCAGAACCGTGCAAGCATGTCAGGTGCTCCGCCTCGCTAGTCCCTATCACTTTTGCCCGGCCTCCGGCCGGGCGGTCGTCTTGACGGAGAAAACTTGACTCATTTACCCCAACTTTCAGCCGTCAAGACTCCTAGGCGGGCGCAGCCGTGGACGCGCATCGCGCTGATCCTGGCGTGCGGGTCGCTCGTTCTCGGGCCGATCGCAGGCTGCACGCGTGAGCCCGCCACACGCGCGCGCATCGTGGTGCTCGGGATCGACGGGCTCGACTACGATCTGACGCGTGAGTTGATGGACAGCGGGCGCCTGCCGAACCTCGCGCAGCTGGCGCAGGCCGGAAGCATCGGTCCGCTGCAGACGACGATGCCGGCGCAAAGCCCGGTGGCGTGGTCCACGTTCATCACCGGCCTGCAGCCTGGAGGACATGGCATCTTCGATTTCGTGCATCGCGATCCAGGCACGATGCAGCCCTTTCTCTCGACGACCAGAACTGACGAACCGCGGGCGATGGTGAGCCTTGGACCGTGGCAGCTGCCGCTGCTTGGCGGGCGCGTGCAGCTGCTGCGCGAGGGGCAACCTTTCTGGGAGGCCACCGAATCGCACGGTGTGGAGACCACGCTGATCCGGATGCCCGCGAACTTTCCGCCCTCGGGGACCGCAACGCGGGAACTGAGCGGCATGGGGACGCCGGATCTGCTCGGTTCCTACGGGACGTTCTCCTTCTACACACCGCTCACCGATCGCGAAGTGGAGATGCCCGGCGGCCGCACGTATCCCGTCGAGATCGTAGACAACGTCGTGACCGGCACGCTCGTCGGCCCGAACAATCCGTTCCCGCGCGCGCCGGAACGACTCACGACCGGCTTTACCGCCTATCTCGATCCTCAGCTGCCCGTCGCCAAGATCGTCGTCGGCGCCGAGGAGCGTGTTCTTCGTGAGGGCGACTGGAGCGACTGGGTGCCGATTGAGTTCGAGCTGCTGCCGTTTCAGCGGCTGCGCGGCATGGGCCGCTTTTACGTCAAGCAGATCCGCCCCGCATTCGAACTGTATGTCACGCCGATCAACCTCGATCCGCTCGACGCCGCCATGCCGATCTCGACGCCCGCGGCCTGGGCGCGTCAACTGGCGCAAGCCACCGGACGCTTCTACACGCAGGGCATGCCGGAGGACACCAGCGCGCTCGCGGCCGGCATCTTCTCGCCTGATGAATTTCTCGCTCAGGCGCGGCTGGCGATGGAGGAGAACGTTCGGCAATTTCGCTTCGCGCTGAACGGTTTCGACGAAGGGCTGCTGTTCCATTACTTCGGCACGGTCGATCAGGTGTCACACATGATGTGGCGCGCCAGGGACCCGGCGCACCCGGCGTACGACGCGGCGGACGCGCCATATGCGCGTGTGGTCGAGGATCTCTACGTCGAGATCGACGCCCTCGTGGGCGAAGCGCTGCAGACGCTGCCGCCCGACACGCTGCTGATCGTCATGTCCGATCATGGGTTCACTTCCTGGCGGCGATCCTTTCATCTCAACGCGTGGCTGGAGCAACACGGCTATCTGACCCTCGCTGACCCGTCACGGCGCAACGAAGATGTGTTTGCGGCCGTCGACTGGTCGCGCACCCGCGCGTACGGGCTGGGACTCAACGCCTTGTACCTGAACCTTCGCGGCCGCGAGCGCGACGGCATTGTGCCGGCAGAGGCGCGAGACGCACTGCTCGCGGAGATCCAGGACCGTTTGCACCGGACGCTGGATCCCGCGACCGGCGAGCCGGTCGTCGCAAGCGTCTACGGCCGCGAGCAGGCGTTTGGCGCGGTCAGCCGGCCCGAGCTTGCGCCGGATCTCGTGCTCGGGTATGCCAAGGGCACCCGCGCCTCCAACGAATCGGCGCTCGGGGCCGTCCCGGCAGAGGTGATCGTCGACAACACCGGCGCATGGTCCGGCGATCACTGCATGGATCCGCCGAGCGTGCCCGGGGTGCTCATCACGAGCCGCCCACTGCGTCAGCCAGCCAGCGGTCTTCAGGACCTGGCGGTGGCGATTCTCGCGGAGCTGGACATCGCCGACTGGCGGGCGCCGCACCAGCGGTCGGCCGGGCGCCCCGCAGCCAGGGGACTGCAGTAGCATCACATCGGAGACCGTCGTGGGCTTGTTCAGATCGAACACCGTCACGCTCGACAAAGAGCTCATGGCGCGGGTGAGGCGCTATGCCGCCCTCACGGGATACGCGTCGCCGCGCGAATTCGTGGTGCACGCGGTGGAGAAGGAGCTCGCCAAGCTGGACGACAGCGAGTCCGACGAGGAGATTACGCGCAGGCTGAAGGGCCTTGGATACATCTCTTGACGAAGCGGTGATGGCGACACCGTGACGACTGCCAACGCGCTCGTGGCTGGCGTCATGGATACCGTATTGTCTCCGCTCGACGCCTGGTCACCGCTCCTCGGCATTTCGGTTGTGGCACTGCTGTGCTCGGTGGGTGTGCTCGTCCTGTTCAAGGCCACCTCGAACCAGGCGGCGCTCGCGGCGACGAAGCGACGGATACGCAGCTGCGTCTTCGAGATGCGTCTGTTCGGCGACGATCCGAGGACGATCCCCAAGGCCATGGGCGAGATCGCGCTTCACAATCTGACCTATCTGCGCCTGACGCTGGTGCCGATGCTCTGGGCGGCCATTCCTCTTGCCCTCATCCTGGCGCACCTGCAGGCGCACTACGGCTACGACGGCCTGCATCCGGGCCAGCCGGCGGTATTGAAAGCCCACATCGCACAACGCGACAGACCGTGGCTGCAGTTGCAGGCGCCGCCCGGCGTGCGTGTCGAAACCCCTGCGACGTGGATCCCTTCACTGCAGGAGGCGGCGTGGCGGATCGTGCCCGACGCGTCCGGCGACTACGACCTGACGGTGATCGCCGGCGACCAGGCCGAGACCAAACGGGTGCGCGTGTCCAATCGCGTCGGACGACGCTCGCCAGTGCGGCCGGATGGAGGCGTGTTCGAACAATTGCTACACCCCTCGGAAGCACCCCTGCCCGATGAATCACCTATCCGATCGATCAGCGTGATCCATCCGGACCGCTCGATCGATATCGCGGGCTGGCGCACGCATTGGCTGGCGGTGTTCGTGGTGGCCAGCCTGCTGTTCACCGTCTCGCTCAGAAAGTGGCTGGACGTGGTGTTGTGACGGCCATCGGCCCCCTCATCTGGAACGTCGCAAAGACGACACTCTTCCTGATTGTCCTCTGGAGCATCTTCCTGTTTGCCCTGCCGATGGGGATCGCGATCGGCGAGATTGAAATCGGTCTGCAGCGCTTTCCACCGCAACCGCTGCTCGCAAGCGCTCTACTCCTGCTGACCACGCTGCTGACCCTGTGGTCAGCCTTCACGTTCGCGCTCTCGGGGTTCGGCACCCCACTGACGATTGATCCGCCGCGCGAGTTCGTCACCAGCGGGCCGTACGCCCACGTGCGTCACCCGTTCGTGATCGGTGTCGTCGGGCAGATCGTCGCGCTCGCGATCGCGCTCGGTTCGATTCCGGTCATCGCCTACGCCGCCGTCATCCTGATTGTTTGGTACTATGGGATTCGTCCGCGCGAGGAGCGCGCGCTCCTGGAACGATTCGGCGACCAGGCGCGAGCGTATTTCCAGAACGTGCGCAGCTTCCGCCCTCGGATGACGCCGTATCGCGCACCCGGAAGCACCCGAGGCACCCGAGGCACCCGAGGCACCCGAGGCACCTGAGGCACCTGAGGCACCTGAGGCACCTGAGGCACCTGAGGCACCTGAGGCACCTGAGACACCGTGACACCAACGCTGTTCCACCCCGCCGTCACCTCCTGGTTCGCCAGCGCCCTCGGCGCCCCCACGCCGGCGCAGGCGCAAGGCTGGGCGGCTATCGGTGAGCGGCGCGACACCTTGATTGCAGCACCCACCGGCTCCGGCAAAACCCTGGCGGCATTTCTCACCGCGCTGGACGACCTGTTCCGGGAAGGC
>DATKDY010000222.1:0-3180 GCA_035512515.1 Vicinamibacterales bacterium
GCGCGTTACTCGCGTGGCTGTTTCCGGGACGGAGATCGGACGACAGGTCTACGACCCGGCAGCCCTCTCCCGCCGCGCGCGCGACCCATTCGGCCGAAGCGCCGTGAGGCAACGAGGAAAACACGAGCTCTGTCGAAGCGAAAGGCGCATCCTCACCAGCGATGAACCGCACATCCCGGCCGGCGATGGTCGCGACCTGCCCTCGCCGCTCGTTGGCGGTGGCGAAGGTCAGTTCGAGAGAAGGATGCGCAAGCACCAGCTGACACAGCTCGCGCCCCGCATAGCCGCTGGCGCCCAGCACTCCCACCGGGATTTTATGCACATACAATGCATACTCATGCAGAGGGAAGGTGTCAATGGAGGAAGCCGGGCTGAGTCGCAGCTCCAGGGAATGCCACGGAGCCGGTCTCGAAGGCAGGCAATTCTGCGCCCTTGCACGGGAGCCATGGCCGCCGCATTGTGACCGCCATCCAAGCAGTGGGGTGGACCCTCGAGATACCTTGGGGACTATCGCGAGGCGGATGGTGGCTGAGATTTACAGCAGAGGTCGCTTGCAAGGCCGGACGTGAGTCCCGTCAGTACAGTGAAATCGCCGAATCCGTGCATCGCCTTACAGGTGTCGGAATGGTGTGAGGATACGAGGCGCCAACTGGTCGCTGACGGAGTGTGCCTGTACTCTGATTCCACGATGCGACTGTTTGTTGTAATGCTGGATAGGACCTCTGCGATCGACGAGCTGACACTCCTTGACGGGCAAACGGCGATTCGGAACGGAGCAGAGAAGCAGTCACACGAGTCCCGAGAGATTCCCATCCAGCCCACTGGATAGGCCTCGCTCCCAATTCCCAATTCCCGATGGAGCGGTGCGAGTGGACAAATGATAAGATTGGGGTCGTAGCGAATGTTGACGAGCCCGCCGCGCCGCCCAGCGGTGGCGGGATCGGCCTCGAATGGTGAACCGAGACTGACCACTCGCCGCATACCGACGGTGAGGGTATTCGTCCTAACGACGACGCCAGACGTCTCGCTTTCGATGGGGGGTGTATGCGTTCGTTCTGTTGTGTGTGGATTGCCGTACTCCTGGCACTAGGTTCGCCTCCACTCCAGGCTCAGGGGCGACTCCTCACCGGTACGGTGACCGATTCCGCCTCGGGTATTCCGCTGGAGGGAGCCCGCATCACGGTTCGCGGCAGCGCACTCGGCGCGCTCACCAACACCAGCGGGCGGTTCGCGCTACGTGGGGTGCCGCCCGGTAGCGTCGTCATAACGGTTCGCACGATCGGATACCGGGCCGCGGACGTGCCTATCGCGCCAGGGCAGTCGGACGTGCAGGTGAGTCTGATCCGCGATCCGCTCCAGCTCGATGAGGTGGTCATTACGGGTCAGGCGACGGAGACTTCGCGCCGCAATCTGGCCAACGCCGTCGCCACGGTCAGCGGCGAGGAGGTTTCGCGCGTTTCCGCGTCGACCGTCGAGAAAGCGCTCCAGGGCAAGGTCCCCGGAGCCGTCATCTCGACCAACTCCGGCGCGCCGGGGGGAGGGGTGCAGGTGCAACTTCGCGGCATCACGTCGATCCAGGCGGCATCGGAACCGCTGTGGGTGGTCGATGGGGTGGTGATGAGCAACATCGCGATTGCATCGAACCAGAACGCGGTCACGCGAGCGGCGGGCGGCTCTAACCCTTCGTTGATGCAAGACGCGCAGGTGAATCGCATCGCCGACCTGAATCCCAGCGACATTGAGAACATCGAGGTGCTCAAGGGTGCCTCGGCTTCGGCGATCTACGGTTCACGGGCGTCGAACGGCGTAATCATCGTCACGACGAAGCGTGGCGGAGTGAACGATGCACGATTCAACCTCACCCAGCGACTCGGCTTCTCCCAGCTCTCCAAGACGTTGGGAATGCGTCGCTTCGAATCGGTCGAGGAAGCGGTCGGAGTCTGGGGCGCTGAGGCGGCGGAGCACTTCGTTCCGGGGCAGTTCTTCGACCAGGAGGAGCTATTGGCGGGCCGCAAGCCACTCCTCTCCGAGACAGTGCTCGACGTGAGCGGCGGGACGGAGAACACCCGCTACTACGTGGCTGGTCAGTGGCAGAACGACGAGGGCATCATCGACAACACGGGATTCGCCAGGCAATCGCTCCGGGCCAATCTGGATCAGGAGTTCGGATCGCGGGTGAACCTTAGCGTCAGCACGAACGTGACGCGCACGCTAGCGTCTCGTGGACTCACCAACAACGACAACGCCAGCGTCAGCTACTACATGGTGTTTCCATTCACGCCGAGCTTCGTGGATCTTCGGCGCGCCAGCGACGGGACCTACCCGTGCAATCCGTTCATAGGAAACTGCAGCAATCCGCTGCAGACCGCCGCGCTAGTGGACAACGATGAAACGGTGTGGCGGTATTTCACCGCCAGCCGGCTGTCGGTCAACGCCCTGCAATCCGAAACGCAGAACCTGCGATTCAACGTCAACGGAGGCGTGGACTATTTCATCCAGGAGAACAGCCTCTACTTCCCACCGGCCCTCAACTTCGAACCGGCCGACGGGGAGCCGGGCACGGTATTGCTGAGCAACGGTCACAACCTGAATTTCAATCTCGGAACCAATGCCGTGCACACCTACATGCCCGCCGCCGGCAGCTTCTCCGCGACGAGCTCCATCGGCATTCAGTACGGCGAGCGTGGGCTGGATCTTTCACGGATCGTGGCCCGGAACCTCTCCGGCGGGCTGGACATCGTGAATGCCGGCACCAGCGTGCAGGTGATCGGTCAGCGGCAGAAAGTGGAGGACTTCAGCATGTTCGCGCAGGAAGAGCTCCTGCTGCTGGACGAGCGCATGCTTCTGACCGCGGGAGTCACCGCCGACCGGAGCAGCGCGAACTCCGACACCGAGAAGTACTACATCTTCCCGAAGGTCGCCGGCTCCTACCGGCTTTTGGCGCCGTTCGGCGGCACGGATGAGTTCAAGCTGCGCGCCGCGTACGGCGAGTCGGGCAATCAGCCGCTGTACGGGCAGAAGTTCACTCCCCTAACGCCAACGCAGAACATCGCCGGCCTGCCAACGCTGGTGGTGCAGGGCACCGTCGCCTCCACCGAGCTGCGTCCCGAGCGGCAACGGGAGATCGAAGCTGGAGTCGATGCCACGCTGTTCGGCGCACGAGGCACGTTGGAGCTGTCG
>DATKDY010000223.1:0-4273 GCA_035512515.1 Vicinamibacterales bacterium
GCTCCAGCTCGATTCCAGCTTCACGCCGGCGCTCGTTCACCTGATCGACGGTGAGCTGTACGACAATCCCGACCGCACCGAGTTCCGGCGGCTGCATGCCCTGCTGGCGAGGGGCGACGCCTCGGCCGAGGTCGCGCCGTACCAGTACTGGGCCCGCGTGCTCGGGCTCGGCGACACGGCCGCCGTGCGCGCGTTGCACGCCTCCATGGACACGGCCTCCACGGGGATGGTGTCCTGGCTCACGTACTACCCGCTCTTCGGGATCGGCGAGCTCCGCGACATCGAACGCGCCGTCGAGATCCTGCACCGCCGCACAGCCGCGGATCCGGCCGTCGAGTCGGGCCGACTCTGGCGGAACCTCCATAGTGGCCTCGTCTCACTCGGCCGTCCCACGGCCACGCGCGCGCTGCTGGAGCGCGCGATCGACGGCGCCGCAAGCCCCGTCCCCTGGTTGATCCATGCCGTGGATGAAGCGCTCCACGCGGAGGGCGACAGCGCGTTCGCGGCCGTTGCCGCCAACCGACTGGAGCTTCTCACGCGCGGAGACACCACGGCCGCGGCAGGCCTGCCTCTTTGCGCTCTCGGCCGTTGGCGCGCGTGGTCCGGCGAGCGCGTCGATGTCATCGCGGACGGGTTGACCCGACTCGGAGAAGGCAACGTCGTCTGCGCGAACCTGATCCGGACGATCCGCGCCGTGGTCACCGATGCACCGGACGCCGCGGCGCAACTCGCGCGACTCGACTCCGAGGTCCGGGTCGGCCCGTCCATCGGTGAGGTGCAGCTCATGCGCGTCAACATCTCGCTGGCCCGCCTGCACGAGGCCAGCGGCGATCCCGCCGGCGCCTTGCGCGCCATCCGGCGACGCCCGTCCAGCGCCAACTCCGACCTGTGGTACGTGCCCGCGCTGGAGTTCGAGGGCCGAATGGCCGCCGCGATCGGTGACCGGGACGCCGCCATCCGCGTCTTCACCCGCTGGCTCGAGCTGCGCGCATCGGCCGAGCCGATGCTCCAACCGCGGATCGAACGCGTCCGCGCCGAGCTCGCCCGGCTCACGGCGGAGGGTTGATCGCGTCCAGCCGCCGGTACGCACTTCGGCGTCGGATGCACGCACGCTCAGGTCAAGCGGAACCGGTGCCCCGGCGCACGTCGCCCGCCACCGGCTGACCCGTCCCGCGTCAGTGTGGCGCCCGGCTCCGGCGGGCTGCATCATTCCGGCGTCCCTCAACCCACGGAGGTGGGCCATGCATCGGCGCCACTTCGTAGGAGCGCTGGCCGCTTCGGTGGCCGTGCCGGCGCTCGCGCGCGATGTCCGGGCGCTTCGGCCCCGGCGTCACACCGACCCGATCCGCCTGTCCTCGAACGAGAACCCGCTCGGCATGCCCGAGGCTTCGCGACGCGCGGTGCTCGACGCGCTCGCGATCGGCAACCGCTACCCGCAGCGCCGCGACGAGCTGCAGGCCGCCGTCGCCGCGCGGCACGGCGTCGGGGCCGAGGTCGTGCTCGGCAACGGCTCGACCGAGGTCCTCCAGATGGTCGTGCAGGCCATGGGACCCGGCGCGCGGCTGGTCCTGCCGGACCCCACCTTCGAGCACGTCGAGCAGTATGCCCGCCCGTTCGGTATCGACATCGTCAAGGTCCCGCTCCGGCCGGACGGTTCGCACGACCTCGATGGGATGCGCGCCGCCGCCCGTGGGGGCGACGCGTCGCTCGTCTTCGTCTGCAACCCGAACAACCCCACCGGCACCCTCACGTCCTGCGACGACGTCGAGTCATGGATCCGCGCGGCGGACGAGCGCACCTGGTTCCTGGTCGACGAGGCGTACTTCGAGTACGTCGAGGCGCCCGGCTACCGCAGCTTCATCGCCCTCGCGCTTTCGCGACCCGGCGTGGTCGTCAGCCGCACCTTCTCGAAGGTGTACGGGCTGGCCGGGCTGCGCGTCGGCTACGCGCTGGCCGAGCCACGCACCGCCACGCGCATCGAGCAGTTCACGCTGAACACGAACATCAATCAGCTCGGCATCGCCGCGGCGCTCGCCGCGCTGGAGGAGCCGGCGTTCGTGGGTCGCAGCGTTCAGATGAACCGCGACTCACGCGACCTCGCAGTGGCGACACTGCGCGAGCTGGAGATCCCGCACCTGCCGACGCATGCCAACTTCCTCATGCACCGCATACGTTCGGATCTCCGCGGCTATATCGCGGCCATGGCAGAGCGCGGGATCAGAGTGGGCCGGCCGTTTCCGCCGATGCTGGATCACAACCGCGTGTCCTTCGGCTTGCCGGAGGAGATGCAGGCGTGGGCGGCCGCGCTGCGGGAGCTGCGCGCGGGCGGGCTCGTTTGAACGAAGAAACTTTCAGCTTGAACGCGCGAGCTTCGTCGTCTCCTTCAGGTGCCGGTTGCCCTCTGGAGAACTTCATGGGTTGCTTAACGCAATTGCGGTAAGCTGCGCGGCCGAATGATACTGCGGCCAAGTCCTGGCACCCATCCGCGTCAGCCTCACCGCGCCGTTCGGCAAGAAATCCACAAGGCGTCTATGACGCCGGCGGTGGCCGTTCGCTCCGAGACGCGAGCCCTTCCTGCCCGCTGCGCCTACGCCGAGGCTCGCCCGGCAACTCGTGGATTTCGATCTCGAGTTGATGGTTAGATTTCGCCCACCGCCGGACCGCGGAGCGCCCGGGCTGCTCGCACTTCCTGACGGCGCCCGCCCGGGAAATGAAAACAAGCCGTGACACGTTGTGACCGAGTTCCTGCGCGATGATTGCCTTAAGGACGTCCTTCTCGAATTCGCTCGCGGGATTCGGAAGTCCAAGGGCAACCTCGATGATCGTCTCCTCAGCGGGAATGTAGAAGCCGACGGCAAAGCCGGTGTCGCCGCAGATTCGCCGCTCACTCAAATCTTCGCCGAACTCTTGCTGAGCCCGGCGTCTTAGCTGGTTCATGAATTCATGCGTGGCACGGTCGCCCAGGCCTGGCCCCCGAACTCGCTGGAAGTCCGGTATAGCGGAAGCGATTTCCTTGGCGAGTTCGATGAGTTCGGCGGTCTGACTCATTGCGGTTCATGGTATAGTCGCTAACGTATTAAGGGTAAGCTGCGCGGCCCATACCACTGAGATCAATCCTCACGTCGTACGCGCCAGCTTCACCCGATGTTAGACGCCGCGCCGCCTGACGCGATGATAAAGGCACGTTGGTTCACCACAGAACTGAGCACGCGTCACCTCACCGTCTCATCAGACTACAGCTCTCCATAGGAGAATCTAGCAAACCCCGCCGCGGAACGGCACATTGTAAGGCGGGTAGAGCCGAAGACATAGCTTTCGCCGAAAGGGCATCCGGCCGACTAGAACGGCGGTCTGGCCATCGGGTGCAACAGGACCCATGGATTTAAATCTTCTTACCGCGATCAGTGATATCGTAGCGACCGTCGCCGTCGTGATCTCATTACTATACCTCGCGAACCAAATTCGCGCTCAGAATCGGGAGGCACGCATTGCGGCCGTTCACGAGATAAGTGAGGCGTTTCGGAATGCGACTGCGCATACGCAGGACGCGGCACTAGCCAGCGTCTACGTCCGCGGCAAAAACGATTTTGAGGCGCTAGAAGAAACTGAGCGAATGCAGTTCGTGTCGCTGTTTCATAGTTTGTTCAGGGTATGGGAGGATGCGTTTTACCAGCACCGAGGGGGGCGCCTTGACGAGCGCGTCTGGAACGCCATGGTTGCGCAATATTCCGGTTACCTCAGCTTGCCAGGATTCGTGAGAGTATGGCAAATCCGCAAACATGCATACAGCGACGACTTCCGCGCCTTTGTGGACGGGACACAGCCGCGGGAATACGTTACTTTGTAGTCGCTGTGCTTACCTAGCAGGTGTCGCGTTCGCTCGTGATGATGCGGTTGTCTCATTATATTTCGAAATGCGGCGTCTTGTATCTTACGGATGTAGACCCTGACGTAAACTCGGGGGTGTGCGGCAGCCCGTTGCGCCTAGGGTTCCAATGAAACCGTGCGTTTAGCCGGGGCGCCGCACGCTCCCAGGTCGTGAAAGCTCGAACAGTTGGAAGGGCCGCTGAGCCCGCATCTGCAAGGACGAGCCGTGCACGACCGCATCCGTCAGGAGAGCAACTGATGGAAACTGCACCGTTGTGCATCGGTATCGATGTCGCCAAGGCGCAACTCGATGTAGCGATCGGCGCCGGTGGTGATACCTGGTCCGTCGCCAATGATGATGCAGGGATCCAGACGCTACTCGAGGATCTCCGAAGCCGAACCTGCA
>DATKDY010000224.1:0-7117 GCA_035512515.1 Vicinamibacterales bacterium
GGTCAGCGCGTGCCTGGTCGTCTGACGGCGAACGAGCCGTCTTCGAGCCGCTCGCGGAACGTCTTGTGGCAGCTCGCGCACTGCTGGCCGAGCGTCGTGTTCTGCGTTTTCGCTTCGTTCCAGTTGCCCATCGCCGCGGCCTTGGCAATCGCATCGACGGCTCCTCGCGCGGTCTGAGCGATCTTCACGGCCTGGGCGTTGTCGCGCCCCTTCCAGAACGTTTCCACTTCTGCAAACGCCTTGGCGAGGACATCCGTGTTCGTCTTCACGAGCTCCGCGTTCGACGCCTCGATACCCTTGCGCAGCGCCCCGTTGGCGGGCCCCACGGATTTCATCGCCTTGTCGAGCACTTCTTCCTCCGGCGTCATCGGCGGCGGGATGAACTTGGCGATGTCGTTGAGCGCGGTCGTGATGACGGCCGTCGCGATGATGACGGGCTTGCCGGCGTGCTGCGCCAGCACGTCGGGGGGGAGCCCGGCGGCGCTGCCCTTGGCCGCTTTGGCGATCTCCGCCGCGTCGGCTCGGACGACTTCGCCAATCACCGTGATGTAGGCGTTGGGCTCGGGTTTCTCGTGCAGACGCCGCGCGAGGACGACGACTTGCTTGTCCGAGCTGTTCTTCGGGTCTTGATCGATGGTGAAGGCCGTCGGCGTGAGCTGCTGTTCGATGGTGGCGTACACCGAGACGTTCTGCCCGTAGAAGGTCTCGGGCCGGGCGGCAATGGAGCTTGCCGCGACCGGGATCGCCGGTTTGGGCGCAGGCGGGGCCGGGGTCGCGGGCGTCTGGTTGCCGGCGGGCGTCTGGTTGCCGGGTTGTCCCTGCGGCGGCTGTCCGGCGGGGGTCTGATTGCCGGGTGGACCCTGCGGCTGCTGCGCGGCGGGGGGCTGGGCCGGAGGCTGCAGCTGTTGCCTGCCCGCGCGGTCCGCCCCCGCTCCGGCGAGGGCGATGGAGACGATCCAGGCGGTCACGGCCGCCGCCAGGGCCAGACGGCCAAACGAGTGATGGACGTTCATGCGACGCATTGTAGAGGAAGCCGGGCCCAATCCGTAGGGAGGAAGAGGTCGCACGGTTTCTCGATTTGTCTGCGATTGTCATTTCAGGCGGCAGCTCAACCTCAGGCGAGCAAACGGCTGGCGCACGCGACGCTTCGCACAGAGGCCTCGCTACGCTCGGAGCGCGGCGCTCTCGCGCCGAAGGGTCGTTTCCTTTTCCTTGGTCGACGAGGGGCGATCGTGTCTATCGCGCAATCATCTCAGCGTGAAGACGACGGCGATCGAGCCTGGTGCGACGGCAGGGGTGATCTGCACCCGAGCGTCGTCGAGTTCGATCGTGGCGGTCTGGGCAATCGCAAGGCCGAGCGCGGCGCCGGCGATCACGTCGCTGGGGTAGTGCGAGTTGGCCTGCAACCGCGATACCGATGTGTAGACGGCGATCGCATAGGCCGGGATCGCCGCTCGGCGACCGAGGTGCCGGTGGAGGACGCGCGCGGTGGCCAAGGCCGCGGACGCGTGTCCGGATGGAAACGACCGTGCCTCGCCATCGGGCCGCGTCCGGCCGACGGCGAACTTCAGCCCCTGCGTGACCGTCAGCGCCACGAGTTGCGCTTCGATGAGATCGCCGCCGGCGGCGATCATTTGCGGCTTGTCCCAGAGATGGCCCGCGACATACGCGGCCAGCGCGCCGCCGCCCTGGACCCATTCGCGTCCCAGCGCTTTGCCGAATCCCGAAAAGCTCCGCTTCAACAGCGGCGAAGACGAAGCGCCGAGCGTGGTGATGTCGTCGAAGGGATACGCGGCGGCGGCGAGGATCGCGCCGTTGACGAGCACCACCGCGTTCTCACGCGACGGCAGCCGCTTCAGATCGCGGCCCAGCGTGACCATCAATTTCCTGAACAGGCCAGGCGGCGGAGGAGGCGCGTCGCCATCCTGCGCGGCCGCCCCGGTGGGGAGCGCAAACATCGACGCCAGGACCAGGGCCAGCGCCCACTTCATCAGCGGAAGTGTAGCTGAAGCAGGGCAGACTCAGGCCACGGCGTGAACGGCCGACAAGAGACGTATGCGGTGGTCGTGGCAGACGACCTTGATCCATGCCAATGTGCGCTTCGAATTCACTCGGTGTAGAGTCTGAAGATTCCTGGAGGTGGCATGTCGATGCGTTCTCGCGTGATCCCGGCGGTGGCCGTCGCGGTCGTTTGTGCCGGCGCTTCTCTCGCGGCCCAACAGGCCGCGCCCCCGCGCCAGGCGCTGACCGCGGACGACTACGCGCGCGCCGAACGGTTCATGGGCTACAGCACGGCGCCGCTCGTGTTCCGCACCACGGTGCGGCCCAACTGGCTGCCCGATGATCGCTTCTGGTATCGCGTCAGCGTGCCGGGCGGCGCCGAATTCGTGCTCGTCGATCCGGTGCGTGCGGCCAAAGAACCCGCCTTCGATCACGCGCGCATGTCTTCGGCGCTGGCGGCGGCCAACCCCGGCGCCGCATACACGGCGCTGACGCTGCCCTTCAACGACTTCGACTACAGCAGCGATGGGCTCGCGATTGAATTCACGGCGTCCAAACGCCGCTGGCGCTGCGACCGCGCGGGCGCGGCGTGCACATCGCTTGGGGCGGCGACGGAGGCGCGAGCCGGCGGAGTCCCGGGCGGCGGTCCGCAGGCGGCACGCACGCAGATCGTATCGCCAGACGGCACCCAGGCGGCGTTCGTTCGCGATCACAACCTGTGGATCCGCGACGTCAAGAGCGGCCAGGAAACGCAGATGACCACCGATGGCACGGCGGAGCTCGCCTACGCGCGCAATGATGCCGGCTGGACGCGCAGCGACACGCCCGTCGTTGTCTGGTCGCCCGATTCGAAGCGCATTGCCACGTTCCGTCACGACTCTCGCGATGTCGGCGACATGCACTTCGTCGAGACGACGGTGGGTCATCCCACGCTGACCACGCTCAAGTACCCGCTGCCGGGCGACGACAAGATTTTCATGCTCGAGCGCGTGATCGTCGACGTCGAACAGAAGAGGGTCACCAAACTCGATCAGCCCATCGACTCGCATCGCTCCAGCCTGTGCGATCACATCGTCTGCGGCGGCACGTGGGCCGACGTGCAGTGGAGCCCGGACAGCCGCGAAGTGGCGTTTCTGTCCACGTCACGCGATCACAAGCGCGAGGATCTGAGAATTGCCGACGCCGAAAGCGGCAAGGTCCGCGACGTGCTTGCCGAGCGCGCCGAGACCTTCTTCGAATCCGGGCAGGGCCGCGTCAACTGGCGCTACTTGCAGAAGTCGAACGAGGTGCTGTGGTTTTCGCGCAAGGACGACTGGGGACACCTCTACCTGCACGACGCGAGCAGCGGGCTGCAGAAGAATCGCATCACGATCGGCGAGGGCAACGTCACCCAGGTGCTCCGCGTGGACGAGGACGCGCGCGTCATCTACTTCCAGGGTGTGGGCAAGAGCAAGGGGCAGGACCCGTACTTCCGGAACCTCTACAAAATCGACTTCGATGGGAGGGGCGAGACGCTGCTGACGCCCGAGGATGGCGACCACACGGTGGATCTGTCGCCGTCCGGCAAGTATTTCGTCGATTCCTACTCCGAGCCTGACGTCCCGCCGGTGGCGGTCCTGCGCGACGCGAGCGGCAAGATGCTGCTCGAGCTCGAGCGCGCGGATATTGCCAGGCTCGTCGCCGCCGGCTGGAAGCCGCCAATGCCCTTTACCGTGAAGGGACGTGACGGCACGACCGACCTGTACGGACTGATGTATCGCCCGACGAATTTCGATTTGTCGCAGAAGTACCCGATCATCAACCACATTTATCCCGGTCCGCAGACCGGCAGCGTCGGTGGGCGAAGCTTTTCGGCCTCTCGCGGCGATACCCAGGCGATTGCCGAGCTCGGCTTCATCGTCGTGCAAATCGACGGGATGGGCACGCCGTGGCGGTCGCGAACGTTCCACGAGGCCTATTACGGCGACATGGGCGACAACACGCTGCCCGATCAGGTCGCCGGCATGAAGGAACTGGCATCGCGTCACCCGTGGATCGATCTGGAACGCGCCGGCATCTACGGCCACTCTGGCGGCGGATTTGCGAGCGCGGGCGCGATGTTCCGCTACCCCGACTTCTTCAAGGTCGGCGTCTCGCAGGCGGGCAATCACGACAACCGTGTCTACGAAGACGACTGGGGCGAGAAGTGGCAGGGGTTGCTCGTGAAGAAGCCCGACGGCACGACCAACTACGACGATCAGGCAAACCAGAATCACGCCAGGAACTTGAAGGGCAAGCTCCTCATCGCGCACGGCACGATGGACCTCAACGTGCCGTACTACAGCACGCTGCTCGTGGTGGACGAGCTGATTCGGCACAACAAGGACTTCGATTTGATCCTCTTCCCCAACCGCGGCCACGGGTTCGGCAACGAACCTTATATGGTTCGGCGGCGCTGGGATTATTTCGTGAAGTACCTGCTCGGGGCCGAGCCGCCGGCCAACTACATCATCCGTGGCGCGCCGGCGGTGCCGCCCACAACCACTCCATCAGGGCGGTAGCCATGAAGACGGTTTTGTTTGGCGGCGTAAAACTCAATTCGGCCATCGGCGATCTCGGCCTGCTGATCCTGCGGGTGTTCGCTGGTCTCTCCCTCGCGTTGGCCCATGGCTGGAGCAAGGTGCCGCCCGGTGAAGCGTTCGTCCAGACCGTGACGTCACTCGGGTTTCCGGCCGAGATGGCGTACTTGACCATGCTGACGGAGTTTTTCGGCGGGCTCGCGCTCGCGGCCGGCCTGCTCACCAGGCCTGTCGCGCTGGCGATGGTGATCAATTTCTCCGTCGCCTGCTTCATGTCGCACGCAGCGGATCCCTACCTTCGTAAAGAGCTGCCGTTCATGTTTCTTGCCGTGGCCACGATGTTTCTCTTCGTCGGCGCCGGCCGCTTCAGCGTGGATCGCATGCTGAAGAAGTAAACGGTGAGATGGGCGCCCTGCTCGTTGCCCTACAACTTGCGGTCCTCAGCCCGCAGGAGCCGTGCAGCCCGGCGCAGATCGCCGCCAACCAGCAGGCGCAGCAGCGGCTGCTGCGCGGAGACGACATGGGCGCGCGCGCGGCGTTGGGCGCATCGCTGGCAGCGGGCGCGTGTGGCTTGCTCCGGATCGCGATGATCGCGCTCGACGGTTGGTCCGAGGCGCGGGCGCTGGCGCCTGCCGGTGGCGCCGCGGAGTTGCTCGCTCCGGTGCAGCGCACGATAGACGATCTCCAGGCGTTCCGCACAACCGACGAGGCGCTCGAGGCCGAGTATGCGGAAACGGCCATTCGCGCCGCCATGGCTGCCGCGCAGGATGAACGGCCCGAGATGGAGTTGCTGCTGACGCACGCCCGGGATTTGGCTGAGCGGCTGCAGTTGAGGGGCCGGCGAGCCGTCTGGCCGCGGACGTTCAACCTTCTTGCCGGCGAGCTCTGGTTCGAAGTCGATCGGTTCGAGGACGCGCGGATGGCGTACGAACGGGCGGTGAGCGGCGAGCCCTCGGCGGCGGCGCTGGTGGGCCTGGCGCGCGCGCACGCCAGGCTGGGTCAGCTTGCGGCGGCCTGCAGCACCTACAGGCGCGCCACCGACGTCGCGGCCGCCCTGCGCGCCGCCGCAGCGGCCGATCTCGCGCGTTGCCGCTGATGCGCTACAAACCGGAAGTGCTCGAGGAGCTGGCCCGCCACGGGCTCGTCCCAGGCGCGACGACATCGCCTGAAACGCTCCGCGAGCAGATCAACGATCTGTATCGCATCGAGATCCGCAAGCTCCGTGACCGCTGCCGCGCCGGCGAATTCCCGACGCGCGAGCTGCCCGCACACGTCGTCGAACTGCGCGAACGCTACGTCCTGTTATCCATTCCGATCGCGCAATGGACGCAATAATCGCAGCGGCCTGCGGCCGAGGGCGCGCCTTCGGCGCGATGGCTTCGCTTCGCTCAGCGGGCCGGCTGCGCCGGATCTCTCCCTCCGCGAAGCGGCCCTCGGCGAAGCCGCCCTCCGCGTAGCGGCCTATGGTTCGCGAAGACGTGCCAGCGCGTTCGCGTACTGCTCTGGAGTGTTGAGGTTCTGAAGCGTGAGCAGTTCGGGATCGGCAGTCATTTCCGCGGGCTTCACACGGCGCGTCTTCACCGCGTCGAAGAGAAACGCCGGGCGCAGGCGGTTGCTCGCGAGCAGCTCTTCGATGTGGGGCAGCGTCGCGCGACGATAGACAGCCGAGAGCGGGTGAGCAAAGCCATCGATTTCCATCACGGCGATGTCGTAGCCGTCGGCGAGCTCGAGCATCTGCCGGACGAATGCCGGCACCAGGAGCGGTACGTCACAGCTGGTGACGTACGCCGCCTCGACGTGAAGCGGCATGGCCTTCAGCCCGGCGCGCAGCCCCTCGAGCGGCCCCCGTCCCTCGTGCTCGTCGCGCGTGACGATTACATCGGCCGGAAGATCCGGGAGGACCTGATCGACGGCGGCGACCGCCACCATCGGCGTGACGGCCTCGCCGAGCAGCCGTACGACCCGCTGCAGCATCGTCTCGGGACCGAAGGGCAGTAGCGCCTTCGAGCTCCCCATCCGCGTGGATTTACCGCCGCAGAGAACGATGCCGCCGGCCATCACGCCCCGTCACCATTCACGAAGTCCACGAAGGTCACGAAGTCCACGAAGAATTAATTTCTAATGGATCCTTCGTGTCCTTCGTGTCCGGGGAGGAGGGTGCCTCCGCCAAAGCTCATACGCTCAGGCTCGGGGCCGCCAGCGCTCACCTTGACCGCGCAGTACTTGAATTCCGGAATCTTGCCGAACGGATCGAGGACCGGGTTGGTGAGCAGGTTCGCGGCGGCTTCGTAATAGCAGAACGGCACGAACACCGCGCCACGCGGCATCCCGTCGTCCGCGCGGGCGTAGAGCGCGATGCTGCCCCGCCGGGACGCGATGGTGACGATGCCACCGGGCGGGATGCCGAATCCCTCGAGATCCAATGGATGCAGTGAGGCAACCGGCTCCGGCTCGATGTAGTCCAGGGCGGCGGCACGTCGCGTCATGGCGCCGGTGTGCCAATGTTCGAGCTGGCGTCCGGTGATGAGCACCATCGGGTAGTCGGCGTCCGGCCGCTC
>DATKDY010000225.1:0-5816 GCA_035512515.1 Vicinamibacterales bacterium
CCGTGTCGCTCCGTGACCGGAACTGGTGTCCCCGTCCTTCCAGCTCCCGCCGCAATTCGAGGAAATTGTAGATTTCGCCGTTGAACGTCACCCAGACGTCACCGGATGGCGACGCCATGGGCTGGCGGCCTGCCGGCGTCAGGTCGATGATGGCCAGGCGCCGATGTCCAAGGCCGACGGGTCCCTGGGTCCACACACCCTGGCCATCGGGTCCACGATGGGCAATCAGCTCGCACATCGCGTGGACGACCGACGGGTCCACCGGCGCGCCGGTTTTGAAATTGAGACGGCCGGCTATGCCGCACATCAGCTGACCCTCTCGTTAACGAGTCGTTCGTACCCGGACTGTTCGAGCTCGCGTCGCGCCTGGGCCAGCACCCACTGGCGCTGCTCCGGCGAGAACCGCTCGATGCCTTTGGCCGCAGCGCCGCGTCGAAAGAACTTGCCCCCGACGGGCGACTCGGCCGACTGCTTGCGTTTGAGTTGCTCGAACGATGTCGCATCGATCGCCGCGTGAAGCGTCTCATCGGACACCGGGCGGTCGAGCCAGGCCAGCAGCGCCCGGAACTGCGGTGCGGGCTCGCGCAGGCAATCTTCGTAGCGAATCAAGAATGTCGGCGTCCTGGTGTCGAGCCAGTGTCGCGTGTGGAGTGTCCAGAGCGGAATGATTCGTCGCACGAACTCGTCCCACGATTCCTCGCCGTGCTTCCCGGTCCAGCCGAGCGAGCGCTTCCAGTCGAAAAACGAGTCCGCCACGTCGAACGGGCTGCGGACCAGGTGAATGGCGTGCGTGTACCGGTACGAGTCGCGGCGATGCGTCTTGATCACGAGGCCGTCTTTTGCACGATGCAGAACTCTGGCCTCACGGTCACTCGCGTTCCCGGTCAATTCGCCAGTGGCGGCCTCCAGCATGAACCGGAGCCAGGTGTTGCCACTCCGCGGGAAGCTGGCGAGCGCCACGCGCTGCTTCCCCCGCCGTTTGATCGCGTTCAGCCGCACCCGCCACTGAAGGCGGTCCAGGGCCGTGGCGGCCCTCAATGCGCCTGGAACGTTCATCCGTGTAACCTCCGCCTGTTTCTTCATCGCGTGCCTACTGGTACAAATGGCGCGACAGCGGCCATGCCGCGTCCTGCCACCCGTGAAGCTCGCTGTACCAGGCGCGGAATGCGTTCATGCTCTGCTCGGGAGTAATCAGGGGCTCGTACCCCAACACGTCCCGGGCGCGCGTTTGCGAATACCGGATGTTCCGGAGCTGTTGGCGAATCAGACGCTCCGACACGCGCGGGCCGCGAGCCACCCGTTTGATGGGCGCGCGTTCTTCGAAGCGACGCCGCAGCGCCCGCTCGAGTGGCGCCACGCGCCGGATCATTCCCTTCACCGACTTGTCGGCCGACGCAATCAGTGGGTCCTTTTTAAGTGCGTTTCGGACATCGGCCGAGCAGAAATGTTTGAACGTCCTGATCAGCGACGCCGGCGCGGCCGCCGGTTCGGCCGACAACTGGCGGGCCACATCCAACCCAATCGACGGCAGGGGTCCATTCGCATCGGCTAACGGCGCAAGGGCCGCCGCGAGGTCGGCCCAGGTCCTGGGACGTCCATCGGTGACGAAGATGCGGCGTCCGTCTATTTCGGGCGCTCGCAGCGCCAGCCGGATCGCGTGGACGAGGTTTTCGACATCGACGAGCTCGACCGGATAACTCCCGTCCTCGACCAGGGCCAGCTCGCTTCGTCGAATCGACTGCACCACCTCCATCAGGAACGCCGAGTAGCTACCAGAGATATTCGGCGGGCACAGGACGGCACACCGTAAACCGCCATCGGCGGCTCGCTGGACGAGTTGATCCTGCGCGTTCTTCGTCCATCCGTAAGTATTACGCGCCGGGCGCGGCTCCGCCGATTCCTCGAGCATCGTCACCTCGAGATCGCCATACGCGGCGACGCTGCTCAGATGGACGAATTGCTGGACCTTCGCCCGCCGGCTGGCGTCCAACATGTTGCGGAGCCCTCGCACCATCACTTCGGCGGGGCCACGCGAGCAGTTGACCACGTGCGAGCAGCCGTCGAGCGCGCGATCGAGCGTGTCCGGCTGCAGTGCGTCGGCGGTGACCAGGGGTTTTCCGAAGCGTGCCAGGCGTGCCGCGTTGCCGCTGCTGTGAATCACCGGCACGACCTCGGCGTCACCCGCACGCCAGAGGCGTTCGACGAGCGTGGCGCCGACGAATCCGGACGCGCCGAACACGGCGATTCGCATCATGAGCCCACCTCGATGGCGGACGTCGCCGCATACCAATCGTCCGCAAGCGGGCGCCGTTGGCGATACAGCTCTTCGAGCAATCGCAGCGACGCCACCCCGCCGTCCGCCGACACCATCGGTGGCGTGCCGGTTCTCACCGCGGCAACGAAGTCCTGGAGCTGCAGCACGAATTCACCGGGCCGCGCCGGTGCCTGATGGCTGGGACGCTCCCTGAGCACGGTTTCGAGCCCTGGTGTCTTGTCCGAACGGATCACCACCTGGGCGCCTGGCCGGTCCCGCAGAACGACGATTCCTGCTTCGGTGTCGAGGACGATGCCGCCTTCGAGCGCCACGGACTTCGAGAAGCGCACGGCGCCCGCAATCGGTCCGGCGGGATGATCGAACTCGAACAGGGCGAGGGCGTTGGCTTCGGGACCGCCACGGGAATCGTCTCGAAGCTCCGCACGCACCGGGTAGCCAAACCAGTCGAGCATCCGATCGAGAAAGTGCGTGCCGGTGACGACGAGCACGCCGCCGCCGGCTGTGGTGCGGTCGAGGTTGTACGCCGACAGGGGCGCCCAGCCGCCGCGTGTTCCAAACTGATAAGCGAAGCGGCGGACCCGTCCGAACGCGTCCCGGCGCAGCAGGTCACGCATCAACTGATTGCTCTCGTTGAAGCGCGTCACGTAACCGACGGCCGCGACGAGGCCTGCCGCGGCAGCGGCATCGCGGATCCGGACCCCGTCGGCGAGCGACGCGGCCAGCGGCTTTTCAATCAGCACGGCAACGCCGGCCTCGAGGCACTGCACGGCGTGGGCGGCGTGGAGATGGTTCGGCGTGGCGATGACCGCCCCGTCGATGTCGCCGAGCGCGTCACCGATGCTGGTATGGGTGGCAGCGTTCGTGCCGTACTTCTCCCCCAGCGCCGCTGCCCGGCCCTGTGCGGGATCGACCAGCGCCACGAGCTCGACGTCAGGGCACGCGAGCATGGCCTGCACGTGCGCGTTGGCGATCCGCCCGCAGCCGATGATGCCGGCGCGAAACGCGGCCGTCGCGTGTCTGCGATTCATGATGCGGTTCCACCTGGCGGTTGATAGCCCCATGGAGTCATGCGATCACCGATCACTCGGGTGATGGTCTCGCGATCGCCGGTCGAGAGACGGCGGATGCTGCGGTCGTTGAAGTTTTCGAGCTGATGCGGGGCCCCGCTCATGTTGTGGGCATTGAATTCGCGTGTGGCGAGCGACGCATCGAACGGCTCCTCCAGGCCGAGAAAGCCCCGCACGGTCTCCAGAACGTCCAGTGGCCGTTCACAGAAATCCTCGTACCGGACAGTGAGAGCGCGTTCGAGATGCGGCAGGTCCTCCTGCAGAATCTCATGTACCGTTCGCCAGTGCACGGCGGCTTCCTCGATGGAGTGTCCGCGGCGCCGCGCGATGCCTTCGCACACGGCATACGGGTCGCGCACGAGCACGAGAAACCTGGCGGGCGCGAAGTGCCGCTGCAGCCAGCGCGATCGGAGCGTGTTCGGCGGGCTCTTCTCCAGCCGGATTCCAGGCCGCGGATCCGAGAAATAGGCCCAGTCGTAGCGCAGCCGCGGCACGCACATACCGTCCCCCGACTCTGTCTGCCGAAACAGATCCAGGCGCTGGGTGAAGACCCGGCCAATGCCGAGAGGCGCGGAGTTCGGGATGGCTTTGGTCAACCGCTGGCCCTCTTTCGGCAGCTTCCGGATCAGCGGGTGCGACTGAAGGGTCTCGACCAGCAGCGTCGTGCCGGAGTTGTTGCAGCCGAGGAGAAAGAGCCAGTACCACGGGCCGAGATCGAGCTGGCCGTCCGTCCAGCGGGAGAGCCGCGCCTCTGGCCCCACTTCCCATTGCAGGTCGTGCAGCCGGCGCGGCACACGCCGGCGAGCCTTCCACACGCCCTTCCGGAGGCTTGCGGGCGTCGCTTTGCGGTAAGCCGTACGCAGTATCGTCATGTGGCGGACCCTACGCGAGCAGCCGCACGACGCGGCCAATCGGCGGTGCGAGGTCGTTGGCGGCATCGCGAACGAGGCGGCGCACGGCGCGGAATCGATTGAACTTGATAAAGGAGATGTACGTGAGGCCGCCGGCCGCCATCTCGATGACGAGCCGTTCCCACTGCGCCCAGGACGCGTGGCCGACCGTCAACCAGCGCGCGGTCAGCACGGCCAGACCCACCAGGATGCCGCACAGCACCCCGGGCAGCTGAGACTCGACGATGTTCCACGCTGTGATCGAGGTCAGTTGCATCAACAATCCCTGCATCAGCAGATACATGACGAAGGTTGCCAGCAGAACGCCAAACGCCACGCCTGGCAGCCCCCAACGGCTGAAGCTGATGACGAACCCGACAATGAGTCCTGCGTAAACCACCTGGCGCCCCACCTGCCCCCAAATCTTGCCCATCGCCTGCACCGCACTGCCCGCGTACTCAGTGATGATCTTGAACGTGCCAGCTATGCAGAGAATCTGAAATGGGACGATTGTTGATTCCCACCGTGGTCCGTAAGCGACGGGAATCAGGTCAGGTCCGAGCGCCGCAAGTCCGAGCAGTGCCGGGTAGCTGAGGAGCGAACTTGCCAGGATGACTCTCCTGTACGCATTGCGGAACCGCTCAGGTTCTTCGTAGATCAGCGACAGCACTCGGAACGACACCATCGGGCCGCCGGTGTTCAGACGAGTCATCACCCTTCTGACCGTCATGAACCCCTTGTCGTAGAATCCGAGCGCAGACATGCCGAGCATCCGGCCGACCACCAGGTTGTCCAGATTGTTGGCGCCGTAGTCGAGTAGACGTTTCGCGAACACTCCGGTGCCGAACGACAGGAGTTCCTTGACTGCCGCGCCCGAGAACCGCAGACTGGGTCGCCATCGGCCAAGGGCCAGCTTTGCCACCGTCCCGGCGATGTCGCCGGCAAGTTGCCCATATACCAGGCTCCAAAACCCGTAGCCTGCAAGGGCCAGCCCAATGCCCGCGCTGGCCTGCGCCAGGGTGCCAATCCAGTCGCAGAGGGCGGTGTGGCGGAAGCGCATCTCGCGGGCCATCATGGCGGCGGGCACGCTGCCGAAGGGGGTGATCAGAAAACACAACGCGGCCACCGGCATGACTTCCGCAAGCTGCGGGGCGCGGAAGAAAGCGGCCATCAGGGAACCAGTGTTGGCGAGGATGGTGTACGCCACGACGCCGAGAGCGAGAATCACGACGAACACGGACGATGAATGCTCGGGCCTCAGGTGCTTCATACGCACCAGCGCCAGGTTGAAGCCGATATTGGTCAGACGTGTGGCAAGGGTGATGAAAAAGGCAGTCGAGGCCGCCAGCCCAAAGTCGAACGGCGTGAGCAGGCGTGCCATGATGAGCGCCGAAGGCAGGGTCACCAGTTCGGTCACCCCCTCGCGTACGAAGGACCAGGCGACACCACGCCGGGCGACCTTTCCGTAACGAGGAGGGTCGCCCTCGGTCGCAGGCTGGTCGCGCCGGGCCTTCTTCGGGCGGGCCGTGACTGCCTCCGCGCCGCTTCCGCCGTCGTCCTCGATTAGATCCATCCGAAGTCCAC
>DATKDY010000226.1:0-5291 GCA_035512515.1 Vicinamibacterales bacterium
GTGCTTCCGCTTCAACAACCGCAAACTGACGGACGCAGAGCGGTTCGCCTATGCGGCTGCAACCATCGTCGGTAAGCGTCTCACGTACAAGGCGCTCATCGGCAAGGACATGCTGGAAAGTCGAACGAACTAAGGCCGCGAAGCCGCAACTGCGGCGCGGCAGAAGGAACTCACGATGAAGTCCGAGCCTAAACCTACGCTCAAAGGCACGACTGCACACGACCGCTTTGTCGAACTCGGCAAACGCGTCCTTGCAGTACGGAAGCAGGAACTTGATGCACGTGAGAAGAAGTGGCGAGAACAAAAACGGCGACGGGAACACGCCTGAAACACGAATGCTTACACGCTGCGCGGCGTCAACTACTTTTGCCGGGTAGCGACAACTATTTCTGCCGGCGAAGGGCTGGCGAAAGTGCGCTGGCGACCGCAGCGGCACTCGGTGAGTGTCGGTGGCCGGTCGCTGGCCGTGAATGAGATCTGCCTGGATTCCTTTCTTTGATTCCAGAGGACGAGGATGGCGGTGGGCGCTGTGGGAAACGGTCTCCCGTTTTCCAAGGCGCGGTGGGCGCGTCTGCGCGTCCACGGGGCCGGCAGCGTCCACGGCCTCTTCGGCGGGGTGATCGGCGCGCCCGCGTGGGCGCGCCGAAACCGGTCGAGCCTCAGGTCGTCCGTCGAGGCGATCGTCGGTCCTGGGGCATCCTGCGCGGTCGGCTGTGTCACGAAGCGGTCTCCGATCGCCTGGCGGCGGCTTTTCCCCGACGTGTGGCGTGCTCGGTCCGGAAACTGGGTACATCGAATTCCAGCAGCACCGAGTGATGCACCAGGCGATCGATCGCCGCCGCCGTCGCCATCTGATCCCGAAAGATGCGATCCCACTGTGCGAAGATGAGATTACTCGTGATGCAGACGGAGCGGCGCTCATAGCGTTCGGCGAGGAGCGTGAACAGAATCTCGGCCTCCTCGGGACTTTGCTGGATGTACCCGACATCGTCCAGGAGCAGCACCGCGAACTGATCGAGTTTCCGCAAGGCGCGGGGCAGCTCGAGGTCGCGTTTCGCGGCCAACAGCTCTTGCACGAGGCTGTAGGTCGGCATGAAGAGGACCGCGTGGCCGCGCTCGACGAGCGCGTGGCCGACGGCGCACAGCGCGTGGCTCTTGCCGACGCCCGGCAGACCGAAGGCCAACACGTTGGTGGCGTCCTCCAGGAAGTCGCCCTCGGCGAGCTCGTGGAGCCGGCGCACCAGCGCCGGCGGCAAGCGGCCTTCATCGAGGGTGGCGAAGGTCTTGCCGGGCGGGAGTTTGGAGGCCCGGCGCAAACGCGTGATGCGGCGCTCGTGTCGCTCCTGTGCCTCGAGCTCCAAAACTTCGAGCAGCAGCGGCAGCGCCGCCTGCTGCTCCGCTTGAACGAACCGGGACACCAATTCGCGAGCGGCGGTCGTGAGCAGGAACCCCGTGAGCCGGGTCGTGATCTGATCGCCGATGGTGGGGGCCGTGGGGGAGCGACTCATGCCGCCGCTCCGGCGCGGAGCGCGTCATACACCGTCAGGTCGGGCGCCGCAATGTGGATCACGGGCACCGTCAGCCGGGGCGGCGCGACCTGGGCTTGGACCGTGACGTAGTCGAAGCCGCCGACCTGATCGAGCATCGCGACGAGGACCTCGCCCACCCGCGCCTCGCCGGCGGTGGCGGCCAGTTGCAGGATGCGCAGGTACTCGACGTCGGCCCGCTCGCCGTGAGTCCGCACCAACGCGTCGTACGCGCGCCGGAACAGGACAGAGGGATACAGGTCTTCGCGATACCGGTACCGCGCAAAGGCGCCGGGCTTGCGCACCAACCAGCCGATCACGTGCCGGTAGTCGATGCGATGCTCGTCTTCCTTGCGCAGCCGCGGCATCGTCTGGACGATCTGGTGGCGGTAGCGGACCTCGACCACATTGGGGTGCACGCGCGCTTCGACGGTCTGCCCCATCAATTGTGCGGGCACGGAGTACGTCCGATGCGCCACGCGGATGGTGCTCCACCGCCGGACGACCGGGTAATATGTCGTGTAGCTGGGAATTGCGGCCGAGGGCAGGGCGCGGAGCGCCGGCCGCTCCTCGGCTAGGCGGGCCGCCGCCGACCGGTTGCGCCAGTACGCCACGACCTCGTGGACGAAGGCTTCATACGCGGCGAGGTCGTCGAAGTCCGCATGGCCCCGCACGAGCAGCGCCTGGGCCACCAGCGATTTGAGGCGTCGGTGGGCTTGCTCGGCGACCCCATTTTCATGCGCCCGACCGGGGGTGATCCGCGTCGAGCGCATCCGATAGTGCTCGAGGACGGCGCGAAAGCGGGGCGTCAGGTCGCGCCCGTTACTGGCCTTCAGCTCGTGGGTCGCGGCCGACAGATTGTCGCTCCGCAGGATGTCCGGGACCCCGCCCAGCGCCCACAGCGCGCCCTGGACACCCCCGACCAGCGCCTCGAACGTCTCTCCGAACGCCACCGCCACCCACGTCCAGTGGCTGTAACTGAGCACGAACTCAAACAGCAGGTGCGGGAACGGATCTCCGGCGATCGTCACGCCCAGATCGCTCGCGTGCGTGAAATCGATCGCGGCCTCACGGCCGGGCACGGCGATTTGCTGGAAGAACACCTCGGGCTCGACGCCGTGGAGTGCCCGCCAGTCGCGAAAGCGCCGCTGCAGGGTCCGCGCCTGTCCCGGATGAAACTGCTCAGGGTAGCGCGAGCGCAAGACCTCAAGCACCAGCTTCGCTTCGAGGACGCCCTTCACATCGCTTCGCAAGAGGGGCTCCACGTCCGTGAGCCAGACGCTCGCAAAGGGGTCCGGACGCGTGCGCCAGTCGCGGGGCTGTTTCGTTACCGACGGGGCGGGGCCCGTGTCCCACTCCCGAGCGGTCCGAAGACTCATATCACTGGCGGCCGCTGCGGCCGCCTGGGTCTTGCCATCCATACGTTTCTGCCTCATAAGCCGCACCTGCGCATCTGTGACCATTAATCACAGCCTGACACAGTCGGCCGGCCGACCCGGAGCGGCAGATCTAGTTGTCGCTATGCGGCAGATCTAATTGTCGCCGCGCACGAGCGTTCGGAGGACGCGATGACGCGGGGCCGCGCTCGACAAACACACGGGAGAGAAAATGGACACGACCACATTGCTCGTCATCGTCCTCGTGGTGCTGCTGCTCGGCGGCGGCGGATTGTTCTACAGACGTAGGGCTTGAGTCGGAAGGGCGGTTCGCTCGCCGGGATCATTCGCCGCCTGACGACACGTACACCGCTCTCACGAGCTGTAGCCGACCTTGAGGCGCGGTGGTGTCTGGACGGTAGCGGAAGATGGCTTGCCCGCTTCGTTCGTTGTCGGCCCGAGGCGCCCCGATGCCGACGATCAGAGCACCTTCAGATACTCGATGAGCTCTCGCTGTTGCTCGGCGGTGAGATCGAGTTTACGAACCCGGTTGTAGTGCGCCACGACGTCGACAGCGTGGCGGCGCTGCCGTCGTCGAAGTGCGGCGGGTGCTGCCACAGCGCACGCAGAGGCGTCGTGCGATAGGCCTTGTCTGCTGTGCGCGCCGCATACGCTCCGTCGACGCCGGAGTCCGCTGGCGGGTGCAATGTCCCGCCGTTATTATCGGTGCCAGACCCACCAACGTGGCAGCTCGCCCACGTCCGGACATCTCTCCCCTTTAAAATCAACGGCTGTTCCGCGCGATCAACAAGGCCGCCCGTGTCTGCCGAGACAGCATGTCGCCGAAGGTGCTGCGGGATGTGGGCCACGCCGCGACGGCTCGCGCCAGCATCGACACAGCTGGCACCCCACGAGCTGCGGCGCACCTGTGCCCGTCTATGCCACCTGGCCGGCGGGGAACTGGACCAGATCCAGTTCCTGCTCGGCCACATCTCCATTCAGACGCGGACCGCTACCTCCGATGCAAGCCGAAGCTCCGAATTGCCGTGAACGACCGATTGGGATCGAACCTGATGCCGCTTGACGGGTCCGGCCGCCAGGACGGATTGCCCCGTGGGAGGGCGCAGGAGTAAATTCTCTCAGCGGCAGCCTGCCCCGCAGGGGCCCGGTCGTAGCTCTAGGGCCGCAGCGAGTCCGGCAGGTTCATCAGTCGGGCCAGCTTCGGCCAGCGCGGACTTTCCCGCAGTGGCGTGACGCCGACCTGTAGCAACGCTGCGGCCACATCACTCATTGTCTGAAAGCGCTGCGACGGGTCTTTCGCGAGACAGCGGCGAACGATACCCGCGATCCGGACAGGCGCACGCAGCGGCTGGGGATCGTCGCGCAGGATCGCGCTGATAACATCCGCCGTCGATCGCCCGACGAAAGCAGGAGCACCGGCGAGCATCTCGTACAGCACCGCCCCGAAGCTGAAAATGTCCGACCGCTCGTCGAGCGGTCGGCCCTGCGCTTGTTCGGGCGACATGTATGCCGGCGTCCCGAGCACCGTACCTTCAGCTGTACGCGTCCCGTCGGTATCGGCGGTCATCGCCTTCGCCAATCCGAAATCGAGCAGCTTCACGGTGCCCGTGTCGGTCACCAATATGTTGGCGGGCTTCAGATCTCGATGGAGGATCCTCCGGTGGTGTGCGGCCTCAAGCGCGCTGACGATCTGCGACCCCAGCCGCACTGCTTCCGTTGGTGGCAGCGGGCCCCGCGGCGGCGCACCGCTGACGTACTCGAGCACCAAATATCCAGGACCGATGTCGTAGATCTGGCAGATGTGCGGGTGGTTCAGCGCCGCGATCGCACGCGCTTCCTCTTCGAACCGGCGCAGCCGGTCGGGCTCTGCGGCGAACTGCGTGGGAAGGACCTTGATGGCGACGTCGCGGTCGAGACGCGTGTCGCGCGCCCGGTACACTTCGCCCATGCCACCCGCACCAAGGGCAGCACCGATACGGTAGGGACCGAGGTCAGTACCTGAAATGAGAGCCAAGCCGCTGCTGATTATACGAGCTTCGCATTTTCGCGCGATCCGGACTGCCTGTGTGTAACGCCGCACTGACTACCTCGCACGCGTCTCGCAACGCGAGCACCGGCGGGATGCGACGTCGGCCGCTAAGTCGCACGATGTCTTGTGTCAGAACTGTGTCAGATACCCTTTGGAACCCCAGTCAAACACCGTGATTTACGGGGACACTCCGGTGCAGATCGTTGTTGCGCGAAGTCGTGGCTGGAGAGTGCGTTGGTGCGTGTCGGTGTGCGTTACTGAGCGCGACCGGAATCAATTTCCAAGCGTGCGCCTTCAGCCTCTCGGCCATCTCTCCGTCTTTAGAATCAACAACTTGCA
>DATKDY010000227.1:0-9716 GCA_035512515.1 Vicinamibacterales bacterium
CCTGGTCGGATTTGATCGGACCTTCCGAGAGTTCCAGGGGACGTTCACGGTCGAGGCCCTGCTGCCCGAGCAGGACCCGCTAGATCCCATGGAGTCCGGGTTCATCGCTACCGGACGTATAGGCGGCAGACGGCTAGTACCCTAGCCGTTTAGGACTCGAAGAAGCCGACATAGGGGCGCCGTTCAGCACGGGCTCGGTCCGGCTTCATCGATTCTATCGACACCGAGGGCGAGCCATCCGAATTGACTCCATGCTTGCCGAGCCTCGCCCAGGAACGCGGGCTTCCTGGGGATTCATGAATTGTGTTTCGCGGGAATACTCAGCCCGGCTATCACATCAAGCGTTGTCGGCGGAAGGTGCATTCGATGAAGCAGTTCCTGAAAACGTTGATCGTTCAGCAAAGGCGCGAAGACTCGAAAGCTCCATACGGCCGGAAACCAGCTGTGACGGTACTCATACGCGGCTTCCAACCCGCGGAAGGCTTGATCAGTTTCGCCAAGGGCAGCGGAAACCACAGCAAACGCAAACGCATCCCAGGCATTGTTCGGTTTACTGCCACTCACCCACGGCGCGATGATCGCCCGCGCATCGTTTGACCGGCCTACCAACGCGTACGTTTCCCCGAGCGCCCAGATGAATCCTGGACTCGCCGCAGCCGCCTGTTGATGAGCCGCAACGGCTTCTTCGGTTCGGCCTTCTTCGCGCAGCAGCTGTCCATGTACGAACAATCCGACCGGAAACTGCGAGCTGAGTTGGAGTGACTTCCGCGTCTCGGTGATCGCTTCGGCACGTCGGCCAAGCGCCCAATATACCCAACCGAGTTCTGCGGTGTAGAGAGGCGACAGCGGTTCGATCTCGATGGCACGCCTCAGGCCGGCGATGGTCTGATCCACGGTTCCGGCGACGAACGAGTACCACGCGTGGTGGCGGTGAGCCTCACCCAGAAGCGGATTGAACTTAAATGCAAGTTTGAACGCCTGTTCCGCCGCCGGCCAGTCCCATTCGTAATAGAGCTTCAGTTCAGCAACGGCGAGGTGCGCCTCGGCAACCGTCCTGTCCAGCGCCAGCGCTCTTTCCGCCGCGGCTTTGACGCGCGCGAACGCTTGGTGTGGATCGTGTGGCGGGAGATCGTTGTGGCTAATCATCGCGTGTGCGAGTGCGAGTCCCGCCCACGCAAGTGCGTCCTGAGGGTTCTTATCGACGGCCCAGTACAGATGCGTCAGCGATTTCTCGAAGCCCTGAGGCGTGAACTGCCTCAGATGGAACATGCCTTTCAGATATGCTTCGTAGGACTCGGGCTCCACCCTGCGCCTGTCCATCAGCCTCTGTGTCTCCGCCGGCTTGACCGACACATGAACCTCTCGTGCGACCGCCTGCGCCACCTCGCTTTGGAGCCGCAGTATGTCTCGAAGCTCACGTTCGTAACTTTCGGCCCACACGTGCCCGTCTGTCGCAGCGTGAATTAACTGCGCGGTGATTCGAACGCGGTCGTCGACACGTAAGACGGATCCTTGGACAATTCCGTCAACGCCCAGCTCACGCGCGATGTCCCGTAACGGCTTCTTTGTGTCCTTGAACCGCGTCACAGATGTTCGGGAGACAACCTTCAGCGCGCCAATCCTGGAGAGCTCGGTAATGAGCGCATCGGTCATTCCATCCGTGAAGTACTCCTGACCAGGATCGCGAGAGAGGTTGACGAGCGGCAGGACGGCGATTGCACGAATCCGTCTCGTCGATGGACGTCGGGGGGCTTCGCGCGCCGCAGTCTGCATCGTACTCCCGTGCAGCACTGCCTCGTCGATGATCATCTTCGCATCGGTAGGCGAGGTGAGGCGTCGGCCGAGATCCTTTTCGAGACAGCGGACAAGCAGCGCTCGAATCTCCGCTGGCACATCGGCTGGCAAGGCCGCCCAATCCGGTTCGCGTTCCAGTATTTTCGCAGCCGTTTCCAAAATCGTGTCCCCAACGAACGCCGCGCGCCCCGCGAGCATTTCGTACAACACACATCCAAACGCCCATATATCGGTCCGCGGGTCGAGCGCCCGCCCGCACGCCTGCTCGGGGCTCATGTACGCCGCCGTGCCGAGGAACGCCCCCTCGGTTTTTCCAGAGGAAGTGATAACGGGCAAAGACGAAAACCCGAGCCCCGATGCTTCGTCCGCCCATACCTTCGCCAGCCCAAAGTCCAGCACCTTCACCACGCCGGTCGCTGTTACCTTGATATTGGCGGGCTTCAGATCGCGGTGAATGACGCCCTTCGCATGTGCCGCTTCAAGCGCGTCCGCTAATTGCCGGGCAATCGTCAACGCGTTGTGAATCGGCACCCGGGCGACCGCAACTCGATCGGCTAGCGTCGGGCCTTCAACTAGTTCCAGCACGAGGCCAAGTACCCCGTCTGTCTGTTCAAATCCATAAATCGCGCCGATGTTGGGATGATTAAGCGCCGCGAGGATACGCGCCTCGCGCTCGAACCGCTGCTGCCGGCCGGAGTCGCCTGCGGCCAACGCCGGGAGTATCTTGATGGCGACGTCGCGCCCGAGCTTGGAATCTCGCGCACGATACACCTCGCCCATCCCACCCGCCGCCAGGAAATCTGTAATCTGGTAAGGACCGATGAAGTCGCCATGCTGCAGCCTGTGGCCAACACAGGCGGATGCCAGATTGTGGACGGCCGGGCCTTCCGCAAAGATCCCGGCTTGCTCATGCGCATTCAGGAGCGACTCGACCTCAGTTTGCAAAGGCCGATCGTTACCGCAGGCCTCGCGTAGAAACGCCGGCCGTTCGTGCGGCTCTCGCTCGAGCGCTGCCTGAAACGCGTGTTTAACGCAATCCCACGAAGCGGTGTCCCTCATACCGTGTCTTGCGCAAGTGCGGGTGGACTCATCATCCGGCGGTACAACCACGCGCGGGCTGTCTGCCACTCACGCGTGATCGTCGATCGGGAGACCGCGAGGATGTCAGCGATTTCCTGCTCGGTTAGCCCGACGAAGTACCGCAGTTCGACAATTTGGCCCAGCCGCGGGTCGACGGCTGCCAACTCATCGAGCGCCTGATCCAGCAGCACGAGCTCGTAGTCGGGCTGTTCGACAGCGGCAACCGCGTGATCCACCATCACCCTCAACTTGGCGTCTGGGCGCTTGGCCGCCTTGAGCGCACGAGCGTGATCGACGAGTATTCGGCGCATCATTTGCGCGGCCACGCCGAAAAAATGCGCGCGATTCTGCCAGGTGACGAGATCCTGGCGAACCAGCCGCAGATAGGCCTCGTGAACGAGCGCCGTCGGCTGCAGAGTGTGGTCGGTGCGCTCGCGTCGCAAGTAGGTGGCCGCCCGCCTCCTGAGCTCTTCATAAACGAGCGGCAGGACGTCGTCCCGCGCGCGCAGGTCACCCCGGCCCCACGCCTGGAGCAGCGCAGTCACCCCGCCGGTTCGATCGATCGCCATGCGCAGGTCCGCTGAGCGCCGATGACGCATTTCGTCGCCAATTCTCGCGTTATGTCATAGCAGAGGACCGGAACACCGCACGAGCAGTGAAGTCCTCCGGTGACCTGGTACGGGACGCGCCAGATCTTACTCCAACAGGCGGTCGGGCCAATCAGGTCCAACCCTGCGGTCTGTTTTCCGGGTATCTCGAGGCGAACGTCGGCGATCGCGACGATTTTTTACCCCATTTCAGGAGGTGATGACATGAAAACCTTGATGACAGTAACCCTATTGGGGTTGGGCCTGGTTCTGGCGACGCCCGCATGGGCGCATGCCGAGGGTCGACGATGTTCCATCCAATCCATCGCTGGGGCTTGGGTGTTCGGTACGGATGTGGGGCAGCAGAAGATCCTCCCAGGCGGCGATATCACCGCCATAGGAACCATGAACATCGACAGGGAAGGTAACGTGAGCGGTAAATTTGACGTCACCGTGGCGGAGTTTGGCTTTTTTCCCAACATCACGTACACCGGATCTGTAACGGTTAATCCGGACTGCACCGGTACCCTCACGTTCGTGACCAGCCTTGGAACCAGCCGTACGGACAGCATCGCCGTCCTGGGCCGGACCGAACTGTGGTTCATGTCACAAGATCCTTCGAATCTTTGGACAGGCAGAGCCAGGAGAATCTCTGGCCCGGACGATAAAAGCGACGACAAAGACGATTGAGGCGTTAAGTAAACGCTTGTTTCAAAGTCGTTGTGGCAGCTGTCAGCTCCGGCCGCCGAGCTGGCTTCGGTGCCTGAGATGAGGTCGGACGGAAGGCACGCGAGCGCGCTCGCCAAGGCCTGACCACGACACTACGAGAGCGGCGCGCGACGCAGCACGTGTTCAATTCCAAGTTCACGCTCGAACCGCTGCACACTCGCTCGGTCGCAGTTGCTCAGCAAATCCATGACGTCGCTGGCTGAGCGAAGATTCTGGAACGTCTTCTTGGGGGCGAGGTAGACGACGACGGGTTTGTCCTGGCGCACCATGTTGATCACGCTGTTCAATGTCCCCTTGCTCTCGCCGTCCCAGAGCATGAGCCCGTACGCAGCGTCGTCGACCATTGCCTGGTCCTTCATCGCGTAGTAAGCGAAGCCCCGCACTCCTTTCGGCGCTGTGATTTCGCGAGCTGGCCAGTCTCCAACGTTGTTGCGGCAGTTGGCCGCCATGCAATGGACGATGACATCGCGATAGCCTTTTTCGGCCAAATACCGCTGGACAGCCTTGTCGGCGCCGTTGGCGTCGCCAACGAGGATCGTGAAGCCTTTCTCGATCATGGTGTCGATCCGGCGCTTCACGTCGGCGTTGAGGCGCGACAGCTGACGAGATCCGGCGATGAAGACCTTGGTCATGTTCGCGTCCGTGTCTTCGTCATGGCGAGCATCTGAACTGCCGCTGCGCCGCCCGAGAGGAGAGCCTGCGCGACGACCGTTGCAGTCGCCCCTGAGCGATACAAGTCGTCCACGAGCAGGATCCGCTTGCCGCGCACGGCATCGGTGTCGACCTGGAACGCACCCTCCTGCAGCTTGATTCGCTGCTGATAGTCGAACACGTCCTTGAGTTCCGGCGTGTCCTTGGTCTTGTTCACCGCGGCCTCGTTTAGCGGCTTTGACAACCGTGTACCGATTGCCTTCGCGATCTCGACGACGGGTTGATAGGCCCGCTTCCGAGACGGCGGCACCGGAACGATCAGGTCGAACGAAGGATTCCAGCCCTTGATGAATTGTACCGCCGTCTCGGCAATCGGATCGAGCGTGTTCTTGTCGTTTCGGTTCTTCAGCCGGAAGACGAGTTCACCCAGCTCTGTGCGTTTCGTATCGAATTGCGGATTCCCAAACGAGTCGTGTCCCAAGAACTCGCTGCTCAGCGTGTGCTGCCGTTCGAGGACGTATCCGTCCGCCCAAGGCCCGGGCAGCTTCATCGGGTCGATCTTCACGGCGGACATGACCCACGGATTCTATCGCCTGGCGTCGGCTCGTAGGACCGCCGTGCTTGCTGCACCTCCGCGGAACGCGGTATAAGGTTCGGGAGCAGTTTCTCATGGTCGGCTGCTGCTCCACGTCGGGCTGACGCGGAGCGGACCTTCGTTCGCGCGCCTCCAAGGCTACGAACACAGGCGTCCCGCCACAGACCACGCCCCCGGACGCTGCGGTCTCAGATCCAGCCGTTCGTCGCGATCCAGCCTCTCGCGGATATCCGCCGGAGCACCACTCTCAACTGTTTCCTTGTGCAGTGCCGGCCAGGTTCATGGGCCGGAGGGAGGCAGCCATGTTTGATGACGATCCGCGATGGGGTGATCCGCGGGATCGCGATGACGACCCCTGCGACATTGAGATGCATTGGATCGAGCTGGGGCGCGGGCCAGCGTCGGATCGACAGGACGACGATCCCCGCGAACGGGAGGATGACACGTGCGAGCGCGACCGCGACTCGCGCGATCGTCATCACGATCCCCGAGACGTGTTCCTCGACAGCCTCGAACTGCCCCGCGGGCTCGAACGAGAGATCGTCCTGGACGGTGATCACCGCTACGAGCTCAACGGCGATGAGAGCCGCGCCTTGGCGACGGCGGGCGCCTTCCGCGTCGTGTCCGAACGCGATCTGTTCGATGCGCGTGACCGGTCGTCCGACCCACGTGAGGACGACGTGCGCCAGCTCCGCGACCAAGGGTTGATCCGCACTGTGTCGCTCGATGGACGTGAGCGGGCCGTGACGTTGACGGACCGCGGACGCCACCTGCTCGACGCGCACCGACGCGATCGCGACGACGCACGGAAACAAGCGTTCCACGCCGGCATCAACCGGCCGCGTGAGCTGACCCATGACGCCCAGCTCTATCGCGCGTACCTGCGCGCGGAGGAGCGGCTCCGTGAACAAGGGGCCGACATCCGCCGAATCGTCCTCGAGCACGACCTCAAGCGTGAGTACCAATGCTTTCTCCAGGAACGGAATCGGGACCGTCCGGACAGCGACGGACGGCCGGATCGCGACCCACGCGAAGTTGAAGACTGGGCGCGCAACCACGACCTCCCGTACTTCGACGACGCCGTGCATTTCCCGGACTTCCGGATCGAGTACGAGCTTGAGGGACGCGACCGCGATGAGGATATCGAGGTCCTGACGGAGCACTACCGCGGAGCGCATGCGTCAAGTCGGGCGCGAGCGGGATTTACGTGTTACAGCAGCGGCGGGCGCAGTGGCGGGCGCTCGCTCGATCCGCACGTGGCGGAGGACTTTCTATGAGTTCCTTGAGCTGGCGCAACCTAAGCGACAGCGTCCGCGCCGAACGGGTGAACGCCGTCATAACCTTCGGCTTCACCGAGCGTCAGGCGCGGTTCCTCGTGCATGTCCTGGTGTACGCCGGTGTGTTCCTCGAGCGGCAGTACCGGGCGTTCGCCGGCATCGCCCACGGGCAGAGGACGCACGACTTCCTGGCCAAACTCGTCGGGCGTGGCTACGCGACCGTGATCACGCCCGGCTCGCTCCACCGCGGCCGGCTCTTTCACGTCGAGTACAAGCCGCTCTACGAGGCGATCGGCGAGCCGAACAACCGGCACCGCAAGCCTGCTTCACTCGGCCGGTACGTCGAGCGGCTGATGCTGCTGGATGCGGTCCTCGCCGACACACACTACACGTGGCTCGGCACCGAAAACGACAAGCTGGCGTACTTCATCTTGGGGCTCCTCAAGACGGAGTTCCGGAAGGACTGGTACCCGCACCTGACGTTCGGCGAAGGCGACAACAAGACGATTCGGTACTTTCCGGACAAGCTCCCGATTGGCGTCCCACGCGATGGCGGCCGGCGGCATGTCTTTCTCTACCTGGTGACAGGCGAGGTGCCGACGGATTTTCGGTTCTTTGTGATGCGACATGCCGAACTGCTCCGGTCCGTGGACGAGTGGACGATCCGCTTTCTGGTGCCACGGCGCTTTCGGAAGGCGGCGGCGCTCTACCGGTATGCCGCCCGCGATGAACTCGCGACACCGTTGAAGCCGTCCACAGTAGACGAGCTCGACTGGTACTTCCGAGCGCGGCAGGGGACGGCGACGGATCCGTCGCCCGACCCGGATCTAGACCTCGCGACAGCCACACGGAAGTTCGGTGCCGCGCGCTTCCTGGCGCTGCATCGGGCCTGGCAGCGTGAGGGTCCGCGCGCCTTGTGGTCCGCCCAATCTCACATCCTCCGCGACCATATCCACATGGGCCGCGGACGGATCGAATTTGCCGAACTCTCCCATCAGTACCTGCAGCTCACTTCCCTGGTGGGCGTCGCCTGAACAGGTGGCGAGGGCGAAGAGAGACGGGACAACCCCAGAGCCCTGTAGGTTGTCCCCCCTCCCGTTCCCGCAACCACCACGTTCGAGACAGGCGGAGCGAGCGTGCGATCGTCACGCGACCCCCGCGAAGTATCAGCAAACCCAAATACTTGTTGTTGCCCGGCAGCGAACGGGCGGCGCTTGTTGCCGCCCGTGTGGAAGCCAGGGCGTCAGGGGTTGACCAGCAAACCGTGGCGTGAACGACCCCGTCGCCGCGCGCGCGGGGTGGCCCCACGCCTGTCTGAGTGGGGTCGTTCACGCCACGGCTTGGCGCGTCATGTGTCGCCGACGTGGCCCGTGGCCGGCCGGTAGGATGCGCCGCCCGCTGACGACGATCTCTGGTCAGATCAGGAGCGCGTGCTGACGGAGGATCTGACCCATGTGCACCCCAACATTGCTGGCCCGTGTGAACCGCACGGTCAGGGCCATTCTGATGCCGCGCGTACTGCCCGGCCATCACGCGTTCCAGTGTGGCGCTGTGCTCGACGCCGTGCAAGGCTCTACGCTGCGCTCCGCCCCCGCGTTCCGCAGGGCCTTCGGGCCTTGACGGCGCCTGCGCGCAGCTCGCCGAATGGCACTTACGTGATGGCCGGTCACACCGCTGCCGCAGCGGTCGTCTTGCAGGGGGTCTTGCAGGGGGGTTGACGCGGGGTTCACCGCGGCGTATTCTGCCCGTATCTCGCCGGTGTCATACGACACCTCCTCCGCTTCGCACCCGGTGCATGCGGAGCGCGTTTCCGGTCGGCGCCCTCAGGGCACGACCGCACGCTCCCTCCAAACAAGAGTTCGGTTGTCCCGCGTCGATGCGCGAGGCATCAAGGACTGGAGCTGACAGCAACCTTTGACAGGTCGCGGCACACGTCACGACCCGCGTCGAAGGCTCTCCAGTGGTCGTCGCCACTGACGAGAACCACCGCCGCGCGGAGCACAGCTCCCGCGGATCGATGTCGGCCTCACGCCCGCATCCGCGCCACCGTACACCAGCGCGCCGGCTCAAGGTCGGCGCGCTCGAGCGCGCAAATCCCAGACAACAGATCGCAAACATTGGTTCTGAAGCTCTGAAAGCGCGCGAGCTATGGAGAACGTGGATCCTGCAGGCGTAGAACCCGATTCGATCTCGATTGCGCACTGTCGCGAGCTGTTGGGAGACGAGGCGGATGGTTTGTCCGATCGTGAAGTCGATCTAATCCGTCGGCACGCGGACGCGATGGCCCACGTACTCATCGAGATCTTCCTGCAGAACGGCGCGACGCCGGTGTAAGTGCTCATGGCCCGCGCACGCACCTTGCTCGTGCCAGAGAATGGGTCTAAGCTGCGGCCCATGGTCGGTGCGGTGATCTACGTTCGCGTGAGCACGAAGGAGCAGACGGAAAGCCTGAGCCTGTCGACGCAGCTGCGCGCGTGCGAAGAGTATTGCCGGCGACAAGGGTATGAGGTTCTGGAGCGCTTCAACGAGGAAGGTGAGAGCGCGAAAACGGCGGACCGAACCGAACTGCAGAAGCTGTTGAAATACTGCCGGACGCACAAGGGCAAAGTCCACTTCGTCGTCGTGTACAACCTCACGCGGTTCGCGCGGGAGAAGTACGACCACTTTGCACTCAGAGCCCACTTGAAATCTCTGGGCATCTCGCTACGCTCAGCGACCGAGCCAATCGACGACACGTCCACCGGAAAGCTGATGGAAGGCGTACTGGCTGCCTTCGCCCAGTTCGACAACGACGTGCGATCAGAACGGACGCGCGCAGGGATGCAAGCTGCGCTGGAGCTCGGGCGCTGGACATTTCCGGCGCCGATCGGATAACTGAACGCCCGAAGTCATTCGGGGTGAGCCTGGTCGAGGATCCCGAACGCGCCCCGCTCGTGCGCGAGCTGTTCGCGGAGTTCGCCACGGGCCGGTACACCAAGCAGCAACTGCTTGCGCGGATGACCG
>DATKDY010000228.1:0-2070 GCA_035512515.1 Vicinamibacterales bacterium
CGCGTCTCAGGGCTGGTGGGGGCGGTGGTGACAGTCCCGGCGGGATGCTGCTGCGCGTCAGCTTCGGCAGACAATCGACCCCAACCGGGTAATCACATTCATGCGTGACGCCGACGAGCGAGTCGCCCGCCCCGAGTGCTAGGACAATTTCCGTCGCACTGGGACCGCACGAAAGCCGTGGTAGTCTTGAGACTCATGGATGTCGAAGGCTGAGGGTAACGCCACGTTGAAGCGTGTGCTGTTCGGGATGGTGCTCGTCGTGGTCGGGGTGTTGGTGTGGAACGTCTCCACCACGTTCCAGACGCACGAGCGGCCCGTGGCCTTCAGCGATTTCATGGCGGATGTCGACGCCGGCAAGGTGGAGCAGGTCACGATCACCGGCCACGAGATCGCCGGGATCTACCGAACCGACAAGGAAAGCTTCCGAACCTACGCGCCGAGCCAGTACGAAGGGCTGGCCAACAACCTTGTCGAGCGCGGCATTTCCGTCGCTGCGACGGAGCCGACGCAGAGCTCCTTGACCTCGTTGCTGTATTCGTGGGCGCCGATCCTGCTCCTCGTCGGCGTTTTGATCTTCTTCGTTCGGCAGATGCCGCGCGGCGGCAACACGCTGCGCTCGTTCGGCCAGAGCAAGGCCAAGCTGTCGTCCAGCTCGCAAAAGAAGATGACCTTTAAGGACGTCGCGGGCGTCGACGAAGCCAGCGAGGAGCTGCAGGAGATCATCGCGTTCCTCAAAGAGCCGGAGAAATTCCAAAAGCTGGGCGGACGCATTCCGAAGGGCGTGCTCCTGATGGGCCCTCCGGGGACCGGCAAAACGCTGCTGGCGCGCGCGGTCGCCGCCGAAGCGCACGTGCCGTTTTTCTCGATCAGCGGCTCGGATTTCGTTGAGATGTTCGTCGGCGTCGGAGCGTCCCGCGTCCGCGACCTCTTCGAGCAGGCCAAGAAGTACGCCCCCTGCATCGTGTTCATCGATGAGATCGACGCCGTCGGCCGGCACCGAGGGGCCGGGCTCGGCGGCGGGCACGATGAACGGGAGCAAACGCTCAATCAGCTCCTCGTCGAAATGGACGGATTCGAGTCGAACGAGGGCGTGATCCTCGTCGCGGCGACTAACCGTCCGGACGTGCTCGATCCGGCGCTGCTGCGACCGGGCCGGTTCGATCGCCGGATTGTCATCAACCGCCCCGACGTGCGGGGACGCGAAGGCATTCTGTCGGTCCATACGCGCAAGAGTCCGCTGTCCGATGATGTCGATACCGCGGTGCTGGCGCGTGGAACAGCCGGCTTCTCGGGTGCCGACCTGGCGAACCTCGTGAACGAGGCGGCCCTCCACGCCGCGCGCGATAACCGCCAGGCCGTGCGGATGATCGACTTCGAGTTCGCGAAGGACAAGGTCCTGATGGGCACGGAGCGACGGTCGATGATCATCAGCGACGCGGAGAAGCGGATCACGGCCACTCACGAAGCCGGCCACGCGCTGCTGACAGTGCTGCTCCCGCACGCGGATCCGGTTCACAAGGTGACGATCATCCCGCGCGGCATGACGCTGGGGCTGACGCAGCAGCTGCCGGTCGACGAGAAGCACCATGACTCGAAGGATGATCTCGACGATCAGATCGCGATGCTGATGGGTGGCCGTATCGCGGAAGAGATCGCCACCGTTGGCATCACGACGGGCGCCGGCAACGACCTCGAGCGTGCGACCGAGCTCGCACGCCGCATGGTGTGCGAGTGGGGCATGAGCGAGACGATGGGACCGCTCACCTTCGGCAAGAAGGCAGCGCCGATCTTCCTTGGCCGGGACCTCGCGCGGCACCAGGACTACAGTGAACACACAGCCCTGCGGATCGACCAGGAGATTAAGCGCATCGTCAGCGCGAACTACGCGCGCGCGCACAGGATCCTGGTGGAGTACAAGGCGGTCCTGGTGAACATCGCCGACGAGCTGCTCACGCGTGAAGTGCTGGACGGCGAACAGGTGCGGCGGCTGGTGAGGGGCCTGTCGCTCGACGAGCCGCAGCCCGCGGCGTCGACGGGACCGGCCGCGGCCGTGCCCGACGAAGAGGACAC
>DATKDY010000229.1:0-23201 GCA_035512515.1 Vicinamibacterales bacterium
ATCCAGAACTTGGCCTCGCCCTCGGCGTGCTGTACATGCACGTGCGCCCGCGGCTCCTCGCGCGAGAAGAAGTAGAACCGAAACCCCTTGACGCGCAAGACCGTCGGACTCACCCAGACAGGATAGCCCAAGGCCCGCGCGACGCGTTTCGCTGAGGGTCACGAGCTCGCCGACAATCTGCAGCGCGAAGTCGTCGAGCGCGGCGTGCAGGTTGTGGCGCGGGCGGGCATTCCCGATGACGATCACGCGCGTGGTCGCTCTCAGCTTTCGGCTTTGGGCTTTCGGCGCATTCAGCTTTCGGCTCTCAGCTCCTCAGCTCTCGGCCGATAGCTGTCAGCGATGTGAGCGCCGCTACCGTTTCTGCGCGGTCACGGACACATCAACGGGCGCGCCGCCGCGCAGGACGCGCAGCACCACCGGCCGACCGACGCGGTCGCCGACCAGCAGGTCGAGCAGGTCCTCCGGCGACGCCAGCGCCACGCCGTCGAGCGAGACGAGCACGTCACCGACGAGCAGCCCCGCGTCCGCGGCCGGACTGCCCTCCTTCACGGCGACCACCAGCAGCGCCTCGGCGCTAGCGCCCCCGGACTGCTGCGTCTCCGGGATGCTCACCGGCTGTGCCGCGATGCCGAGATAACCACGCGTGAGCTGTCCGCGCTCCAGCATCGCGGCAGCCGCGGGCCACGCGATGGTCGCCGGGATGACGACGCCGAGGCCGCGGATCGAGGCCGCGGTCGCAATCCCGAGCAGCGCGCCGTCGGCGCCGACAAAGGCGCCGCCGGCAAAGCCGTCGTGCATCGGCGCCGACGTACGGATGACGTGCTCGATCTGCCGGCGCGGCCCTGTACGAAGCGGCCCACCGATGACGGACACGAGCCCCGCCGTGACCGTGATGGCGTTGCTCAGCGAGCGGCCGAGGGCGAGCGCCAGGTGCCCGACGCGCGGCAGCGCCCCGGGCGAGAGCGGGGGGACGTTCAGGCCGGCGGCGCGAAGCAACGCGAGGCGGGTTGCCGGGTCCCAGCCAGCGATGCCAGCGGCAAGCAGACGGCCGTCGGCCGTGCGCAGCTCCGGGTGCTCGTCGCGGCCGATGACCCGCCCGGTGGTGAGCACGAGATCCGGTCCGTAGACGAGCCCGGTGGCGGCGCGTCCGCGCGCGCGCACCTGCACCACCGATGGCGCCACCGCCTCGACGATGTCCGCCAGTTGATTGGAGAGGTTCATCGGCATGCGCCGAGTGTGGCAGAGCGCACGCGACCGCGAATCACCCGAATGGGCAGCTTGCGCGGGCGACACCACCTCATCCGGGTTTGGGCGCTGAGGTGTAGTACGTCTTCAAACTGTTGGTGGTCGGTGACAGACACCTCACGCTGCCGTCGGCGAAGGAGGTGCAGAGTGGTGTCGTTCTCCACGCCGCGCGGGCTTCAAACCAGCGTGGCAAGCAGCGCGAGTGCCGGAGCGACACGAATGCCCTCGCCCGTCTGATAGTCCTTCGCGCCGTCGGCGTGGATCTGCCAGGCGGGACATTTCGGATATTTGCTCCGCAAATATCGCAAGTTGGAATCCACCGGCGCGTCGGCGAGCTTGGTCTCCACCATCAACACCGGCTGCCGGCGTTCGACCACCACGAAATCCACTTCCCGGCCATCGACATCGCGAAAGTAGCGAAGCTCGTAATCGCGTCCGTGAACGTCGCGTTCGTGATGCACCCACTTCAGCAGATGCGCAGCGGCGAGATTCTCGAAGGCCGCGGCGGGATCCGGCGGAAGCGTCCAGTCGAGGTGATAGTGCTTGCTCGCTTTCTTGAGCGCCCGAATGCGCGGGCCGCTCAGCGGCGGCACCCGGAAAATGGCATACAGCCGCTCGAGGATGGCGACCCAGCGTGCCACCGCTTTGTGGCTCAGTTCGAGATCCTCGCGCAGCGCGTTCAGCGACAAGGGGCTGCCAACCAGCTCCGGCAGTCGCAGCGCGAGCAGCTCCAGACGGCCGAGATCGTCGACGCGCTCCAGGCTCGTCAGCTCGTCTCGAATGATGAGCGTGCGGTGCTCGAGCGACCAGCGCCGGGCGGTGCGTTCGGATCCGCTGAAGAACGGTTCGGGAAACCCTCCGAGCCGGCGCAGGGACTGCCAATCATCGCGCGTGCGCAGGTCCAGCTCGGCGACCGACAGCGGATGCAGACGGAGGAGGTGGTAACGGCCCTGTAGCGACTCCCCTCCATGGCGATAGAAGTCGAGGCGCGCGCTGCCCGTGACCAGGATCCGCTGGTCGTGGCCGCGCCCGTCCCAGAGCCCCTTCAGGTACTGGCGCCAGCGGCGAAATTTGTGCAACTCGTCGAACACCCACAACGAGCCGCCGGGCAGTTCCGAACGGAGGATCCGCTCGCGGTCGGCCGGAACATCCCAGTTGAGATAACCGTCCACGGCTCCGGGCAACTGACGCGCCATGGTGGTCTTGCCAACCTGACGCGGGCCCGCAACGAACACCATTCGCTTCGCGAGATCCTGCTCGACCGCCGGCAGCAGGTACCGCGCCCGCATGGTCATACGTGAATTATGCCCCCGAGGGAAATTTATTGGCAAAGATTTTCGCCTCAGGGCAAATTTCTTTGTGCGAGGCCGCGCGGCCACAGATGATGTGCAATTCAGGGCCTAGCGAGTCGGGGCCTCAGACCCGCAAGCATGTTTGGTGAGCTCCGCCTCCCAAGAAACTGCGCCGGAAACGTGGCAGTTTCTGACGCGATGCGACTGCCGGGCCAGAGGTCAAGATGACGAGCGAGTGCACTCATCGATCTACATGGGTCCGGCGAGATCCCCTGCACGCCGGAAGGTTGCGGGCCTGGGACAAGAGTGGCGGGCGTTGGGCGGGCGACAGGGTGCTACCGGTCTGGTTACGAGAGCACCGGCAGTCTGGAACGTCGGTTCAAAACCCAGCCGTGCTGCTGAAGATCCTCCGCCGTCCGGTCGATGCGGGCGATGGCCCGCTCGACGCGGTGCCAGTCGAGATACTGACTGATCCGCACGGGCCGCTCATCGATCTCCTCGCGGACTTCCCACCCGACATCCCCATGCCGCACGGAGAATTGGCGCGTCAAACCGCGGTTTGTGAGCTCCATCACGAGCATTGCCGCTGGTCTCGTCATAATCACCTCTCATGGGATTTGACGATCAGACCTCCCCGTCACAGGTAAATGTTGCGTTTCATGCGTAAACAGTGTGTAAATACCTTCAGGCAGGAACGGATTCGGCGATCGACTGCACCGACAGCGCCTCGAACGCCGGCGCCACGCGCACGAACGCCTCGACCACCGCCGGATCGAAGTGACTGCCTCGACCCGAGACGATGTGGGCGAGCGCCCGTTCATGAGACATCGGCGGACGGTAGAGCGTCCTCGTCGTGGTGGCATCGTAGACATCCACCACGGCCAGAATCCGGCCGGCGACAGGAATCTCTTCTTCTTTCAGCCCTTCGGGATATCCCGCACCGTCCCATCGCTCGTGGTGGGTGTACACGATCTCTTTCGCCAGCGAGAGCACGGCGTCGTCTCGCACGCGCACCTGCTTTTCGGCGTTGACGATGACATCGCGGCCGTAGATGGGGTGGCGGCGCATCTCGGCGAACTCCTCGGCCGACAGGGCGCCGGGCTTGTTCAGGATGCTGTCCGGGACGCCAACCTTGCCGATGTCGTGCAGCGGCGCGAGGCTCGACAGCAACTCGATCCGCGCCGGCGTGAGCGCGTGCCGGAAACGCGGATGCGTCGAGAGCTCCTCGGCGAGCAGCTTCGTGTACAACTGCGTCCGCCGTGAGTGGCGGCCGGTTTCCACATCACGCACTTCGGTCAGCGACAGCAGCGCCTGGATCATCAAGGCGCGCGCCGCGCCCCGTTCGACGCCCGCGATGTCGGCTCGCGTGCGCTCCATCCTGAACCGTGCGACGCCCACGGCGCTGAAGGCACCGATCCACCCGAGTGTGGGAAACAGCGGGGACACGAACACGCCGTGCGCGGCCAGCAGCCAGACCGCAGCGATCCATACCGCGCCGAGACCACTCGCGGCAAGCGCCGTTCCCAGGCTCACGCCGCGGGTGGCCACGAGCCACGCGACGCCGAGACCGCTGGCCAGCGTGAGACCGCTCTCGATTGCGCCCTGGTGTTCGGGCCGGCGGATGAAATCGCCCTGCAGCAGATTATCGGCCACCGTCGCCTGGACTTCGATGCCGACGAACAAGGTGTCGAGCGGCGTCGCCACCACCTCGCGAGTGCCGAGCGCGGTCGTGCCGACGAGCACGATCCTGCCGCTGAACGTCTCGCGTCGAATGCGCGGATCGAGGACGTCAGCGGCCGAGACATAGCGAAACGTCCGCTTCTCGCCGCGAAAACGCACCAGCAGGTTGCCCTTTCCATCGAGCGGCACCTGCTGCTCGTCCAGCGCCAGCGACGTCGCGTTGTCGTTCGCGACCTGCACCAGCGCGTCAGGGGCGCCGGTCAGCGTGGTCACCGCGGCGAGCGCGAGGCTCGGATACACACGTCCATTGAGCTCCGCGAGCAGCGGTACGCGTCGCAGGATGCCGTCGCGATCGGGGGCGGCGTTCAAAAATCCCGACGCGCCCGCGGCCTCGGCGAGCATGGCCAGGCTGCACACGGCGCCGGTGGCGCGGAAAAACGGCGAGGCATCCGTGTCGTCGCCGCCGCGCTGAACGACCGCCGTCGAAAACGGATGGAGCACGCAGGGCGGGCTGTCCATCATCGGCGGTCCAAAGGTCAGCCCGTATCCGAGAATCACCCCACCACCTCGAAGCGTTTCGGCGAAGACGGCGTCGGCGCGCGCGTCGCCGCGCTGCGGCTCGGGAAACATGATGTCCAGTGCAACCACGGACGCACCGGCCTCGCGCAGCCGCGCAACCAGGCGTGCGATGAGGTCGCGAGGCCACGGCCACTGGCCATATCTCGCGAGGCTCGGCTCGTCGATGTCGACGATGACCACGCGGTCGTCCGGCGGCGTGGTGCCCGCCCACCTCGTCACGTGGTCGTAGACGCTGTCATCGAGGCGCACGGCAAACCCGGGCCGGGACACGGCAAGCATGACGACGATCAGCGCGGGAACGGCGCCGCAGATCAGGAGGACCTGTCGGGTGCGGGCGGGCGCGTCCGGTGGTGTGGCCACTGGCGTGCGATCACCTCACCGTGACGTCGACGCGTCGATTGCGCGGCTCGGCTTTCTCGTCCGCCGTGCGAACGAGCGGATCCGTTTCGCCGAGCGACGACACCTCGATCCGTGACGCGTCGAGGCCAGCGGCAATCAGCAGCTTGCGGACCGTCGTCGCGCGTTTGAGGCCAAGCGCGTGGTTCGCGCGCGCCGACCCCATCGTGTCGGTGTGCCCGGTCACGACAACGGTCGCCGACGGCCGCTCGCGCACGACCTTGACGATATGCGCCACGAGCACACGAGCCTCGCCGGTGAGCTGGTCGGATTGGAAGCGGAAGTTCAAGACAAACGTGCGGGGCGGTGGCGGAAGCGCCGCCAGCGCGTCGCCGAACATCCGCTGCACCTCCGCGTCGGTCATGGTCGTGGCCGCCGATGGCCGCTCCTGTGCGCCCACCCGCGTCGATTCCCTCGCGGCGCTGAGTTTCACCGAGCCCGATGCGTTCTCGACGATCGCGCCTCCGACGGTTCCTGCGTGGTCATCCGGCAGCAACACGACCACCGCGCGCGGTTTCGACGCGCATGCGCTCACGCAGAGCGCCAGCGCCAGCGCCGGGACGAGAAAACCCGTCGTCCGCCGGCTGCTCATTCCGGGTCAACACGTATCGCCAGCGTGGTGCCTCTGACGCCAACGATGGCGGCGGGAGTTTCGAGACGGATGGCGTCCGGCGAGAGCTTCGCGATCCGGCCGGAGACATACGCCGCCACACCACGCATGAAATTGAGCACGAGCTGCATGCCCCCCTCAGCGGACGCGAAGGAGAAGCGATCGAGGCGAACTTCGCTGGCGGGTCCGAGCGAGACTCGGGTGTCGTCGTGCAGCGTGATGCCCAGCCGTCCGTCGGCGCCGGTACGCAGCACATCCGCTTCGAACACCACTTGCTCCAGCGTTGCCGGGACGGTTCGGCCGTCACGCACGATGAACGCCGCACCCGATGTCACCTTCACGCGACCGGCCCCCTTCGCGGAACCATCCTGGGCCGCAACAGGAGCGGTGGCGACGAGCAGCAGCACGACAAGGGCAACCGAAGATCGAGGCATGGTCATGTCGACACCTCCGAGGACTGGAGATCGCCGTCGTGTGCCGCTTCAGGACACCGTCGTACGATCCTGTCAGTCGATGCGCACATTTCGTGCGGAATAACGCCACTCACCGAGAAACGGGGATTTCGTGAGCAAGGTGTACGCCGAAGCTCAGCCGGTGCCAAAATGCGCAGGCGCCCTGCCGCTGGCACACGGATGGCGCTTGGAGAAAAGCCGTCTGCCTACAGACGGTCCACGCGATAGGCGGCGCCGAAGCGGCCGAAGTCGTGGCTCGTCACACCGTTGCGAACCGAACCGTGATACTGCGTGACCGGCGGCATCACCGTCACTCTGACGACCGCCGTCTCACCGGGCTTGATGGCGCCCGCGTGCACGGCGGCCACGGCAAGCGCCGAATCGCCGGTGTACACGTCCGTGCCCCACACGCTGCCATCGGTGGCGCCGGTCACGCGAAAGTAATACGTGGTACCCGGCGTCTCGCAGAGATCCTGGATGCGGGCCGGTGCCTCGGAGGCGAGCAATCCCTGATTGAGCAGCGCTTTGATCTCCTCAGGCGTCAGTTTGTTCTGACGCTCGAAGTGCGCCACGAGCTCCTGGATGACCTTCATCACCCCCTCCTGGGTTTGTCGCCCGGCGGCCTCACGTTACGACTGGTGCTCCATGATGACCGTGCGACCATAGCGCGGCGCAAAGGCCGCCGACCGTCCGGCGGGCAGAACCCAGAGCACTTCGTAGGGCATCGGGTCAACCGGGAACTGCACGTCGCCGTCGGTGATGATCGCGGCGGCTCTGACCTGCGGGTCCGCGGCGAGCCGCTCCATCGCTGGCGTCAGATCGCTTCCGCCGTATCCCGTGATCGTGTACTGCGCCAACTCCTCCGGCGACAGCTCTTCGTCGCGGGTGACGGCCACGTCGCACTGCAGCAGGCGGATCTGACCGACCGCGGCGGCATCGCAGAAGTTCGCAATGGCGCCGAGCGCGCGCGGGATCTCCCCGGCCATCGATCCGCTGGTGTCGATGATCACATTCAACATCCAGCCCTCGCGACGGCGTCCTGGCAGGACGAGGTCCGATCGATCGGCCCCGCGGCGCGAGGGCCGCACGAACGTACGCTCGCCCGGCGCGACCGATTCCATCCACCGCTGTAGCGCAACCTCCCACGGTGTGCGATACAGACCGCGCAAGGCCGTGACGAGCTGCGACGCCGCGCCGGAGTCGTCCCCACGAAGGCCCTCGAGCGCGCCGACCGCTCGGGCGAGGGCCAGCCCGGCGGCGGCCGCTTCCTTCATCGCGTCCGTCTCCTCGGCCAGCGTGGCGACGTCATCCGGGAACATTTCCTTTTCTCGCTGCGGCCCAAGCACGTCGCCCGCATCGGGTTGATCTCCAGCGCCTCCCGCCTGACGGCTCGGCCGCGGACCGAACAGCCGTCCGACGGTCGTGTCCTGGCCAGCAAACACCGCGGTCTTCGAGGGCATGATCTCGGCGTTTCGCCGCATCTCCAGCACGATCTCCTCGGCCGACCGCTTGCTCGCGCCCGGCATGTCGAGTCCGCCCGCGGGCACCCGGTTGGCGCCAAGCTCGATCCGCAGGATGTCATTGATGATGTAATCGTGCGCGTAATTGAATTCGAGATGGTGGCTGCCTCGCGCGCGATCATGTGTCCGCAGCGCGAGATGCAGCAGTTCGTGCGCGAGGACGAACATCAGCTCGCTGTCGTCGAGCGTCTCCGCGAAGGCCGGATTGACGACGAGACGTCCAGACGCGAACACGCCCATGGTCGGGACGCGGCCGTCGAGTGAAACGCGTACACGCGCAGCGAGGCCGGCAAGATAGGGGATCGGCACGGTCAGCAGCTTCAGACCCCGCCGGATGCGCTTCAACTGCTGCTGCTCGGCGCCAGGAGCAGGCGTCGGCGCGGATTCAGCGACGGGTGTCACAGGCTGGTCACCTGCTTCAGCAGCGCCAGCATGGCGGGATCGGCGCCAAGGTCGCTCCAGTGGGCGACCAGATCCGCGATCAGCGTCAGCTGGTGTTCGGGTGGCAAGCTGCGGAGAAAACGGTTGACGGTGTCAGGCGTCACGTCCTGAAGCCTGCCGTCGCGGACGTGCTGACGAATGCAGTTGAGGATGAACCAGCGCGCCGCGTCACCAGTCGGCAGGCTTTCCGGATGGTCGATATAATGCCCGAGCGGCCGCATCTGCTGAATCGCCTCTTCGGCCAGCGCGCAATAGACGGCGGCATCCTCGGCGGACACGCGGCCGAATGCCAGCGCCCGCCGCAGTTCGCGCGTGAGGATGCCTGCCCGCTCCGCCAGATCGAGCCCTCGCGACAGCAGCGTCCACGCACGTGGCGTCGAGAACGGCTGCGGTTCGGCGGGCACCGGCCGCATCAACGCGTCGGGCATGTAGGAAATGAAGTTCAGAACGTCGGCGCGCACGGTGTTGGCGGTCGCCCAGTCGAGCCATTCCCGGGTGTCGACGCGAACGTTGAGGATGCTGACGCGGTTGATCAGGGCGGAGCTGAGCGACCGCACCAGCGCGCGATCCTGCACCCGATTGCCGGCGGCGACCACCCACGTGCCTTGTGGCAAGGCATGTTCCCCCAACCGCCGCTCGAGTAAGAGCGAATAGAACGCCTTCTGAACATCCGGAGCGCAGGCGGGCAACTCGTCGAGGAACAGGCAGAACGGTTCCGGGTTTTCCGGCAGCAGCACTCGCGGTGGACAGAACACCGATCGCTCGCCGACGATGCGCGGAATGCCGCTGACGTCTTCGGGTGCGATCTGCGTGCCGAGCAGCGACCGGCACGGCAGGCCGGCTTCGGCGGCCGCCTGATAGACCATCTCGGACTTGCCCACACCCGGCGGCGACAGCAGCAGGAAGCTCTGCTGGTGCGCCATGCACGTGATCAGCGTCTTCGCCTGGCGCAACGTGATCGTCTCCTCGAGCGGGTTGGCCATCGCGGTTCCGGCGGTCCCGCCTGCAGGAGTGGCGGCCAGCGACGTCATCATGAACTGATCGTGCGACGAGAACGGGAGAGATGCCAGCTCAAAATTGCGCGGCTGCACGGCCTACCGTTATGGGTGATGTGTGCCTCACCCGTGCCCGCTACGATGGACCATGGCGCTCGAAGCGGCACACCAGCAGCCGGACGATTCCCAGCTCCTCGACGCGTACTCGCAGGCGGTCATCGCTGCGGTCGAGCGCGTCGGGCCGGCCGTCGTTCGGGTGGACGTCGGTCGCGGCGGCGGCTCCGGCGTCATCTTCACTCCCGACGGCTTCATGCTCACCAACAGCCACGTCGTCGCCGGCTCGGGAGACATCCGCGTCGTCCTGCCGGATGGCCGGTCCGCCTCGGCGCAGCGGATTGGCGACGATGTGGAGACGGATCTTGCGGTGCTGCGGGTCGCGGCTGCCGCGCTGCCCTGGGCGCGGCTTGGTGACTCGAAGCGCACTCGCGTCGGGCAGGTCGCGATCGCCATCGGCAACCCGTACGGCTTCCACCACTCGGTGACGTCGGGGGTGGTGAGCGCCGTCGGGCGGTCGCTGCGCTCGCGCGCCGGGCGGCTGATGGACGACATCATTCAAACCGACGCGGCGCTCAATCCCGGCAACTCCGGCGGCCCACTGGTGACCACCGGCGGCGAGGTCATCGGCATCAACACGGCCGTGATCCTGCCGGCGCAGGGGCTCTGCTTTGCGATCGCCAGCAATACGGTCCGCTTCGTCGCGTCGCGACTGATGCGTGATGGACGCATCCGTCGCAGCTCCATCGGGGTGGCCGGACAGCAGACGCCAATCCCGCGGGCGATCGCCCGGGCGTCCGGAACCGCCGCCGCATCAGGCGTGCTGGTGGTGTCCATCGCGGCAGACGGTCCCGCGGCGCACGCCGGGCTTCGCGAAGGCGACGTCATCGTCCAGTTCGCCGGCGCGGCGGTGAGTGGCATCGACGATCTGCATCGGCAACTCACCGACGAGCGCATCGGCCAGGCGGTGAGCGTCACGGTGCTGCGTCGCGGACAGCGGCACACGCTGACGATGACGCCCGGCGAGCTACAACGTAATTAGGCCCCGATGGACGGCGCGCCGCACGGCATCGGTCCGGTTGGCGGCGCCGAGTTTCCCGCTGATTGACGCGATGTGGAACTTGACCGTCTGATCGGAGATTTTCAACCGATCCGCGATCGTCTTGTTCGGCAGTCCCTCGGCGACCAGTTCCAGCACCTGAACCTCGCGGGGCGTCAGCGCTTCGGGAGCCGGATCATCGTTCGCGGCACCCACCCGTGCGGGTATCACGATCGCGTCCGCGGCGATGCCGGAGCGTCGCGCCTCGGCGACCGTCTCGAACTCTCCGACCACCTGCGGCGCCGAGTCCTCGATCACGTCGGTGAGGTCGCGTCGCTGGCGGGCATTGCCGATGACGATTACGCGCATGGTCGGCTCTTGGCTCTCGGCTTTCGGCTTTCCCCCTGCACCTCGAGCGACACCAGCCGGCCGACGCGGTCGCCGACGAGCAGGTCGAGCAGTTCTCCGGCGACGGCAGTGCCACGCCATCGAGCGAGATGAGCACGTCCCCTACGAGCAGACCTGCGTCCGCGGCCGGGCTGCCATCCTTCACCGCGACGACCAGCAGCGCCTCGGGCCGGCGCCCGCGGCCCTCTGCTTCTCTGGGATGCTCACCGGCTGCGCCGCGATACCAAGATAGCCGCGCTGGAGATGTCCGCGTTCCAGAATCCTTGTCGCCGCAGTCCAGGCGAGGTCGCCGGGATGACGACGCCGAGGCCGCGGATGGCCGCCGCGGTCGCAATCCCGAGCAGCGCGCCGTCGTGCATCGGCGCCGAGGTAAGGATGACTTGCTCGACCTGGCGTCGCGGCCCAGTACAGAGCGGACCGCCGATGATGGACTCCAACCGCTCGCACCTTCCCGGAGCGATTGCGCGCGTTTCGGCGGCGGATGTAAGGTTGCGGACGAGGCCAGGTGCTCTCATGGAAGCGCTTCTGCCGCATCTGCCGCATCTGCCTTTCCGAGCGCACCGTGGCTCGAGTGACACAATGGTTGATGGCGCGGACTGGACGACAGCCTTAGAGGATTCTGTTCCCGAGTACGTGCTGCGTCTCAGCTCAGGGGAATCCCCTGGACGCTTTCTCCCCTGCCTGGAGGGCACGACCGCATTGGGCCGGCGTGTGGCGCTCGGCTTCAGCTGCTTTGCCCTGAAGCTGTACACGATTCTGCGACTGTGGGAGCCGCTCGAGGCGAATCGGAAAGCCGGGTGGATCCAGTTCGTCCAGTCGTTCCAGGTCGGCGAAGGCCTTGCGGCAAGTCGCGTGTTTCGAGGCGCCTTCGTGGATCCTGCGGTCGTCTACGCCGCGAACACCTACTGGCGCTACCCGCGTCAGCTTTTCTATCACGCGTATTCCTACGCGTGTCATCCACGGGCGCTGCTGCGCGATCGGTTGGGGTTCGATCGGCGCGTTTTTCGAGAGCAGGTCATTCTTGCCGAGACGAAGCAGGCGATTGCGACTCTTCGTGACGTAGGAGTGGTTGCGCACGAGGCATATCGCGGAATTCCGCTGACCGCGGCGGGAATTCGCAGCCACCTGAGTCGGCTCGAATGGACCCGGCCATGGCACGCCGGAGGCCAGGCGTCTGCACTCGCGATGCTGGTCGCTGCCGAAGCGCCCCGCTTCCTCGATGCGTGGACGGCTCACGCACTCGCTCTCGCGTGTGGTGCCTGGTTCGAAGAAATCCTCGATGGCGAGACGGGCGCCTATTTCCGAGGACCGCGGCCGCGCCACAACGAGCTGGTGAACGGCGCCATGAAGGTGTTGACCGCGCTGGACTGGTTGAACGTTCCGATTCACCGTCCCGAGCGGCTGATCGAGACGTGCCTGATGCGGCCTCCTTCGCCGGCCGCCTGTGATGTCGTGGACGCGGTCTACGTCCTCTATCGCTGCGGCATGGTGACGACCTACCGGCAGGGCGCCGTGCAGTCGTACTGCCGGCAGGCGCTGGATCTCATCCGCCGTCATCACAATCGAGACGGAGGCTTTTCCTACCAGGTCGGGCGGAGCCAGACGGGCTATTACGGGGTTCAGATCACCCGAGGGCTTGCCGTCAGCGATCTGCACGGCACCCTGCTGATGGCCTGGGCGGTGGCCATGATCGTCGAGATTCTCGAGCGCAACACGCCACGCTGGCGGGTGATTCGGCCATAGCCTTGGGACAGCACCGCACCCGGCCCGCCATCACCCGCGGCCCGTTGCTGGCGAGCGGCCCGCAAGCGATCTACCGGCACGGTCAACTGACGCTGGGGCGTCGGTGCGACGCCGAACTGTACTATGTTGTGCCCGATGCGGACTGGGCCGTCGATCGTGTCGGCGACTACATCACACGGCTCATTCGCGCTCGGTTCGGCTGGCCCGCCCACGTGACCTCCGCGCCGCATCTGCTGGTCGGTCACGTCCTTCACTACGGCGAGCTCTGGTCGTTTGTCAACAGTCTGAATTCCCGACGCAATGCCAGCAACATCGTCGTGACAACCGTGTTTCACGGCGATCGCCGCGACGAGTTTCCGGAGATGAAGGCGGCCATGGACAAGCTGATCGCGTACGCCCACATCCCCGCGCGCATCGTCACGACGTGCCGCATCATGGAAGAGCGCCTGAGCCGATGGGAAATCCCTGCCGCGAAAGTCGTGCGCATTCCACTCGGCGTGGATCTGGCGCTGTTCCAACCGGTTTCAGCTGAGCACAAGGGCCAGCTTCGCCGACAGTTCGGTGTTCCTGAGCATGCGGTCTGCCTCGGATCGTTTCAGAAAGACGGTCAGGGATGGCAGGCGGGGCTCTCGCCAAAGCTCGAGAAAGGCCCCGATATTTTCCTTAACGTTGTACAACGTCTCAGCCGACACTATCCACTCTTCGTTCTGCTGACGGGGCCGGCACGCGGCTATGTCTCGAGGGGGCTCGACGCGTTGGGAGTTCCGTATCGGCATGATTTTGTCCATGACCTTCGCCGGCTCCCGGATTACTACGGCTGTCTCGACGTGTACGTCGTGACGTCACGGGAGGAAGGAGGGCCCCAAAGCGTGCTCGAAGCGATGGCGACGGGGGTGCCTCTCGTGTCCACTCGCATGGGGATGGCCGCAGACGTAATTCAACACGGATACAACGGTCTGCTCGCCGAATCGGAGGACGTCGAGACGCTGGCCGAGTTGGTGTCGCGACTGGTGGAAACGCCCGGTTTGCGCACCGAGCTGTCGGAGCAGGGCGTTGAGAGCATCCGACCGTACGACTGGGAGACGATTGCCGCGAGGTATTACCACGAGTTGTATCGGCCGCTGCTCGACGAAAGGGCGAGCTGATGGTGACCGCGCTGAACGCGTCGGGAATCGAGCTGGCGGTTTTTCTGTCGCGCGCGACTTCCATCGCCGACTGGGACGAGCGAGGAATCGTCGATCGAGAGACCGCTCTGTACAGGAGGCTGCGCAGGCATCTCGTCTCCCTTCGCATCGTGACGAGCGGCGGCCATTAGGACCTCGGCTACCAGGAGAAGCTGGGCGCGTGCGAGATCCTGCACAATCGGTGGAGGCTTCCGCCCAATCTTCACAGTGTGTTGGCCCCGCTGCTTCACCGCAAGAGGCTTCGCGGCGTGTCGCTGATTCGAAGTCATCAACTCGATGGCGCCTGGGCGGCAGCGATCGCCAGTCGCATCTACGCGAAACCGCTTGTCGTGCGAGCCGGGTACCTGTGGGCAGAGTTCTTCGAGCAGGAGCGGGGACCAGGCCTCAAGGCCCGACTCGCAAGCGCGCTTCAGGCCTTCACGCTTCGTCAGGCGGCGCTGGTAATCGTCGTGACAGAAGCGATGAAGCACATCGTCGTCCATCGCTACGGCACGTCGCCGGAGTCGATTCACGTGATCCCGAACTGGGTGGACACCGATCTCTTCCGACCGCGCCCCGAGGTCGAGCCAGTCGATGGCCGCATCTGCTACGTCGGTCGGCTCCATCCCCGGAAGAACGTCCACGAGCTGCTCGAAGCGGTGATGCGGCTCGCCAGAGCCTCGCTGACCATCATCGGCGACGGCGACGAGCGCCAACGGCTGGTCGCGTTCGCGCGTGATCATCGGCTTGATGTGCGGTTTCTCGGTACGCTGCCGCACGAGCAGCTGCCCGCCGAGATCGCGAAGGCGCAGATCTTCGTCCTGCCGTCCAGGTTCGAAGGTCACCCGAAAGCGCTGATCGAGGCGATGGCCTGCGGCGCCGCCGTCGTGGGTACCGATGTGGAAGGGACGCGCGACGTCATTCGGCACGGAGAGACGGGTCTGCTGTGTCCGGCCAGCGTCGACGGACTCAGACACGCGATGGGACGGCTGCTCGAGGACGCGGATCTGCGGCGCCGCCTCGGGAGCGCTGCCAGAGCGTCGGTCGCGCGCGAATTCAGTCTCGACCGGATCATCGAGCAGGAGCTGACGCTGCTCGCGGGGGTTCAGCGCCAACGGGCAACGGTATGGCTCCCCTCACGTTCGTGACGCTCTCGACCACGGACTGGGATGCGCCTCAGTTCGGGTCCAGGTGGTAGGTCATGATCTTCGCCCCGCACCGGGCGAGCAGGACCCCGGCGACGTCGCCCAAGGGAAACGGCGAATGCATGTGGACGATGTCCGCCGGCAACCTGGCGAGCGCCACAGGAAGATCGACGCTGAGCGGCATGGACGCGACCGTGGCCAGCCGGCGGGCTCGGATCAGAGTCACCCCGTTCGAGGTATCCCGGCGTCCCCTCCATCCGCGGGCGCACACCAACACCGCAACGTCGTGTCCTCGGGCCGCCTGCGCTTCGGCCAGCATCCGCACGTGGTTCTCAATGCCGCCCAAGACCGGGGCGTAGTCCTTGTAGATGTGAACAATTCGCATCCGCTTTACCCGAGATTACCCGGCACGAGGCGGAAGACACAGCCGCGCCGGCTCCACCAGACTTTCAAGGACCCGGTCCTTATTCGCTGCAGCGCGCGTGCGAGCAATCGATTCACACCGCGTGGCCAGCTTTCAGCGGTCAGCTGTCGGCTTTCAGCGCCGAAAGCTGATCGCCGATAGCCGAGAGCCACTCGCAATTCACGCCAATTCAGGTGAATTGCGGGATTAGGCCGGGTCTACTGCTCGACCAGAATCTTCCCGCGCAACAGCCCGTCGAGTGTGTCGCTCAACTGCTTCGCGTTGCCCGCCGCCATCAGCAGTGCGCCGGCATCGCGCACGCTGCTGAACTGGCCGGCGTCGATGTCGAACGCGACCAGGTACATCGATGGGCGCTCGGCCTCGGGCCGCCGGCCGATTGCAGCGACCACGAGCTCGGGAGCGACGCCATCCGTGTTCTCGCCGTCGGTGACGACGAGCAGATGGCGGCGCGAAAGACCGGTGGCGTCGAGCTCGTGCTTGGCGGCAATCATCGCGCTGCCGATCGGTGTGCCGCCGTCAGCAACCGCTCGCGCCAGATCCCCGCTGCCGGTGTTGCGAACGAGGACGGTCATCGGCAGCAGCGGCCGCAGGTCCGGCTGGCCGTCACGCCGGCTGAATTCGTAGACTCCCAGCATGACCGGCTCGCCGGCGTGGTCGGTCGCATACCGGTCGAACTCGGCGACGAGGCTTCTCGCAGCGCGCCGGGCGATCTCGATCTTTCGTTCGGGTTGACCCCCCTCACCGGCGACCTGCTGCTCCATGCTGCCCGACACGTCGATCAGGATGGCGGCGGCCAGGCCGTCGCGTGCGGGGGCATTCGAGATCGGCGCCAAATGCCGATCGAGCGATGTCTCGGTGCTCTCGGATGGCTCGAAGCCGCATCCGACGCTGCAACCTGCACCCGCCGAGAACGCGCAGGCAACCAGACCAAAGGCGCTTACGGTCACCCGCCGCCGGAGGCGGCCGGACCTGGTCACGCGGCAGCGCCCTTGACGACGCCCTCGCGGGTGGCGATGCGCCGCGCCAGTGCCGCGCCCGAGTTGAGCGCGCCTTCCATGAAGCCGACAAACGCGTAGCTGGTGTGCTCGCCGGCAAAGTGCAGGCGTCCGATGCCGTCATGAAGCGTCGGGCCCTGCGCGGTGACCTGGCCCGGCGCCGGAAACGAATAGCCGCCCATCGTCCAGCGATCGCCGGGCCAGTCCATGAAGCGCGCGCGGACGTAGCTGCCGCGGATGCCGCGATAGATTTTCTGGAGCTCGGCGAGATAGGTGTCAATCCGGCGCGCGCCCCATTCGCGGCAGGCATCGGCGGACGGACCGCTGGAGAATGCGACCATCGCCTCGCCGCCGACCTCGACACCCTCCTGGCCATCGGTGGCGTGCCACGTCATGTTGACGGGACCATCGCTGAGGATGTCCGGCGCCAGCTCGGCGCGCCGCCAGAACGGCGTCTTCATCGCCAGCAGGCACTTGACGCTGGTGCCCATCTGCGGCGCGAGCGAGGCCGGCAGTGCCGGGTCAATCGCGATGCGGTTCCACACCGAGGGCGGCACCGCGAGGATCGCGTGCTCGGCCTCGAGCACCTTGCCGCCGGCGAGCGTGACGCGCACATCGCGATCGGTGACCGCGATCGCGCTGACCGGCGTGCGCGTCATCACGCGCGACGCGCCAATCGCGCCGGCGAGCCTGGTGGCGAGCTGCTGGTTGCCGCCCTTGCAGCGGTACACCTCGGACTCGGTCCAGTACTTCTCGAGCCCGCCGCCCTTGACCATGGCGAGGTTACCCAGATAGCTCTGCCACTCGGGAACGACGCCGTTATCGGCCATCATCATGGTGTGCATCGCCTGCTTGCCGAGCGGGGTGGCGTCGAGCGCGCTGATCCACTCCGCCAGCGGACGCTTGTCGAGCGCCTCCGCGTTGGGCGAGGTCCACGGCCGATCGGCGTCGACCTTGGCCGCGTCCCCAACGATCGTGTTGAAGGTTTTCTCGAGCTCTTCCCAGAGCGCCTCGGACTCCTCCCCCGACAGGCGCTTGCCGTTCAGCATGATCGGGAACTCGAAGTCCTCTTCTTCGGTGACGTCGAGGAACTCGAGCTTGAACTGCTTGCCGTATCCCATCCAGGTCGGATGATTCGATCCAATCAGCTCGCCGCCGCCTTCCACGACCTTGCCAGGGACGAGATCTGAAAAGCTGAGGACGCGCCCGCCGACGCGGTTGCGCGCTTCGACGACGGTGACTTCGTAACCGGCCCGCGACAATTCGTAGGCGGCCGCGAGCCCGCCGAAGCCGGCGCCGACGACGATGACGCGCCCCGCGGCGGCACGAACCGGAGCGGTGAAGCTCTCACTCAGGAGCAAGGCGCCGGCGGCTGCGATCGAGCGCCGAATCATCTCCCGGCGCGTGATGCCGTCGGGTCTACCGTAGCGACGATGGAGTTGCGCGTAGATGTGGGGCATAGGTCGGCTCTCGGCTCTCGGCTTTCGGCTCTCAGCTTTCGGCTTTCGGCTTTCGGCTTTCGGCTTTCGGCTTTCGGCTGATAGCTGATAGCTGATAGCTGATAGCTGATAGCGATTTACTCGATCGTGAACCATTGGACTTCCACGCGGCGATTGAGCGCGGCGTCGGTGCCGGCGAGTTCTTCCCAGCCGCGGCCGACGATGTCGAGACGCTTCGGATCGGCCTTGTGGCGCTCGACGAGCAGGCGTTGAATCTCCGCGGCGCGGTTCTTACTGAGCTCCATCGCGCGGAGCGCCTGGGTCCGCACGTAAGCTTCGCCGCCCTGGCGCCGGAAATCTTCGATGCGTGCGTTGTCGACGTGCCCGCGCAGCAGCATCGTCGAGCCGGGGCTCACCTGCAGCATCCGGCGGATGGCCTCGAGATTGGCGAGGTTCTCCTGGTTGGACACATCGAGGTTGGCGGAATTGGGCTCGAAGAGGAATCGGATGTCCTTGGTCAGCAGCGGATCGGTTTCGACCGACGCGGTGCCGGCACTGCGGATCGGAGCGATAGCGACCACCTGATCCTTGAAAATGCCGCTGCGGTCGAGCGTGTCGAGGTGCCGGGTGTCGAGAAAGCGGCTGGCATCGGGCGGATCCTTGATGAGGTCGCTGCCATAGGCGAGCACCGCCGACTGGTAGATGCCGGCGAAACTGCCCGCCGCATCGATCGCGCCCGAGAAAAATGCGCGATTTTCCGGCAGGTTCGACAGGTGAACCTTGGACAACTCCTCTTTGGTGTCCTCGCGCGACCACTTGAACGCGCGGCCGATGACATCGAGGTGGGCATCCGGACGGTCACGCACCATGCGGTTGCCCTCGAGCAACCCCTGGACGAGGCCCTCGACGACCTTGGGATGCTCCTCGGCAAACCCGCGGTGCACGATCAGCACGTCAGCGATGATGAGCAGGTTGCGGTTGGTCGTGAGGACGTGCGCGGCGCCGCCGCTGCCGTCGACCACTTCCGATACCTTGGGCTCCCACGTGACGGCGCCGGCCAGCCGGTTGCGCCCGAACTTCAGGTCGCTCGCGAACAGATCGCCGGCGCTGAAGCCGTCTTCGGTGTAGATCAGATTCAGGCGCTCGGGATGCGGCGTGGCGTCGAGACTGCCGATGGCGTTGATGGCAAGGCCCGCCTCCTGCGCGAGATAGCGGATGAAGAAGTCCACCTCCGTGAACTGCGCGCTTGCGATCGTCTTGCCCCTGAGCTGATTGATGCGCTTGATGTCGGTGCGCGTGATGAGCCCGTCGGCGCCGCGCGAGAAGCCAATCTGCGCCGGCACCACGGCGTGCAACTGCCGGCCGTACGCGGCGAGCACGTCTGCGGTGGTCACCGAGGCGGCAATCTTGCCCTCGTTGAGCTCGGACCAGCTCTCGTCTTCGCTCAGCGTGAGCCGGACCTTGAAGCCGTGATGCTTGAAGAAGAGCGAGCCTTCGCTGGGCTCGAGGCCGCCGTTGGCCGCAATGAGACCCGCATAGCCGGCGTATTCGCTGATCTCGATCGGGACGATGTTGTCGCGGTAGTTGAACGACGCCGGCGGCGAAAGTGTCGGCACCTGCATCTGCACTTCCGAGACGGCCGGCTCCTCACTCTCGGTCGCCGCTTCCCGCGAGCCTGGGCCCGGGCCGCCGAGGTCGGGCAGCAGCATCCACACGCCGAGCGCGATGAGCCCGGCGACGAGCAGGATCGAGATCAGCTTGCCGAACGTGGTGAAGCGCGGACTGTCGCTCATTGCGGTCCGATCTCCTTGGTGGTGGCCGGCGCCGTGCTTTCAGCAGCCGGCGTGGCCTGGATGCCCTGGGTGGCGAGAAACTCGGCGAGCGCCACCTGCTCGAGCGCCTTGCGCTCGTTCTCCTTCTCCTGGACCTTGCCGATGTCGACCATGTCCCTGGCCAGCCGCGCCTTGCCGGCCGACACCTCGTAGCGCTTCTGCAGGACCTCGTCCACGGTCTTCAGCGTGTCGCCGAGATCGCCGACCTTGAACGCGACGTTCGACAGCGCCGCCGCGGCTTCGGCCTGCGCCTCCTTGATCTTCACTTGTGAGAGCTGCTTCTCGGCGCGGCGCACCTTGTCCTCGAACTCGCGCTGCGCGAGCTTGGCCTGCCGCAGGTTGACATCGTAGGCTTCTTCGGTTTCCTTCAGCTCGTGCGAATCGACCTCGAGATCGGCTTTCAGCTCCTGGAGCTCGCGCGCCAGCGTCCCGGCGAGCTCGAGATTGCCGGCGGTGTGATTCGCGAGAATCCGGCGCTCGAGCTCCTGCGCCCGCACGACTTTGCCCTTGACCTGGGCCTTGAGCCGCTCGGCGACGCCGGCCATACGAGCCAACGCCAGGTTGTATTGCACCATCTTTTCGCGAAACTCGGTCCGGGCCGCTTCCATGAGCGCTTCTGGGTTCGCTTCCTCGAGACCGCTGATGAACAGTCCGAGAAAGCCGCGGAACAGGCGTGAGAGGCGGGCGAACATGCTGGTGTCTCCTCGTGTGCGCGCCATTGTAGACGGGTTGGGCGCTTCGCGCATCCAGCTTTCGGCTTTCGGCTGTCAGCTTTCAGCTTTCAGCTTTCAGCGCTAATAGCTGATAGCTGATAGCTGATAGCTGATAGCCGACACCCGACGTCGCGGATGCAGTCTCAATGCTCTGACGAGCACGCCTCCGAGCTCGTTCCCGCCCAGCAGCAGCCCGTCGGGCAGAGGCGGCAGGTCCTCGGCGGTGAGCGGAAACCTGGGCGGCACACCGTCGCTGCCGATCATCACCTCGGGATGCGTGCGCGCCGCCTGCAGGGCATCTCAGGGATGCTTTGCAGTTGGCCAAGCGACCGATCGACAGATTCCAAACAGTCGGCGACGTCGGGTTCGGGGACGTGCGCCAGCGCGTGCCGCGGCCGTGAGGCGCCCGCGACGAGGCCGGCGGGTAGAATGTGGGCATGGAGTTCCGACTCGATCGTCGAGCCTTGACGGTCACGACGTTCGCCGAAGACGCCCGGACCAACCGGTCCCTGGCCTATTGGCGCAGCCGGCCTGCGGCCGAGCGCCTGGCGGCGGTGGAGTTTCTCCGGAGGCAGTTCATTGGACCTGGCGCCAGACTTCGACGAATTCTGCGCGTTGTTGATCGCCCGCGAGGTTGAGTTCGTGATCGTCGGTGCCCACGCGCTGGCGTTCCACGGCGCGCCCCGCTTCACCGGGGATCTCGACATCCTGATTCGGCCAACCGTGGACAACGCACGCCGTGCGCTCACGGCGATCGCGGAGTTCGGATTCCCGACGGCACCGCTGACCACCGCGGACATCGTGAGCGGGACCAAGGTCATCGAGATGGGTGTCGCGCCGGTGCAGATTCACGTCATGAGCGAGATCTCCGGCGTGACGTGGGACGAAGTATGGGCGAACCGTGAGATCGGCACGATCGGGCCGCATGCCGTCGCCTTCATCGGCCGCGAGACGTTTCTCCGCAACAAGCGAGCGGCGGGCCGACCCAAGGACCTGGCCGATATCGACGCACTGCGAGAACTCGACGGCTGAGGCGTTGGTCGCCGGTATAAGCTCCGCACCTTGCCCCTCCTTTCCGGCTCGCGTCTCGGCGTCTACGAGATCACCACGCAGATTGGCGCAGGCGGCATGGGCCCATTCGAAAGTGACGGCTCAAGGTCAGGTCTCGGTTCCCGCCAAGGTGCGCCAGCGGCTGGGGGTGGGGCCGGGCTCGGTGCTCGAGTGGGATGAAGATGGCGACCGGGTCGTCGTCCGCAAAGCCGGCCGCTACTCGTCCGAGGACATTCACCGCGTGCTGTTCTCGCAGGCACCGAGGCGGCGAACCATCGACGACATGAAGGCCGGCATCCGGCAGTACATCAGAAGCGCCATGCGGGCCGTCGACACCCACGTGCTGGTCCGACTCATGACGCGAGATGACGCCAAACAAGTGGCCGCCGCTGAGGCGTTCGTGGCCACTGGGGCGTGGGTGCCACACCTGGCCGTCGCCGAAGCCACGTGGGTACTGGCCTCCATTTACGGTCGGAAGCCGCGGCCATCGCGACGGCCGTCGAGATTCAGCTTTCGGCTCTCAGCTATCGGCTATCGGCTATCGGCTATCGGCTGTCGGCTGTCGGCTGTCGGCTGTCGGCCGTCGGCCGTCGGCCGTCGGCGCCAATCGCTGATAGCTGATAGCCGATAGCTGATAGCTGATAGCCGATAGCTGATAGCCGATAGCTGATAGCTGATAGCTGATAGCTGATAGCGGTAATAATATACTTGACTGGGTATCTCGCAGCGGTGAACACTTAGCGGGACAGGCCGGTGTTCTCTCAGGCTCGCTGCTGGCTTGGCTCGTTCCAATCCTCGCCCTCGCCCTTTTTACGTTCGCGGTCGTAGCTGTAATTTGGTTCCGTCACGAAAACGAGATTCAGCCGTTCAGCCCAAGCTTTGGCGGCAGTGGCAGGGTCGGTATCCTCAGCCCAGTGGCTGAAGTCGTCAAGGGATGGGTTGTAGACGCGCGCGTACCCAGATCGGTGCCTCACTCCGAACTTGTCAATGTAATCGACGTAGCCAAGGGCGTACAGTTTCAGCGAGTCGCTGGTCTTCAGGTCTTCAATTCCAGCTACTTCAAAAGAATAGTTATGGAAGATCGTGAGATTCTGATCCCTCACGACTGTTACCCACATGCGTCTCAGGTTTCCCCCATCGTACGGCGGGAACTTGGGCAAAGGTTCATTACTAATCAAAAGGTGCATCAATGCATAAGTGATGACGGCTGGCGTATTGCCGACGTTTTTAAGTCTGATGTAGATGGCGACGTCAAGGTGAGCGACTCCATCCTTAGGAATTACCCGTCCATCGATGCGAATACCAGGAGGGTCAGGCAGCAGCGAAATGTAAGCTCGCTCGATTGCTCTTGTATGTGTGTTTGTGGCGAAAGCAGCCCACACTTGGAGTCCACCAATGACGGCCAGTACGAAGGTCAACACGGCGATGACAGCGTTCGGATCGAGCCGATTGAACCAAGTCCACCAATCGCCCGCCGATTGTGGGGATTGTGTATTTCCGCTTTGTGTTGGGCCTTGTCGCTGTGTCTGGTTGCTAGGTGCGCCAGCGATGGGAGTGTTGTTGGTGCGTTGATTAGTGGAAGCGTCGGGACTGCGATTCTCGGGGCTGGGCTGTTGTTGTGGTGTCTGACTCCGTATCAGTGGAGCTGGGGATGGTGGTTGTGACTGCGCTGAAACGCCGCTTATCAGCAGTAGAAGGCAGAACGCTACATTGGAGATTCGCAGGTGCTCTCTCATCGGTGGCGCACCAGCGTCACCTTTCCATCTGGCGTGTGTGCGGTTCGGAACTCAACGCATGTCCGGCGGTCCTTCGGCCAGAACGACAGACGGTACACCACGGCCACGCCGAGATATTGTCAAATGTTGTGGATCGCCGCGTGAGTTAGGCGGCGTTCTCCTTCACGTTTGCGCCTGAGTTCTTCGTCTTCTCCTGCACGCCATCAACGAAACGGATACCGGCGCGCACCAGTGGCAGCAGCTCGGATCC
>DATKDY010000230.1:0-35987 GCA_035512515.1 Vicinamibacterales bacterium
CCCCACCAGCCCCACCAGCCCCACCAGCCCGACCAGTCCGACCAGCCGGACCAGCCCGACCAGTCCTACCAGCCCCACCAGCCCTACCCGCCCTATCAGCCCGAACGGCGCAGCCACGTGAGGGTCCTCGTCACGGGCGCGACCGGATTCACGGGCGGGCATCTCGCGAGCACACTCGCGCGGCGTGGCGACGACGTGCGCGCGCTGGTTCGACCGGGGAGCCTCGAAAAATTTCATCGCTCGCCACTCGCCGCGCTGGGCATCACCGCGCACAGCGGGGATCTGACCGACGCCCCCGCCGTCGCGCGCGCAACCCAGGGCGTCGAGGTCGTCTACCACGTCGCCGCGACGTACCGCGAGGCAGGACAGCGTGAACAGGCCTACCGCGCGGTGAATGTGCAGGGCACCAGAAACGTGCTCGACGCGGCCGCTCGCGCCGGCGCACGCCGAGTCGTCCATTGCAGCACCGGTGGTGTGCACGGGCACGTCGCCAATCCGCCGGCCGACGAAGATGCGCCCTTCAACCCCGGCGACGTGTATCAGGACACGAAACTGGAAGCCGAGCAGCTCGCGGCAGACTACCGGCGCTCGGGCGCGATCGAGGTCGTGATCGCCAGGCCGATCGGCATCTACGGTCCCGGCGATACGCGCTTTTTGAAGCTGTTCCGCGGCCTGGCCCGCGGGCGCTTCCCGATGCTCGGATCGGGCGAGGTGTTCTATCACCTCAGCTACATTGACGATCTCGTGGACGGGTTTCGCTTGTGTGGCGAAGTGCCGGCCGCGGCCGGAGGCACCTACCTGCTGGCCGGCCCCCGCTATACGACCCTCAACGAGCTCGTGAACCTGATCGCGAAGGAGCTGAACGTGAACCCACCGCGCGTGCACTGGCCGGTCTGGCCGTTCTGGACGGCAGGGTTGGTGTGCGAGGCTGTCTGCATCCCGCTCGGCATCGAACCGCCGCTGTATCGTCGTCGAGTGGACTTCTACACGAAGAGCCGGGCCTTCGAGACGACGCGCGCACGGACGGAACTCGGCTACGCGCCGCAGATCGACCTCGAGGAAGGTATCCGGCGGACGGCCAATTGGTATCGAGAGCAGAAGCTGCTATGACGCGTCTCAACGTCGTCCACATCTGCGATCACCTGGGCTGGGAGGGCTCGCGCATGCATGGCGTGAAGCGGCTCTTCGCGTGGATGATTCCGCGCTTCGATGCGCGCCGGTATAACGTGTCGCTCATCAGCTTGCGGCGCAAGGATCTGTCGGAGGACACCCTCGAACAGTTCGGCGTCGACGTCACGTATCTGGCGCGCCACAAGTTCGACCCTCGGACCTACACGCACCTGCTGCGCGTGTTGAAAGAGAAGCAAGCCGATGTCGTGCACATGCACGGCTACGGGGCGACGACGTTCGGGCGGCTGTGTGCGTGGAAGATGGGGGTTCCGGCGATCCTGCACGAGCATGCGAATCACACCAACACGCCGTGGTTTCAGAAGGTCGCTGACCGATTGCTGGCGCCTCATACGGACCTGGCGATTGCGGTGTCGGCATCGACGGCCGAGTTCACCATTCGCGCCCGGCAGATGCCGGCGGAGCGCACGAAAGTGGTGTATCTCGGATCGCCACTGGACGAGTTCGCCCGGGATCGATCCGCGGAAGAGGTTGCGGCGGCCCGCGCCGGGCTGGGCATCGAGCCGTCGACCATTGCCGTGGGCACCGTCACACGGCTCATGCCGTCGAAGGGCAATCAGTATCTGGTCGAGGCCGTGCGAGAGATCACGGCACGCCAGCCGAACGTCCGCGTCTACATCGCGGGTGAGGGGGAACTGGCCGACGACCTGCAGGCGCAGGCGCGGTCGCTCGGCCTCGGCAACCGGCTCGTGTTTCTCGGATTTCAGCGCGATGTTGCCGCCGTGCTCACTGCGCTCGACGTGGTCGTCTTTCCCTCCTTGTGGGAGGGGACGCCGCTGACCGCGTTCGAGGCGCTGGCCGCCGGCAAGCCCATTGTGTCGACCGACGCGGACGGGTTGCTCGACATCCTGACCGATCGTCGCGACGCGATCGTCGTGCCGAAGCGCAACGCCGGCGCGTTGGCGCGCGCCGTGATTGACGTCATCGAGCAGCCTGGCCTCGCCGAGCGGCTCGGGCGCGAAGCGCGCACCACCGGCGCGCGATACGACATCGCGCGGTTTGTGCGCAAGATGGAGCGCTTGTACGACATCCTGCACGAGTTGTCGCGGAGCACCAGCCGCGCCGGGGTCCTCCGCGCCGACCTCAGTTTTCTGACGGCTCACGAATGACGAGCTCGGCTGACCCGGTTACGCGTCTGACGGGAGAGTTTGCCTGGCGGCTCGGACAGGTGTCCACCGCCGTGCTGGGCATCGTGCTGCTCGCCTGGGCCTTGACGGTCGACTTCCCGAGAGCCACCGGCGGCTTTTTCGGCGATGCGGCGACGTATTACAGCCTTGGCCACAGTCTGGCGGAAGACTTCGATTTCGAATTCCGGCGCGACGATCTGGTTCGCGTCTGGCGCGAGTTCCCGAGCGGTCCTCAAGGCATTTTCCTCAAACGCGGACGAGACGTGCAGGGCCTGCAGTTGTCGCCGGCGCCGCCGTTTTTCGTGATCGCGTCTTCTCCCGATGCGGACCCTGATCGGTTGTATTACGCCAAGGGGTTCATCTATCCGCTCTTTGCGGCGCCGTTTGTCTGGCTGTTTGGCACCAACGGCTTCCTCGTGCTGCACGCGCTGCTGATGACACTCTGCTTCGCCTGCGCGTACGGCTTTCTGGTTGCGCGCGGGTCGCCGATCGCGTCGCTCGTGTTGGCCGCGGCGTTCCTGCTGCTCTCGGTCGCGCCGGTCTACATGGTCTGGCTGACGCCGGATTTCTTCAATCTGGCGATGGTGCTGCTTGGTTATTTCTTCTGGTCGTACAAAGAGGTCGTCGCGGAGTCGGCCACAGCGTGCATCGGGCGGTGGCGCGCGGCATGGCTGATGACCCCGCGGTCCGACATCGTCGCGGCGGTGCTGCTCGGCATTGCGACGTTTTCCAAGCCCACCAACATCCTGCTGATCGGCCCGGTCCTCGTGCTGCTCGCGTGGCGGCGGCAGTGGCGGCGCGCGGTGGCGACCGGTGCGACGTTCGCGGCCGTCGTCGTGGGACTCTTCGCGTGGAATGTCGCCATCACGGGCGAGTGGAATTACCAGGGCGGCGAAGATCGCGGCACGTTCTACGGCACGGATCCGGACGGTCCCGGTCCGCGCATTGGCGGCTTTCCGTTTCAGACCGCGCAGCATTCGTTCGACACGACCGGCATCATCAGGGAAACCAATCGCGTGCCCGTGGAAGTGCTGACCACCGGCGATGCCTTGCTGCGGGTGTTCCCGCGCAACATCGGGTATTTCTTCTTCGGGCGGCACACGGGCTTCGTTCCGTATTTCTTCCCGGGCGCCGTGGCGATGGTGCTGTTCCTGCTCGGCGCGCGCCAGCGGCCGTTGTGGCAGTGGCTCACGCTCGCCGCCGGCCTCGGTTCGGCCATCGGCCTGATTCTCTACATGCCGTACTCGTATTCCGGCGGCGGAGGACCCGTCGGCAACCGGTATTTCCTGGGCGTGTACCCCGTGTTTCTGTTTCTCGCCCCGCCGCTGGTGCGGGCGACGGGAGCGGTCATTGCCGTCATCGGCGGGGCGCTCTTCACCGCGCAGCTGGTCACCAATCCGTTCACCGTCTCGGTGAAGCCGGCGGAGCACGTGAAAGGCGGGCTGTACCGGTTGCTGCCGGCCGAGATGACGCTGCTCAACGACTTGCCGATGAACGTGACGCCTCACAAGGTCAGACAACCGCTCGGCGGCGTGCCGCCGGTGTCGGCGTACTTCCTCGACGACAACGCGTATCCGCGTGAAGGGGACGCCTTCTGGGTTCGGGGCCGATCGCGCGCCGAATTCATGCTGCGGGCTCCGATCGTCACCGAGGTGGCGGTTGATGGCGGCGAGATGCAGCGGTCGCTGCGCATCCAGCGGATCGAGGTGGTGCTTGGGACTGGCGCCGAGGCGAATCGGGTCACGGTCGACGCCGGCACCAGCGCGCACGTCGTCGAGATTCCACCGAACGACAGCCGATCGATCGCGATCGAGATGCCGGCGGGCGTGCCCTATCATGTCGACCCGCAGTTCCCGATGAATTACGTCTACACCCTGTCCATCGCGAGCGAGACCGGGTTCATCCCGATGTTCTGGAGCGGCGGCGGCGACGCGCGCCACCTCGGCGTCTTCGTTCGCATCGTGCCGCACTACGACCGATGACGGCCCGACGGATCATCGTCGCGACCGCGAGTCCGCCGTTTGCCGAGGGCGGACACCTCGTCATGGCACGCGAGCTCGTGCGCGCGCTCGAGGAATGCGGCCACGAAGCCGCGCTGCTGGTGACGCCGCAGAATCGCTTCGGCCGGCAGGGGAGTGCCTATCTGGCGGCCTGGTGCACGGACGTGGCCGTCGCGCACGAAGGGCGCAAGGTCGATCAGGTGATTTCCCTCCGCTTTCCGGCCTACGCGGTCCGCCATGCCAACCATGTCGTGTGGCTGAACCATCGGATGCGGGAGTATTACGACCTGTGGGATCAGTTCTCGTCGGCGTTGTCGGCGAAGAACCGCATCAAGGAAGGAGCGCGGCGCGCGATCATCCATCGGGTCGATCGGCACCTTCTCACCAGGCGCGCGAAGCGCCTGTTCGTGATTTCGTCCACCGTGCAGACTCGCCTGCGGCGGTGGGGAGGATACGAGTCGCGTGTGCTCTACCCGCCGCCGCCACGACGTGCCTATCGCACCGATTCGTACGCTGACTACATCTTTGGTGTGTCGCGCCTGACGCCGCTCAAGCGCTTCGATCTCGTGCTGCGCGCGCTGGCCGAGCCAGCGGCCGGCCACGTGCGTTGCGTCATCGCGGGCGATGGTGGCGAGCTCGACGCGTTGATGAAACTGAGCCGCCAGCTCGACGTATCCGATCGAGTCCAGTTCATCGGCCGGATTGACGATGAGACGCTGATTCGTCATCTGGCGGAGTGCCGTGCCGTCGTCTTTCCGCCGTTCAACGAGGATTACGGCTTCGTGACCGTGGAGGCCTTTGCCAGCGGCAAGGCCGTCCTGACCTGCCGGGACAGCGGGGGGCCCGCCGAGCTCGTCCGCGACGGCGTGAACGGTCTGGTGACCAACCCCACACCCGAATCGCTGGCACGTGCGCTGCGGGCAGTCACGGACGATCGCAGATTGGCCATCCGCATGGGCGAAGCCGGCGCCGCCGCCGCCGCGCGTATGACCTGGCCGGATGCCGTGAGCAAGCTGCTAATCTGAGCGGAGAGCGCCGAAAGCTGAAAGCCGAAAGCCGAACGCTGAAAGCTGAGAGCGCCGAGAGCCGAAAGCCGAAAGCCGAGAGCTACACTGAGTCATGGGTTACCGAACGCCGCTCGAGACGCGCCTCGCCAGGAAGACGACCAGGGCAATCGTCGACTTCAAGTTGATTGAAGACGGCGACCGCGTCATGGTCGGGCTCTCCGGCGGCAAGGACAGCTGGGCGCTGCTGCAGGTCCTCGACGTGCTCAGGCAGCGCGCGCCGATCAGATTCTCCCTGGTCGCCGTCAACGTGGACTCGGGATATGACGGCTACCAGCACCAGCAGATCGCCGGCGCCTGCGCCGCGCGCGGCTGGGAATTTCATCACGAGTCCACGTCGATTGGCGCCGTCATCGACGACAAACTGGCCGCGGACGCGACGCCGTGCTCACTGTGTGCCAGGCTGCGCCGCGGCGTGCTGTACCGCTGGGCGAGCAAGGTCGGCGCGACCAAGATCGCCCTTGGGCATCATCTCGACGACTTCGTCGAAACGCTCCTGCTCAATCTCTTTTTCGCCGGTGCGCTCAAAGCCATGCCGGCGCGGCTCGTGTCCGACAACAAGGCCCACATCGTCATCCGGCCGCTCGTCTATGTCACCGAGGCCGAAGCGCGGGCGTATGCGAAGGAAAACGAGTTGCCCGTCATCGGCTGCTGCTGCCCGGCGTGCGGCGATCTGAGCCTGCAGCGCCAGCGCGTCAAGCGCCTGATCATGGAACTGGAACGTGAACATCCCAACGTGAAGGCGTCGATGCTCAAGGCGCTGGGCAACGTCATGCCGCGTCACCTGCTGGATCGGCGGTTGAACCCCGCGCGCGAGCTTGCCGGCGAGGCCGGCCGTGAGCTGGCGCTGCTGGGCGACATCTCGACCGACACGCCCATCATTCCCCTCCTGATGACGCGCCACGCGCGGTAGTCCGCCCGCGCCTTCTTCCGATGAGAGCCGTTGTCCAACGTGTCGCCCGCGCGCGTGTCACGGTCGGAGATCGCGTGACCGGCGAGATTGGACACGGCCTGCTGGTCTTCGTCGGCGTCGAAAAGGAGGACGCGGCCGCGGATGTCGAGTACATCGTGTCGAAAGTCCGCGACCTGCGCGTCTTCGACGATGACGGCGACGCAGAGGGCCGGACACGGATGAATCGCTCCGTAAGGGACGTCCGTGGAGATGCGCTCGTGGTGTCGCAGTTCACGCTCGCCGGCGACGTGCGTCGTGGCCGCCGCCCATCGTTTGACGCCGCGGCGGCGCCGGACCTGGCACGCGATCTGTACGAACGGGTCGTGGAACAATTGCGGGCTGCAGGAATCACGGTGGCGACCGGAGAGTTTCAGGCGATGATGCGTGTGGAGCTGGTCAACGACGGCCCGGTCACGATCCTGATCGACAGCCGCCGGCGCTTCTGACGCATGTCCCCACGCCGCATCCTCGCCGTTGCGCTCGTCACACAGGCTGGCCTCATCGCGCTGGCGTGGTGGGCCGCGAGCATCTTGAATCTGCCCCCGCGCTGGGGCCACCCGTGGCGCGACGCGCTGATCGGATGTGTCGTCGCCCTGGCGCTCGGCGTGACGAATCACCTGTTGCTCACGCGGGCGCCGTCGAATTGGGTGACCGACGGTGTACGCCGTGTGTATCGTGAAACAATTGTGCCGCTCTTCCGCGGATTGAGCCCCTGGGGGGTCATCGCCATCGGGGCAGCCGCGGGCATCGGCGAGGAGTGGGTCTTTCGCGGCATCGTGCAACCGGTGGCGGGGATGATCGTGGCGAGCCTGCTCTTTGGCCTCGCCCACGTCGGCAGCGTGCGGATGCTGGCGTTCGGCGTCTGGGCGGCGATGATGGGCCTCATCATGGGTACGCTCGCGATGATCACGGGCGGTTTGACGGCGCCGATGGTGGCGCATGGGGTGTACGACATGCTGGCACTGGAATACATTCGACGAGGAGCACGCAGCGAGTGAAACAGGCGATCCTGACGGTGTGTCTGTGCCTGGGCGTCGCTGCATCGGTCGCGGCACAGCAACGCCCGCTGCTCACGGAGGATCCGGAAACAATCGGCGGCGGCCGCCTGCTCATCGAGGCAGGCGTGGATGTCGAGCGCGATGTGTTTTATCCCGCGAGCGGACTGCGCGGCGACCGCCTGGCCGTGCCGAGCTTTGGCATCAGTATCGGGCTCAGCTCGATCGCCGAACTGCAGATCGACGGCGGCTTCTACCAGCGCTTGAGGATCGTCGAGCGCCGGTCTGCGCCGCTGTCCGGGGTGCTCGATTTCGACGGCGACGAAACGACGGATGTCGAGGACTTCGTCGTCGCCACCAAGCTGCGGTTGTGGACCGAAGGGACCGTGCGGCCCGCGATCGGGTTGCGGCTGGCCACCAGGCTGCCGAACTCGAGCAATGAGTCGGGACTCGGCACCGACATGACGGACTTCTTCGCCTCGATGCTGTTCGCCAAGACCGTCGAGTCGGTGCGGATCGTCGGCAATGGCGGGCTGGCCATCGTCGGCGACCCGACCGCGTCGGTCCCCGAGCAGACGGACATGTTCACCTTCGGCCTGTCCGTGGCGCGCGCGATGACCGACAGGGCCGAGCTCGTCGGCGAAGTCCATGGCCGGTTGAACTTCACCAACGGCACCCCCGACCCCGGCGCCGAAAATCGCGCCGTCATGCGGCTTGGCGGCCGCTACACCCGCGGCCCCGTGCGCGTGGACGGCGCCGTGCTCCTGGGGATGACCTCACGCGATCCGGGCTTCGGGTTCACGACCGGGTTCACCTGGGTGCTCAACGCGTTCCAGGTACCCTAGGAGCCTTGACGGCCAGGAATGTTTGCAATGAGTCAAGTTTTGTCCGGCAAGGCGACTGCCCCGCCGGAGGCGGGGCAAGACAACATAGAGGCTAGCGAGGCGCCGCACGCCGACATGCTTGCGTCTCAGGCGCAGCCTCGCTAGCCATGCTGTCGCTGGCAAAGGCGCACGCCTACGGCAACGACTTCCTCTTCATCCCGCACGATCAGGCGGAGGGACGCGATCCGCATGCGCTCGCGCGCCAGACCTGCGCGCGACAGACGGGCATCGGCGGCGACGGGCTGATTCTTTACACGCTGGCCCCCGACGGCACCGCGCGGATGACGTTATACAACGCGGACGGCAGCCCCTCGGAGCTCTCGGGCAACGGACTCCGCTGTCTGGCCGCGCTGGCCCTGCACCGCCGTGGGCCGACCAGGGGCGACGTCACGCAGGTGCATATCGAGACGGGCGCGGGATGGAAGTTGCTCACGCTGATCGGCCGCGCGGCCTCTCGCTACACGTTTCGCGCCGCCATGGGTCAGCCCACTGACATCCGGCAGGAAACGCTCGACGTCGCCGGCGAATCGCTGCAGGTGACGACGCTGGGCATGGGCAATCCACAATGCGTGACGCTCGTCGAGGAGTTGCCGGACGACGCACGATTTCAACGGCTCGGCCGAGCGCTCTCGACGCATGCGCGGTTTGCGGCCGGCACGAATGTCGAGTTTGCCAGAATCGAAGCGCCCGATCGCGTTCGCATTCTCATCTGGGAGCGTGGTGTCGGACCGACCAGGGCCTCTGGAACCGGCGCCTGCGCATCGGCCGTCGCGGCCGCCACCCATGGCGGCGCCGCGCACGACGTCGAGGTGATTGCGCCTGGCGGCACACAACGGGTGGAATGGCGCGACGAGGGCGTGTACCTCACCGGATGGGCGGAAGTGATCTTCGAAGGACACTGGATTCCCGATGGTGGCTTCAGCCCGATCACTTTCTGATCGCTCCGGCTCCGTGTCTGTCGGCAGTTCCTGCGAGTCCTGCTGGTTGAGGTCAGCGGCGTTTTTTTGGCGCCGGCGCGGCGGCGGGCTTCTCCACCGTCGCTAATATCTCCTGAATTCGGGCAGAAAGCCCGTCGGTCAGCTCCATCACGCGCCGATAATCGTTCTCATCCAGCGCCGCGCGTGCTTCTTGCAGGGTCCTCTCCGCGGCATCGACCGCCGTCCGTGATTCGACCAGCGTGCGACGTGGCAATTTGCTCAGCGCAGGATCGGCAAGACGCGCCTTGGCGTGTGTGAGCACGGCGTTGGCCTCGGCGAGGACGCGTTCGGCATCGCCTCGGGCCTTGGCGCGGTTCTCCACGGCGGTCTTGGCCGCATGCTGGGCGCGCGTCCGGCTGTCCATGGCGAGGCTGAGGGCGAGGCGGTGATCGTTCTGGGTGACGGCCTGCTCGGACTGCTCGAGTGCGTCGGCGGCCGCGGCGAACTCCACCGGGGCGTACTGTTCGGCGCCGGCGGCGCGCGCGGCATCGAGCGCGCCCAGCGCCTGATTCATTTCCTTGTGCGGGGGTTCGGCACAGCCGGCGAGGAGTGTGAAGAGCGGAAGGACCACGGACAGTCGGAGCAGACGGCGCATCTGTCTTGAGTATAGAACGCCGTCAGTGAGGTAGCATGATTGATCGCGTCGCGTCGTGGATGCGCGCTGCTGAGCGCGTGGTCGTGTTGACCGGCGCCGGCATCTCCGCCGAAAGCGGTGTGCCGGTTTTTCGTGGCGCCGGCGGGCTCTGGCGCCAGTTTCGGCCCGAACAGTTGGCGACGCCGGAGGCGTTTCGGCGCCAGCCTGAGCTGGTGTGGGCCTGGTATTTGTGGCGCCGTGCACGAATCGCCGAAGTGCAGCCAAATGCGGGGCATCTGGCGATTGCCCGGTGGCAACAGCAGCGTGCGGGGGTCTCGCTGCTGACCCAGAACGTCGACGGCCTGCACGCCCGGGCGGGGAGCGTTCAGGCGATCGAACTGCATGGCAGCGTGTGGCGCGTGCGGTGCGCAGCGGGCTGTGGCTTCAGCACGCAGGATGAGCCGACCGGCGCGCCGCGGACGTCGTTCGCATGCGCTTGCGGTGGCGGGCTGCGGCCCGACGTCGTCTGGTTCGGCGAGCCGCTCGACGCCATCGATGCGGCGATCGCTCGGGTGGAAGAGGCCGGCGTGCTGGTCGTCGTCGGCACGTCCGCGGTGGTGTACCCGGTCGCCGCGTTGCCACGGATCGCACAGCGGCGCGGGGCGCGGATTGTCGAAGTCAACGTCGAGGAAACGGCGTTGACCACGGTGGCCGATGCCGTGCTGCGAGGGCCGGCGGCTGAGGTGCTTCCAGCCCTGGCGAGCGCGTCATGAAGCTGCCGGCTCCGCACGATCGGCCGCGCGAGAAGCTCGCGCGGTCAGGGGTGGGCGCGCTCGGCGACAACGAGCTCGTCGCGCTGCTGCTGGGAACGGGCGTCAAGGCGCGCTCGGCGCTCGAGGTCGCACAGGATGTGCTCGATCTGTCGGGCGGCGTCCGGGGACTGACGCAGGTCGGGATTGACGACTTGCTGCGTGTGTCGGGCGTCGGACGTCCGCGCGCGGCGCGCCTGTTGGCGGCGGTGGAGCTCGGGCGCCGCGCCATCAGTCATGTCGCCGGCGAGCGCGTCCGGTTTGGCGGGCCCAGCGACATTGGACGTTATCTGCTGCCGCTGCATGGCGGCTACCGTGAGGAACGCTTCGGCATCGTGATGCTCGATTCGAAACTGCGCCTGATCCGATCCGAAACCTTGTCGATCGGGATTCTCGACGCGAGCATCGCGCATCCGCGCGAGGTCTTTCGTACGGCGATGCTCGCCTCGGCCTCGTGTATCGCCTTGTTTCACAACCACCCGTCCGGAGATCCAACGCCGAGCCACGAGGATGTCTTGATCACCACACGCCTGGTCGCGGCCGGCGACCTGATGGGCATCAACGTCGTCGATCACGTGATCCTCGGCGCGGGCCGGTGGTACAGCTTTCATGACGCGGGAATGCTTCAGTGAAGACACTCTTTTTCGACTGTTTCTCGGGCGCGGCCGGCGACATGATCCTCGGCGCGTTGATCGACGCGGGCCTGCCGCTCGACGAGCTGCAACACGCGCTCGGCAGTCTCGGTGTGGAGGGGTGGGACATCTCGGCGGACCGTGTCGTCAAGACCGGCATCACGGCGACCAAATTCCGCGTCCACGAACACGCGGCTGTTGGCGCGGGGCACGCGGGGCCCGCCGCCGGCCACACGCATTACCACCTGGCAGGGATCAAGAAGCGGATCGATCAGTCGGCCCTCTCCGACCGAGGGAAGCAACGCGCCAAGGCGCTGTTCGATCGGCTGGCCGACGCGGAAGCCAGCATCCACGGCATGCCGGTCGACAAGGTCCACCTGCACGAGGTCGGCGCACTCGATTCGATCGTGGACATCGTCGGAGCGGTCTTCGCGCTCGAGTGGTTTGCGGCCGATCGCATCGTGGTGTCCCCGCTCAATGTGGGCAGCGGCACGGTGCAGACCGCGCATGGCGTGTATCCGGTGCCCGCGCCGGCCACGCTTCGACTGGTGGGCGACGCGCCGATCTATGCCGGGGCCGTCGCGGCAGAGTTACTGACGCCGACCGGCGCGCTGGTGCTCACCGACTATGCGTCCGCCTATGGGCCGATGCCGGCCATGCGCGTCCAGCGGATTGGGTACGGCGCCGGCGACCGCGACTTCGAGAGCACGCCGAACGTCTTGCGTGTCGTCGTCGGCGAGTCGGCGCCGCCGGCGTCGGCCATGCGCGTGTGCGTGATCGAATGCGAGATCGACGACATGAATCCGCAGATTTTCGGCACCCTGATGGATCAGCTGTATGCGGCCGGCGCGCTCGATGTGTTTTATGCGGCGGTGCAGATGAAGAAGAACCGCCCTGGAACGCTGATGACCATTGTCGCGCGCCCGGCCGATCGCGAGGCGCTGGTGAATCTCGTGTTTCGCGAGACCACGACGATTGGCGTCCGTTTCACCGGCATGGAGCGCGAGTGTCTCGAGCGGGAAACCGTGACGGTCGGCACGCCGCTCGGTGACGTGCGTTTCAAGGTGGCCCGGCGCGACGGGCGGGTGTTGAACGCCCAGCCTGAATACGACGATTTGGTTCGCCTGGCCCGCGAGCATGCACGCCCCGTCAAGGACGTGCAGGCGCTGGCGGCCAAGGCGTGGTTGGAGCGATGAAATTCTTTTTGACAACGGCGATCGACTACGTCAACAGCCGCCCGCACCTCGGCACGGCCTACGAGAAGGTGACCGCCGATGTCATCGCGCGTTACAAGCGGCTGGCCGGCTACGACACCTATTTCCTGATGGGGAACGACGAGCACTCGCAGAACGTGTTCCGCCGCGCGCAGGAGCTCGGGCAGGATCCGCTGGCGTACTGCGACGAGATGGAACGGGTGTTCACCGCGGTGTGGCGCCGGCTGGACGTCTCGAACAACGATTTCATCCGCACGACTGACGCACGCCGCCATCGACCGGCCGTGCAACGGATGGTACAGGCCTGCTACGATGCCGGCGACATCTATGAAGGTGTCTACGAAGGCTGGTATTGCGTCGGCTGCGAGGCGTTCAAACAGGAGAAGGATCTCGTAGACGGCCACTGCCCGGTACACCCGGCGATCAAGCCCGAGTGGATCCGCGAAAAGAACTGGTTCTTCCGGCTGTCGAAATACCAGAAGCCGCTCCTCGATGCCTACGCGGCCAATCCATCGTTCATCGAGCCGGAGGTCCGGCGCAATGAGATCCTGCGTCTCGTCGAAGCGGGTCTCGACGACATCTCGGTCAGCCGCGCCGGACAGGCCTGGGGCATTCCGCTGCCGTTCGATCGCGACAGCGTCGTGTATGTCTGGTTCGATGCCCTGATCAACTACGCGGCCGCGGTGGGGTACGGCTGGGACGACGACCGGTTTCGCACGTGGTGGCCCGCGAACCTGCACGTCATCGGGAAGGACATCACGCGCTTCCACTGCGTGATCTGGCCGGCGATGTTGTTGAGCGCCGGGGTGCCGCTCCCTGGTCAGGTGTTCGGCCACGGCTGGATCTCGGTGGCCAACCAGCGCATGAGCAAGTCGCTGGGCAACGTCGTGGATCCGATCGATGCGGCCCAGCGCTGCGGCGTCGACCCGCTGCGGCTGTACCTGACCAAGGAAGTGCCCTACGGCGGCGACGGCGACTTCACGTTCGAGCGCCTCGACGAAAAGTACAACGCCGATCTCGCCAACAATCTCGGCAATCTCGTCAGTCGCCTGTCCGCGATGACGAACCGTTACCGCGGCGGGCAGATCCCCGCGCCGAGTGCGCCGGAGCGGTTGGCCGCGATTGCCGCCCAGGCCGTCCAGGACTATCGCCGCGCCATGGAGCGGCTCGCACTGCACGAGGGCGTGGCCGCCGCCTTCCGTCTCGTGGATGCGGCCAATCTTTATATTGCCGACACGCAGCCATGGGCGCTGGCCAGGCACGATGCGCAGAGCGAGCGGCTCACGCAGGTGCTCGCCGAGGCCGCCGAAGCCGTGCGCATCGCGGCGATCCTGCTGTCGCCGGTCATGCCCTCGTCCACGGCGGAAATTCTCCGCCGGATGGGCGAGACGCGGACGCTGACGGAAACGCGGCTGAGTGACGCCGAGTGGCGTACCAGCGGCGAGAGGCGGATGCTGAATGAGGGCCCGCTGTGGCCCCGGAAAGAGACCATGAACGATCCCCGGAATTCACAGAATGCCCAGAATGCACAGAACGGCGACGATCCACAGCCGGCGCAGAGTACGCCGAGGACCGGCAGTGGGGCAACGCCGGCCGTGCAAAGCGGGGCCGCGACGCCGGCGCCGGAGAGTCCCACGGCGCCCCTGACGCAGGCCGCCGCGCCGACGCCGGCCTCCGCTGCCGATGTGTCGTCAGGCGACCTCATTGCGATCGAAGATTTCATGAAAGTGGAACTGCGCACCGCCCGCATCATCGACGCCGAACGTGTGCCGAAATCGAAGAAGCTCATGAAGATGCGTGTCGACGTCGGCACCGGGCAGCGGACGATCGTGGCCGGCATCGCCGAGGCCTACGAGCCCGGCGCGCTGGTCGGAAAGACCGTCGTCATCGTCGCCAATCTGAAACCGGCTAAGCTCATGGGCATTGAATCGAACGGCATGGTGCTCGCCGCGAGTCCCGAGGGCGGACAACCGATCGTCCTCAACGCCGAGCCCGCGGAGCCCGGAACCCGTGTGCGATAAGGATCCGCTGGCCGCCGGACGCTAGAAGCCGAGAGCGCTAGAAGCCGAGAGCGCTGAAAGCTGAAAGCCGAGAGCGCCGAAAGCCGAAAGCTGAAAGCCGAGAGCCGTGATCGATTCGCATTGTCATCTCGCGGGCGAGGAATTCGCCGCCGACCTCGAGGCCGTCATCGCGCGGGCGCGCGAGGCAGGACTCGTCCGCTGTCTGGTCATCCTTGCCGCGGACGAGGATGCGGAGTTCGAACGCGCCGAGCACGTCAGCCGCGCCTGGCCCGACGTGAAATACGCGATCGGCGTCCACCCCCACCATGCCCACCGGTTTGCGGACAGTCCGCAGGCGGCCGCAGGGCTCACCGCTGATCGCCTGCAGATGATGCCATCGGCGTGCGCCATCGGCGAGATCGGTCTCGATTACCACTACGACTTCTCGCCGCGCGATGTCCAGCACGCGGTCTTTCGCGCGCAGCTTCAGCTGGCACGGGCACGCGGCCTGCCGGTGGTCATTCACACACGCGAGGCCGAAGAGGACACGCTGCGTGTCATCACCGAGGAATCACACGGCGACCTGCGTGGCGTGTTTCACTGTTTTTCGGGTGACGCCGCCGCCGCGGCGCGCGCGCTGGGAACCGGCTTTCACGTGTCCATCCCCGGCATCGTCACGTTTCCGAAATCGGCCGCCTTGCGCGACGCCGCCCGTGACGTGCCGGCCGAACGCCTCCTCATTGAAACGGACAGCCCCTATCTGGCGCCTCTCCCGTTTCGTGGCGCGCGCAACGAACCCGGCTACGTCGTGAAAACGCTGGAGCTCGTCGCCGCATTGCGTGGTGTGACGCGAGACGCGCTCGGCGCGCAACTCGTCAGGAATTTTGACGAGCTCTTCCGATTGAAAGGCCCGAATCCGCTGTCCGCTCCCTCGTCTGATCCCTCATCCGAACCTGATACGATATGGGGAGATTGACGAGCTTGAGCAACGCCGCGCAGCGCACCCGTGTGGACCTGGTGCAGATGTTCGAACCGGTCCGGGCCGACCTCGAAGCTGTCGAACGTGAGTTCGAGCGGCAGGTGCAGTCGAAGGTCGCTGTCATCCCCGAAATCGGGAAGTACATCCAGAAGAGCGGCGGCAAGCGCGTGCGCCCGGCGGTCCTGCTGATGAGCGCGCGGCTGTGCGGCTACACCGGCCCGCGCGCGGTGCTCAACGCCGCGGTCGTCGAATTCATCCACACCGCCACGCTGGTCCACGACGACATCATCGACGATGCCGAGTTGCGGCGCGGGCAGAAATCGGTGCACTCGCGCTGGGGCAACGACGTCACGGTGCTCGCCGGCGACTTCCTGTACATCAAGTCGATGGCAATGGCGCTCACGCAGGACTCGCTCGACGTCGTCCGGGTGCTGTGCGACGTCACGCTGCGCATGATCGAAGGCGAGATCTACCAACTGACCAAGAACGGTGTGGTGGATCTCACTGAGGACGAGCACTTCGAGATCATCCGCCGCAAGACGGCGTTTCTGTTTGCCGGCTGCGCGCAGATCGGCGGCCTGCTGGGCCAGGCCGGCGAGGCGCGCGAGCTCGAGCTGCGCGAGTACGGCTTCAATCTCGGCGTGATGTTTCAACTGGTGGACGACCTGCTCGACTTCACGGGCGAATCGGACACCATCGGCAAGCCCATCGGCGGAGACCTGCGCGAAGGCAAGATCACGCTGCCCATCATCCATCTGCTCGAGCATGGCGGCGCCGAGGCCGCGGCGCTCGTGCGCGGCATGGTCCAGGACCGCGACGTCACGCCCGAGAAGTGGGCGCGCGTGAAGGCCTTGCTGGCCGAACACCGATCGATCGACTACGCCTATGCCCGCGCCGTCGCGTTTGGCGAAGCCGCCAAGCGCCACCTCAGGATGTTCCCGGACAGCCACGAGCGCGAGGCGTTGATGGCGCTCGCCGACTACGTCCTCTACCGCGACCGATAAGCGCCGATGCGCGCCGGCGACCGCATTCAGAGGCTCCGCGAAGAAATCCGGCGACACGAAGAGCTCTACTACGTTCACGACAATCCAGAGATTGCCGACGCGGACTTCGACGCGCTGATGCGCGAGCTGCAGGCGCTCGAGGCCGAGCACCCCGACCTGGTCACCGCCGACTCGCCGACCCGGCGCGTCGGCGGACGTCCAGTCGAACGGTTCGCGGAGGTGGCGCATCTGGCGCCGATGCTGTCGCTCGACAACGCGTACAACGAAGAGGAACTGCGCGCGTTCGACGAGCGCGTCCGCAAGGGACTCGGCACGACGGAGCCGGTCGCCTATGTCACCGAGCTCAAGATCGATGGCTTGAGCATCGCGCTCACCTACGAAGACGGCCGGCTGGTGCGCGGCGCGACGCGCGGCAATGGCGTGCGCGGTGAGGACGTCACCCGGAACGTCCGGACGGTGAGGGCGATTCCGCTGCGGCTCCAGAACGGCCCCGCGGGCCGCATCGAGATCCGCGGCGAAGTGTATTTGTCGCGGCGCGCCTTCGAACGCATCAACCAGGAACAGCAGGAAGCCGGCGAGTTGCTCTACGCCAACCCGCGCAACACCGCGGCGGGCACGATGCGCAATCTCGACCCGGCGCTGGTGGCCAAGCGCGGGCTGCTGGCGTGGACGTATCAGGTGGTCTGGTCGTCGGACACACCGCACGAGCGCACGCACGCGGACATGCTCGAGGAGTTGCGGCGCTGGGGCGCGCCGGTCGAACCCCATTGGAAGCGCTGCGTCGGCATCGACGAGGTCGTCGCGTTCTGCGAGGACTGGCGCACGCGGCGCGCGACGCTCGACTTCGAGACCGATGGCGTCGTGATCAAGCTGGACGACCTCGCGCTGCGCGGCCGTCTCGGCTACACGTCGAAGTTCCCGCGCTGGGCCACCGCGTTCAAGTTTCCCGCGGAGCGCAAGGTGGCGATGCTGCACCGCATCGAGATCAACATCGGCCGCACCGGCGCCGCGACGCCGTTCGCGATTCTCGAGCCGACCGTCGTGGCGGGGTCGACCATCTCGATGGCCACGTTGCACAACCCCGATGACATCATCCGCAAGGACATCCGCCCGGGCGAGCCGGTGATCATCGAGAAAGCCGGCGATGTGATTCCGCGGGTGGTGGGTCCAGCCAACCCGGATGCCGCCGAGCGTCCCGCCCGGTGGGTGATGCCCCAGATCTGCCCGGTGTGCGGCAGCCAGTTGCAGAAGCCCGACGACGAAGCCGTCTGGAGGTGCCAGAACAGCTCCTGCCCCTCCAAGCTCCGTCGTGGCCTGGAGCACTTCGCGTCTCGCGGCGCGATGAACATCGAGGGCATGGGGGAGTCGCTGATCGGGCAACTGTGCGACAAGGGCCTCATCCACAGCCTCGCCGATGTGTACCGGCTCGATGCGCCCACGCTCGAGGGGCTCGAGCGCATGGGGAAGAAGTCGGCCGCCAAGCTGCTGGGCGAGCTCGACAAGTCCAGGTCCAATGACATCTGGCGTCTGATCTACGGGCTGGGGATTCGCCACGTGGGCGAGCGCGGCGCCCAGGTGCTCGCCGACAACTTCGGCTCGATTGACGAGATCGCCCGCGCGTCGCTCGAAGAGTTGCAGAACGTCCGCGAGATCGGCCCCGTGCTCGCCGCCTCGGTCCGCTCCTGGTTTGACGAGCCGGCCAATCGCGAGCTGATCGAGGCCTTCCGGCGTGCCGGGGTGACCCTGGCCGGCGAGCGCAAGGTGGCGCCGGCGGGGCCGCAGCCGCTGGCCGGCAAGACTTTCGTGATCACCGGGACCCTCGAGAGCATGTCGAGGGAGGAGGCCGCCGGTCATATCGAGGCGCTCGGCGGGAAGGTCACCGGCAGCGTCAGCAAGAAAACCAGCTACGTCGTGGTGGGCAGCGACGCCGGGAGCAAGCGGGAGAAAGCGCTCGCCCTCGGCGTGACGATGCTCGATGAGCCGGCATTTCTGCGCCTTATAATGTGGGGAACGTGACCGGACGCTTCGCTTACTTCACCGTAGGGCTCACGGCCTGCGTGTCGTTTCTCGTCGGCATGGTCGTGACCGGCTCGATGACGCCGAGTACGGCCATCTCTGCGCCGAGCATCTCGGCCATACGGGCGGCGCGCGACGATCGTCCCTTCATGCCCGGCATCGCCGGCGTCGTCAACTTCGCGGATGTGGCCGAGCGGCTCAATCCGGCCGTGGTCAACATCGACGCCACGTCCCGCCGCCGTCGCGCGCCGCAGACGGGCGGCCGGGCGCCGGCTCGTCCGGACATGTTCGAGGATCCGTTCGATCGCCGGTTGCGCGACGCCCCGCGCCGCGGCGCGGGGACGGGCTTTCTCATCGATGGCGAAGGGCACATTCTCACCAATCATCACGTGATTGACGGCGCCGATCGCATCACGGTGAAGTTCACCGATGGCCGCAACCTGCGCGCCGAGGTCGTCGGATCCGACCCGGATACGGATATCGCCCTCATCAAAGTGTCGTCGGACGGCAAGCTGCCGCATGCGGTGCTCGGCGACTCCAACGATCTTCGCGTCGGCGAATGGGTGTGCGCCATCGGCAACCCGCTGGCGTACGAACACACGGTGACCGTCGGCGTGGTCAGCTTCATCGGCCGCAAGCTCTTCGACATGAGTCTGGACAACTACATCCAGACCGACGCGGCCATCAATTTCGGCAATAGCGGGGGGCCGCTCATCAACGCGCGCGGCGAGGTCATCGGCATCAACTCGGCGGTCAGCCGCCAGGCCAGCAGCATCGGCTTTGCGATTCCCATCAACCAGGCCAAGCTGATTCTTCCGCAGTTGAAGGAACGCGGGCATGTCCAGCGCGGGTATATCGGCGTTGCGCTCCGCGATGTCGATCCCGACTTGCGCGTCCCGCTCGGCCTGCCGCAGATCACCGGCGCGCTCGTCCAGGACGTGACCGCCGGCTCGCCGGCCGACCGCGCGGGCCTGAAGCCGTACGACCTGATCACGGCGGTCGATGGTGTGGATGTCGTCGCCAACGACGCGCTCATCCGCGAGATCTCGGCCCGGACGCCCGGCTCGACGGCACGGCTCGAGGTGATCAGGGACGGTCGAGAACGTGAGGTGGCGGTCAAGCTCGCCGAACGACAGCCGGGGCGTCCTTCCGCGAGTCTGGCGCAGCCGCCCGCCCCATCCAATCGCCTGCAGCCGCAGAGTATGGGTCCGGGGGATCTCGGTCTGACGGTCATCGAGATCGAGCCGCGCAACGCGCATCGTTACGACATCCCCGAGGGCATGCGCGGCTTGCTGGTGCAACGCGTCGAGCCGCTCAGTCCCGCACAGGAGGCGGGCATCGAACGCGGCCAGGTGCTGCTCGAAATCAACCGCGCGCCGGTGGAGACGGTGGCCAGCCTGCGCCGCGCGATCGAAAGCGCGGGTCCTGGCGCCGTGCTGGCCGTGTTCATCTATATCCCCGAGATCGACGAAACGAACATCCGGACCGTGCGCCTGGACATACGGTGAAGCCACGCATCCTCGTCATTGACGACGAAGCGGCCATCAGAGACTCGCTGAAGATGATCCTCGACTACGAGGGTTACGAAGTTCTGACGGCGGCGACGGGCGAGGATGGCATCGCGCAAACCGAGCGCGAAGCGCCCGACCTGGTGTTTCTGGACGTCAAGATGCCCGGCATGGACGGGCTCGAAGTCCTGCAGCGGCTTCGCCACATCGTCGAAGTCACGCCCATCGTGGTCATCTCCGGCCACGGCACGGTGTCAACCGCGGTCGAAGCCACCAAGCTTGGCGCGTTCGATTTCATCGAGAAGCCGCTCGAGCGCGAGCGCGTGCTCGTCACCGTGCGCAACGCCGTGGATTCGCGCCGGCTGCGCACCGAAAACCGGTCGTTTCGCCGCGACGCCGAGAAGCGATATCAGATTGTGGGTGACTCGCCGCTGCTCGCGCGGGTGCGCGATGCCATCGCCAAGGCCGCGCCGACGAGCGCGACCGTGCTCATTTGGGGCGAGAGCGGCGTCGGCAAGGAGCTGGTCGCGCGAGCGATCCACCGCGAGAGCCTGCGCCGCGATGGTCTCTTCGTGCAGGTCAACTGCGCGGCCATCCCCGATGAGCTGATCGAATCGGAGTTGTTCGGCCACGAGAAAGGCTCGTTCACCGGGGCGACGGATCGGCAGATCGGCAAGTTCGAGCAGGCCGACAAGGGAACGATTTTTCTCGACGAAGTCGGCGACATGAGCCTGAAGACGCAGGCCAAGGTGCTGCGCGTCCTCCAGGAGCAGGAACTCGAGCGGCTGGGCAGCAATCGCGTGCTCAAGGTCGACGTGCGCGTCATCGCGGCCACCAACAAGAACCTCGAAGAGGAGATCACGAAGGGTGCGTTCCGCGAAGACCTGTTCTATCGCCTGAACGTAATTCCGATTCACGTGCCGCCGCTGCGCGACCGCATGGACGACATCGCCACGCTCGTGCGGCACTTCGCCGATCTGTTCTCGCGCGAGAACAATTTCCGGCGCAAGACGTTCACGCCGGCGGGCATGGAACGCCTGCGCCAGCATCACTGGCGCGGCAACATCCGCGAGCTGCGCAATTTCGTCGAGCGGATCATCATCATGAGCCCCGGCGATCAGATTGACGCCCGGGACCTGCCCGACTTCGCCGGCGCGCGCCCGGTGGACGTCGTGCCGTCGGCGGCCTACGCGATGCCCACCACTGCAAGCGCACCGGCGCCTCCGGCCGAAGCGAACTGGATGCGGGCGCCGACGCTGCAGGAATTCAAGTCCACGTCCGAGCGCGCGTTTCTCGTGAACAAGCTGCGCGAGAGCGGCTGGAACATCTCGAAGACGGCGGAAGTGATCGACACGCCGCGCAGTAATCTCTACAAGAAGCTCGAGCAGTATCAGATCTCGCAGGAAACCGACGGGTAAGGCCGCTCGCTTACGCTCGCGGAGGGCGGCGCCTTCGTTCGCGGCGGGGCGTGCTTCGCACGGAGGGCCGGCTCACTGCTCGCCGGCGTAGCACTGGTCGAGCCGCCGCTGCCGCCCGAGAACGTGAAAGCCAGCATCACGAATCGTCAGGTCACGTTGACGTGGGAACTCGCGATGCAATCACCGGCGGCGACCTCTTACGCCGTCGATGTGGCACTGCAGCCAGGCGGGGAGGTGATTGCCACGTTGGCGACGCCGGCTGACGCCACACCTTTCAGTCTCTCGAACGTTCCGCCGGGCAACTACTACGTCCGCGTGCGGGGAGTGAATGCCGTTGGCAGCAGCGGGCCCTCTGGCGAACTACACGTCGTAGTCCACTGACGATTGGCGGCCGCGCGGAAGGCCTCGCCCCCCTCCATCCGGGCGTAGCCCCGGCCTCCACCGAAGGTGGCCCTCCGGCCGCAGGCCGGCCCTCACGCGCCGAAGGCGCGTGCCACCCGCGCGTGCGATACTAAAGAGTTGCAGTTGACCGGATGACCGCTGCTCTGCGTAACCGTCCGCCTTCGCTCTTCGGAGCTGGGGAGACGAAGTGCGCGGAGGAGAGGAAAGTCCGGACTCCACAGGGCAGTGCGCCGGGTAATCCCCGGGCGGGGCGACCCGACGGAAAGTGGCACAGAAAAAATACCGCCCACCGTCGCTCGAGGCCGCAAGGCCGAGAGCGAAGGTGGGTAAGGGTGAAAAGGTGCGGTAAGAGCGCACCGCGCGGCTGGTAACAGTCGTGGCAGGCAAAACCCCGCACGGAGCAAGACCAAATAGGGAGACGCCTCGTGCGCAAGTGCGAGAGCTGGCGGCCCGCCGGCGGTCTCCGGGTAGGTTGCTCGATCCCGTCAGTAATGCCGGGACTAGAGGAATGGTCATCGCGCCGAAGCTGGCGGCCGTCAGGCGGCCAGCGAAGGCGGACAGAATTCGGCTTACAGGTCGACTGCAACGCTTCTTTCCGCACGTGCCTTCGGCGCGTGAGCGCCGCCCGCCGCGCGTCCGCGCGGCCTTCGGCACGGCGAACGGAGTGAGCCGGCCGCTCCGCGTCTGAGCTTAACGCTGACTCGCATTTCGACTACCATCGAAGCGATGGCGAGCTACCTTGTCACCGGCGGAGCAGGCTTCATCGGGTCCCACCTCGCAGAAGAACTGTTACGTCGCGGACATCAGGTTCGCATTGCCGATAACTTTGTCACCGGGAAGCGAGAGAACATCGATGCCGCGCTCAATGCCGCCCGAGCGGTGGTGCCGGATCTGCCGGGCGGCGCGCCCGAACTGGTGACCGGCGACCTCGCGGACGAGGCGGTTGCGCGGCGCGCCGTCGAGGGCGTCGAGTTCGTGCTGCACCAGGCCGCGATTCCGTCCGTGCCGCGCTCGGTGCAGGATCCGGTGGCCTCCAATCGCGCCAATATCGACGCGACGTTGAACGTGCTCGTGGCCGCGCGCGACGCCGGCGTCAGGCGTGTCGTGTATGCGGGCTCCTCGTCCGCGTTCGGCGACACGCCCACGCTGCCGAAGCACGAGGACATGGCGACCAACCCGCTGTCGCCCTATGCCTTGCAGAAGCTCGTCGGCGAACAGTACATGAGGTTGTTCACGCGTCTCTACGGACTCGAGACGGTGACGATCCGCTACTTCAACGTGTTCGGCCCGCGCCAGGATCCGGGCTCGGCGTATTCGGGCGTCATCTCGAGGTTCCTGTTGGCGCTGACCGAAGGCGAGCAGCCCGTGATCTTCGGCGACGGCGAGCAAACTCGCGACTTCACCTATGTCGCCAACGTCGTCGATGGAGTTCTGCGTGCGGTCGAGGTGCCGGCAGCGTCAGGCGAGGTCATCAACGTGGCGACCGGCAGCCGGATTTCACTGAACGAGCTGCTGAGGACGCTGCAGCGCTTGACGGGCCAGACCGCCGACCCCCGGTATGAGCCCCCGCGCGCCGGCGATGTGCGCGATTCCCAGGCCGACATTGGCAAGGCCGAGCGGCTTCTGGGTTACCGGCCGCTCGTGCATCTCGACGAGGGTCTGCGGCGGACGCTGGCGTGGTTTCAGCAGCCGGCGGCCGCGCTGGACGCCGCTCCCGGCGCCTGAGGGTCCTGAGGCCAGGCGGAAGCGGGCATAATCCACGCGTGGCCGGCGCGTTGCCAGAGGTGCTTGTGGTCGGCGGCGGACCGGCCGGCTCCGCCGCCGCAACCCTGCTGGCCCGATGGGGCCATGCCGTCACCCTCCTCGCCAGGCCCGCGACGCCCGCGCCGGATCTCGGCGAATCCATACCGCCGTCCACTCACAAGCTCTTTGATCTGCTTGGCGTGCGCGCGGCCATCGATGCCGCGCCCTTCATCCGATCGACTGGCAACACCGTGTGGTGGGGGACTGACAACGCGCGCGTCGAGTTGTTCGCCGAGGGTGCGCTCGGATGGCAGGTCACGAGCGGCGCGCTGGCCACGATTCTGCTGGACCACGCGAAGCACGCGGGCGTGCGCGTCGAGCGGGTGCGTGGCCAGCCACGGGACCGAGCCGCCGGCCCTGCGAGGTTCGTGCTCGATTGCACCGGCCGTGCGGGGCTGTTTGCGCGGGCGTGCGGCCTTCGCGCCTACGATCCGAAATATCGCACGGTGGGCATGGTCGGGTTGTGGCGCAGCCACGGCGGATTCGACCTTCCGGATCCGTCGCACACGCTGATTGAGTCGTACGACGGCGGGTGGGCCTGGTCGGTTCCGCGCTCGCAGCACGAGCGATTCGTGGCCGTGATGGTAGATCCGCGGGTCATGTCCGGGCTGAAGCCTGAACCCGCTCGGCCGCGGCTGAAGCCCGGGCCGGCGCTCTATCGCGAGCAACTGGGGCGAACCCGGGAGCTTGCGCGCCTGATCACGGGCGCCACGCTGGCCGCCGGGCCGACCGGATGGGACGCGTCGATGTATCACGCGACGCGCTACGTCGATGACGACATCCTGCTCGTGGGCGACGCGGCCTCCTTCCTCGACCCGCTGTCGTCGGCCGGGATCAAGAAGGCGCTCGCCTCGGGCTGGCTGGCCGCGGTGGCTGTTCACACCGCCCTGACCCGTCCGGCCATGCGGCAAACCGCCCTCGACTTCTTTGCCGCGCGCGAAGCCGAGGTGTACGCGTCTTTTCGGATGATGACGGAGCGGTTTTTTTCGGAAGCCGCGGCCGGACACGCCCACCCATTCTGGATGGACCGCAGCGATGCGCCCGCGTCGATCGCGGATCGACAGGCGGTCGAGGCCGCGTTCGAACGTCTGCGCACAGCACCTCGGTTGCACGTGGCACGAAGCAGCGGCCTGCGGGTCCAGCCGCAACCGGCCGTCCGCGATGCCGAGATTGTGCTGGAACCGGGGGTGGTCACACGCGAGGGGGACGCGGCTGTTCGCTACGTATTCGACGTAGACCTGCTGGCGCTGATTGACCTGGCGCCCGCGTACACTTCCGTCCCAGACCTGTTCGTGGCCTACAATCAGCGCCACGCACCTGTCGCGCTGCCCGATTTTCTGGGCGCGCTGGCCACCGCACTCGCCCACAAATGGCTCGTGTGGTTGTGATAAGTTCCAAAGTTCCAGGGTTCCAGGGTTCTGAAGTCCGGGCGGGTTATGACAGGATTTTCGCAACTCGTGACAGCCGTCGTCCTGCTGTGGATGATCGTCGCCGGGACATCGATCGTCGGCCAGCAGCCCACGCCTCCGCCACAGGCGCCATCGGCGGCGCCGCAGGGCAAGCCGGAAGAAGGCATCCCGATTCCGAACACGGTTGTGCAGAAGGCCTGCGCGCCGTGTCATACGGTGGACGACAAGCAGCAGATCTCGCGCATCTCCTTCAGGCGCAACACGCCCGAGGGCTGGCAGCAGACGATTCGCCGGATGGTGGCGCTCAATGGACTGCGGATCGAGCCGGCCACGGCGCGCGAGGTCGTCAAGTATTTGTCCGACCATCTCGGCCTGGCCCCCGAAGAAGCCCGGCCGGCCGCATTTGAAGCCGAACGCCGCATCGTCGACTACAAGTACGAAAATGCGGACGCCGAAAACACCTGCAACAAGTGCCATTCGATGGGGCGCGTCATCTCGCAGCGCCGCACGCGCGAGGAATGGAACCTGCTGGTCGCCATGCACCGCGGGTGGTATCCGCTCGTGGACAACCAGGCATTTCGCCGGCCCGGGCCGCCGCCGCGCGACCCTGCAGCCGACGGCCGGCCGCCCGACACCCGACAACCGGTCGAAAAGGCCGTCGAGCATCTGGCGCGCGCCTTTCCGTTGAAGACGCCGGCGTGGTCCGCGTGGTCCGCGACGATGCGGCCGGCGCGTCTCGAAGGCCGGTGGGCCATCAGCGGCACGGAGGTTGGCAAGGGGCCGGTCTACGGCCACGTCGAGCTCGAGGCCGGTGCCACCCCGGACGAGTTCACCAGCGTCATCACACTGGTCTATGCGCGCACCGGCGAGCGCGTGACGCGCACGGGCCAGGCCATCATCTACACCGGCTTCCAGTGGCGCGGCCGGTCGTCCGTGGCGGGCGACGATGGGAGCGACTTGCGCGAGGTGATGTTCGTGGACCGCGACTGGCGGACCATCGAAGGCCGCTGGTTCACCGGCGCCTACGACGAAATCGGACTCGACCTCAGACTCGAGCGGCTTGGCAGCGACCCGCGCGTTCTTGGCACGGAGCGCACCGCGCTGCGCGTCGGTAGCGTCGGCCAGAAGGTCCGCATCTACGGCGCCAACCTGCCGCCGGCGCTCCAGGCGTCCGATGTCGATCTTGGACCTGGCGTGACCGTCACCAGCGTGGCCGACGTCGCGAGCGATCAGGCCACTATCACCGTCGACGTCGCGACCACAGCGGCGCCCGGCTTGCGGGATCTGTTCGTCGGCGGTTCCCGCGCACGAGGCCCGGCCATTTACGACAGCATCGATACGCTGAAGGTCACGCCGGCCTGGGCGATGGCGCGCGTGGGCGGCGTCGTGTTACCCAAGGCCTTCGCGCAGTTCGAAGCCCGAGCGTTCGACAATGGTCCTGACAATCGTCCTGACACGCCGGACGATATCGATCTCGGTCTGGTCCCGGTGACCTGGTCGCTCGAAGAATTCGCCGCCACCTACGGCGATGACGATGTGAAGTTCGTGGGGACGATCGATCCCAGGAGTGGATTGTTCACGCCGAACGTTGACGGCCCGAATCCCGCCCGGACGGGAAGCCGCAACAACATCGGCGACGTCTATGCCGTCGCCACCTACACACCGGAGCCGGTGGATGGCGAGAAGGCCGAAACGCTGCGAGCACGCGCGCATCTGCTCGTCACCGTCCCGCTGTATATGTTCTGGGAAGAGCCGGGTTCACCGCGATGACGACGATCGCGTTGCGCGAGGCGCACACCTTTCATGCTGCGGGGCAGGAGTTTCTGTATCTCGTCCCCAGTGCCGGCGTGTTTGCGCTCGACGACTGCTCGTCGGCGGTGCTGACGGCGGTCCGCGGCGGCGTGCGCGATGAGCCGGCACTCTGTGCGGCGCTGGCCGGCCGCTTCGACGCGCAGGAGGTGACCGGGGCAGTGACCGAACTGCGACGGGTGCGCGCGCTTGGCGAGGCCGCTGGCCCTGCGCCAAAGATCCTGCCGCTCGCGCCCGTCCCGCTCCAGACGCTCGTCCTCAACGTCACCAACCAGTGCAATCTGAGTTGCACGTACTGCTACGAGTACGGCGAGGACAAGATTGTCGATACGGAAAACGGCAGGCAGCCGAAGTTCATGAGCGAGGAAACGGCCCGCGCCAGCGTGGACTTCATGTTGCGCGAGGCCCGCGACAGTCCCACCGCGCACATGACGTTCTTCGGCGGCGAAACGCTGATGAACTTCCCGGTCCTCAAGTCGACGATGGAGTATGCGCGGCGGCGGGCGGCGGAGGTCGGCAAGCAGGTGGACTTCAGCCTCACCACGAACGCGACGCTGCTGCGGCCGGAGATCATCGAGTATCTGGCTGACCAGCGCGTGGGCGTGACCATTTCGATCGATGGGCCCGAGGAGATGCAGGACAGGTTCCGCGTCTTCAAGAACGGGATGGGCAGCTACGACGTGGCGGCGCCCAGGATCAAGGCGCTGCTCGAACGGCATCGCAGCCGCCCGATTGGGGCGCGCGTGACGCTGACGAAGCAGACGCTCGACGTCACGCGCATCTATCGGCACCTCGCCGACGAGATGGGCTTCTGGGAAGTGGGATTTGCCCCGGTGACGACGGCGCCGGGGCGCGGCTATGCGATCAGCGATTCGGGGTTCGACGATCTGCTGTCGCAGTTCCGTGCGCTGGCTGATGAATACAAGCAGGCGGCGCTCGACAATCGCCATCACGGGTTTTCGAACGTGCGCGAGACGCTGCAGGAGATCCACCAGGGTCACGCCAAGGCCTATCCGTGCGGCGCCGGCCTCGGCCTGATGGGCGTGGCCACCGGCGGGGACGTCGCCCTCTGTCATCGATTCGCCGGCTCGGACGCGCACAAGATGGGCGACGTGCACAGCGGTGTGAGTTGGGAGAAGCAGCAGGAGTTCCTCGCGTCGCATCACGTCAACGAGAAGACGGACTGTCAGACCTGCTGGGCGCGGCCGATCTGCGCCGGCGGGTGCTATCACGAGGCGAACACGCGGTATGGATCGACCGTGCAGCCGAATCTGCATTACTGCGAGTGGATCCGGGGCTGGACGCACACCTGCCTCGAGATCTACGGTGAGATCGCGGTGAAGAATCCCGGGTTCCTGCGTCAGTTCGAGGACCCATTCGACTCGCCTGACCATGAGCTCGCTCAGGGCAGGCCCGTGGAGCGGGTGTCATAGCCATGAAACATCTCAAAGCCATCAACGTCAAAGCCGCCCGGATGGAAGACGTGACCCGTGACGTCGTCGCGCTGCAGCAGGGTCCGCCCCAGCAACCGGATCCGCCGCACATCCCCAACGGCTGCTCGCTGGTGTTTTCGCCGGGCTGGGAAGCCGATCGCAACGGCGGCACGGCGGGATTGTGCCAGCCGGTCGAGCGCGATCTGTTCGACTGCCACATGGGATGCTTCTGGCCGGCCCAGGTGCCGGACCAGTTGAATCACGCGCCCGACTGGACCGCCAAATGTGCCGCCGCCCAGAAGGACTGGCGCAAGATCGATCTCATCTTCCCGGACAAGAAATGACCGGCGATTCCCGCCCACACACCGGAGGAACGAAGGACACGATGGACACGAAGGATTTTTCTTTCAAAAGAGTTTTCTTCGTGCCCTTCGTGACCTTCGTGACCTTCGTGTGGCTGGTGGGGAGCATCACGGAGCTGGGAGCGCAGCGGTTCGGGACGGGCGCGGCCACGTATGGCGGCAATGCGCTCCTCTACATCGGCACCTATCTTGGCAACGTCCAGATCTTCGACGAGGCCACCGAGAAGATGGTCGGCGAGATCAAGCTGCAAACCGGGATTCCGCGGTCGCTGATCCTGTCGTCCGACAAGAAGCGGTTTTACGTGCTCGACTCGACCCTCGAGAAGATCGAGATCGTCGACATCGCGTCGCGTCAGTCGATCGACACCTTCACGCTCAGCAGCGGGCCCACGAAGACGCGCATCCGCAGCATGCAGGTCGATCCGCTGCAGCGGTTCATGATTCTGCTGACGCGAAGCGCCACGAAAAAGCTGGACCGGTGGGAGATCAGCGACGTGGCCCTGCAGCTCTACGACCTGCAGCAGAAGAAGATCACCCGCGACATCCCGTGGCCTGGCGGCGAGGTGCGCGAGAACGTCAACATCCGCTTCTCGCCTGACGGCAAGCTCCTGTACTTTTTCGGCGACGACATCCTCATCGTCGAAACGGAGAACTTCACCGAAGTCGATACGTGGCAGATGAGCCGTCCGATCGAGCAGGGCCTGGGCCGCGTCAACTTCGGCGCCGTGGACGAAATCAACGACGACCCGGGGTTCTTCACCGGGCTGTTCACGATGCAGGACCCCGTCCAGAACCGGCGGATCATGGGGATTGGCCGCGTCAACCTCGTCGGCCGGTCGGTCGAGTTTCATCCCATCGGGCCGTCCGAGGGCGTCGGCTTCGCAATGGCGCCGGACCGCAAGCGGGCGTATGGGCTGCTCCAGCAGATTGGCCGCTACGAGTTCTGGACCTTCGACCTCGAGCAGAAAAAGCTCCTCAGCCGAACGCCATTCACGGGACGTCCGCGCATGGCGCTGCGGGTGTCGTCGAACGGCCGCCTCCTGTATGTGTTTCAGGCCGGGGCCACCATCGACGTCTACGAAGCCGCCACCTACCGCTACCTCCGGACCATCGAGGGGAACGCCGACCAGACCACCAATTTGTTCATTTTGCCGAAATCGTAGGCAACCGCCGAACAACTTCCGCCCGTCTAACGTCAAAGAACACGATCCGGAGGTTGCCCTTGTCCCTTCTGAAGAAGCTGTTTGGTGGAAAGTCCAGTGAACCGGTCCAGCGCACCCGCGTCTGTGTCGAGTGCGGCATGCCGGTCGCCAATCACAAGGACTGGTGCTCGATCCTGCGCGGCCAGCAGGAAATGGAGCTCCGGGCCGCCTCGAAGTAAAGCCCTGCCGCCGAAGGCGGTCCCTTAGAATGTCCAGGTGGATGCTGAGCTCCGCCGGGCGTTTGCCTACCTTCAGCCGTACTGGCGGCGGCTCTCCCTCGTCTTTGCCATCAGCATCGTCAGCACGGCGACGACGCTCGCGGTCCCGTACCTCACCAAGGATCTGATCGACACCGCCCTCATCGGCCGCGACATGGCGGCCCTCCGCCGCATCGTCCTGTGGTTTGCCGCGCTGGGCGTCCTCGGGTTCGTCCTGAACGTGGTCAGCGGGCTGCGCTATACCCGGGTCTCGGCGGACATCCTGTTCGACATGCGGCTGGCGCTGTACGAGCATCTCCAGCGGCTGTCGCCGCGCTTCTTTGCGCGCACGCGGCTTGGCGACATCATCTCGCGCATCAACGGCGACATCAGCGAAATCCAGCGCGTCGCGGCCGAGGCGGCGCTCGCCTGGGTCGGCAACGTCCTGTATCTCGCCGGCAGCCTCGGCATGATGATCTGGCTGGACTGGCGACTGGCGGCGGTCGCGATGTCGCTGATGCCCGTGAGCCTCTGGGCGCTGGTGCACTACCGGCGCCGGCTCGAACGCCGGGTCGGCGAGCTTCGTCAACGCAGCGCTGATATTGGCAGCTTCCTGATCGAAACGCTGCAAGCCAACACGCTCGTCGTGTCGGCGAACGCGCAGGCGCGCGAGACCTCGCGCTTCCGCCGGCTGAACGACGCGTTCGTCAACGCCGTCATGGGCATGCAGCGCATCACCTACTTCGCCGGCGGCCTGCCCGGCATGCTGCTGTCGATCGCGGGGGCCGTCGTGTTTCTCTACGGCGGCAGTCGCGTGATTGACGGCACGCTCACGCTCGGCACGTTCGGGGCGTTTCTCGCCTATCAGATGCGCGTCTTTGCGCCGGCCCAGGCGCTGATGGGGCTCTACGCGAGCCTGGCGACCGCCCGCGTCTCGTGGCGCCGCGTGCTCGAGTTGCTCGACGCCCGGGTCGACGTGCACGAAGACGATCGCGCGCGAGCGCTTGCCGACGTGCGCGGCGAGATGTGCTTCGCCGACGTGTCGCTGACGACGGAACGCGGCGTGCTGGTGCTCGACCGCGTGAGCTTCTGCGTGCGGCCTGGTGAATCGCTGGCCATCGTCGGCGCGAGCGGGAGCGGCAAATCGACGCTGGCGTTTCTCGCGGCGCGCCTGCTCGATCCGGACGAGGGGGTCGTCTCGATCGACGGCCGGGATCTTCGCACCATGAAGCTGGCGGACGTCAGGCGTCATGTCGTGCTGGTCGAGCAGGAACCGATGCTGTTGCACGGAACGATCGAGGAAAACATCCGCTACGTTCGGCCCGACGCCAGCAGCGACGACGTGCGGCGCGCGGCGCGCGCTGCCGGCATCGCATCGTTCATCGAGGCCTTGCCCGATCGGTATCGGACGATCGTCGGCGAGCGAGGGCTGGCGCTGTCCGCGGGCGAGCGTCAGCGCGTCGCGATCGCGCGGGCGTTTCTCGCCGACCCGACCGTGCTCGTACTGGACGAGCCGACCGCCGCGCTCGATCCGGTGAGCGAACGCCACGTCACCGACGGCTATGAGATGGTGATGCGCGGCCGCACCACCATCCTGATCTCCCATCGTCGTGACCTGGCCCAGCGTGCCGACCGCGTCGTCGTGCTCGACGGCGCGTCCGTGGTCGAAACCGGCACGCCGGGCGAGCTGGCGATGCGCGGCGGTGCATTTGCACGGCTCTTCGGGCTCGACTACCCCTTCCAGGCCGCGGCGGTTTCGTCGACGAATGCTGCGAACGACCGCGGGGCGTGACCCAGCAGTTTCGTCTGGCGGGCGATCATCTCAGGCGTTCCCTTGAAGCCGTGCTTCTGGAAGAAGTCGTACATCTGGCGGAAGTCGAACACCATGAACTCCGGCAGGTACTGCAGGAACTGTTTCTCCCACGCGTCGAGATCGTCGCCGCCGTAGCGGACTTCCTTTCCGAGCGCGCGACTCCAGACCTGCGCCGTCGTCTCGCCAGTGTGCGCGTCCGGACCGACGAGGTCGTAGGTCTGCCCCTCGTGGCCCTGCTCGGTGAACGCAACGGCGGCGGCCTCCGCGATGTCGCGGACGTCCACACGAGAGATGCCGGCGCTGCCCAGCGGTTGCGGGTAAACGCCGTACTGTAGGATGGCGTCCTTGAACCAGTAGTCGTTCTGATGGAAGTTGTTCGGCCGCAGAATCGTGTGGGGGATGCCGGAAACCTTCAGCGCGCCCTCGACGCCGATTTTTGCCCCGAAGTGCGGGAGCCACGCCGCCGTGTCGGCGTCCTGCACGGATAGATAGACCACACGTTTGGTGCCGGCCAGCCGCATGCCGGTCACGGCCATCAATCCTTCGTGCGCCTCCGTCGGGCTGACGACAGTCACGAGAAACACGCCATCGACGTTCTTGAATACGCGGCGGACCGTTTCGGCCTCACCCAGGTCGCCGACAACGGGTTTCACACCGGGCGGGAGTGTGGTGGCCTTCGACGCATCTCGCGTCAGGACCGAGACGTCGATGTTACGTGCCAGCAACTCGCGGACGACCTGCGAGCCGACCGTTCCAGTACCGCCTGTGACGAGAACGTGCATAGGGACCTCTGTAGGAATGTCAGTGAATGTCGCGGTGATCGTGCTTTGAGATGCTCTCTGGCGCGCGGGAGTTTCCTCGGGAGGTCTCCTACGCTAGACTGCGGCCGGAGGCAGCCATGCGGACGATGTTGACGATGTGCGCGGTGATGGGGGTGTGTGTGGCGGCGGCCCAGGGGCAGTCTCAGCCACAGCCGCGCAAACCGGACGCTGATGTGCAGGCGCTCGTCAGCCGGCTCGATCTCGAGCGCTACAAGGCCACGATCAAGGGCCTGACCGCGTTTGGTGATCGCCGGCAGGGGACCGAGCGCAATCGCAAGGCCGTGGACTGGATCGAAGCGCAATTGAAGAGCTACGGCTGTCCCACCGAGCGGCTGAAATACGAATACAATCCCGCGCCGCAAAAGCCCGGCGGGGGCGGCGGAGGCGCTGCGAAGCGTCCGCGTCCCGATCCCGTCATCGCCAGTGGCGAAGTGCGCACGGGGCCAGGCGGGTCGCGGTATCGAGGCGTGACACGTCAAACCGGCGTCAACAACGATCCCAACGCGCAGCCCGACGAAAAACTTCGCGAGCTCAATCGCGAGCCTGCGGTGAACGGCCCACGTGAGCAGGTGTATTGCACCAAGGTCGGCGCCACGCGTCCCAACGAGATGTACATCATCGGCGCGCACATGGACGGCCACGGGTGGGGCGAAGCCGCAAACGACAACGGCTCCGGCACCGCGCTGGTGATGGAGCTCGCCCGCGTCTTCAACATGCCCGATGTGACGACCGATGTGAGCCTCCGCTTTGCGCTCTGGAACAACGAAGAGACCGGCCTCAACGGCGCGCGCGCCTACGTGGCGCAGCGGCAGGCGTTGCAGGGCAAGGAGGATCCGGCGGGGTCAGGCCGCTATCCGGAGCCGCGCTGGCTCGGGATGATTCAGCACGACATGATGCTCTGGGATCACGGCATGCCGCGGCCGGATGGCACGTGGAATCCCGAACAGCGACCCGAAGCGGACGTCAACATCGAGTTCCAGTCGCAGTCCAAGCGCGCGGACGATTCGATGAAGCTGGCGTTTCATTTCCGTTACGCGAACGAGAAGTACGCAACGGATTATCCGGCCGCCGTCGGGCCGCACATGACGAACACCGATTCCACGCCGTTCATGGATATCGTGCCCGCCATCAGCCTGCGCGAGAACGAGCGCGGGATGCATACCGGAGCGGGATGGAGCCCGACGTGGCACCAGCCGATCGATGTGTTCACGACGTTTTCTGACCAGGACTTCCGGCTCGGGCTCAACGCCGCGCAGACGACGCTGGGCGCGGTGGCGGAGCTGGCGGGCGCGAAAGCGAAGAAGTAAGGCCGCTTCGCGGCGGGCCACTTCGTGGAAGGCGGCGCTTGCGCGCCGAAGGCCGGCCTTCGGCCGGATCGCGGATCCGCGGCGCCGCCGCGGCCTGCGGGCGTGAGCCCGCCATCGCGCGGAGCGCGCCCTCGGCCGCGAAGCGGCCGCCCATACTGCGTCACTGATCGCGAAGGGCCGTGACCGGATCGAGTTGCGCCGCACGGCGCGCGGGTAGCCACGTCGCCGCCAGCGCCAGCCCCGTGAGCAGCGCCGAGACGGCGACGAACGTCCACGGATCGCGTGGGCTGACATCGTGGAGAAACACCCGGGCGAATTGCGCCGCCCACACCGCCAGCGCCAAGCCCGCGGGAATGCCCCAGACGGCCGGCGCGACGGCCCGCACAAACACCATTCGTCCGATGTCCCGTCGGTCCGCCCCGAGCGCCATGCGAATGCCAATCTCACGGGTGCGCAGCGCGGTGGCGTGCGCCGCAATGCCGTAGATCCCGACCGCCGCGAGGCTCAACGCGAGCACGCTGAACAACGTCAACAGCATCGCGCCCATGCGTTGCGGCATCACCAGCTCGCGGACGTGCTCGCCGAACGGGACGACGTCGTAGAGCGGGACGCGCGGATCGACCGACTGGATATGAGCGGCAAGCGAGCCGAGCAGCGTCCTGACGTTGCCGTCGGTCCGGATGACAAGATGCGCCGGACCCGTGCCTCGAGCGAGGCCTCCCATCGGCTGCTCGAAGGAGTAGTAGACGAACGGCACCGGCGTTTCTCCAAGCTGACGCAGCGTCACATCCTCGACCACGCCGACGATGGTGCGCCATTCGCCGCTGCCTGGTCTCAGCTGCGCACCGATCGGGTCTCGCCCTGGCCAGAACGTCTCCGCCGCGGTGCGCGAGATGATGGCGACAGGCGGCGCCATCTGGTTGTCGTTCGAGCTGAACGAACGACCACTCGAGAGGCGTGTGCCTGCCGCGGCGAAGTACTCCGGCCCCACCTGCGACGCGTAGAATTCCAGCGCTCGCCCATCGTCGTTCACGCGCCCGGAGATTTCGGTCGCAATGGCCATTGATCCGTTGCTCGGGATGATCGTCGTCCACGCCGCCGCCGTGACTCCAGGCAGCGAGCGCACACGCTCGAGCGCGTCCGCGTAGTACGCGCGTGCCTGCGGCTCGTCGTAGCGGACCAGACCGGGGTTTACCGACGCGGTAATCACCCCATTCGGATTGAGCCCGGTCGGCATGTCGAGCGCCCGCACCAGCCCGCGAAGGAAGAGTGCGCTCCCGGCGAGCAGCACCAGGCTGATCGCGATCTGCACCCCGACCAGTACGTCGCGTGTGCCGAGCGATGCGCTGGCGCTGCGCGTGTGCGCGCGCAGCGTGGTGATGGGATCGGTGCGCGAGCCCTGCCAGGCCGGCACCGCCCCGCACAACAGGCCGGTCAGAAGCGATAGTCCGCCCGTGGCCACGAGCGTCCACCGGTTGAGCGACAGACCCAGCGTGTCGATGTCGATGCCGCCGGGAAGCTGATAGGCGCCAAGCAGTTGCAGCGTCACGGCCGCGACGACGAGGCCGGCGGCGCCGCCAAGGGTGGTCAGCAGGGCGCTTTCGATCAGCATCTGCCTCAGCACGCGGCCGCGCGTGGCACCCACCGCGAGCCGCAGCCCCACCTCATGACGCCGCGTGGCGGACCGTGCGATCAGCAGGTTCGCGAGGTTGGCGCATCCAATCAACAACGTAAGTGCGACGACGCCGACCAGCAGCAGAACGAAGCGCTCGATCGTTTCGGGCGAGTCCCCGCCGAGCGCTCTGGTCTTCATCGGCGCAAGCGTGAGGCGTTCGATCGCGGCGCCGGGACTCGGCGGGTTGAGTTGCCGGTAGAACGCATCGATCAGCCGCAGACGCCTGCTCACGCGTCACGTGGGCGCGCAACCGACCGATGACGTTCAGCCATACGAAGTTTCTCGTGTACAACAGCCCCGGGTCGTTGAAAAAGCCGCCGCGTATTGGAGCCGCGGCGGTAAGCGGAACGTAGATGCCCGGCGTCGTGCCCAGGGTGATGCCTCGAAACCCCTGCTGGGCCACGCCGACGATG
>DATKDY010000231.1:0-6493 GCA_035512515.1 Vicinamibacterales bacterium
AATCTAGATACTGGCAGCTTCGACGGGGAGGTCACCATCATCGTGGCACGGAGAGAGGGCGATTGGCGGATAGCTGCTTGGCGAGTCATGACCTTTGACGAGACACTGTTGAGTATGCTGCGAGATTAGCGCAGCCGAGAAACGTCGAGGTGGCGACAACAAAGTGGATGGGGCGTGGCGCATCGAGCTGGGCATACGACGCACATCCCATGAGCCGCTTCGGCCACGTTGACCAGATGCCTCCCGCGTCGGAATGCCAGTTGGAGATGTTCGTCGCGTGCGAACTCGACCAGCGCGGCTGGTGCATGCTAACGTTGGGTGAAGCTGACGAGCAGGTCAGTCTGTGCGAGGACGCTTGGTAAGAACTTGTATCGCAGTTCGAATGTGAAGGCGCTGGCACGGCTCGCAGCTTACCCTATGGCGTTAGCCAGCACGTTGCCGGATCCCACTCGCGTCGCAGAGGTGGATCAGGTGGATCCATAGAAGCGGTATCCCGGACAACGTAGCCTGGAGATTGTGCCTCCCGGTGGCCTCGGCTACGATGAAGGGCTCGTCCGTACACCGGCAGGGTGGTATCTGCTCGACAACTACATTCTCCGGGACGCCGCTCTCGAGTTCGCATTCACGAAGCGGCCTGCTCCACCCAGGTGGGTGGACTTGGGTATCCTCCACATCGCCCGTGCCGTCATCCTGCCCCCACCAGCAGCGTGGGACGAAAAAAGGCATGTAGACGTCGGCGCGAACAGCGCCCGCTCGACCGTCGCTTGATCATGAACGTTCGGGCATTCCTGGACCGGCCGCAGGCTGCATGTTGCGAGCGTACCCACTCGATTCCGGGAAGAGCCTGTTTTGTTTTACCACAACCAACATCACCTTGATGTAGTGGCGCGGCGGAGCAGCTAAACCGCCCACGAACGTTGACGCGGGTACCTTGCCATGGACAAAGAGAAAGCCCAATGGGCCGTGTTTCTGCTGTTCGTCGCCGGGCTGACGATGTTGCTGACGCGCGAACCGTGGCAGCCGGGGCAATTGACTACCATGTCAGGCGCGGTCGCCGATTACGAGGTCAAACGTCGCGCGAAAGGTCGCTCATGTTACATAATACGGTTGTCGACGTCGCCCGACGTGTTTCGGTTGTGTTCGATATCGTACTCACACTTTGATCGCAGCGCGTTTGAGCAGGACATGCGCAAGAGCGAACAGCTGCAATTGCTGGTTGTCAATGAACACAACGCCGACAAAGGCACCGGTGAGAAGGTATACCGTGTGCAGGATGTGCGCACTCCGGCTGGGCGTGTGTATCTGGACCTGGCGAACGTGCAGCGGTCACTGGCCCGCGAGCGCCTGATCGGCAACATCCTCTCGCCATTGCTGCTGGCCGCCGCGTTGGTCATGGGTGGGCTGGCCACGCTACGCAGGTGGGGCTCAGGCAATGATACGGACGGCATGTCATGACGACTGACGAGGCCTTGACGATCTTGCAGCTGTCTGCTGCTGAAGCCACCTCGGATGCAGTCAATCATCGCTTCAGAGAACTCGCGTGGCAGCTGCATCCGGATAGAGGTGGAAGCGAGGACAGGCTGGCCACTATCGTCGTTGCTCGCGACGTTCTTCTAGGCCGCGCAAGTGATGACGACGACGGAGTGGTCCTTAACGCCTTCGTTGGCGACGAGGGCCCCATTTTGCGGCTCGCTGGCTACCTAATGGGAGCAGCAGTCATGAACCTGAAAGGTCTTTGGATGATCCCGTTCACGCCGCACCTCCGTGCGGCTGCACAGGCTACGCTCACTGGTGAGTACGACCTTCCCAACATTGGCAACTGGCCATTTCGTAGTATCGATCTGGTGGAGGCCCACGGGTGTGCATCTCTGGCTGGAATCGGGAGAACAGCGTATCTGGAGGTATTTGGTTACAAGGATTCGGGCTACGAATTGGGAGTCGGGTGGGAGAATGGAATCGTCAAGCTCGGGCCCGTAAATGAATCATGGTACGGTCCGGGCGGAGGTTCCATCAAACAGGTGCTTGCCTTTCTAGAGACTCGTGTTTCGACTGAGGCGCTGCTTGGCAAAGGAGGCAAGTACTACGCGGTGCAAGCCTCGATTACACGGTCGCCTGGTCGGCGCGTGTGAATAATGGCATCGGCGCCGCCGTCGTCGACCGGAAGGACCGCTCCTTCAACGTCGACCTCTGCGACCTCAGCCCGGTTGGCCTGTTCGTACCCGCGTACGAGTACACCGTCGCCTTGGACGTGCTCGGCGCGCACGTGCACGTCCTGTCTCCATCCCCAGCGCGATCAATTCATGGCTAATGCTAATCGAGGCATCGTCCGCCCGCTGTCGCTGCTGTGCATTTGCGCGAGCGCGCTCGCCATGTTGCGTTGTTCCGGTGACCAGCCGAACGCACCACCGCAGAGCGCACCGGCGGCACTATCCATCAATAGCACTGTCCCGCCCGCAGGCGTGGTTGGGCTGGCTTATTCACACAGCCTGACCGCAAGCGGCGGGACCGGCCAGTACAGCTGGAGCGTGCAGAGCGGAGTCCTTCCTGCCGGAGTCGCATTGTCCGCCTCTGGTACTCTGAGCGGCACGCCGACGACGGTCGGCAGTTCCAACTTCACTGTGACTGTGACAAGCGGTGCACAATCACAGAGCCGTAGCTATTCCATCATCGTAACAGCGCCTGTGCCGAGCACGCTCCAGATAGTTCGCGGTCATGCGCAGACGCAGATTATCGGTCTCACCCTTCCTGATTCACTCGCAGTGCGAGTGCAGGACCGTCGTGGCGCCGCGCTGCCTGGCACCGCTATACGCTGGACAGTAAGTGTGAATGGCGGAACGGTAAGCGCCGAGAGTACGATCACTGACGCGGATGGCGTAGCGAGTGTCAGCTGGATCATCAGCAGGAGCGCTGGCACGCACAGCGTCACCGCAAATGTCGATGCGATCAACGCCAGCCTCCACGCAACAGCAGTGGGACCGATCGATACGCATTCGCACCTGAACACGCTGCCACTCAATGCACAGGGGCTCAGCGCGGCTGCACAGGACGCCGCAGCGAAGGTGGCCGCACTCGGCATCAGCCGCCAGATGATCATGCCGCCACCGTTGCCGTCGCACCCTGTATTCAACGATCCCGCGCTGCTGCAGGCTGCGCTGCAACCGTTCAGCGACCGTCTCATCATGGCGGCAGGCGGCTACACACTGAATCCGATCATACATGAGGCGTTTGCCGCAGGATCGGTGACGCCGGAACTGCGCGCGCGCTTCGAGGCGGCTGCGTTGGATCTGCTGAATCGAAAGGTATCCGCGTTCGGTGAGCTGGCTGCGATGCATCTGTCATTGTTCGAAGGTCACCCATTCGAGGACGTACCGGCGGACCACGAATTGTTCCTGCGTCTCGCGGATATTGCCGCCAGCGCGGATATTGCACTCGACCTGCATCTGGATCCCGTTGTAGCCGACATCGCGCTGCCGAGCCAGCTCGCCACGCCGCCGAATCCCGTAATGCTGCGCGCTAATATTCCGCCGTTTGAGCGGCTCCTGGCACACAATCGCGCTGCGCGTATTGTGTGGGTACACCTCGGCACGGATTTCACCGGCCACCGCTCGCCGGAACTGGTGCGCAGACTTCTCACCACCCATGCCAATCTATACATCAGCATCCGGCAGCCCGGCCCTTTGCCACCGGGCGCCGCAGGCTCGCTCACTGATGGTACGGGTCGGTTAAAGGCGACGTGGAGTGCGGTTTTCCGTGACTTTCCCGATCGCTTCGTGCTCGGCAGCGATCATTTTTTTCCGGGGCCCGGTGCGCATACCGCACTGCCACAGACGATTGATGCGACCATGGCTTTTCTCGGCGTGCTGCCGCCCGACCTGGCGTACCGATTCGGTTATGAGAACGCTCGCCGCATCTATCGACTCGAGTAGGCACGTTTGCGGCCCAGTCAGTGATTCATTTCATAGCCTGATCGGGCCCGTGCGCGGTTTCCTGCACCTGTTTTGCCAGCGCGCTAATCCTGCTGATGCATTTTACGCTCGCACTCGGCGGGCTCATGCTAACCGCTCGCGACATCCCTGTACATGATGACGGTGTTCCGTCGTCATCTGGCCACTCAACTTGCTGATTACCGTATGGTCCTCAAATAGCTGCGCGCAGCAATCGATCGCGAACTGTTGCTATGAGCTACAACAGCCAGCGGCGTGACGAATTGATGAAGCAGCCCGGCAGGCATGATCAGCCGGACAGGCGCACGGCGCCGCCTGGAATGTGAAAGAGACAGCGCCTTGCTCAGGTCGGCAGCTCATCAAATGGTGCGTTAGGCCGCTGACGTTACTGAAGGGCTGAGACTGCCGACCACTGCTACCGGAGGAAGGAGCTTTGCCGTGAGGTTTGCGTATAAGGATCGCATTGCGGCGCTGGAGTTCGATTCGGAAGAAGAGTTTATTGAGTGGGTGGAGGCTCGATGGCAGCGCGCTCGTAAACGGTTCCCAGGTGAGGTCGAGAAGTTAGGCGATATTGGACCTACATCCGTTTCGCGAATCGATCTGGACGATGACACGCAGATCGCCGCTGCCCTCGAAGAATTCAAGGTCAGATTTGGCCGGGATGTAACTGCCCTCCGAATACCACTGGACAGGGAATTCTCAATTGTTCAGCTTGAAGTCCGAGACTCTGAAGCGGGTTTGACGCACCTGTGGAACTTTGGTCGAGGGTCAGACTTCGATTCAGTTGACAAGCGGCCGGTGTCTGCCTTATCCAAGCAATCAGCCGTCGCAGGCGAAGTCGACAAGGCAGAGGCAGTGGTGAGCTTCGGTCTCGCCTATACAGCGCTCGGTCGCTCGGCGCGGTTCTCGATCAGCGAGGTGCCGTCCACAGAGCTGAAATCGACCCGGAAACTATTCGCTGGGTTTTGCCCGCGATGCGACGGTCTGCTGGAACGAACCGGTCTGAGAGTCGACGAACACGACAATGAAACATTACTTTCGGAAGAGCGCTGCCTTGATTGCGACCAACGGCTTCTGGGTTGGAGGAGGAAGGGCGAAGGGCGGGTGCCGTCGGGATGGAAGAAGTTACCGTCGAGTTGAAGCCAACTCTGTGGATCGGAGATGTCATTCGGCTACGAAGCGGCGAGGCAATCTCACTGTTGGGAACTGGCAGTCTTCGAAAGCGGCCTAACTTGCCGGTGCAGCCGACGGCGACCCGCGCCACTGTCCGCCCGTGAGCTTTACTATATCGCGTGCGGGTCGCCGCGGCTGACCGGCGGATGCGTTAGACCGCCAAACGAAATGACTGCAAGGAGATACATGTGAGAACCGGGAGTGCAATGTACGCGATCACCACCGTCGTGCTCATGACGCTGGTGACGTCAATTCAGGGCACGGCACAGGCGGTCCAATTCAGCGAACGCGAGGTGGTGTTCCGAAATGGCGTGGTGGAACTACACGGAACGCTCATGCTCCCGACCGTCCGGACACCGTCGCCTGCGATCGTCTTCCTGCACGGATCGGGACCCCACCCGCGAGCGGGATTCCGACCCTATGCCGAGGAGTTCGCCAGGCTCGGCGTCGCGAGTCTGTTCTTCGACAAGCGTGGCTCAGGGGAGTCGGGTGGCTCGTGGATCACGGCCTCTCTCGATGACCTGGCGGGCGACGCGCTCGCAGCCGTGAAGTACCTCAAGGGCGAACCCGGGATCGACGCCGACCGGCTCGGGTTCTGGGGGATAAGCCAGGCCGGGTGGGTTGCGCCGCTCGCTGCTTCCAGGTCCGAAGATGTTGCCTTCATGATCCTGATCTCGGGAGGCGGCGCGAGTCCTCGCGAGTCCGAGTTGTTTTCCTGGAAGCGGGAGTTTGAGAGCGCGGGACTGTCGGCAGAAGAAACGACTCGAGCGACGGGGGTGCTCGAAGCGTACTATGCTTATCTGGCGACAGGTGAGCGACGTGCCGAACTCGTAGCACGTCTTGACGAGCTACGTCCGGGTCGCCTTAGCCCTCTCGCCGAGGCGCTCGACCGCATTCTCCCGTCTGAGGACAACCGCGCCAATTGGAGCTGGGTCGCCACGTATGACCCGGCGCCGCACATCGAGAGTTTCACCGGACCCATACTCCTCATGTTCGGGGCCGAGGACACGGATCATCCTACAACGCTCGCGACTGAGAGATGGCGAGAAGGGTTGGGGACGGCGGGTAACGACCGAGTTACGCTGATGGCCTTCCCCGGAGCCGGGCATGGCATCCGGATGCGGGAGGGGTATAGCGGGAGTGGGCGGGCGCCTTTCGCCGATGGCTACGGGGAGGTGCAACTTGGTTGGCTCTGGCGTTTTGTGATTGCCGGCGCAGAGGGGCAAGACTAGGCCGCGGTCTAGAATCAAGTTTGAAGTGCAACGTTGACGGATCGGTGGTCTACCGTTCATAGAGCTCCGCAGGTGTGAGGAAGCCGTGCCGTTTCCGCGGACGTGCGTTGAGAGCAGCAGCGAGGCGAGTGCAGTCCCGCTGCG
>DATKDY010000232.1:0-3290 GCA_035512515.1 Vicinamibacterales bacterium
CAAAACAAATCCTTCCTTGCGCGCGGCGGCGGCCAGACGGTCGTCGAGCGTCACCACTTCCAGCGATGACGGTCGCCGATCCGCGACGATGAAGGCGGCCGCCAACTGGAGGGCGTCGGCCGCACGCAGCGGATGTACACGCACAAAGCGGACGGCCGCTTCGCGGATGGCATCGCTGGGCTCCACTTCGTGCCACGCACCGGCGAGGCGCCGCAATCGATCGAAGGCCTGCGCGGAGGCCGCGTCATCGAGCCCGCCCTCGCGTTCGAGCCGTGCGAGCGCGGACGCACACTCGACTTCCGTCCCCCACCACACCAGCATCGCGGGATCCGCGGCCACCATCGCCTGCGCCTGCGTCGTCGAGGGTTCCGTAATCACGAGCGGCACGATGGCGGAGGCGTCCCAAAACCTCATCGGCCGCTGCGGCGCTCCTCGAGCAAGGCACGAACGCCCGACACGCCCTTCTTGATACGCGGCGGTCCGGTTGCCGATATCGCCTTCGGCATGGCACCCCGCGCGGGCCGCACGATGCCATCCCGCACGAGATGCGCCAGGCGGGTGTCGTCCTGGACGGCGGCGCCGTGCACGGGTTCGAGCCGGGCAACCGGACGTCCACGATCGACAATCAGCACCGGCGAGCCACCCTTGACGCTGTCGATCAGCGCGCTGAGACGGTTCTTGGCCTCCGTGATGCTGGCTTTCTTCATAAGGCTAGAATAGCTTTTTTCTAACGCCCATTCAAGCCATGGCAGGCCGCCGTTGTGCGGACGAACGGCGGGCACGACGCACGGCCTGTCCCCGCACCGTGCGCACGACGCACGGTCTGTCCCCGCACCGTGCATGTCCCCGCCGGTCCCGCCGACCGCCGCGAGCTGAAGTGCCCTCAGGCAAAGAACCTGGCGTCATACGCGAACGGCTCCGGAGGATGGATCCGTACCCGTCTGAAATCGGGATGCTCCGGATTCAGCAGCCAGTTGGACTCGTCGGGCGCCAGCGCTGACGGCACCACGAGAATTGCCACGCGCCGCCGGCGTGCGAAGCGATCGCCAATCGAGGCAAGCGCCACCGGAGCAGGTGTCTGACGCCAGGTGGCCGGCAGGCTGCCGGGACTGACGCTCACCCGCGACACATCGTCCGGTACATCCGCGGCCGCCACGACGAGGTCCGGCGGCGGATCGTCGCGATCGAGATGAACGAAGTACTCGATCATGGCCAACGAGAGATGGCCCGACGCATAAGCGAGCCGACTGCCCGGACTCGACCACCGGCCGCCGTAGCGATACGCGCCCTCACCGTCGAACGGGGCCTTGGCATAGCGTTTTCGGAGAATTCGATAGACCCGGGTCAACTCACGCCGCCGAACGCGATGCGACCCAGGACGTTCTCGACCGCCCGCGCTCCGAGCTCCGTGTCGATGACGGCGAGCGGCGGCTTGCCGCCGAGCGCGCGGTTCGGCCGCTTGAGCCATCGCGTGGCCGCGTCGCGTTCACCGAGCGAGGATTTCGCCAGCGCGACGATGCGCGCCAGCCGGTAGACGCGATCCGACTCGTACCGGGCCAGCCGGCCCTCGCGTCGCCGGCGCTGGAGGCTTCGCGGCGACAAGTCGAGGCACGCGGCCAGCTCCTCGAGGCTGAGGTCAGCGGCTTGCATGAGCCCCTCGATGACCTGCTGCGGAAATCCTTTACGAATGGCGGCCTGGAGATCGACATCGCGCGTGAGGCGACGTCCGAAGACGGCTTCGCCCCCGAGCTCATCGACGACGGCGCGCAGTTCGCTTGCCATGTTGTCGCCTATTGTAGCGCCAATTGGCGCCACGCCCAAGGACGCCACGGCGAGGATCGGCAGTGGTCGCGGCGCCATGCGACAACGTTCCGCAACCCGTCAGCGATGAATGGCCTTCGGTTGGCGCCGAAGAAGCACCAACTGCACGCGGACAACCTCGCGGCTGGCGCTTGCATGCGGACTCAGGCGGCTCCTCACGCCGGCCGGCTTGCCGAACACCGGTGAGCAGTTCTGATTGACCACTTTGGGCGCGCAGACTGATTGACTCGATCGCCACGCGGGGCCGGGTTATGCTCACCTGGAAAGCAACCCCACGGATGAGCAGGGTGCACAAGATTATCGCGTTCGTTGCGTGCGCCGTCCTGGTGCTGGTTCCTGCGCCTCCCTCGGCCCAGGAACCGGTGGACCGCAGCGCACGCCTCGCCTGGGATCAGGAAGCCGCCAGCGCGGCGCAGGCGGAATCGTACGTTTACACGCTCTACGCCGATCAGGGCGGCATGCCCTTGTGGGGCGTGTCCTGTTCGTCCGCCGCCAGCCGCCGCACGCACGAGTGCATCGCCCCACTGCCATACCTCAGGCCGGGAACGCACACCGTGGCGCTGTCGGCCGCCGTCATCATCGGCGGGTCGCTGGTCGAAAGCATGCGCTCGGCCCCGATCCTTGTCACCATCCGGGAGACTGAAATCGGCATCGAGCCAGCCTCGGCGTCGCGGCGTCGCGCCGGTGTCGCCGCGTCAAATGTCGTCACCCTCGATGGCGTCGCGCTCACGGTCGGCCGCGTGGCGTCGGGCCTGAGCTATCCCACCGACATGAGCGTCGCGCCGGACGGCGTGATCTACGTCGCGGAACGCGGCGGGACCGTGCGAATGGTTGCGAACGGCACGCTGCAGACCATCCTGGCGCTGACGCTCGCCGACGTGGCCGCGTCGCCGTCCGGAGCGCTGCTCGGCATCGCGCTCGATCCCCAGTTCGCGGCCAACGCGCTCGCCTATCTCGTCTACGCGGCTTCGTCTCCGGACGCTCGCCTGACCTACCGTCTCGTGCGATTCCGCTTTGCCGGCGGAACCTTTGCCGAACGCGCGGTGCTCGTCGACGACGTCCCGGCCGGACCCGGCCGGCTCGCGGCGTCGGTGCGCTTCGGGCCGGACGGCATGCTCTACGTCGCGTTCGGCGACACCGCTGACGCACGCCGTGACGATCTCGGGTCGTTCAACGGCAAGGTGCTGCGCCTCAACGCCGACGGGACCACCCCGCGCGACCAGCCTGCCGCATCGCCCGTCTACGCCTCCGGGCTGACGGCGCCGCGTGGCCTGGCGTGGAACCGCGGCGACGGCGATTTCTTGATACTGGATGTCGTGGACGCCGTGACGACCGAGCTGCGCGTGGTTGACGGAACCGGCCGCGGGGTCTCCGCCGCGCGCGTCGTCCCGTTCGAAGCGAATGCCACGTCGATGGTGCGCTACGACCATCCGGCCATGCCGTCGCTCGAGGGAGACGTGCTGATTGCC
>DATKDY010000233.1:0-44864 GCA_035512515.1 Vicinamibacterales bacterium
CAGATGGGGTTCAAGGCGACCGACTCGCAGACCAACTTCATCTTCGTCAACATCAACCGTCCCGCTGAAGCGTTCCGCAATGCCTGCCGCGAGGCCGGCGTGATGGTGGGACGCGACTTCCCACCCTACGAGAAGACGCACTGCCGGATCTCCATTGGCACAGAAGCCGAGATGAATCGGGCGGTCGGCGTGTTCAAGAAGGTGCTTGGTTCGCAAAGCACGAACCAGGCCGGGCAGTAACCAGGACCAGGATTAGAAGATGAAGGAGGATTCAACCATGTCGCTGTCGCGACGGAAATTCGTTCAAACAGTCGGCGCAGGCGCCGCTGGAATGTGGGTCGCCGGCCGCGGCCGGGAAGCCGGTCTCTTCGACCTCGGCTTCGAAGCCCAGCTCAACGCCCAGGGCACCTCGCGGATGATTCTGGCCAGCAACGAGAATCCGCTCGGCCCGGGCCGGGCCGTCCTCGATGCGGTGCGTGCCAACTTCGGCGAGCTCGGACGCTACCAGTTCGCCACCAGCGCCGAGGTCACCGAGCTGATTGCCAAGCGGCACGGGATCCGGCCAGAGAACGTGTTGCTCGGATCGGGGTCGACCCAGATCCTGCGCACGACCACCCACGTCTTCTGCTCGCGGACCGCGCCGCTGGTGGCGCCGATCCCGGCGTATGAAGAGTGCGCGGGTTACGCGGCACTCATGGGCTACCCGGTTCGCACCGTGAAGCTCACGCCGCCTCCCGAGCTGAAGATGGACATCGCCCCGCTGCTCGACGCCTCCAAGGGCGGCGGCATGGTGTTCTTCTGCAACCCGAACAACCCGGTCGCGACCGCGGTCGACGGCAAGACGACACGCGACTTCATCAGCGCGCTCGCCAAGAGCTCGCCGACCACGACGACGCTGGTGGACGAGGCGTACTTCGAGTACGCGACGATGCCCGGCTACGAGACGATGATTCCGCTCGCCGTCAACGACCCGCGCGTCGTCGTCGCGCGCACCTTCTCGAAGGCGTACGGTATGGCGGGACTGCGTATCGGATACGCGGTCGGCCATCGCGACGCGATTGCGAAGATGCGCGGATGGGACGCCGTGGGCGCCGTCAACGTGCTCGGCCTGAGCGCGGCGCGGGCCGCCATCACGCAGAGCCCCGACATCATCAAGGCCGAGAGCAAGCGCAATACCGAAGCGCGCGCGTTTACGGCCAAGTGGTTCGCGGATCGCGGCTACACGCCGACCGATTCGCAGACCAACTTCCTGTTCGTCGACATCAAGCGCCCGGTACGCGGGTTCCGTGAAGCCTGCGCCAAGCAGGGCATCCTGGTCGGCCGTGACTTCCCGCCGTATGAGAAGTCGCACTGCCGCATCTCCATCAGCACGTTGGCGGACATGCAGCGGGCCGTGAAGGTCTTCGAACAGGCGCTCGCGCAGCCGGCGCAGGCCGCGGCGTAACCACCGCCGAACGCTCGCGTCAGTCATGGGCGGATGGAGTGGATTGGGCAGGTCGGGCGGTCGGGCAGGTGAGGCGGTACGGCAGGGCGGGTCACGCCGCCACGCCTGACCAGCCCCGCCAGCCCTACCCGCCATTCGCATTGGAGGACCGATGGAGATCGATCGAAGAGCGTTTATCACCTCGCTTGGTGGTGTGGCCGTTGTCGAGTCAATGTCGTCGGAAGCGAAGGCAGAGGCGCTCGAGCATTACCTGAGCGATCTGCTGGACGAATCGCTCGGTTTCTCACATCACGATCACGTTGAACAGGTCGTCGCCGCGCCTCCGGAGGCGACGTCGCGGCGGGGCACGGGGTCGCTGTTCGTGCCCTCCGGGCCGGCCGGCAACCGCCAGATGCGGGAGCTGGCGCCGATGCCGGACAAGCCGACGCTGGTGGACTTCTTCAACCTGCGCTGGGCGCCCGCCAATCACGTGCTGCAGAGCGCCACGCGCGCCCTCAAGACCGGCATGAGCGAGCAGACGATTCTCGCGTGCCTGCTGCACGACGTCGTGCAGAATCTCATCAAAGTCGATCACGGCTGGTGGGGTGCGCAGATGATCCGGCCCTACGTGGACGAGAGAGTCGCGTGGGCGATCCAGTACCACCAGGCCTTGCGCTTCTATGCCGATCCGGCCAACGGCTACGAGTATCCCGATCTGTACGTGCGCATCTACGGCAAGGACTACGTGCCGCCGCAGTACATCAAGGACGCTTACGAGTACGCGAAGAAACACAAGTGGTACATGGACGCGCGCCTCGTGACGGTCAACGATCTGTACGCATTCGAACCCGGCGTGAAGGTGTCGCTGGATCCGTTCATCGACATCATCGGGCGCAACTTCAAGCAGCCGAAAGAAGGCCTCGGGTACGACAACAGTCCGACCTCGCACATGTGGCGGACGATGATGTTCCCGGACAATCCGTTGTAGGATTGCGGCGGATTCGCGATCGATTACGCAGATTCGGGGTATCCGCAGATTACGCAGATTTCGCAGATTTCTTGTCTTTCTCGAACAAGAAAAAGAACGGGTGAATCTGCGTAATCTGCGCAATCTGCGGATACCCCGAATCTGCGTAATCCGAACCCAATCCGCGTAATGGCCCAGCTCACCCGCGCCATCGGCCTTCCGCACGCCACCGCCATCGTCGTCGGCATCATCATCGGCGCGTCGGTCTTCGTGCAGTCCTCGGAGATCACCGCGCGTGTGCCGTCGCTCACCGGCGTCACGCTCGCCTGGGTCGTGGCGGGCATGCTGACGATGGCCGGCGCGCTGGTCTGCGCGGAGCTGTCGTCGGCGTTGCCGCGTACCGGTGGCGTGTACGTCTTCCTGCGCGAGATCTATTCGCCCGCGCTCGGGTTCCTCTGGGGCTGGGCGATGTTCTGGAGCATGCACACTGGCATCGCTGCGGCGATTGCCACCGTGTTTGCCCGCTACGCCGCGTACTTCGTGCCGATGGGGGACATGGCGCTGCGCGCCGCCGCCATTGGCGCCATTCTCGTCCTGTCGTTCGTCAATTATTTTGGAGTGAGATTCGGCAGCCGCGTGCAGACCGCCTTCACCGTCGTGAAGGTGCTGGCCGTCGTCGCCATCATCTTTGCGGGCGCATGGTTTGACCCGGCCGTTGGCGCCTCCCCCACGACAGCGGCGCCGGGCGAATACGGCGCCGGCGACTTTCTCCTGGCGGTCAGCGCCGGCCTGTTCGCCTTTGGCGGGTGGCACATGGTCACCTACACCGCGGAGGAAACGAAAGACCCCGAACGCACCATTCCGCGAGCGCTGGTGCTCGGCACGCTGATCGTCACGGCCTGCTATGTCGGGTTGAATTTCGTCTATCTGTCGGTGTTGCCGATTGACCGCGTGATCGCGTCAACGCGTGTGGCGGCCGACACCTTCGAGGCGCTCGTCGGGCCGTGGGGCGGCAGCTTCGTCTCGGCGCTGGTCATGTTTTCGGCCTTCGGCGCGCTCAACGGCGTGATTCTCGCCGGGCCGCGCGTCTACTACTCGATGGCCCAGGACGGGCTGCTTTTCAAACCCGCGGCTGCGGTTCATCCGAGATTCAAAACACCGGGTCGTGCGATTGCGCTGCAGGGGATGTGGGCGGCCGTCCTGGTGTGGACCGGGACCTACCGCGAGCTCGTGTCGCGCGTCATTTACACCGAGTGGATCTTCTTCGGCTTGCTGGCCGTGGGCGTCATCATCCTGCGGCGCCGGCCCAGCTACGCGCCGCGGTGGCGCATGCCAGGTGTTCCGCTCATTCCGATTCTGTTCGCGGTTTTCTCGTTCGCCATCGCCCTGAACGAGATCCGCACGAACTTCTGGAACGCCTCCATCGGGCTGGCGATGGTGCTGGTGGGATTGCCGGTGTACTGGATTTGGTTATCCTCGAAGACGCCGCCCGTGGCATCGCCCTCCGCCGCGGGCCAATCCTCGTGATGGGGCCGGCATCCGGCGCTCCGTCGCCCGAAGTGCGCCTTCTGTCGTCGCCGCACGTACAGTCGCGGGAACGGGGCAGGCCGATTTCGGGCGAGTCGCGGAAATGGGGCAGGCCCATTTCGGGCGAGGTGGCGTGGAATGAGAGGAGCGCGCAGAAAATTCGCGGGACGATGGGTCCTGTTGCGAGGATGTGGCAATTTGTGACCACGGCCACCGCGGCGTAGCGGTTTGGAGTCGCCTCGTCTGGCAGTTTCGGCGTATTCTCGGCCACCGCTGCAGCGGCCCCGGAAAAGGGCCTGCCCCATTTTGGAGCCCCATCCTGGTGAGGAACGCGCGATGAAAGTTCAGGGACTGACACCGATTCTCAACGTGGCCGATCTCGACGAGAGCTTTGCGTGGTTCGCGAAGCTTGGCTGGAAAAAGAACTGGGCCTGGGGCGATCCCGGCGGCTTCGGTTGCGTGCGGAACGAGACGTCCGAAATCTTCCTGTGCGTCAACGGTCAGGGCTCCCGCGGCGGGCCGATGCCGCGCCACGTCTGGGACGACGACACGGGCGGCACGTGGATGACCTGGTGGGTCAGCACGTTGGCCGACGTGGACGCCGCGCACGAGCTCGCGATCCAGCAGGGCGTGACGGTGACGCTCGCGCCCATGAACATGGAATGGAACGTCCGCGAATGCCACCTGCGCCATCCCGACGGGCACACATTCCGAGTGAGTTGCGGCCTCCCAGAGGAGTGAGATGGCCGTGACCAGCGGGCGAGACGCGTGTGCCGCCGCCGGCGGCGGCACGTTTACCAATTCAGCAGACACTGATCGTTGGGGGACATCGTGAAGAAATGGACGACACTCGTTTCGGCACCGCTTGCGCTCGCGGCAATACTTGGCGCACTGCTGGCACCTGGCAGCATCACCGTGCGCGGGCAGACGGCATCGCCCGAATCGGCCGTGGACGCGGTGTTCGCACGCTGGACCGACACCACGCCCGGGTGCGCCGTCGGCGTGAGCGTCGGCGGCAAGACGACGCTCACCAAGGCGTATGGCATGGCCGATCTGGAGCGCAACGTCCGAAATACGCCGGAGACGATTTTCGAAGCCGGGTCGCTGTCGAAGCAATTCACCGCCGCCGCCGTCTTGCTGCTGGCGCACGATGGCAAGCTGTCGCTCGACGATCCGGTGCGAAAGTACATCCCGGAAGTGCCGGACTACGGCGCGCCGCTGACGATCCGCCACATGCTGAATCACACCAGCGGCCTTCGCGACTGGGGGAGCGTGGCGGGCATCGGCGGATGGCCGCGCACGACGCGTGCCTACACCCATGCGCACGTGCTCGACATCGTCAGCCGCCAGCGATCGCTCAATTTTCCGTCCGGCACGCGATACTCGTACAGCAACAGCGGCTACAACCTCGCCGCGATTCTCGTGTCGCGCGTCAGCGGGATGCCGTTTGCGGAGTTTTCGCAGCAGCGCGTCTTCGGACCGCTGGGCATGACACGCACCTCCTGGCGCGACGATCACCGCCGTATCGTCAAGGATCGGGCGATCGCGTATTCGGAAGAGGGCGAGACGTATCGCACGCTGATGCCGTTCGAGAACGTTCACGGCAACGGCGGGCTGTTGACCACGGTCGGTGACCTGCTCACGTGGAATCACAACTTCGAGACGCACCTGATTGGCGATGCCTCCTTTGTCCGTGAGCAGGAGACCGCGGGCCGATTCAACGACGGCCGTCCGCACCGGTACGCGCTGGGCCTGATGGTTGGAAGGCGTCATGGTCTTCGCGAGGTGTCGCACAGTGGATCGACCGCCGGCTATCGCGCACACCTGACGCGCTTTCCGGATCAGCGGGTCTCGGTGGCGGTGTTGTGCAATGGCAGCGGCGGTAACGCGACCCAGTACACGAACACCATCGCCGAGCTGTACCTCGCCGGTCACGCGAAACCAACGCCGACCGTCAAAGCGACGCATCGGTTGTCCCCTCAGGAGGCAGGCGCGGCGACCGGCATGTTCCGCAATACCGTGACGGGAGAAGCCGTGACGGTCACTCGCGACGACGATGGCGTGCGCGTGGATCGTGCGGCGTATGTCGCGGCGTCCGGGCGCCGGTTCGTCAATCAGAACGGCGGCGCCTGGGAGGTTGACGGGCGTGGGGCGGCGAAGCAGACGGACGCCTATGGCTCTGTTGACACGTTCGAGCGGGTCTCACCGGTCACGCCGGCAGCCGCCGAGCTCATCGCGCTGGCCGGCGTTTACGTCAGCGAGGATGCGGAGACGACGCTCGTGGCGTCAGTGGAAGGCGGCACGCTGGTGCTCGAGCGGCGGCCGGACACCGTGATCGCACTGACGCCGACGTACAAAGACGCGTTCAGCAGCTCGATCGGCACGATCGTGTTTCGTCGCGGCGGCAAAACGCTCGAACTGAGCATCGTCCAGGATCGTGTGTGGGACATGCGGTTCGCGCGTCGCGACCTGCCGACGAATACGAGCCAACGGTGACCGCGTTGTGAACACCGCGCTCATCGTCGGGGCCGGCATCGGTGGCCTTGCCGCCGGCGTCGCCCTGCAGCGCGCCGGATGGTCCGTGCGCGTGTTCGAACGTGCGGCGAATCCGCGCGAGCTCGGGTTCGCACTCAACCTTGCCACCAACGCGATTGCGGCCTTACGAGAGCTCGGCGTCGCGGATGAGGTCATCAGCCGCGGATATTCGCCTCGAGTGGCCGAACTACGGGGTGAGCGCGGATGCGTCCTGCGCCGAATCGACGCCCACACTCTCGTCTCCGACAGTGCCGTGGCGATGCGTTCGGCCGTGCACGGCGCGCTGCTCTCAGCCGTTGGCATGGAGAGGATCGCGTTGTCACGCGAGGCCGTGGGCTTCGAGGCGACTGAGCGCGACGTGACATTGCGCTTCCGCGACGGCGGCGCCGAGAGCGGCACGATCCTGATCGGCGCCGACGGCATTGCATCCTCGATCCGGCGCCAGCTGCATCCCCACGAAGCGCCTCCGCGCAGCAGCGGATACTCGGCAATCCGCGGCGCGGTCGACGACGGTGGTCCGATACTGGGAGACCTCGACGCGGTTGGCTATTTCGTTCCGCGGATGGAAGCCGCCATCGTCCGAGCTGGCTCGCGCGCCGCGTACTGGTATATGTCGCTCCTGACGGATGACATTCCGCCCGGCGTTCCAGACCCGCGGATCCTCAGCCATCACTTCGCGTCGCGGCTGGACGCGACCTTCATCCGCGTGACGGCTGCGACGAGGGCTGAGGACATGCGTTTCGATGAGTTGTACGAACGAGAGCCCCTGGCGCGATGGGGTCGTGGCAGGGTGACGCTGCTCGGCGATGCGGCGCACCCGATGCTGCCACACACGGGGCAGGGCGCGGCACAGGCGATGGAGGATGGCGTCGCCCTGGCCCTCGCGCTCGGCGTCGGAGATCACGAACAAGCCTTGCGCCGGTACGAAGACGTCAGAGCGGCGAGAACCGCCCGCTTCGTCAGGGCGGGCCCACGCATCGCCCGGGTGACGACGTCACGAAGCGCGAGCGTGTCAGCAATCAGGAATACGGCGGTGCGCCTGGCGCCAACGCGCCTGGTGGTGCGGGCACTGCAGAACACCAGCCAACGCGATCCGCACGCGGAACTGCGGTAGAGGCAGAGATGTCGATGCAGAGCACGCATGTTTCACTCGCGCTGTTGGTCACAGTCGTCGCACTTGCTGTTGATGCCTCGGCACAAGCCGTGGCCCGCTGGGAGGGCCGAGCCGGCGCCCGCGGTGCCGAATCCAGCCGTGCCGGGTCCAGCCGTGCGGGGGTGAGCGGCGGCGAGGCTGGCGGTGCCGACGTCGCGACCCTGGCGCAAGCCGGCGCTCTGAATACCGCTTTCCCCGAGATCGACCGCATCGTCATCGAGTTCACGAAGCGCGAGAACGTTCCCGGGGCCGCGTGGGGCGTCGTCGTCGACGGCAAGCTGGTGCACGTGGGCACGACCGGTGTGCGCGAGTTGGCGACGAAGTCCCCCGTCACGGCGAACACGGTCTTCCGCATTGCGTCGATGACCAAGAGCTTCACCGCCATGGCGATCCTGAAGCTGCGCGACCTGGGCCAACTGTCGCTCGACGATCCCGCCGAGCGTTACGTACCGGAGCTGAAGGGGCTGACGTATCCCACGACGGACGCCCCACGCATGACCATCCGTCACCTGCTGTCACACGCGACGGGGTTTCCGGAAGACAACCCGTGGGGTGATCAGCAGCTCGCGGCCACGGAAGAGGAGTTCTCCGCGATGATGCGGCGCGGCATCCCGTTCTCGAATCCGCCGGGTGTCGCGTACGAGTACTCGAACTACGGCTTTGCAATCCTCGGCCGCATCGTGAGCAACGTGGCGAAGATGCCCTATCGTCAATACGTCGCCAGCCAGGTGCTCGGGCCGCTCGGGATGACGGCGACCACCCTCGAGCCGGCATCGGTGCCGGCTGATCGGCTCGCACACGGCTACCGCTGGGAAGACGAGCGATGGAAGGAGGAGCCGCAGCTGGCCGACGGCGCTTTTGGCCCGATGGGCGGCATGTTGACCTCGCTCAACGATCTCGCGCGCTACGTCGGCGCTTACGTCGGTGCGTGGCCGCCGCGTGATGGCCCCGAGACGGCGCCCATCTCGCGAGCGTCCTTGCGCGAGATGCAGCAGGTGTGGCGCGCCGGCCCGGCGAGCGTGGCGCGCAGCGCGAGTGGCGGCGTGCAACTCAATGCCGGAGGTTACGGCTATGGGCTGCGCATCTCGCAAACCTGCGACTTCGCTCACGTCGTGGCGCACAGCGGAGGGCTGCCCGGGTTTGGATCGCAGATGCGCTGGCTGCCCGAGTACGGCGTCGGGCTGATCGGCATGGGCAATCGCACCTACACCGGGTGGAACGGCGTCTTCAATCAGGCGCTCGAGCTGCTCCAGCAAACCGGCGCGCTCAGGCCGCGCATGGCCACGCCGTCGCCGGCCCTGGTCAAGGCGCGCGACGAGGTGTCTCAGCTGGTGATGGAGTGGGACGACACGCTGGCGGATCGGATCGCGGCCGTGAATCTGTTTCTCGATCGATCGAAGGATCGCCGGCGTCGCGAGATTGCCGATCTGCGCGCCAAGGTCGGCACGTGCCGAGCGGCGGATCAATTTACGTTTGTCGAGAACGCGCTGCGTGGCACGTGGACGCTCGCCTGCGAGCGCGGCGATCTCGACGTTGCCGTGACGCTGGCGCCGACCATGCCGCCGGCCGTGCAGTTCCTGCAGGTTGCGCCGTCGCGCCCGCAGGCGCGCGTCGCGTGTACTGCGCCATGACCAGGACCCATGCGCGACGTCGCTCCTCCATCTAGGCCGTGGACCGGCCGAATGCGCTGGCTCGATCTCGCCTTCCTGCATTGGCCGGTGACGCCAGACGTCCTCCGCCCCTTGATTCCCGAGTCCCTCCAGCTCGATACGTATGACGGCCGGGCGTGGCTCGGCGTCGTGCCGTTTCGTATGGAGGGCGTCCGTCTGCGGGGTGCGCCGCCGGTGCCCACCGCGCACGCCTTTCCGGAGATCAACGTGCGGACGTATGTGCGCAGCGCCAGCCGCGCGGGCGTGTGGTTTTTCAGCCTCGATGCCACCAGCCGGCTTGCCGTTCGCGGCGCGCGGCTGTTGTACAACCTTCCGTACTTCGACGCCGAGATCACGCTGACGGCAGATGCCGGCGCGATTCGTTACGAGAGCACACGCGTGCACCGGGGCGCGCCGGACGCGAGATTCGTGGGCCGATATCGCCCGGTGGGCGACATCTACGAAGCGGCGCCTGGCACGCTCGATCATTTTCTGGTCGAGCGCTATTGCCTGTTCATGTTCGACGACCGGCGCGGGCTGGGGCTGCTCGACATCGACCACGAGCCGTGGCCGTTGCAGCGCGCGTCAGCGGAGGTGTCCGTGAATACCATGGCGGATCCGATGGGTGTCGGTCTCCCCCTGGTTGCGCCGCTGGTTCATTTTGCGAGGGCGCTCGACGTGCGCGCGTGGACGCGGACATCCGTGGCGTGAGCGAGGGCCGGAAGAAGGGGGGCAGGATCCGATCCGAACAGCGTGATAGAGTGCCGGGCGACTCGTCCCTTATTGAGCTGGAGCTGCGGTGATTATCGATTTCCACAATCATTACTACCCACCGGAATATCTCGAAGCGGTCAAGCAGGGCCCGGCACGCGTCAAGCTCGATTACGGCGACGACGGCAATCCCCGGCTGCATTACCCGGGCGACTACAACATCCTCGTCCCCGGGCATCGCGACCTCGACTATCGTGAAGGCGTCCTCGCCGAGCACGGCGTGGACACGCAGGTGCTCACGTTCACGACACCAGGCGTCCACTTCGAGGAGCCGTCAACGGCCGTCGCACTGGCACGCGCCGTGAACGACGCGTTCGCGCGCGAGGTCGAGCGCCGAAAGCACTTCGTGGCGCTGGCGACCCTGCCACTCAATGACCCGGCCGAAGCGGTTCGCGAATTCGAACGCGCCATGAAGGATCTGGGGTTGCCAGGAGCGATGGTCTTCAGCAATGTCAACGGCACGCCACTCGCCTCGCCAGCGTTCGAACCGCTGTGGAAGAAGGCGAACGCGCTCAACGCCGTCATTTACATCCATCCCGCGCATCCACATCACGTCGAGGCGATGGAGGACTACTGGCTCACCGCGCTGGTCGGGTTTCTCTTCGACACGACCCTGGCAGCCGCTCACCTCACGTTCGCCGGCGTCCCCGAGCGGTATCCAGACATCAAGTGGGTGTTGACGCACATGGGCGGGGCGCTGCCGTATCTCGCCGAGCGGTGCGATCGCGGCTACGAGGCGTTTGCTGATTGCCGGCAGAACATCTCGAAGCCGCCCACCGAGTATTTCAAACGGTTCTACTACGACACAGTCAACTTCAACCCGGACGCCATCGAGTTCGCCATCAAGTTCGCCGGCGCCGAGCACATCCTCGCGGGCAGCGATTACCCGCATCAGATCGGCAGCATTCCGAAGATGCTCAGCGCGCTCTCGGCCATCGACGTCACTGACGAGCAGCGGCGCAGGATTCTCGGCGGCAACGCCGCGCAGCTGCTCGGGATTGGATAGTTCACCACCCTGTTACGCAAACAAGACTCGGCAGTTTTCGAGGGACCGATGAAATCACCATTGACGATGAGTGGAGTGGTTGCCGTCGTGTTCGCCGCGGGCATCGCGGTGGGCGCGTTGCAGCAACAAGCGTCCGGCACACGGCGCGAGCCGCAGTTCGAGAACGAACACGTCCGGGTCTGGAAGTCGATCATCATGCCGAACCAGCCGCTGGCGCTCCATCGCCACGACTTCGGCCGCACCATCGTCGCGCTCAAGGGTGGAACCCTCGACGTTGTCGACAAGGACGGCAAGACGATGAAGCGGATGGTGTGGGAAACGGGCAAGGCGTACTGGCTCGACGCGGATCCGAAGGACGAGCAGCACGGCGACATGAACCGCACCAGCGAGCCTATCGAAGTGGTCGTCGTCGAGATGCGGCGGTAGCGGTCGAGGCGGGGCCTGGGCGTTCGTGTCTGCCGGAGCGTTAGCGAAGGTGGAAGCTCCGCCGATCCAGCGAGGCGATGAATTCCCGCACCGCGCCCCAATAGAGCGGCGCGTCGGCCGGCGCCGGGTCGTTGTGGTCGCCGCCGGGGATCGTCACAAAGCGCTTCGGACCGGGCAGTGTCTCGTAGAGGCGCTGTCCGAGCCGGTATGGGATCACGCTGTCGCGGTCGCCGTGGATGACGAGGGTGGGGGTCGTGACGCCGGCCATCCACTCGGCTGTCGCGAACCGATATGTAGAAAACGCGGACAGCACCAGCATCACGGGATTGCGATCGAACAGCGATCTCACCGACGGGAACCCGGCTTCGAGGACGATGGCGTCCGGTCTGCCGCGCGTCGCGGCATAGCCGGCCATCGCGGTCCCGAGCGAGCGGCCCCAGTAAATCAGCGGCAGATCGCCACGGCGCAGCTCGGCATCGACGTAGGCAATGGTTGCATCGACATCGCGATAGAGGCCCTGCTCGGTCGGCGTGCCGCTGCTCACGCCATATCCGCGATAGTCCACGGCAACCACATCGAGCCGCTCGCGCCACAGCCCGACCAGCACGTCCGCCCAGATCGAGAGGTTGCCGCCATTCCCGTGAAAGTACACGACCTGGGCCACGGCATCGGCGCGGGGAATGTGCCACGCTCTGAGGCGTTCGCCGTCGGCGGTGTCCAGCGTGTGCCCCACGAAGTCGACGCCAAACTGTCGTGGTGTGACGTCTTCACCGCTGAATGGGAAAAACGCCATCCGCGGCTCGAGTTGCCGGACGCCCCACACAAGGAGGACGACCGTTGCGACGATGAGCACTATCATTGCCACCATGCGTCTGAGTGTTTTCCTCATCGTGTTGCTCGCGCTGAGCGCGGCGCCCTCGCTTCGCAGCCAGGACCGGCCGCGGCCACTGCGCGCGTTCGACGTCATGGAGCAGTCTATCGAAGACCTGCAAAAGGCCATGCAGGACAAGCAGGTGACGTCGCTGGAGCTGGTCGAGCTGTACCTCGCCCGCATCGAGGCTTACGACCAGCGTGGACCGTCGCTCAACGCCGTGGTGGCGATCAATCCCAGGGCCCGGGACGAGGCCGCCGCACGTGATGCCGAGCGGGCCACCCGCGTGCGCAGCCCGTTGCACGGCGTTCCTGTGCTCGTCAAGGACAACTACGAAACCGTGGAGATGCCCACCACGGCAGGCTCGATTGCGCTCAGGAGCTTTCATCCCAAACGTGACGCGTTTCTCGTTCAGCGCTTGAAGACCGCCGGCGCCGTCATTCTCGGCAAGACGGCAATGCACGAGCTAGCCGCGGGAATCACGACGGTGGGATCGAGCTTCGGGCAGACGCGCAACCCCTACGATCTCGACCGCACACCTGGCGGGTCCAGCGGCGGTACCGGCGCGGCGATCGCGGCCAACTTCGCGGCGGCGGGCATGGGGAGCGACACGTGCGGATCGATCCGTATTCCGGCGGCCAACAACAACCTCGTGGGCCTGCGCGGCACGCAGGGGCTGTCGAGCCGGACCGGCATCGTGCCGCTCTCGAGCAGCCAGGACATCGGCGGACCGATTGCCCGCACGATTGCGGATCTCGCCATCATCTTCGACGCGACCGTGGCCGCCGACCGGCTGGACGCGCAAACGCTTGCCGTCCGCGGTGTCGCAGATCCAGCCGCAGACGCAGACGAGGAGGAGGACGCGTCCGGTCCTCGACGACCGCCAACCCGCCCGGCATATCGGCGAGCCCTGCAGCGCGACGCCCTCGAGGGTGCGCGCATCGGCGTCGTGCGCAGCCTGTTCGGCTCCGCGCCTGAGGATCAGGAAGTCACGACCATCGTCAATCGGGCACTCGAGGCGATGACCAAGGCCGGAGCGGAAGTCAATGACGTCGTCGTGCCCGGTCTCGACGACCTGCTGCGCGACAGCTCGCTCATCGGGTCGGACTTCAAGTTCGATCTGATGGAATACCTTGCCAGGTCGGACCACCCGCCGGTGCGATCGCTGACGGACATTCTCAATCGCGGGCTGTATCACGCGGCGCTGGAGACGACTTTCCGCACGCGCAACACCCCCGACACGCGGGAGACCGATGCCACGCGGCGCGCGCGGATTAAACAGGCGGCGTTGCGCCAGGTGACGCTGGCGGTGATCGACGAGCAGCGTCTCGATGCACTCGTCTACCCGACGCTGCGGCGGCGGCCGGCACGTATCGGCGACGCCCAGGGCGGGACGAACTGCTCGCTGAGCGCGCATTCAGGGCTCCCTGCGCTGAGCGTCCCAGCCGGTTTCACGACCGACGAGGTGCCGATCGGCCTGGAGTTTCTGGGGCCGGCGTTCGCCGAGGCGGAATTGCTGTCGCTCGGTTATTCGCTCGAACACGCATTGTCGTTACGACGAGCGCCGTTCAGCACCCCTGCGCTGGTCGCGGGCAAGGCGCCCGCGCCGCGGACGACGCGCGTCGCGGGACTCGGGGTGAGTCTGGCGCTGTCCTTCGACGTCACGACGTCCCGCTTGCAGTACACCGCCACCGTCGATGCGAAACAGAAAACTCGCGTAGGCGCCATCTGGTTGCACTCGGGCACGCCCGACAAACCAGCAGCGGCGCGACACGCGCTGCTGATCGCGCGTGGAGGCGAACGGCCGAACGCCGCCGGCGTCGTCACCTTGGCCACTTCGGTGCGCAAAGACGCGCAGGAAGGCCGGCTGCTAATCCGCTTTTACCCGCTGGGAGGCGGCGAGAGCGTGACGGTCCACCTTCCCGAGATGCGTGCGTGGCAATGAGTCGACGAACACGATGTCGCGCGGATATTTGTAGGGTTCCAGCCGGCTTTTTGCGAACTCCTGCAATTCCGCGGCGAGCGCAGGCGACGGCGCATCGCTCACCACGAACGCGCACGGCTTGACGAGGCCGTCGGCGTTGGTGACACCGACGACGGCGACCTCGCGGACCTGGCCGTGCTGCAGCAGGCAGTTCTCCAACTCGCCAGGCGCCAGCCATTTGCCACTGACCTTGAGCATGTCGTCGGCCCGGCCGCAGTACACGAATGTGCCATCGGCATTCTTGCGGAGCATGTCGCCTGACACATACCACTCGCCTTGAAACGCGCGCATCGTCTCGTCCATGCGCTGCCAGTAGGCGATCGCGCGCGAGTCGCCCTTGACCCACAACGCGCCGACCTCTCCGTCCGGTACTTCCCGGCCGTCGCCGTCGCACAGCTTCACCTCGAAGCCCGGGACGACATGACCAAGCGTGCCGGGAACGACCTGTCCGGGCCGGTTCGAGAGGAAGATGTGCCACATCTCCGCGGTGCCAAGGCCGTCGAGAAGCTCCACGCCGAAGGTCTCCTGCCATCGCGCATAGAGCTGGGCAGGCAGCGCTTCGCCGGCTGATGTGGCAAGACGCAGCGAACTGAGGTCGTACGACGCCGCTGACTGGTGGGAGACCATCTGCTGCACCATCGTCGGCACCGTGATGAGCACGGTCGGCCGATGACGGGTGATGGCGGCCAGGACCGTGTCGGGCGTGCTGCGTTCCGGGAACAACACGCACGACGCGCCGACCGAAAAGGGGAAGAAGACATTCGACCCCAGCGCGTAGCCAAAGAACAGCTTGGGCACCGACAGCGTGATGTCGTCCGGCGTGAGCCCCAGCACGCCCTTGCCGTACAGTTCGGTGGTGTTGGCGAACGACCGGTTGGTCTGCACGACCGCCTTGGGCCGTCCAGTGGTCCCGCCGCTGAACAGCCAGATCGCGGCATCATCGGCGTGCGAGGGAAATGGGTGGTGCATCGTGACGGCCTGTTCGCGCGCGCGCACCATCTGGTGGTCGTCGAGGTTGAGCAGTCGAGGCGGACGCGCCATGTTCCGGACCGCGTCGTGAAAGATCGATGCGTGCGTCCCGGCCAGCACCACCGCCCCGGCGCGGGTGTACTCGCAGAAGTAGGTGAGGAGCTCAACGGGTGAATCCGGGTTCACCATGACGACCACCGCCCCTGAGCGGAGGACCGCGAAGAGCGATTCGACGAACGCGGCGCCGTCGGGCAGGGCGATGATCACGCGTTCCTCGGGACGAATGCCTTCGGCCTCGAGCACATGCGCCATCCGGGCGCTCGCCGCCGCGACCTGACGATAGGTGTGCGTGCGCGAGGCCTCGCGAATCGCCACGCGGTGGCCCGCGCCCTGCTCGAGCCGCGCGTCGAGGAAGTAAGTGGCAAGGTTCAGCTGTGTGGACGTCCCTGAAGTCATGGTCCGCGATGCTACACCAGGGTGCAATGAGGTAACTTAGCGGGACGATGGCGGTTCATCAGCTCGCTGCGATTTCGTGGCCCGCATTCCGCGTTCTGCGCTCGTCCCGCCTCGTCGCGGTGCTGCCACTTGGCGCCATTGAGGCGCATGGCCCTCATCTTCCGCTTGGCACCGACATCCTGATCGCGGAGGCGATGGCGCGCGCGGGCGCCGAGCGCCTGGCCAGCCGCGGACTCGACGTCCTGCTGCTGCCGACGCTACCGGTGGGGCCGGCGCCGTTTGCCGCAGCCTTCGAAGGCACGATCGACACCGCGCCCGCGGCGACGGCGGCGACGATCGAGGGGATCGCCCGCAGTCTCGGCACTCACGGCGTGGCGCTCACGGTCATCGCCAATGCGCACCATGACCCGGCCAACGTTCGCGCCATCCGCGATGCGGTGACGCAAATCGAGAAGGAGGGCTCGACGCGGCTTCTCTTTCCGGATCTCACGCGGCGGCGGTGGGCCAGCCGATTGACCGACGAGTTTCAAAGCGGCGCGTGCCACGCCGGACGCTATGAAACATCCGTGGTCATGGCCGTGGCCGCCGAGACGGTCGATGCCGTGGTCGCCGCCTCGCTGGCGCCCAATCCGCAGTCGCTGGTCGCCGCGATTCAGCGAGGTGATCGTACCTTTGCCGATGCCGGCGGCCCTGACGCGTATTTCGGCGCCCCGGGCGAGGCGACAGCGGAAGAAGGACGTGACATCATCGACCGGTTGGCCGCCATCATCGAGGACGCCGTCGTCGCGGCGCTTGAGGACCGTGCAGATCGTTAACCCGCCCGAACTGGGCCAGCCCCGCGGATTTGCGCACGGCGTCATCGTCCCGCCGGGTGCACGCCTGCTCTACGTCGCCGGACAGACGGCGGCCGACGACCACGGGCAGATCGGCGAACGTGAGTTCGTCGCGCAATTCGACGCCGCCCTCCACAAGGTCCTGCAGGTCGTGCGTGCCGCCGGCGGCGAATCCGCCCACATCGCCCGGATGACGATCTACGTGACCGACCTCGACGCCTATCGCGTGAGCCGGGCGCTGCTCGGCGGGGTGTGGAAGGCGCGGATGGGCTCACACTATCCTGCCATGGCGCTCGTCCAGGTCGCCGGGCTCGTCGATTCCGGCGCGACCGTGGAGATTCAGGCGGACGCCGTACTTCCATGAAGCAACCGTCGCATTTCGATTACCAGCACGACGCCGCGTCCGGCGTCGCGACCATCGTGCTGAATCGTCCGGACCGCCTCAACGCCCTGACGTTCGACATCTACGACGAACTGCGCCACACGTTCCGCGAACTGTCGGTCGAGCAGGGCGTTCGCGCCGTCATCGTGACCGGGACGGGCAAGGCGTTTTGCTCCGGCGGTGATGTGCACGACATCATCGGGCCGCTCACGTCTCGCGACTACCAGGGGCTGCTCGAGTTCACCCGCATGACATGCGACCTGGTCCTGAGCATCCGCAGTTGCCGCCGGCCGGTGATCGCCGCCGTCAACGGCACCGCCGCGGGCGCCGGTGCGGTGATTGCCTCGGCGTGCGACATCCGCGTCGCGACCGAGTCCGCGAAGATCGCGTTTCTGTTCACGAAAGTCGGCCTTTCCGGCGCCGACATGGGCGCGGCCTGGCTGCTGCCGCGCATCGTGGGATTCGGTCGCGCCACAGAACTGCTGATGACCGGAGACTTCATCACCGCCGCCGAGGCGCACCGGATTGGCCTCTACAACCACGTGGTTCGCGCAGAGGACCTGGCGGCCACGGCGCGGGATCTGGCCGCGCGCCTCGGCAGGGGACCGGCCTTCGCGCTCGACATCACCAAGGACGCGCTCAATCGAGAAGCGGCCATGGATCTGCCCTCGGCGCTCGAAGCCGAAGCGCAGGTCCAGGCCGCGCTCATGCTCTACCCGGACTTCCGTGAAGCGTACGAAGCGTTTCGCGACAAACGGGAGCCGAGATTTCGGTGAAGGCTGTCGCCGCGTTTCTCACCAGCGAGCATCAGCAGCAGTGGCACCGCGTGACGCAGTGGAGCCGTGACGTGCTGCGCCCGCGGCCTGAAGCGGGGTCCGATGATGCTGCCCGGATCGAAGCCACCGCGCTCCTGCGCGCGCTTGGCGATGCCGGACTGCTCGCCACGCTGGCATCACAGGACCTTCGCGCGTTGTGCCTGCTGCGCGAAGCGGTGGCCCATTCCAGCCCGCTCGCCGACGCCGTTGTCGCCATTCAGGCGCTTGGTGCGACGCCGGTCGCACGCGCGGGAACCAGCGAGCAGCGGACGCGCTGGTTGAAGGACATCACCACGGGGCGCGTGATGACCGCGTTTGCGATGACCGAGCCTGACGCCGGATCCGACGTGGCGTCCATGCAGACCACGGCCATGCGTGACGGCGGCGACTGGGTCCTGAACGGCCGGAAGCACCTGATCTCGAACGCGGGCCTCGCCGATCTGTACCTGGTGTTCGCCAAAACGAACCCCGAAAAGGGAAGCCGCGGGATCAGCGTCTTTCTGGTGCCGGCGAATACCTCCGGCCTGAGCTTCGGCGGCGCGCAGGTGATGGCGGCCGCGCATCCTCTTGGCCATCTTCGCTTCGCCGGCTGCCGCGTCCCGGATTCCGCGCGTCTCGGTCCGGTCGATCAGGGATTCAAACTGGGCATGGCGACGCTCGATCGGATTCGCCCGTCCGTCGGGGCGGCGGCCTGTGGCCTGGCCGCGCGCGCGCTCGACGAAGCGACCGCGCACGCGCGGCAGCGCCGGCAGTTTGGCCAGACGCTGTCTGACATGCCGCTCATCCGCGAGAAGATCGGACGCATGGCGACAGCGCTCGATGCGGCGCGTTTGCTGGTGTATCGCGCCGCCTGGGAAGCAGATGCGCAGCCAGGGCGTCACTCGGCGAGCGCTGCCATGGCCAAGAGCTTTGCCACCGAGATGGCACAGCGCGTCGTGGACGATGCCGTGCAGATCATCGGCGGGCTCGGCGTGCTGGTGGGACATCCCGTCGAGCGGCTCTATCGATCGGTGCGCGCGCTGCGTATCTACGAAGGCGCGACGGACATTCAGCGCCTGATCGTCGCTGGGGCGCTCCTGGACGAGGCGCCCCGCTCGTGAGCCGGCCGCTGCGGATCGTCTGCGTCGGCGGAGGACCTGGTGGTCTGTACTTCGCGCTGCTGATGAAGCGCGCGGATCCTCGCCACGACGTCATCGTCATGGAACGCAATCGTGCCGACGACACCTTCGGCTTTGGCGTCGTCTTCTCGGACGCGACGATGGCCGGCATCGCCGACGCGGATTCTGAAGCCTACGCAGCGATTGCGCGGCATCTGGTTCACTGGGACGACATTGCCGTGCATTACGGCGGAGAGGTCGTGCGATCGACCGGGCACGGCTTCAGCGGCATGAGCCGTCACACCCTGCTCCGCGTGCTGCAGGACCAGGCGCGAGACGCGGGCGTGCGGCTCGAGTTCGAGCGCGAGATCACGGCGCTCGACGAGCTCGAGGATGCCGACCTGATCGTCGGCGCTGACGGCGTCAACAGCATCGTGCGACGCCTGCTCGGGCCAGACGCGCGCATCGATATCGATGTGCGACCGAACCGTTTCGTCTGGCTCGGCACGACCAGGCCGTTCCCGGAGTTCACGTTCTACTTCCGCACCGACCACCACGGCTTGTGGCGCGTGCACGCCTATCAATACGCGCCCGACCGCTCGACCTTCATCGTCGAATGCCGCGACGAGACGTGGCGCTCGGCCGGGCTCGACCGCGCGGATGAATCGGTCACCGCCGGCTTCCTGGAAGCGCTCTTCAGCGACGAGCTCGCCGGCCATCGGCTGATCGCCAACAAGAGCGTGTGGCGGCAGTTCCCGACGGTTCGCGTCGATCCGTGGTCCGCGGGCGACGTCGTCCTGCTGGGCGATGCGGCCCACACGGCGCACTTTTCCGTGGGTTCGGGCACGCGGATGGCAATGGAGGACGCCGTGGCGCTGCGCAACGCGCTCGTCGCCGCGCCACTCCCCAATGCGCTCGCCGCGTTCGAAAGCGCGCGGCGGCCCCAGATCGAGAGTCTCCAGCGTGCGGCGCACGCCTCGCTGCAGTGGTTCGAAGACACCGAGCGGTACGTGCACCTCCATCCTTTGCAGTTCGCGTTCACGTTGTTGACGCGCTCCCTCCGCATTACACATGAAGATTTGCGAAAGCGCGACCCCGCGTTTTTGGAGCAGGTGGATCGCCTCGTGGCCACCGAGGCCCACCGCCAGGTGACGGGCACGGCCTCGACCGTGCCCGCCTGCGTGCCGCCTCCGATGTTCACGCCGTTTCGCCTCCGCGACCTCGTCATTCCCAATCGCGTCGTCGTCTCGCCGATGTGCCAGTACGTCGCAGACGACGGGACGGTGGGCGATTGGCACCTGGTGCATCTCGGGAGCCGCGCCGTCGGCGGGGCCGGGCTCGTGATGGCCGAGATGACCGACGTCAGTCGAGACGCGCGCATCTCGGTGGCGTGCGCCGGTCTCTATAAACCGGAACACCGCGACGCGTGGAAGCGCGTCGTGGACTTCATCCATCGCGAAACGCCAGCGAGGATTGGCATTCAGCTGGGTCATGCCGGACGCAAAGGTGCGACCCGGAAGCTCTGGGAGGGCGATAGCGAGCCGCTCGAGTCGGGCGCGTGGCCGATCGTCTCGGCGTCGCCGATTCCGTACTTCCCCGACAGGTCGCAGACACCCCGCGAAATGTCGCGACGCGACATGGACGACGTCCGCGAGGATTTCATCCGTGCCGCGGAATTGGCGCGCGCGGCCGGCTTCGACCTGCTCGAGGTCCACATGGCCCATGGCTACCTCCTCGCATCGTTCATCTCGCCGCTCACGAACACACGGACGGATGACTACGGCGGCGGGCTGGCCAACCGCATGCGCTTTCCGCTCGAGGTGTTCGACGCGTGTCGCGAAGTGTGGCCTCCCGAGCGGCCGATGAGCGTGCGTATCAGTGCCGTGGACTGGCTGCCCGGCGGCCTCGAACCCGGCGACGCCGTCGACGTTGCGCGGCTTCTGCATCTCCACGGCTGCGACGTGATCGACGTGTCGGCAGGGCAGACGGTGCCCGACCAGCGTCCGGTCTACGGCCGGCTGTTTCAGACGCCGTTTGCCGACCGCATCCGCCACGACGTGAAGATGGCGACGATGGCGGTAGGCAACATCTCGTCGTTCATGGACGTGAACACGATTATCGCGGCGGGGCGTGCGGACCTGTGCCTGCTCGCCCGCGCTCACCTGTTCGACCCCTACTGGACGCGGCACGCCGCCTACATGCTCGGGCACGCCCTGCCGTGGCCCGATCCCTACAGATCAGTCGAGCGCTACACCCCGCGCTTCGAGTTTCATTTTGGAGGTGATGCATGACCGCACGATCGCGGTTGACGCCAGCCGATCCGTGCATGCTGGTCATCTTCGGGGCCAGCGGCGACCTCACCAAGCGGCTCCTCGCGCCGGCGCTGCGCAATCTCGACAACGAAGGCTTGCTGCCCGGGCGGTTCGCCGTCGTCGGCTTTTCACGCTCCGAGCCTGATGAGGACGTGACGTCGCTGCGGGGCTTCCGCCGTGTCCCGGGCGATTTCGACAATCCCGCGGGGTGGAACGCCCTCGCTGATGAAATCGCACGGACTACGGAAGAATTGGGTTCAGGCAACTGCCTCTTTTATCTTGCAACGCAGCCGGAGCAATTTCTCAACATCTGCGAGCGGCTGGACGCGTCTGGTCTGCTCGACGAATTCAATGGGCAGTGGCGACGCGTCGTCATCGAGAAGCCATTCGGGACCGACCTGCAGAGCGCCAGGGCGCTCAATCGCGCGCTGACGAAGCTGATGGACGAGGAGCAGATCTACCGGATCGACCATTACCTCGGCAAGGAAACCGTTCAGAACATCCTGGTGTTTCGCTTCGGCAATGGCATCTTCGAACCGATCTGGAATCGGCGGTATGTGGATCACGTGCAGATAACCGTTGCCGAAACGCTCGGTGTCGAGATGCGCGGCGGTTACTACGACCAGGCCGGTGCGTTGCGCGACATGGTGCCGAATCACCTGTTTCAACTGCTGACGCTCACGGCCATGGAGCCGCCCAGCACGCTGGCCGCGCACGCGCTCCATCACGAGCAGTTGAAGGTCCTGCAGGCGGTCGAACCGCTGCTGGCCAACGAGTGCGTGGAGACGACGGTGCGGGCGCAGTACGTCGCGGGCGAGCACGATGGGCGGCGCATGCCCGGCTATCGCGAGGAGCCGAAGGTCGACCCCGCGTCCACGACCGAGACGTATGCGGCGTTTCGCATTGCCGTCGACAACTGGCGCTGGGCCGGCGTCCCGTTCTATCTCCGCACCGGGAAGCGACTCGGCCGCAAGAAGAGTGAAGTCACCATTCAGTTCAAGCAGCCGCCGCTGTCGCTGTTCCGGCAGGCGGAGATCGCACCGCCAGGGCCGAATCTGCTGGTCATCTCGATTCAGCCGGAGGAAACCATCAAGCTGCGCATCGCGGCCAAGGTGCCCGGCCCCCATCTCTCAGCGAGCGCCGTCGATCTGCGCTTCAACTACGACGACTACTTTGGCGTGAAACCGCACACCGGCTATGAGACGCTGCTCTACGACGCGATGACGGGAGACCGCAGCCTCTTCAAGCCTGCCGACATTGTCGAGGCGGGATGGGCGATTGTCGATCCGATGCTGCGGGTGTGGGCCGAGGGCGGCTGCACGCTGACGCAGTACGCAGCGGGCAGTGACGGACCGGCGGCGGCCGACGCGCTGCTCGCGCGGGAGGACCGGCAGTGGCGCGCGCTGTGAGAGGGCGGCGCTTCGCGCCGAGGGCCACGCTTTGCGTGGAGGGGGCGCTTCGCGCGAGGGCGCCGCTTCGCGCCGATGGGATCCGGGGCCGACACGCCGGCCTGCCACCCGGAGGGCGGCCATCCACGCGCAGCGTGGCCATCCGTCCGAAGAACGGCCGTTTCACTTCTTCGCCGGTTCCTGATGCCCGCCGAATTGCGCGCGCATCGCGGACAACAGGCGATTGGCGAACTCGTCTTCCCCGCGTGAGCTGAATCGCGCAAAGAGCGCCGCGGCAAGCACCGGGACGGGCACCGCCGCATCGATGGCCGTGTGTGCGGTCCACCGCCCTTCGCCGGAATCGCCGACGCGTCCGGCAAACGCCTCCAGCTTCGGGTCGGCGTCGAGGGCGGCAGCCGTGAGATCGAGCAGCCACGATCCCACCACGCTTCCCCGACGCCACACTTCCGCGATGCTGGTGAGGTCCATCGAATAGTTCGGCGCGTGCTGGAGCACGTTGAATCCCTCGGCGTAAGCCGCCATCATTCCGTACTCGATTGCGTTGTGCACCATCTTGACGAAGTGGCCGGCGCCGTGCGGGCCGCAGTGCAGATAGCCCCGTTCGGCCGCTGACGGCGGGCCGCTGCGGCCGGGACGCCGCGCGGCTGCTTCGACGCCAGGCGCCAGCGCGCTGAAGATGGGATCGAGATGCGCGACGGTGCTGGCGCGCCCGCCGATCATCAGGCAGTAACCGCGTTCGACGCCCCACACGCCGCCGCTCGTCCCGACATCCACGTATTCGATGCCGCGGCTCGCCAGCCGATCGGCGCGACGCGGATCGTCGTGAAAGTTGGAGTTGCCGCCGTCGATGATGATGTCGCCCGTGGCCAGGTGACGCGCCAGATCATCGATCGCCCGGTCGACGAAGTCGGCCGGGATCATCATCCACACGGCACGCGGGGGCGTCAGACGGGCCGCGAGCGCCTGCAGCGACTCGGCCGCGGTCGCGCCGTCAGCAGCCAGCTCGCGCCTGGCGTCAGGATTGTGGTCGTAGGCGACAATCGCGTGGCCGCGGCCCATGAGCCGGCGAGACATGTTGCCGCCCATACGGCCGAGGCCGATCATTCCGAGTTGCATGATCACAGATTACACGCCACCGATGACACGGATGACACAGATTTCTGTGTCCAGTGCGGGCGGATCGAGCGCACTCGGCGGAGATCGCGCAAAGAACGTTCACCGGACGCGACGGGGCAGATGCCCTCCAAGGTGCATCAGCAGGTCGTACACCGACACGCCGCAGGCCGTCGCGACGTCCTCGGGCCGCGACGCGTCCTGCCAATCCCACAACGTGGCGACGTCGCCGATTTTCACGGCGGCCTCGGGTCCGATCTCTACGATGGTGTGACTCGCGGACACCGACGCGATTACGGGATAGAGGCGATCGGCGATTCTGACCTTCGCGCCCTTCGCAGCGACGCGCGGCCAGCCGTCGGCGTGTCCGACCGGCAAGGTGGCGACCCAAGTGTCGGCTTTCGCCACATACGCGCGATTGTAGCCGGCGCTTTCGCCTGCGGCCAGTTTCTTGACGAGCGCGACTCGCGCCCGTAGCGCGGCCGCCGGAGCGAGCGTCATCCTGTTGAGGGATCGGAACCGTGGCTCCGGGTAGACGCCAAAGAGGGCCATGCCCGGCCGCACCATGTCGAGCCCGGCGTTGTCGTGCTGGAAGAAGGTGTAGCTCGACGCCGCGTGGCGCCGGCCGGTCGTGAGGCCAAGTGACTTCCATTCCGCGGCCAGTGCGTTGAAACGGCGGAGTTGCTCCTGGTCGAACGCCTCATCCTCCGTGAACGTCATCATCGTGCCCTCGATGACGACGCCGCGACGCGACGCGAGATCGCGAACCAGGGCTGTCGCTTCGCGATAGGGGACACCGACGCGGCCGAGGCCCGTGTCCACGCACACGTGGACGCGCACCGGCCGCTGCGCCGACCTGGTGACGCGCTCGAGCGCCTCTCCAACCGGTGTGTAGACCATCGGCATGATGTCGCGAGCGTGCATCTCTGCCAGGTCGCGCTCGTCGAATGGCCCCATCAGGAGTACTGGCCCGGTGAGGCCCGCGTCACGGATAGCCAGCGCTTCCTGGAGCTTGATCACGGCAAGCCCGGCCACTTGCGGCAGCGGCGCCAGCACTCGCGCGACGTTCACGACGCCGAGACCGTAGCCGTTGTTCTTGATGACGGCGAGAATCGGGCGCCCGCCCGCGGCGCGCGCGACTTCGACCACGTTCTGTGCAAGATGACGCGGTTCGATCTCGAGCCATGGATCGAAGCTCGAGTCGCGAAGCGGCTGGAGCCACGGCAGCAGCGCCACGGCCGCCGTGGACTGCAGAAACGAGCGACGCTCCATCATTCGGTCAGCTCCCTTCGTGAGACGCGCACCATCTGCCAGGACGCGGACGGGAGGAATGCTACGCCAATCATGTAGGCCACGATCGTCACAAATGCGAGATAGCCCTCTGCGGCATGGGGCGTGCGCTGTATCACCCCGCCGAGCGTGACACCTTCGAACAGCAATTGCAGCGCACGGGTCATGCGACCGTCGGCTGGCGCCGACAGCGTCGCCAGCACGATGAATTTGAGCGCGAAGGCCGCCCCGAACGTTACCATCAGGCCGCGCAACAGGCGCGACCGGTCGGGGCCGATGGCCAGGGCCTGCATCAGAAGCGAGACCAGCACGACCCAGGCAATGAGCGCCGGCACGCCCGATTCCGGCACGAGCATCGTGATCATCTGCGCCGAGGCGGCAAACGCGGTCAGGAGGACACTCAGACCATTGAGGTTGGCCATCCCCGACCGCGCCGGATGGAGCAGGCGATGCGGATCGATGGCGCCGCTCCGCACGAGCAACGCGAAGAGGACCATGCCCGCCATCAGCGAGCCGAGCGACGGAGCCGCGACGGTCACGTGCGCGCCAGGGCGGAGCGACGCCGCAAGAACGACTGACAAAAACACCAGCGGCAGGACCACCGCTTCGCGGAGCGGCGTCACTTGCGTGTCTCCAGCAGCCGAAGGGGATTGAAGTCCGAGAGATCGCGCCGCAGTCCCGCCTCGAGCTCGGCCTTGAGCTCGTCCGCGGATCGCATGCCCAGGTTCTCGTCGTCCACGATCAGCCGGCGGCCGGGCGCCAGGGCGATCGCGCGGTCCACGGCGACCACCCCCTCGCGATAGAGCGCATCGTCTCGATGCGTGCGGTACCAACCCTGGCGGTAATAGCTGTACGCAATGTAGAACTGGGTCCGCGCATCCCGCAGCGCCGGATCGGCACGAGCAAACGCCGCGCGCGCTTCGACGAACTGATCGTTGTAAAAGAAGGCGAGTCCGTCCTCGAAGGACCGCGCGTCGACTGAGTACGCGCCGACGCCGGCCGCGACGCCCCCGACGGCTTCGGTCAGCGTTCGCGGTTGTGCAGTGAACAGCCATCCGATGAAGCCGGCGTAGGCGATGGTCAGCGTGAGCCCCGCCCCCCGCGTCAGCGTCTCGTGCATGGTGCATGGTACTGCGGGACTTCGTCCCGAGGGCCGCCCTTCGACTCCGCTCAGGCGGAGGGCCACGCTTCGCGTGGCAGGCGGGGCTTCGCCCCGCGGGCGCCGCTTCGCGCCGAGGGAGGGATTCCGGCCGGCGGCCGGCCTGCCGCCCTCGGCGAAATGAGGGGCGGCCCTCCACGCGAAGCGTGGCCCTCGCGCCGGAGGCGCGCCCTAGCGCCGAAAACGCGCGAGCACGGGGTGGTGATCGGATCCGTACTTCTCAGTCACACGCGTCGTGTCCACGTGCCATCCGGGCGCGAGGCGGGCGAAGACATAGTCGAGTCGGCCCAACAGATGTGTCGGTCGTGGATCTTCGACAGTCAGACTGCGTGACCATGCGCGCGCGTGGCGGTAGACCTCCTCGCGCGCACCACCCTGGACGGTGTTGAAGTCGCCGCCCAGCACGGTGCCGACACTGTCTCGCGCAAAACGGGGCTGTTGCAGCAGGTCCAGCAGCGCCGCCATCTGCCGGCGCCGCGGATTGCGAAACAGCCACAAGGAGGACGGCGCGGCCAGTGGTTCGAGATGAGCATCGACGAGCTGCAGCCGCTGCAGTCCATCCTCGGTCCTGACGGCAATCGCTGCGCCAGCAGCCACCCGGCGCTGACGCTCGAATGGGAGCTCGAAGGCGAACAAATCGGTCAGTGGCTCGGTGGAGACGATCGCGTTGCCGCGGTCTTCCGCCATCTGTGCGCCGTTACGCATCGAGGGCACGTAGGCCAGGGCCAGGCCCAGCTCGCGTGCGTAGTCTGCTGCGTCGGGCGCGTCTGGATTGCGCGAATTGATCGCGAACGCAGATCGACTATTCGGCCCGAACGCGGGGACCTCGTCGCCACGCCGATACAGCTCCTGCAACAGCAGCACGAAATGGTCGACCGGTTCACCGTTGGTGAGCGCGCCCCCGCGCAAATCGCCGATGAGCTCAGTGAGGCGGCCCTCCGCCAGGTGCACGTTCCACGACACGATCACAAGCTGTTCCAGCCGGGGCGCGCCGGCACGCACATCAGGCGTGGCCGCAATCACCGGGGCTCCGACGCCGCGGCACCAAGGCTCGAGGGCATCCGCATCCTCCACGGGGGCGGCATACCACGTGAACGGTATCGCGCTGACAAGGTCCGGACGCGATGCGCATGGCGTTTGAGCTTGCGTGGCCAGCGCCGTCTGGGTGGCAGGCGCCACTCCGGCAGTGGCCAGCGCGCACACGGCCGCCAGCGCGACGGGGAAACTTCGCTTTCGCATGTGGACAGATCCCAGCTTACGGGACGATGCAAGCGCATCCACGGGTATACTCGGCCCGTGCTCAAGCTGCTCGTGGTCGTCGGCGCGTTCGTCCTGGCTGCTCAGCAGCTGTCCGCGCCCGATACGGGACGCTCGGTGGAATGGCTGCCACAGGTGCCCGTTCCCACGCCGCCACCTCCACAGCCACCCGCGCCGCCGTCTCCGCCTCCAGCAACGGATATTTATGAGCTGGCGTTCGATGGCACGCTCGACACGCTGAAGAACGTCAGGCCCCGCGCGATTGCCAACGAGCGAGGCTACGAAAATCAACCGTCATTCACCCCCGATGGCAGCGCAATCCTCTTCACGGCGAATCGCGACGGCAAGCAGACGGACATCTACGAATTCGATCGCAAGACGCAGCGAATCCGCCAGCTCACCGTCACGCCTGAAGGGGAGTATTCCGCCACGATCACGCCGGACGGCACAGGCTTCAGCGTGATCCGTGTGGAGGCGGATTCCACGCAACGGCTGTGGCGATTCGATCGCAACGGTACAAATCCACGCGTCGTCCTCGCGGACGTCAAGCCGGTGGGCTATCACGCGTGGATTGACGACGACCAGCTCGCGCTCTTCGTGCTCGGGCAGCCGCCGACGCTCCAGCATGCGCGCGTGTCAACCGGCAAGGCCGCGGTCGTCGCGCAGAATATCGGCCGCTCGCTGCACCGGATTCCCAATACTCGAACGGTCAGCTTCGTCCATCGTGAATCGCCCGAGAACGTATGGGTGAAGCGGTTCGACCCGGCTGGCGGCGCGGTCACGCCGCTCGTACGGATGCGGCAGGGGAACGACGAGCGCGATGTCGGATGGGCGCCGGACGGCACGTTGCTGACGTCAGCCGGTACGAAGATCTACGCGTGGCGTCGAGGCGAGAAGGATTGGCGCGAAATCTACGACGTGGTCGCACACAAGCTTGGCGCCGTGACCCGGATGGTAGTTGCCCCCGACGGGCGCACGATTGCCGTCGTTGTCAACGAACCCGCCCGCTAGCGGTACGACCCATCCCGCCTTCGAACAGCCCGGGTCGGCAACAATGGCGATCTCAGTACTTCAGCGCACTGAGGATTCCGGTCCTCGCCGGGCGCGCCTTCGAGCCTGCCGATCGGCAAGGCGCACCGCGGGTGGTGATGATCAGCCGGCGCACGGCCGAGGTGTTCCTGCGGGATCCCGGCCCGGCGGGCGAGTGCCGTCGCGCCGGCTGAGGCCCTGCGCGCCGAGTAGGACGCGCTCGCTCACGCTCGGGCGACGGAGGGCTCGCGACGCCCTGCTCGCAAAGCGAGTACCGTAAAGTGGAGCAATGCAAGCGATGTGGTGGGTTGCCTCGTGTGCGGCGCTTGCGCTGTGGGCGACGGCGATCATGGCGCAGCGAAGCGACGCCTTTGGCGCGTCCCGCGATCACGTGGCCATCCAGTACTCTTCGGCGGCGGTCTCGAATGCCGTCACCGCGCTCAACGAGAAGCTGGAGCGTGGTCAGGTCTCGCTGACGTCCGAGCCTGTCAGCGGGTACTTGCGATCCGCGCTCGGCGCCTTGGCGATTCCCGTGGAATCGCAGGTGCTGGTCTACTCGCAGACGAGTTTTCAGGCCCGGCGGATCTCACGCGCAAATCCGCGTGCGGTCTACTTCAACGACAGCGTGGCCGTCGGCTGGGTGCGCGGCGGGGACCTCCTCGAAGTCGCCGTCCAGGATCCGCAGCAAGGCGCCATTTTCTACACGCTGGCGCAGACCGATGGCACGCCCTCCTTTACGCGCGACGACAAATGCCTGTCGTGTCATCTTTCGTGGGAAACGCGCGCCGTGCCCGGACTGTTCGTGCAGACGGTCTTCCCGCGGCGCAGCGAGGACGAATACGCCAACGGCTTCACCATCGATCATCGCGTGCCGCTCGCCGAACGGTGGGGCGGATGGTACGTGACCGGCGATCGCGTCCCGCCCTCCATGGGCAACATCGAATTGCTGCAGCCGGCGATGCCGGCCAGCGGCCCGGCGCTCGTAGCGGCGAAGCCATCACTGGCGGGGGTATTCGACGGCGATGGCTATCCGACGATGTTCAGTGACGTCACGGCGCTCATGGTGCTCGAGCACCAGGTGCACGCCACCAATCTGATCACGCGCGCGGGATGGGAGTTCCGCATCGGATCGCCTCACGTACGGCAGGCGGTGGACGAACTGGTCGACTACCTGTTGTTCGTGGACGAAGCGCCGCTCCCGCACGCAGTCAAGGGCTCGTCGAAGTTCGCGGAGGTCTTTGCCGCCGAGGGCCCGCGCGACAGCAAAGGCCGATCGTTGCGCGAGCTCGATCTGACGACACGGCTGATGCGCTATCCGCTGAGTTACATGATCTACTCGCCGGGATTTCACGGGCTGCCGAAAGACGTGCAGTCGATGACCCTCGCCCGGCTTCACGAGGTGTTGAGCGGCAAGGACACGGACACGAAGTACGCGCATCTCACGCCCGCCGTGCGCCTCGCGATTCAGCAGATTCTCGCCGACACTCTCCCAGCGGCCTAAGACGCCCCTCGCTTCATTCACCTCGCAGCGTCACCGCCGGATCGACGCGAGTCGCACGCCAGGCCGGACCGGCCGTCGACACCGTGGCCATGAGGGCCAGCACGATGGTCACCATCACGAACGTCCACGTGTCCAGCGGCTCGACACCGAACAGCATGCTCGTCAACAGCCGGCTGGCCAGGGCCGCCAGGACGAGTCCCAACACCGCGCCGGCCGCAATGACACGCAGCGCGCTGCCGGCGACCAGACTCAGAATGCTCGCCCCGCTTGCGCCGAGTGCGATGCGCAGGCCGAACTCGCGCACCCGCTGCTGAACCGTGTAGCCAAGGGTGCCAAAGACGCCGACCATCGCCAGCAGCAGCGCGAGCCCGGCGAACGTCATGACCAGCACGGCGCGGAAGCGGTGGCGGGACGTCGCTGCCGACGCGATGTCATCGAGCGTTCTCACATCCCGGACGCTGACCAGTTGCGCCTTGTCCACGCGGCCGATCGCCGCGCGGACCGATGGCGCGAGCGTGTCCGCCGGCGCCGACGCTGAGCGGACGACGAGAAAGATGTCGTCCATGATCAGTTGTGTCATCGGCACGTAGACCTGCAAAAAGTCCTCGGTTTCGTCCGGGCGACCCTTGACTTGCCGGGCGACGCCGGCGATCTCACGCACCATCGGCCGGGCCTGCGGCGCGCCTGCCGGCCGCAGAGATACGCGTACACCAATTGGTGAGCGGCCTTGCAACTGCGTGCGAACGAACGCCTCGTTGACGATGCACACCGGCACCGTCTGGCGCGTGTCGTGCTCGGTGAATTCGCGGCCCTCGACGATCGGAAGCTCGAGCGTGCGAAAATACGAGCCGCTGACGATCTGCAGGTCAGCCGTGGCGCGTTCGCTCTCGGTCCGCGGCGCATCGCCGACGATCTCGAACGCGAACGAGCCCGCATACGACGGACCGAGCGGCAAGGTGCTCGCCCAGGCGACGCCATCGACGCCGGCAATGCCCACGATCTCGCGCTCCACCTCGTCGAAAAACCCCTTCAGCAATTCCGGCGTCGGGTAACTCGAGGCCATCGGATCGACGATCATCGTCAGCGCGTTGTCCGCGCGATAGCCACGGTCCACGTTCTCGACGGCGAGCAGCGTCCGCAGCAGGAGCCCCGCGCCAAAGAGCAGCAGCACCGCCGTGGCGACCTCCCCGACGACGAGCAGATCACGAACCATCGTGCCGCCGCCTGTCGTCGTCCGACTGTCAGCCGTGTTCACCTGAGGCGACGCGAACTTCGTGGCCTGCCATGCCGGCGCGAGTCCGAACACGATTCCCACCAGCAGCGCGGCGGCCATCGCGAACAGCACCACGCGTGCGTCGAACGTGAGCGCCACGGCGCCGGGCAGCAATCCTGCTGGAATCACGCGGGGCGCGATCGAGAGAATCGCCGCCCCGAGGGCGAGCCCCAGGCCAGCGCCGACGAGCGAGAGCAACAGGCTTTCAGTGAGGAGCTGCCGGATCACCCGCGGACGCCCGGCGCCGAGCGCGGCGCGGATCGCCAACTCGCGATCGCGCACCGTCGCACGGGCGAGCAGCAGGTTCGCCACGTTTGCGCAGCAGATCAGGAGCACGAAGCCCACGACGCCGACGAAGAGCAGGGACGTGCGCCGGAGATCAGCGCCGACCAGCGCGTCGCGCAAGGGCTCGAGCATCACGCTGCGGCCCTGGTTCACCTCGGGATACTCCTGGGCCAGCGCATCCGCCACGTTGGTCAGATCGGCGGTCGCTTCCTCCAGCGTGATACCGGGTTTCATCCGACCGACGGCCAGCAGCACTCGAGGCGCGCGCAGGCCGGGATCACGGCCGAATGGACGCAGCGCCCAGAGGTCGGTCTCGCCAAGCAGTTGCGCCTCGTCCGGGACGACGCCCACCACGGTAAAGGGTGCGCCGTCCAGGCGGAGATCGCGGCCGATGATCGCCGGGTCCGCTCCAAACCGCACTCGCCAGAACGCGTCACTCAACACGACGACGTTGGCGCGTTCGGCTTCGTCTGCCTGCTGGAACGTGCGGCCGATGATGGGTCTCACGCCCAGCGCGTCGAAAATGCGCGGCGACGGCAGCCACTGGCGGGCGACGTTCTCGGCGACGCCGCTCGTGCCGGCCATCACCATCCCGCCGACTGTCGGCACGTAGCCCGAGATGACCTCGAACGTGCGAGCGCGCTCGGACAGATCGATCATGTTGAGCGGTGACACGCGACCCCGTGTCGTCGTCTCGCTCCGTTCCCAAATCATCACGAGGCGGTCCGAATCGGGGAGGGGGAGCGGGCGCAGCAGCGTGGCGTCGACGAGCGCGAAGATGGCGCTGTTGACGCCAATCCCCAGCGCCAGCGTCATGACCGCAACGGCCGCGAACCCAGGTGCGCTTCGCATCTGGCGCATGGCGAAGCGCACGTCGCCCCGAAGCTCTTCGAGCCATCGCATGATGCCCCTCCTACTCGACGGCGCCGGCGGACCGCAGAAAGTCCGCGACGGCGCGATGCCCGCCGTTGAGGGCCATGCCGAGCGGTGTGCGCCATTCGCCGTCCGAACGGCCAGGCCCGCGGTCGGCCCACACCCGTGCGTTGATGTTTGCGCCCCGCGCGACCAGCAGCTTCACCACGTCGAGCCGGCCGGCCCCGCTGGCCTGTATCAACCCGTTCTCGTCGCCGGCGACGATGAGGTCGACGTTGGCACCGCGATCGAGCAGCAACTGCACGATGGCGAGATGGCCTTCGCGTGCGGCCATGATGAGCGGCGCGCCGTCGCCCGGCACTCCGAGGTCGACATCGGCGCCGTGTTCGAGCAGCAGTTGCACGATTTCTCGATGTCCGCCTCGTGCTGCGGCAATCAGCGGGCTGCCGTCTCCGTCTACCGCCGCGTTCACGTTGGCGCCGTTGTCGAGCAACTCTCGAACGTCGTGAAGGTCTCCTTCGTCCGCCGCCTCGACGAGCACGCGGTCGAGGCGCGACGAGCGATTGCGGCGTTGCTCCTCAGGGCCGGCCGCCGTCGCGCGGGGTGTTTCGGACTCCACCACCGCCGCGACCAGATGCAGCGGCGCGAGCGCGACGAGCAGGGTCAACGCCGCCGCCGCGATCGCACTGGCGCGCAGCGCGCCGGCACGCCCGCGGGCTCGTGACGCGTCGAGCACTGCCGCAACGCGGGCGGCAAGATCGCTGCGCTGCGCCATGCCGATGACGGCGACAGCCGCCGGCCGGGCAGCCATCCGCCGGGCAAGCGTCACCAGTTGATCGGCGTACATCGTGTCCTCTTCCCGGGTCACCACCGCGTCGTCACACGCGTGCTCGGCCTGCAGGCAGAGCTGCCGGTACCCGATCCAGACGAGCGGGTGGAACCAGTAGAAGGCGCACACCGCGCGGGCGAGCAGCTGCACCGCCCAATCGCGCCGCTTCACGTGTTCGAGCTCGTGCACGAGCGCACGCGTCAAGGCGTCCTCGGGCCATTCGGGCGCGTCGGGCGGCAGCACGATTGCGGGGCGCATGATTCCGCACGTGATTGGCGCCGCGATGTCGTCGTGCACGACGACATCGACCGCTTTGCCGACACCCGCTGCGTGAGCGAGCGCGGGCAGATGACGACGCATGTCGAGGCAGGGCAGCGCGACGCGGCGAAGTCGCTGCAGGCGCACCAGGCTGACAAGGAGTGGGAGCAGAACGAGGGTGGCGCCGGTGAGCCAGATGCCGAGGGCCACTGCCTCTGCTGACATTGCCGGGTTGGTTCCGTCGAAGGCGGCGCCCTCACCGTCAGACGACAACTGCGAACGGGAGACCGTGGAGGCCTCCGCTCCCGCCCTCGCCAAGGCTTCGGCAGAACCCGGGGCAGGTAGCGGTGTCGGGTTGCTCGGAGCCTGCAGGATGGGCAACTCCAGTGCCGGCAGGATGACCGTGGCGGCGGGCAAGGCCGCGAGCACCACGAAGGCCGCCGCCAGCATGGCGTGGCGGACGGACGCCCGCGCACGATCGGCGAGACGAATCGCGAGCAACGCCGCGACGAGGATGGCTGTCGCTTTGAGGAGCAATGGGATGATCATGACTGTTGCCTTTCCTGACGAATGCGCTCGATCTCGGCGCTCAACGCGGCGAGCTCGTCGTCTGACCAGTCCTCGTTCTCGAGCAACGCCGTGGCGGTTTCGCCCGGCGAGCCGCGGAAGAACACCCTGACGATTTCCTGCAGGGCCGAGCGGCGCGCGGTCGTGCGCGGCGTCGTCGGGGAGTAGATGTAGCGGAAGCGCTCTTCGCGATGTCTGACGTAGCCTTTGGCTTCGAGTTTGGCCAGCATGGCGCGCACGGCGGAATAGCTGGGCGGTTCGGTGAGATGCGCGCGGATGTCTTCAGCTGAGGCGCGGTCGCCGAGCGCGAAGATCACGTTCATGATTTCGCGCTCACGACGGGAAAGTTTGTCGGCCATATCGCTCCGTGATGCTATGGATGCAGCGCTTGCTACAAACGTAGCTTAATGCTGCGAACGTAGCATGTCAAGCGGGGAGAAAACCGGAGAGATTTTCGGTGTTGACTCCGCGACGTCATTTTTTGTAAAGGGGGCAGTTCCGTGGCGAAAACCGTGTAATATTTCCCCTCGAAAGTCATTAGGGCCGAACGGGTTACGGTCGGGGAACGCGTCGAATGAGAAGCGCCAATTCAGTTGTCCTGGGAACAGGAATACTTTGTGTGGCCCTGGCCACCAGTTTTGTGTCGGCGGAACGCCCGGCGGATGCGGCATCGCCGCGTCTCGCGGCGGAGCAGGCCACTTCGTCGCCATCCCCCGGCTCGCGTCCCGCCCCGGTGACCGCGCGCGCCGCGGCGGCTGTGCAGGATCACAACGCGGTGGTGAAGCAGTACTGCGCCGGCTGCCACAACGAGCGTAGCAAGGCCGGCGGGCTCGTGCTTGCCGGCTTCGACGTCAGCAAGGCGGCCGAACACGCGGCGGTCGCGGAGAAGATGATCGTCAAGCTGCAGGCCGGCATGATGCCGCCCCCCGGCTCGCGGCGTCCTGACGAACCGGTCCTGACGCGCCTGGTCACCACGCTCGAAACGCGCATCGACGCGGCAGCGGCGGCCAATCCGAATCCCGGCCGACGCACCTTCCCGCGTCTCAACCGGTCGGAATACAGCCGCTCGATCAAGGAACTCCTCAACCTCGACGTGGACGCCTCCAAGTGGCTGCCGCTCGATACCATGAGCGCCAATTTCGACAACATCGCCGACGAACAGGCGCTCTCGCCGCTGCTGCTCGAGGCGTACCTCAACGCCGCCGCGGACATCAGCCGCATGGCGGTCGGTGATCGCACGGCGGTGGCGATCGATCACACCTACACGGCGCCAAGCTACGTGTCGCAGCACCCGTGGGATCACGTGCCGGGCACGCCCTACGGCACGCGCGGCGGGATGGCTGTCGATCACGTGTTTCCGGTTGACGGTGAATACGTCATCGAGGTCACCAATACGGCGGGCGACAACGCGCGCTACGAGGATCTCGACATTTCGATCGACGGCGAGCGTGTGGCGCTGCTGCCGCTCGAAGGCGGAGGCGGCGACGCGGCGGACGGCCGCGGGGCCAAGGGCGTGAGGACCGAGCCGATCGTCATCAAGGCGGGGCAGCACAAAGTGGCGGCCGCGTACATCCGCCGGATGGAGGGCCCCTACGAGGATCTGATTCGTCCGCACGACTGGTCCTATGCGGGTGGCGGCGCGGGTGGCGGCGGCATCACCACACTGCCTCACGTGCGCGATCTCATCATAAGCGGCCCGTACAAGACGCTGGGGATCTCGCAGACGCCCAGCCGGGAAAAGGTCTTCTCGTGCCGGCCGACGTCGCAGGACGAAGAGCTGCGCTGCGCGCGCGAGATCATCACCAAGGTTGCCACCGAGGCGTATCGGCGGCCGGTCGAGCTGCGCGAAGTCGACAGCCTGATGCCGTTCTTCAACAACGGCGCCGAGAAGGACGGATTCGAGGGCGGCGTGCGGACGGCGATCGAAGCCGTGTTGTCGAGCCCGCATTTCATCTTCCGCCTCGAGCATCAGCCCGACACGGTGCGCGCCGGCAACAACTATCGCGTCTCCGACATGGACCTGGCCTCGCGCCTGTCGTTCTTCGTGTGGGGCACGCTGCCTGACAACGAACTGCTGACCGTTGCGGCGCAGGGGCGATTGTCCGAGCCGATGGTGCTCGAGCAGCAGACGCGCCGCATGCTCGCCGATCCACGGGCCCAGGCGCTGGGCGAACGGTTTGCCGCGATGTGGCTGCGCCTGCAGGACATCGACAAGGTCAAGCCGGATCCGAATTTCTATCCGAACTTCGACGACAACCTCGCGGACATGATGCGTCAGGAAACCATCATGTTCTTCAACTACCTCGTGCGCGAGGACCGCAGTCTGATGGACCTGTACACCGCGGATTACTCGTTCATGAACGAGCGGCTCGCGCGTCATTATGGGCTCAGGGGCGTGGCCGGCAACGACTTCCGCAAAGTGCAGTACCCGGACGCGCGCCGGCGCGGCATTCTCGGCCAGGGCAGCATGCTGGTGCAGACGTCGATGGCCAATCGGACCTCGCCAGTGCTGCGCGGCAAGTGGGTGATGGAAGTGCTGTTGGGTACGCCACCGCCACCACCGCCGCCCAACGTGCCCGACCTCGAAGCGGCCGGTGAGGGAAACGAAGCCCGGATTATGACGACGCGAGAGCGCATGGAGATTCACCGTGCGAATCCGACCTGCAACTCGTGCCACCGCTTCATGGACCCGATTGGGCTGGCGCTCGACAACTTCGACGTCACCGCGCGCTGGCGCGAGCGCGAATTCGGCAGCCCGCTCGATCCGCGCGGCGACTTCTACGACGGCTCGAAGATCGCGTCGGCCAACGAGCTGATTGACACGCTCCTGAAGCGGCCGACGCCGCTGGTGCGCACGTTCACTGAAAATCTGATGGCGTATGCGATGGGCCGCCGCGTCGAGCATTTCGACCAGCCGACCATCCGCGCCATCGCCAAGAAGGCGGAAGCCGAGAACTATCGAATGTCGGCTTTCATCCTGGGTATCGTGAAGAGCGATACCTTCCGTATGAAACGTCTAGATGCAGCCGTGGCGACCGACGATTCCAAGGTTGCGGCATCCCAGTAGCCCGGGTCCCCGCCGCGCGGACTTTGCGCGGTGGGGTGGCATTAACCATAGTCGAGGAGACGCAGACGATGTCCTTCATTACAGGAAAGCATATTCCCCGCCGCACGTTCATTCGGGGCGTGGGAGCCACCGTGGCACTGCCGTTCCTGGACGCGATGGTGCCTGCAGGCCGCGTGTTCGCAAAGACGCGGGCGACCGAGCGCACCCGTCTCATCTGCATCGAAGAGGTGCATGGTCTGGCTGGGTGCAACAACTGGGCAGCCTCCAAGTACCTCTTCGCGCCTCAGCAGATTGGGCCGAACTTCACGCTCGTGCCCGACAACCCGCTGAGCACCCTCGAAGCGCATCGCGACCACATGACGATCATCAGCAACACCGATTGTCGTAACGCGGAGGCGTTCTCGCTGCCCGAAATCGGCGGCGACCATTTCCGCTCGACGGCGGTGTTCCTCACGCAGGCCAAGCCCAAGCAGACGCAGGGCTCCGACATCTGGGCCGGCACCTCGCTGGATCAGATCTATGCCCAGCAGTTCGGCCAGAGCACGCCGTTGCCCTCGATGCAGTTCTGCATCGAGAACCTCGACCAGGCCGGCGGCTGCACCTACAATTACTCCTGCGCCTACACCGACTCGCTCAGCTGGGCGTCGCCGAACGAGCCGCTGCCCATGATTCGCGACCCGCGCGTCGCGTTCGACATGCTGTTCGGATCCGGCACGACGTCCGCCGACCGCAAGGCCCGCCGTCAGAGCCGCCAGGGCATCCTCGACTGGATCTCGGAGGAAGTGACGACGCTGCGCAAGACGCTCGGCCCGAGCGACCGCACGCGCCTGGATCGCTACCTCGAGAACGTGTCAGAGCTCGAGCGCCGCATCAAGGCGATTGAAGCGCGCAACACGAGCGGCGAGCAGCGCGAACTGCCGGATGCGCCCGCCGGCGTGCCCGACTCGTATTCGGAGCACATCAAGCTGATGTTCGACATCCAGGTGCTGGCGCTCGAATCCGACATGACGCGCGTGGTCGCGTTCAAGACCGGCCGCGACGCACAGAACCGTGTGTTCCCCGAGAGCGGATCGAACCAGCCGTTCCATCCGTCGTCGCACCATGGCAACCGCGAAGACCGGATCATGGAATTCAACAAGATCTGCAGGTATCGCGTGAGCCAGCTCGATTACTTCCTCACGAAGATGAAGGAAACGATGGACGGCGAGCAGAGTCTGCTCGACAAGTCGCTCGTCATCTTCGGATCGCCGATGGCCGACGCGAACATTCACAACCATCGCCGCTGCCCGCTCGTGCTGTTCGGCAAGGGGAACGGCATGCTGAAGGGTAACCTGCACCTCAAGGCGGCCGACGCGACGCCGATGGCCAACGTGTTCCTGACACTCATGCACAACATTGGTGTCGAGACCATGAATGCCTTCGGCGACAGCACCGGCGAGTTCTCGCTGTCCGCCCCGTCGATGACGGCGGCGGTGTAAACGACGGAATCGTGATCGGGCCGGGCGTGCCCCGGCCCAACTTGTATCGCGGAGATCTTCTATGAGAATCCGGTTGGGTGTCGTTGGGTTGGCGGTCTTCTGTTTGAGTGTTTCCCTCTCGGCCGCTGCCAATTCACCGGTTGCTGACGCCGCGCGGCGCGGCGACGTCGATGCGGTCAAGGCGCTGTTGCAGGATGGCGCCGATGTCAACGCCGCCATGGGCGACGGCATGACCGCCTTGCATTGGGCCGCCGAGCGAGGCGATCTCCAGATGACCAGCGTGCTGATCTATGCCGGGGCGAGCGTGGCCGCGGTCACGCGCGTCGGTCAGTACACGCCGCTCCACATCGCCGCACGCACGGGACATACGGGCATCGTCACGGCACTGCTCGCGGCCACTGCGGCCGTCGATGCCCGCACCGCCCCCAGCGGCGCCACCGCCCTGCATCTGGCCGCTGCGGCCGGCGCGGCGGAGTCGATCCACGCGCTGCTCGATGCCAAAGCCGATGTCGACGCCCGGGAGCCGGAATGGGAGCAGACGCCGCTCATCTTCGCCGCCTCGGCCGGCCGGACCGAAGCCGTCAAGGCGTTGCTCGCGCGCGGCGCCGACGCGGATGCGCAGTCCAAGTGGGTGGACCTTGGGAAGGAAAGCCAGCTCGACCGCGCCGCGCGCCAGCTCCAGACGAAGATCCTCGAAGCCACGGTGCCGAAGGGCCAGGTCCCGACCGCCAGCCAGTTGCGGGCAGCCACTCAAGCCGCACGTGAGTTGTTGCGGTCGGGCAAAGTGCCGCCTCCGGACCCCGACGCCCCGCAGGAGCGGAACTTCAATCCTGAAGAGATCAATCCCGCGCAGAACACCAAGGGCGGGTTGACCGCCCTGCACCACGCGGTGCGCCAGGGATATGTGGAGACGGCAAGCGCCCTCATCGAGGGTGGCGCGGACATCGACAAGGGCACGGCTGGCGACGGTTCGAGTCCCCTGCTGGTGGCGACCATCAACGGCCAGTTCGACGCCGCCATGCTCCTCCTCGAGAAGGGCGCCGATCCGAACCTGGCGATGAAAGGCACCAACGTCGCGCCGCTGTGGGCCGCGATCAATACCCGATGGCAACCGCGAACGCGCTTCCCGCAGCCGCAAAACACCGAGCAGCAGAAGCACACCTATCTCGACGTCATGGAGGCGCTGCTCAAGGCGGGCGCCGACGTCAACGGGCGAATCGCGTCGCATCCCTGGTTCATGGTCTACACCGGCTGTGGCAATCGGAACTGCGGTCTGGCCGACACGTCCGGCTCAACGGCGTTCTGGCGCGCGGCGTACTCCGTCGACGTCGAGGCGATGAAGTTGCTGGTGAAGCACGGCGCGGACGCCAACGTCCCGAGCGTGGCGCCGGCGAACTTCCGTCGCGGCGGGCCGCCTCGCGGGCCGGCGCCAGCGGCACCGGGTGCGCCGGGTGCGCCGGGTGCGCAAGGTGCGCCGGGTGCGCAAAGTGCGCCGGGTGCGCAAGGTGCACCGGGTGCGCCGGCGGCTGAAGGTGCGCTTGTGGGGCGTAACGTGGGGGCGGGTGGCGCGGTTCCACCCGAGCCAGACGAGGACCAGGAGCGGTTCGACGCGCCCCCGGTGCCGCCGGGTGGGCCGGGTGCGTTCCCGATTCACGCCGCCGCCGGCGTTGAATACGGCGAGGGTTTCGCGGGTAACGCGCATCGCCATGCTCCGGGCGGCTGGTTGCCCGCTATGAAGTATCTCGTGGAAGAGCTTGGCGCCAACGTCAACGCTCGCGACAGCGACGGCTACACGCCGCTGCATCACGCCGCGGCGCGTGGCGACAACGAGGTCGTCCTGTACCTCGTTTCCAAAGGTGCCGACGTCAAAGCGGTTGCACGCACGGGTCAGACGACCGCCGACATGGCCAACAGCCCCGTGCAGCGTCTGTCACCGATTCCCGAGACGGTCGCGCTGCTGATGAAGCTGGGCAGCAAGAACTCGAACAAGTGCGTAGTCTGCTAGGCCGCGCAGGACGTTGAGAGCACAGGCGGAGCTGAAGGCTCCGCCTGTGTCGTGTACGGGCGCGGCGGGCGGCGCCTTCGGCGCCGAGGGCCGGCCTCCGGCCGGAAGGCCGGCTGCGCCGGAGGGCCGGCTGCGCCGGAGGCCACGCAAACGCGCGGAAGCATTCCGGGCGCCAGCCCGGCCTGCCGCGAAGCGGCCCTCGCGCCGCAGGCGCGCCCTCGGCGCCGCAGGCGCCGCCTACAATGGAAGTGTGCGCCCCGGCCTCAGACTCTGGGAATACCTCGTCATCGTTCCCGTCCTGACCGCGCTCCTCGTCCTGACCATCCTCGGGACCTGGTGGGCGGGCCGCCACGGGTGGGCGATTGATCGGCTCACTCGGGGCGTCGGCGACACCGTCTTTTACACCGCGGACGGAAGCCCGTGGTTTCCCATGGACGAGCAGCGGCGTGACGTCTCGATCGATCAGATTTCGCCCAATCTCCGCAACGCCGTCATCGCCGTCGAGGACCACCGCTTTCGCTACCACCCGGGGATCGACCCCATCGGGTTCTCGCGGGCCGTCGTCGAAAATCTGCGCGCGCGCGGCGTCACGGAGGGCGGAAGCACCATCTCGCAACAACTCGCGCGGACGTTGTTCCTGTCCAACGTGCGGACGTGGGGACGGAAGGCACAGGAAGGCGCCCTGGCGGTCATGCTCGAAATACGGCTCACCAAGGAGCAGATTCTCGAGCTCTACCTCAACCGCGTGTACCTGGGCGCCGGCGCCTACGGTGTCGAGAAGATGTCGCAGCATCTGTTCGGCAAGTCCGCGAGCGATTTGACGATTGCCGAGGGCGCGCTCATCGCCGGACTGATTCAGCGGCCATCCGCCTTGTCGCCGTGGTCCAACATGGCCGGGGCGCGCGAGCGCAGCCACGTGGTGCTCCAGCGCATGCGCGAAGAGGGCTACATCACGGACGAGGAAGAGAAGGCCGCGCGCGCGGGGCCACTTCGGATCCGCCCGTACCCGCGATCGGACCGCGCCGACAACGGCTACGCCAAGCAGTACGTGCGGCAGCAATTCCGGAATGCATTCGGCGGCGATCATCCGCCTGACTGGAAAGTCTTCACGACATTCAATGCCTCATTGCAGGCCGAGGCCGAGCGCGCCATCACACGGGGACTCGCCCGTCTCGGCCGCAAGGACCTGCAGGCGGCGCTGGTGGCGCTGCGTCCCGCCACAGGCGAGATCGTGGCGCTCGTGGGCGGACGCGACTTCACACGGTCCGAGTTCGATCGGGCGACGCGCAGCCGCCGCCAGCCGGGCTCCGCGTTCAAGCCATTCGTCTACGCTGCGGCGCTCGAGCGCGGGTATACGCCGGTGACCCTGTTGACGCAGCCCGAGCAGATTCCGGTCAAGGGCGTCGGCGACTGGCGCCCGCGTAACGTGAGCCGCAGCAGCCTCGAGCCAATTCCGCTGCGCGAGGCGTTCATCGAATCGAATAACCGCACCGCGGTCGGGGTCCAGCAGGCGATCGGGTCGCGTCCCATTCGCACCCTCGGCGCCGAACTGGGTCTGGCGGACCTGCCCGACGTCGCCTCGCTGGCCCTCGGCACCGGTGCCGTCTCGCCCTTGCAGCTGACGACCGCCTACGCGGCGTTCCCGAATGGCGGCTACGCCGTCCGGCCGAAGGGCATCGTCAGCGTCATCGACGCGCAGGGCGCCGAGGCGTGGGAGCTGGACGATCGCAAACCCCGCGTCATGTCCGAACAGACGGCTTATCAGATGGTGTCGTTGATGCGCGATGTCATCGATCGGGGCACCGGCGCCGCCGCGCGTGCCCGTGGCGTCAATTTTCCCGCCGGCGGCAAGACCGGGACTACGAACGACGGCCACGACGCCTGGTTCGTTGGCTTCACCTCGTCACTGGTGGTCGGCGTATGGGTCGGCCTCGACCAGCCCGCACCGCTGCCGAATGCGTCAGGCGCGCGGTACGCACTGCCCATCTGGGCCGACTTCATGACGCGCGCCGCGCGCGTTCTTCCGGCCCGCGGCTTTACCCCTCCGGCAAGCCTGCATCAGCAGGACCTGTGCAGCGTGTCGTATCTCAGGCCGACGGAGCACTGTCCGGTTTATCGCGAGTACTTCAAGAGAGACGACGAAGTGCCCGGCGGCACCTGCCGGGTGCACCGCGCGCCGTCAATCCAGGAACGGCTGCGGGATACGGTTCGAGGATGGCTCGATCGACTGAAAGGGATCTTTCGATAGGCTTCAGGCACTTCGTCGTCGAGCCCGTTCTCGCGGATCTTCGCGAGCAGTGTCTTGTAGCTGACGCCGAGCAGCTTGGCGGTCTCTTTGCGATTCCAGCCATCCGCCGCAGACTCTCGAGAATCAAATCGCGTTCGACCTGCTGCGCCGCAACGCGAGCGGCATCCTTGAGCGACCCCAGGCCGTCTCTGCCCGAGCCGTTGGCTTTCGGCCTGACGGTGTGTGTCGTCCGAATCCTTACTCGAGACCGAGTTGGGCGAGCGCCCGGCGAATGTCAGCGAGATGGTCGCGGACAAAGCCGACGTTGTCGGCTGCAACACCGGGCGGCACGCGCCGGAGCACCCCGGAGTCCATGAAGCCGTGCGCGAGCCGAGCCGCGAGCAAGGCGAGCGCGAAGGTGGCGTACTCGTGCGCGCTGATGTCGGCGGCAAAGAGCGCAGCCGCCAGGGCGGCGTCACCGTCGAGGCGTTCGCGCAGCGCAGTGGCCATCTCGACCGCGTCGCCCGCGACGGAAATCTCCTTGCTGAAGAGCGGGTCCTGCTGGTAGCTGGGGTCGCTGCGCAGGACCGGCGCCAGCAGACGGGTCGCGTGCGCGAAACGCTTGAACACCGGAAGCGAGAGTCGATAGTTCGCCAGTTGTTTGGCATCGAACGGCGGTTGGCTGAAGGCCGGCAGCGGCGCACTCAGGCAGAAACCAAGCACGACGACCATGAGGTGGCGGCCCTGGGTTTGCAGGAGGCGCGGGCGATGACGGCTGTACAACAATCTCTGAGGCCCGATGGTTTGCTGGTGACATTGCATTGTGGATCAACTCACGAGGCACCGAGATGCGCTCCGTGACCAGTCCGTCGATGACGATCACGTCGAACTGCTGAGCAAGGCATATGCCGCGGCCCGATCCAAGCCGCGACGCAGATTGCCGAAAGAAATCTCGGGACCGCCTGGTCAGGCTGACAGCGCGGAGGAACCCTCTTTCCCTTTCGCGCACGAGGGGTACCGCGACCGGCGGACACCAGCGGCGCGGTGTTTGCAATCGCCAGGACCTTTGGCACGCGGAAGCGCACTCCGATATTGCTGTGGTGCTGGTTACCGAGCGCGCCCCGGTGACTGGGGCACCCCGATTGGGCCCGCATGTTGGTTCGGCTGACGGTCAAGCTGGCGGAAGTCGTCAATGGCGTCGACTTGTCGCGGTACCGTGAGGGCGATGTCATCGAGCTATCCGTCCGTGACGCCGAGATGTTGATTGCCGAAGGTTGGGCCGAGCGCGTGGCTGAGGGAGCCGCATCACCTCGTGTGTGGCATCCGATTGACCGCGCGATTGCGGCCGACGGAAAGCGCAACCGCCGCAGCCGATGACCCGGTTTTTGCAGCGACGGCGATGTGCCGATGAAGACTTGCATCAGCCGGTCGTCTGCGCCCCACTCCTCGGCGTCGTTCAACCTCGACGTGACGCGTCTCGAGCACGAGAACCTTTACGCGCAGGTCAGCGACCTGCTCGAAATCGTGCAACGGCTCGAAGCGGAACTGCGGCGACAGCACCAGCGGATTGCCGTACTCGAAGGCCGCGGCCGCGATCGGCGAGCTCGGTGAGGTTGAGCGCGGTTCAGCGCGCCTTCCACGGATCCGAGGTCCACGCCGAGGCCGCCGAAAGCCGCACGCCCAGATTCTGCGGCCGGCGGTTTTCGTACGGCGCATTCGAAAGATCATCACGACCAGGCGCTCATAATGTTGTAGGGAGACGCGGCGCACGAGGCGCGGCGCAGTTGCCGTCCGTCGGGGCGCGGGCAAGCCCCTACTCGGTCCGGACCGAGTAGGGCTGAGGCTGCAGCCTGCGTGTTATAGTTCGATGTTCCACCAGTGAGCTGTGGGCTCACCGACACTGTGTCCCCGTCGTCCAGAGGCCCAGGACGCCGGCCTTTCACGCCGGTAACGCGGGTTCGAATCCCGCCGGGGACGCCAAATCATTTTCGGCGGGAATAGGCTCAGGCGATGTTCGCGAGAGGCTCTAGCCGCGACGGAACGCCAGGATCACTGCGACCGAAGCGTT
>DATKDY010000234.1:0-23571 GCA_035512515.1 Vicinamibacterales bacterium
GACCTCGCGCGTGTTGACGTCAATGACCCGCACGCCGCGCGCCCGGTTGCCGCCGCTGTCCAGGAGCACCTCGGAGACGAGCGAGAAGGGGCGGATGGTGAGCCGGCCGGTGTCGCGCGCCGGATAGAGCAACGCCGTCGGTGAATGAAACGACGACTGCAGATTGCAGCCGCGCCCACAGCGGCCGCGACCGCGGCAGGCGGAGCGGTACTTGTTCATCACGCCGTCGGTGGTGACGCCGGCGCGACCCGGGATGAGCGTGCGGCCCATCTTCTGAATCGATCGCTTGAACGCCACCTCGACGCAATTCAGTTTCGACGGGCGCTGAAACAGACCGTCCGGCACCTGCACGAGCCCTTCCGACGTGCCAGAGCAGCCGAGCAAAGTATCGACGTTGTCGTAGTAGGGCTTCACGTCGTCATAGGTGATGGGCCAATCGACGTCGAAGCCGTCGAGGCTGGCCGCCTTGAACTGTAGCGGCCCGTAACGCAGCGCGCCGCGACCCCAGAAGTTGGTGCGTCCGCCGAGGATACGCGAACGAACGAGAGCGTAGGGGGTGCCGGTGACGGGATTGTCGCGCTCATCGGGCAGCCAGTTGCGAGTGAACGTATTCGACGCGTAGGACGACACCTTCTTGTACTTTGCGAGCGACGGATTGGTCCCGTACGGCCGATCGAGAAAGTTGTACTCGGCCACGCTGATCGGCCGCTCTCCAGGCGGCAACCGGTTGCGGCGCATCGACGCGTACGGCCATTCCATCGTGCGGTACTCGGCACGGACATCGATCATGCGGCCCGCTTCGAGCAGCAGCACGTTGACGCCGGCCAGCGTGAGCTGAAAGGCGGCCATCCCGCCGGCCGCGCCGCTGCCGACGACGATGACGTCCCACTGGCCGGAGCCGGGCGTGATGGCGGCGGCGAGCGTGCGGGATTCGGCGGTCACCGCCTCGAGATTCGCTGTGAGCGTGGCGTCATTCTGCATGCGGACGTCTCAGGGCCTGTGAACTGCGCGCGTGCCAGACGGTCAAGGTTCCTGCCCGCAGTGCGGACAACGCTGCCCATCCTCGGTGGCACACCCGACGAAGGTCTGCAGAAACTGATTGCCCTGGTAGCGCAGCTCGCGATGTATGCCGATCTCGGACGAGTAGTAGCCGCGCACGGTCGCCTGTTTGGTCATGACGAAGAACCGTTCGAGCGGCGTGGCGGGGTCAGATTCGTTCCTGCTGATGTCGGCGAGGATGGCGTCGACCTGATCCGGCGTGAGCCTGGCAAAGGGCGCAGCGAATCTGGACACCGCTTCGCGGTCGAGGGCCGCGAGACCGCCAATCCATTGCAGCGCCAGATCGTGTTCGCTTTCGCTCAGGAGGAGGTCGATGTAGTCGGCGACGCGAGCCTCCCTTGCGCCTGGTGAGCGTTCGTCGGTTGGGATGATCGCCTCGACGAGCAGCTCCAGTGTGTCGAACTCGCGCGCGGACAGCAGCTTGGGAACCGGCGCCGATTGGCCGGCCTGAATGCGCGCGTACGCGGCGAGTCCATCAGGCGACAGCGCGGGCAGCAGGGCCGCGGTCGTGCCAAGGGCCTTGAGCGCGGCACGTCGAGTCACCTTCGGCATGCGCGCATGGTTGCCCATCTGTCGTATGACGTCAATCAGTTCCTCGACGCCGCCCGCGCGCCTGCGCCAAACGGCGCGCGGCGGTCCTGGTCCTCTTCTGGGGCCAGTTCGATCCCATCGCCCGGCTGCTGGTCATCGCGGTCGCCATCGTCGTCGAGATCTTCGCGACGCTGCAGTACCACGCCGCGGGCCGTATCGGCGGCGGCTCGCCGCAGATGGCCTGACGGCGATCAGCCCAAGCTACAATCGACGCCGGTGCAGGCAGTCATCGTCGTCGTGTTGTGCTCGCTGCTGCCGGCTGCTGTCGTCGCAGAGCAACGTTCGATCAGCCTTCGGATCGAAGTCCGTGCCGATGGCGAGCCAGTCGCTGACGCCGACGTCGTCGTGCGCGGTGTGACGCACCGCACCGACGGCACGGGAGCGGTGATGATTCCGTCAGCGCCGGGTGCCGTGGAGATCACGGTCGTCAAGGAGGGTTTTCTCCCGGCTGCGACGTCCGTGCAGGTGACCAGTGACAGCCAACAACGCGTGATTGTCGAACTGCAGGCGCAACCCACGATCGAAGAGCACGTGACCGTGGTGGCGGCGACGCGGACCAACCGGCGTCTCGAGGATCAACCGATGCGCGTGGAGGTGCTGGAGCGCGAAGAGATCGAAGAGAAGATGCTCATGACCCCCGGCGACATCGTCATGATGCTCAACGAGATGGGCGGGATGCGCGTGCAGGCGACGTCGCCGTCGCTCGGTGCGGCGAGCGTGCGTATTCAAGGGATGCGGGGGCGCTACACGCGCGTCTTGTCCGACGGCCTGCCGCTCTTCGGCGACGTCGGCGGCCTGGGGCTGCTGCAGATTCCGCCGATGGATCTCGGCCAGGTGGAAGTGATCAAAGGCGTCGCGTCCGCGCTCTATGGCGCCGGAGCCATGGGCGGGATCATCAACCTGCTCTCGCGACGGCCTGAGGGTAAGGCGGAACGGGAGTTCCTGCTGAACCGATCGACGCGCGGCGCGACCGATGCCGTGACCTACGTCTCCGCGCCGCTGGCGGGCGGGTGGAGTGCGTCGTTGCTCGGCGGCGGCCACTGGCAGAACACGACCGATGTCAACGGTGACGGCTGGGCGGACTTGCCGGGCTACACGCGCGGCGTCGTCCGCCCCCGTTTCTTCTGGGATGGCGGCAGCGGCCGGACGGTGTTCGCGACCACTGGGTTCACCTACGAAAATCGCACGGGTGGGACGCTCGATGGCACGTCGCTCGCGGCCACCGGGCAGCCTTACGTCGAAGCGCTCGACACCGAACGCTTCGATGCCGGCGTCGTGGGTCAGTTCCTCGTCGAGGACCGCTACGTGGTCACCACCCGCGCGGCCGTCACACGCCAGAGTCACACGCACCTCTTTGGCGACGTGCGCGAGCGGGATCGTCATGACACGGTCTTCGGCGAGATGGCCGTGCGCGGCGCGCGCGGGCCGCACACATGGGTCGCGGGACTTGCGTTCGAGCGCCATGGCTACACGCCGCGTGACGTCCCGCAGTTCGCCTATCGCTTCATCGTCCCGGGGGCTTTTGTCCAGTATGACGTGGACGTCTCATCGACGCTGTCGCTGTCGTCGAGTGGCCGCATCGATGTGCACAGCGAGTACGGGACGTTCTTCAGCCCGCGCGTGTCGGCGCTCGCGCGAGCGGGACAGTGGACCAGCCGGCTCTCCGTCGGAACGGGCTTTTACGGCCCGACGCCGATCACGGAAGAGACGGAGGCCGCGGGACTGACCCGGCTCACCATCGAGGAGCCCCTCGAAGCCGAGCGCGGGTTGAGCGCCTCGTTCGATCTCTCGCGGACTGCTGGTCCCCTGTCATCGACCGTGACCGTCTTTGCGTCCCGCATCGCCGATGCCGTCTACGTCGATCGCGCTGACGCATATGTCCTCCGCAACCTCGGCGATCCGACGACCAACGCCGGGGTCGAGCTCCTGACCACTCTGCGGCAGGCGCCCTTTGCGCTCACTACCTCGTATACGTACGTGCGCGCCCGGGAGGTGGTGGACGGCAGCCGTCAAGACGTGCCCCTCACGCCGCGTCACAGTGCAGGTGTCGTCGGCATGTGGGAGGAAGAGGACGCCGGACGCGTCGGCGTGGAGTGGTATTACACGGGCCGCCAGGCGCTCGAGGAAAATCCCTACCGCGCGACGAGTGAGCCCTACAGTGTGCTGGGCCTGCTGGCTGAAAGGCAGTTCGGTCATCTCCGCCTGTTCGTCAACCTCGAAAACCTGACGGGTGTCAGACAGACGCGCTGGGATCCGCTGCTAGGCCCGACGCGCGCGACCGACGGCCGATGGACGGTGGACGCGTGGGCGCCGCTCGAAGGGCGGAACATCAACGGCGGGGTGCGCCTGCGCTTCTAGGCGCTCGGCCAGGCTACTCCGGCCGGGCGCGATCAGGTGCAACCACGAGCGGGCAGGTTCGGGGCAGGTGCGGCCTACCGAACCGTCAGCGGTGTGTCGAGGCGAACCCGCAGCACCGTGCCGGCCGGCAGCGTGGCCTCTTTGCCCTCCGTCGCCGCAATCACGCCGCCGGCGCCGACGAGGATGCCGGTGAGCAGGCCCTTGAATCCCCCCGAGGATACCGCCGAGCAGTCCGCCGATGCCGGCCCCGGTGCCGATGCGTCCGGCCTCGCCGCGGATCCCTTCGCTCTCGATGGCCTGGGTCACAGTGGCCCGGATCGGATAGCTGCGCCCGCGGATCGTGATCTGGTCGAAACCCAGCGTCAGGCGCCCCGTGCGATCGAGCCGGCCGGCACGGTCCACCGAACGAACGACGCCGCGGAGCACCGAGCCGGCGGGGATGAGAATCCGCTCGGCGTTGTCGAGGTTGAGCACGGTCGTTGCCTCGAAGCGGTCCTCGACCTCGGCCGTGCCGGAGCTGAGCTCGGACTGGAGCCGCACGTCAATCTCCGTCCCTACCGGCAGGTCGTCTCGCCCAGCGTCCGCATGCTCCGAATGTCATCTGGCGGACAGACGCCGCGCGATCGTCCGACCTAAAATTCTTCCAACGTGCGTACCGGACTCTTTCATGTTCACAGGTCACGCGATGTACGCAGTCACTCGGTACACCGGTAACGAGGGTCGTCATGAGAACGCTGCAGGATCTGTCGGCACGTGTTCGCGCGGAATATCTGGAAATGCCCGGGCTGCGATTGAAAGCGCAGCAGGTACAACGGCTGTGCGGTCTCGAGCGAACGGTCTGCGCCCTGGTGCTCGATTCGCTGGTCGCATCGAGGTTTCTGTGCCTGACGCCCGATGGTCACTACGCGCGTGTCACGGACCCGATGGTCGGACGCCCGCATCCCGCGAAGGCTGGCCTCAGAGCCGACCGCCAGCCAAAGAAAGCATCCTGAGCGCCGCGCCTCGACGCGCTGGCAACCAACGTCGACCCGCCTCCGCCGGGGCTACGGCGGGCAGCCTTCGCGCGAGTCGTGAGCGAAGGTTGGCGGAGAGGGAGGGATTCGAACCCCCGTGCCCCTTGCAGGACAAGACGCTTTCGAGGCGCCCCCGTTACGACCACTTCGGTACCTCTCCGCTCTGACACGACCGCAAAGTCGCCGGAACCAACCAGCCAAGGGCTCTGCCCTTGATATCCCCTCGGGAGACGTCTTGGCTGGTTGGCTATTACTCTCGGCGCGCTCCGCGCGCCTAGGACCGCTATACGGCCCCGAAACAGAACCACCACGAGTACAAAATTCTCGTAACGGGCCGTACAGCGGTCCATTATAGCAGCCGCCAACTTCCCACTTCTGGCGGTGCAAGATGTTCTCGACATCTACGAACTACTTCGTATAATAGCGCACGACCACTCGAGAGGACCGACGATGATTGAAGACCTGCGCTACGCCGTCCGCGTGCTGCTTCAAGGCAAGGCCTGGAGCATCATCGTGGTGCTCTCGCTCGCCCTCGGCATCGGCGCCAACACCGCGCTCTTCAGCGCCACCAACGGTCTCCTGCTCAGGAAGCTCCCGGTCGCCGACCCCGACTCGCTGGTGCGCTTGCGCCACGTCGGAAGAAATCACGCCGCCACCAACGTCAACGAGTACGGGTTCATCGCCCGCGACGGAGACGTGCCAGCGGGATCGACCTTCTCGTACCCGATGTTTCAACAGCTCCGCCGCGGCAACCAGACGATGACGGATCTCTTCGCCGGCGCGCCGATGGGGTCGGTCAACGTGGTCGTGGACGGCCACGCGGAGATCGCCACCGCTTTCATCGCCTCCGGCAACTTTCACCAACTGCTCGGTATCCGATCGATGCTGGGGCGCACCCTGCTCCCGGACGATGACCGGCCCGATGCTTCTCCGGTCGCCGTCATCAGCGCAGGATTCTGGAGCCGGCGCTTCGGCCGCGATCCGTCGGTGATCGGCAAGGTGATCCAGGCCAACGACGTGCTCGTCACCATCGTCGGCGTGACGCCGCCCGAGTTCACCGGCGTGCAGCGTGCGGTGGCAGACGCGTCGGACCTCGTTCTGCCGCTCGCGCTCGATCCGCTGATCAACCCTCCGCCCCCGGCGGGCGGCAGTCGACTGAGCCAGCCCACTTCGTGGTGGCTGCAGATCATGGGCCGGCTCGAGCCGGGCGCAACGCCAGAGCAGGTGGAGGGCAATCTCGGCGGCGTGTTCCAGCAGGCCGCGCGCGAAGGGATCGCCTCGTACCTCGCATCGCTGCCGGCAGAGGAACGCGGGTCCACGAGAAATCGGAATCTAAGCGACGTGCCGCAGCTCGACGTGAGCTCGGCGGTGCACGGTCTCTACGACAACAACGTGACCACCACGCGCGCGATTGCCATCCTCAGCGCCGTCGTGGGCCTCATCCTGCTGCTCGTGTGTGCCAACGTCGCCAACCTGCTGCTCTCCCGCGCCGCGGCGCGACAGAAGGAAATCACGCTGCGGCTGTCGATCGGCGCGACGCGTGTGCGGCTGATTCGTCAATTGCTGACCGAAAGCATCCTGCTTGCGTCGGCCGGTGGAGCTTTGGGCCTCGCCGTGGCGTACTGGGGCAAGCGGCTGCTCCCTGGGACGACCGGACAGGCGCCGCTCGACTGGCGCGTCCTGCTGTTTGCCGCCGTCGTGGCGATCGTGACCGGGATTCTGTTCGGCCTTGCCCCGGCGCTGCGCGTGACCAGTGCAAGCGCCAACGATATGTTGAAAGACAGCAGCCGCAGCGTGACGGGATCCCGCACCCTGCTCAACAAGTCACTGCTGGTGGTGCAGGTGGCCATTTCGCTGATGCTCCTGATTGGCGCGGGGCTGTTTCTGCGCACGGTGGACAACCTGCGCAGCGTCGAGGTCGGGTTCAACCCGAACAATCTGGTGCTGTTCCGCGTCAACCCGCAACTCAACCGCTACGACGCGCCGCGAATGGCCTCGTTGTACGAGCAGGTGAGCCACCGGGTATCGGCGCTGCCCGGCGTAGGGTCGGTGACGCTGTCGAACCCGCCACTGCTGTCCGGCGGCACCTACACCACGAGTCTGGTGGTGATGGGTCGGGCGTTTACGGAGGGGCCTCACAACAGCGTTCATCGCGTGTGGGTCGCTCACAACTTCTTCGACACGATGGAAATCCCTCTCCTCCGTGGACGCGGCTTCACCGAGCGAGACACGATGGAGGCGCCCAAGGTGGCGATCGTCAATGAGGCGGCCGTCGCCAAGTTCTTCCCGAACGAGGATCCGGTCGGACGGAGGTTTGGCAGCTCTCCCGAAACCAGCGATCAGATCGAGATTGTCGGTGTCGTGCGCGACGTCAAGTACAGCGCGCTGCGTGAGCCGGCGCCGCCCACCATGTATGTGCCGTATCAGCAAAGCCCGCTCAGGGGGATGGCCTTTGTGATTCGCACCACAGGTGCGCCGGCGTCCTCCATGCCGGCGATTCGCGAGGCCGTCCGCGAGGTCGATGCCAACGTCCCGCTGATGGACCTGACCACGCAGATGGAGCAGATCGAACGGCGTTACGCGCCGGAGCGGGTCTTTGCCCAGGCGTACGCCCTCTTTGGCGGCCTGGCGCTGCTGGTGGCGTCGATCGGCCTCTTCGGGCTGATGTCGTACAGCGTCACTCGCCGGACGACGGAAATCGGCATCCGCATGGCGCTTGGCGCCCAGCAGCGCTCGGTGCTGCAGATGGTGATGCGCGAATCGCTCGTGCTCGTCGCGATCGGCGTCGTCATCGGCGCCGCCGCGGCGGTGGGAGCTGGCCGCTTCATCGAGTCGCTGCTGTTCGGGCTGGAGTCTACGGACGTGGCGACGAGCGTCGTCGCCGTGGCGGTCATGACCTGCGTGTCGGCGTTTGCCGGATATCTGCCGGCGCGCCGGGCGTCACGGCTGGATCCGATGGTGGCGCTGCGTCACGACTGATCCGTCCCCGCCTTCGCGCCTTCGGCGCTTCGGCGAGGCAAGCCCCACCTGCTGCACCTGCTGCACCTGCGCGCGCCTGGCCGCACCTGCCCGCACCCGCCTTCGGCGGGGCTGTCCCTCCCGCCACGCCAGACCGATAACCCCCAATGATGCTGCGTGGCCTTCTGATATTCGTGACGCTGCTGGCGGCAACCGCAAGCGCCCAGGTTCTGCCCCGTCTCACGGGCCGGGTCACCGACGGCTCCGGCGGGGCCTTGCCAGGTGTCACGGTGACCATCGCCTCCGATCGGATCGGCGCGCCTGTCGTCCTCGTCACCGACGAGGTCGGACGCTACAACTCACCGCCGCTGCCTGCCGGCACGTATGCGGTGAGCTTCGAGCTGAGCGGCTTCGAGCCACAGACGCGCGAGCGCATCGTCCTGGGCGACGGCGAAGTCGTGATCATGGATCGCCAGCTCGTCGTCGGGTCCGTCACCGAAAGCGTCGAGGTCGTGGCCGCCGCGCCGCCTCCGCCGGCCGCATTCCCCCGGTTTGAACCGCCCCCGCCCCTTCGAACGGAGCCCGTGCCCAAGGAGCTGCTGGCGTCGGTGTGCGGACCAGGAAGCCCCGAGGCCGACAACCTCTCGTTCGGGATCGTGCTCGGCCACCGCGACGACAAGGAGCGCCACATCTTCGGCGCCAGCGACGTCCTCGTACTCGACATCGGCGCGGATTTCGGCGCGACTGTGGGACAAAACTACGTCGTGCGCCGGCGCTTCCGGGTCGGTGACAAGCATGTCCCGCTGGCGCAGGCGTCCTTTGGCGAGCAGACGGCCGGACTCATCCAGATCGTGCAGACGACGCCGGAGCATTCCATCGCGGTGGTGGTCTACGCCTGTGGCGAGCTGTACACGGGCGACACGCTCGAGGCGTTTGACCCGCTGCCGGCGCTGAGCGCGCGAACGGCCGGTGCGCCGCAGTTCGACGAACCCGCGCACATCATCTTCGGCGAACACGGCCAGATGATGGGCGCCCCGAAGCAGTTGATGGTGATCGACCGCGGACGCGCCGGCGGCGCGCTGCGCGGCCAGCGGCTCACGGTCTTTCGCCGGGTCCTGGGCGAACGCGGTCCGGTTTCGAGAATCGCCGACGGGGTGGTGGTCGCCGTGCGCGAGAAGTCGGCGACCATCCGCATCGAGCGCGCCACCGACGCGGTTACGGTTGGCGACCTGGTCGCCCTGTACCGGTAAGCGCGCCCACAAGGTCGATCGGCAGCGGAAAGATGATCGTCGAGTTCTGCTCCGCGGCGATCTCGTTGAGCGTCTGCAGATAGCGCAGCGTCATCGCGCCGGCCTCGGAGCTGATGATGGCGGCGGCCTGCGACAGCTTCTCCGACGCGATGAGCTCGCCTTCGGCGTGAATGATCTTGGCGCGCTTCTCGCGCTCGGCCTCGGCCTGCCGTGCCATCGCGCGACGCATGTCTTCCGGCAGATCGACGTGCTTGACTTCGACAGCGGACACCTTGATGCCCCACGGGTCGGTCTGCGCATCCAGAATCCGCTGGAGGTCGGCGTTCAACCGCTCACGCTGCGACAGCAGGTCATCGAGATCGGCCTGGCCCAGAATGCTTCGCAGCGTCGTCTGCGCCAACTGCGACGTGGCGTACATGTAGTTTTCCACTTCGACGACGGCGCGGCGGGGATCGATCACGCGGTAATAGACCACCGCATTGACCTTCACCGACACGTTGTCTCGCGTGATGATGTCCTGCGACGGCACGTCGTGCACCGCCGTCCTGAGGCTCACCTTGACGATCGTGTCGATCGGACGGAAGACGAAAATCAGTCCCGGTCCCTTGGCCGCCGACAGCAGCTTGCCCAAACGAAACACCACGGCGCGCTCATACTCCTTCAGGATGTGAATGCAACTGAAGATATAGAACACGAGCACGAACGCGAGAATCAACACAGGCGAGACGTCGAAAATCATAAAAGCTCCATATGCCTAAGGTGCCTAAGGTGCCTAAGGTGCCTCGGGTGCCTCAGGTGCTTCAGGTGCATCATCTGCCTCCCGCGTCCAAGCGCCCTCGGCACTTGAGGCACTTGAGGCACTCGAGGCACTCTAGGCACTCTAGGCACTCTAGGCACTTTGCTCACGTTCCACAGTGAGCGTGAGCCCATCGAGCGCCGTGACCCGCACGCGAGTTCCTTCGGCAATCGGACTGGCGCTCTGCGCCCGCCAGATTTCGCCGTGCACGCTCACCTGTCCGAATTGCTGGGGCCCGAGCGCCGACAGCGCGTGCCCCTGCCGGCCGATCAGGCCCTCGGCGCCGGTGACCGCCTTTTGCGCCTGCGCCTGCATCGCCAGGCGCCCGAGGAAGAGTGCGACACCGCCCGTGGCGATCGCGACAGGCACGATGAATTGGTAGTTCACGCTGACCCCCGGCACCTCGCTGGTGACCAGTACGGCGCCCGCCACGAGGCTGACGATGCCGCCGATTCCAAGGACCCCAAAGCTCGGCACGGTCGCCTCGAGCACCAGCAAGCCGATACCGAGCACAATCAGCAAAATGCCCGCGACGTTGACCGGCAGCACTTGAAAGGCAAAAAACGCCAGCAACAAACAAATGCCGCCCACGACACCCGGGAAAATCGCGCCCGGATTCCACAACTCCACAATGAGTCCGAGCATGCCCAGGCTCATCAACAGATACGCGATCTGCGGATGGGCGATCGCGCTCAAGAGTTGCTGCCGGCGTGACATCTCCATGCGCTCAATCGTGGCGCCCTTGGTGTCGAGTGTGATTTCCCGACCGTCGAACCGGGTGACGCGACGACCGTCGAGCTTGGCGAGCAGATCGTCGATGTCGCGAGCGACGAGATCGATGAGCGGCGGGCTGGCGTTCAATGCCTCCTGGTCGGTAAACGCGCGACTCTCCAGGACCGCCTCGGCGGCCAAGGCCACGTTTCGCCGCCGCGCTTCGGCCAGCGTCCGGGCGTAGGCGGCCGTATCCGACGCCGCCTTGTCCGACATCGTCTGGTCGGGATTCTCCTGTCCCGACGCAGACACCGGGTGGGCGGCGCCGATGTGCGTCCCAGGCGCCATCGCGGCGACGTCGGCGGCCAGCGTCAGAATGAAGCCGGCGGAGGCGGCGCGCGCGCCGGAAGGCCCCACGAACACCACGACCGGTGTGCGAGAGGCAATCATGCGCGACACCATCGTCCGTGTCGAATCGAGGAGTCCGCCCGGCGTGCGCAGATTCAGGATGACCAGCCGAGCGCCGGTCGTGTCCGCCCGGGTGATGACCTCGTCGAAAAACTCGGCGGCAATGGGGTGAATGATCCCGTCGTACTCGACGACAATAATGGGATTGGACGGGTCAGGCGGAGACTGCGCCGGCACGATGCCGGCCGAGAACGCAATCCACACCAGCAGCCCCGCTGTTGTACGCCGCGGCATGGAGCATCTTATACCGATGATTGTGCGGTCTGCCGGCGGCGTCCTTCACCTCATCTCTCAGCCTGCCCACGCGGCGCTGGCGCGCCGCATCATGGAGCGCTGGGCGCCCCTGCACGGCGCCGCGCGGCGCCAACCCATCCTCCTGGCCGTTGAAGAACATGACAACGGCTGGCACGAACCGGATACTCAGCCGTCAGTCGATCCCGAGACCGGTCGCGTGTTCGACTTCATGACCATCCCGGCACCTGTCAAACAGGCAGTCTGGCCGAGGGGGGTCGCGCGGCTGGCGTCCCAGGACCTGTGGGCGGCAGCGCTCGTGGCCGAGCATGCTCTGATCATCTACGCGCGGTTCCGCACCAACCCCGCGTGGAACGAGTTCTTCGAGACGCTGACCGCCACGCGAAACACCCTGGTCAGGCGATCGGGCCAGTCGCAGCCACAACTGGAGCACGACTACGGCTATGTGCGCATTGGGGACCTGCTGTCGCTCGTCTTCTGTAATGAGTGTCAGGAAGAACAGACGTACGATCGGTGGCAAATTCGATTGCAGGGCGCCACGGTGATGGTCACGCCCGACGGGTTTGCCGGACGCGAGCTGCCGATCGCCGTCACGGCCCGTGAGATTCCCGATGTTGTGTACGCATCTGACGCGGCGCTGCAGGATGCGATCCGAATGGCGCCCCGAGTCACGCTCCACGGCATCGTCAGCGGCGCTGCTTGAAGAACTCCTGCAGCGCGGCCCGGCAGTCATCCTCGAGCACGCCGCCGATGACGGCCAGCCGATGGTTGAGCCCGGGCGTTTCGTGTGCGCGCACGGCGGACTCGAGCGCCCCGGCACGCGGTTCTGCGGCGCCATACACCACCAATCCAATGCGCGCGTGAATCATCGCGCCCACGCACATCAGGCACGGCTCGATCGTGACGTACAACGTGGCACCGGTCAGCCGGTAGTTGCCGGCGTGGGCCGCGGCTGCTCTGATCGCAACGATCTCCGCGTGCGCGGTTGGATCGCGGCTGCTGATCGGCTGGTTGAAACCGCTGCTGACAACGCGCCCCTCCATCACGACGATGGCGCCCACAGGCACCTCGCCGCGCGCAAGCGCGCGGGCGGCTTCAGCGATCGCCAGACGCATGAAGCCGTCGTGATCGCCCGTCTGGCCCAAGGACACTGTTGAAGTCTACGGTACCGGCGGGCAGCGACACGCGGAAGATTGAGCCCCGTCCCTCCACGGAGTACACGTCGATGTACCCGCCGTGCGCCTCGACGATGCGCCGGGAGACGGACAGGCCGAGGCCGGTGCCGGGGATGTCCTCGCGCCGTCCCTTGACTCGGTGGAAGGGCTGAAACAGATGCGCCACCGCCGCCTCCGGAATCCCGATTCCTTCGTCGGCGACGGTGAGAATGTAGCGGTCGCGTTCCACGCGCAACTCCACGTCCACGTTGCTCCCGGCAGCCGAATACTTGATGGCGTTGCTCAACAGGTTCGTCACGACCTGCTCGATGCGCAAACGATCGCACGTCATGATCACCGGCGAAGAAGGAGCACTGAGGTGCAGCCGGTGCGCGGGCGCGGCCGCGACATACAGCTCGACGGCATTGGAGAGGGGCGTCCTGAGGTCGCATGGCTCGAGCCGCAGTTCCATTTGACCGGCCTCGATATACGCCGAATCCAGCAGATCCGACACCATCCGCTCCAGGCGCTCAGATTGCCGGCGGACGATGTCGAAGGCCGTACGCGCCACCGGCGGTGCAGGATCGGCGTCGGCGACATGAACCGCCAGGCGCAGCGCGTTGAGCGGCGTCCGCAGGTCGTGCGCGATGGCGGCGATGGAGGTCGCCTGCTGATCGCGCTGCTGCCGCAGCGAGTCGGCCAGCGCGTTGAACGATCGACCTATCTGCTCGAGTTCCACGGCCCTCATGGGCGGCACGCGAGTGTCTTCGACGCCCGCGGCGTAGCGCTCCACGGCCCGCGAGATGGCGATGAGCGGGCGCAACACCCGTGCGCCCAGCCACCAGACGGCGGCCGGCACGAGGCCCAGCAGGATGGCGACCACTGCAGCGCCAATCACGTTGGACCACTGGTCCCAGCGCGCGGCATTGCCCGTCGCGCGCTCGGCGTCCGCCACGTTCATCGCCGTCAACTGGCCGAGAACTCGCAGCGCTGCCTCGAGCTCCGGTGTGGTGCTCCGAATGACGTCAGCCAATTCGTCGAAGCGCGACTCGGCCCCACGGCGTGCCGCCAGGTACTTCGTGACGAGATCGGCGGCCTCCGTGGCCAGGCGGCGCTCGCCGTCGTCACGGGCCGTCCGTTGCAAGTCCGCGAGCCTCCCGTGTAACTCGTGCTCGATGGTGGCGCGATCGACCTCCGTATCTCCGCTGCTCAACACGGCGAGATCGCTGCGGCGTACCCACCGCAGCAGATCGACGCGCGCTTCCTCGGACAGGTGCACCCCCTCGACGCTCGACCGCAGGTCGTCCGCCGCGCCGCGAAGGGCCGTCGTCAGCGCCACGAGGGCAATCGCACCCGCCACCGCAAAGCAGCTCGTGACGATCAGGATGAGGGTCAGAATCCGCCGGATGCTCATGGAGGCCGCCTAGTACATCGCAGACCACAACAGGGGACCATCCCCTATTCGGGGGAGGTTCACCGTTCCAAGGTTCCAAGGTTCCAAGGTTCCAAGGTTCCAAGGTTCCAAGGTTCCAAGGTTCCAAGGCTCCACGGTTTGCTTTCCAGGTTCAAGGGCGCCGCGCCAGCATCAGCGTTTCAGCGGTCAGCGCTGTCGGGTGATAGCCGATAGCCGTGCAATTCATTGGGATTAATCCGTTCATTCTGTGTAATCTGTGGCCCATGAAGCGCGCTCTTCCGGTCGTCGCCCTCATCCTCGGCGGTCTGGCGCACCCGGTTGCACAGTCGGACGTCCTGGCGACGTTGGGCACGAACACCCGTGAAGCGCACGACAGTATTTTCATGAGCTTGACCTCCGGCTTCGCGACGCTGGCGGGAGAGCGTTCCGTATTCAAGGCCGCCGCCGCCGAGGCGCGCGCGGGCATGGTCCGGGCCGTTGTCGCCATTGCCCGGAGCTTCGCGGCCAGCCCGGAGTTCGCCAGGCGTTACGCGCTCTATCGCCAGGCGCAAATGCCTCGCCGCTCAGAGACCGCCCGCACCGGCAGCGAAGCGATGCTTCAGCAGCAGCAGGCCATGGAGCTGGCCATCAAACAGGCCACGGCCAACGCCGCGCAGATGCCTGCTGACGCCCGCAAACAGCTCGAGGACAGCATCGCCGACATGCGCAAACAGATCGACGAGCTCAACGCCGACCCCGAGTACCGGGCGGCGGTGGACCGGATGGCCGCGGCATCCGCCAAGCAGGAGGACGAGGATTACGCGCAGAAGCTCGCCCTGTTCAACACCGAACTTCCCGAAGACGTCAACGTCATGATTGCGCGCCGGCTGCGTCATTTCCTGTTAGCCTGCAGCGACGTGGATTTCGACGCCAGGCTCGAAATGCGCCCGGACAAGAAGATGCGATTCGTCAACCCGGCCTACGAACGCCGGTCAGCCGAGTGGAAGATGTGTTTCCGCGCCGGGAAACCGGCCGTGGACGCCGCGCGAGCGGAGGCCGACGAGTGGCTCGAGGCATTGGCCCACTAAACCAACGAGGAACCCCATGGACAACGATTTTCCCGACAGTGATCCCGTCGACGACACCGACGACTCAGAACCGCAGCCGGACAGCAGGCTGACGGCGGCGACCGCCGCTGTCGGTGGCGCACTGGGGTCGGTGGCTGGCGGCATCGGGGCCGTGACCAGCGGCATCACTTCCGCCGTCTCGGATGTGATTTCCCGCACGCGAAGCAGCGACGCGCCGTCGTCCGGCGGGAGCACGCGCATACTGAAGTCGCGCGCGCGCGCGCGGGCGCGTAAGGCCGCCAAGGCGCGAACCGCCGCGGCCAAGGGCGGCCGCCGGTCCAGCGCGAAGAAGGCCGGGGCGAAAAAGGCGAGCGCGAAGAGCGCGAGCGCCAGGAAGCGCACGGCGAAGACGCGTGGTGTCAGGAAGGGCGCAGCCAGGAGGGCGGCTCCCACGGCGGCACGCAAGACGCCGGCGCGGAGGCGAACCAGCAGGACGAGCGCCGCAAGCGCCGCCAAGAAGGGCGCCGCCAAGAAGGGCGGCGCGAAGAAGGCCGCCACCAGGAAGAGCGCCGCGAAGAAGAAGGGCGCCAAGCGGAAGAAGTAGCTCTACGGCGCCGTCTGGACCCGATCGAAGTCGGCCAGCGCCGTGCGATAGTCCAGGCGCGCGCCAAGCTCCGCCGTTTCGGCCGTCGCGAGATCGCGCTGCGCCTACTCGAATCGCAGCGCGTCGATCGGGTCGAGCGCCGCCGCTTTGCGCGCGGGATAAAAGCCGAAGAACACGCCGGTTGCCGCGGCCACGCCAAACGACAGCGCCACCGCGTTGGTGGTGACGATCTTCGAGCGGTTCTACAAGGCCGACGCCTCCCGGCGCGCCACCAGCGGCAGCGGGCTCGGCCTCTCCATCGTCAAAGCCATTGCCGAGCAGCACGGCGGGCGCGTCACGGCTCGAAACGACAACGGTGCCGTGTTCGAGATGGCGATCCCCACTGACGGTTCTCCGCTGCTACAGTTCGCTTCATGGACAACATCAACTGGGGTCCGGAGGATTCGACGCCAGCACACCGCCAGCAGAACAATCCCGCCGACGGTCGCGAGGTCCCCGGGGACACCGACGCGCCGGACATCGTCGGCCGCACGGGCGAGGAGATGCCCGAGGTGACCCACGACACCACCGAAGATGAGCCGCCGCAGTAGGATGCCGGGATGGCGGTCAGCATCTGGGCCTCCACCACGTCACCGCGACGGTGGACGACGCGCAGCCCGATCTGGACTTCTGCATCAGGGCGCTTGGCCTGCGGCTGGTGAAGAAGACCGTCAACTTCGACAACCATCACGTTTATCACTTCTCCCCCGTTCGGCATTGACCTTGCTGTGCTCGTTCACATGAGCAATCCAAAACGCCCACCCCTGCCGCGCGGCCCCGAAGGCGTGCCCGTCGATGCTCCGGATAACGACGCGCCGGCGGTCAGCCCGCATGCCGTGTCACGCATGCATCGCGCCGAAAACGACCGCGAAGCCATCGAGCACAGCCCGGAGTTCAGCGACCGGCACAACATCACCAACGAAGACCGTCGCGAACAGGAACGCTGGCTGCCCGGATCCCCCGGCAGCGGCCGGCCGGACGATGCCAGTCGCGGTCTGGACGGTGAGGACACCAAACGGGGCGAGATCAACCCCAGCCACGATACGCACAAGGCGCCCGAGGAGCGTCCGCGCGGAGTGGGTGACGGCGAGTTGATGGAACAGCCCGATTCCGAGTCCGAGGCGCGCGAGCCTGGCGCCGACACGCCGCAGTTCGACAAATAGTGGCGTAATGAGCGTCGTCATTCGGGCAGGCCGATGATCGGGCTGCACTGTTCACACGAGCAACACCCGCCATCCGCGCTGTTGGGGTATGCCGAACTTGCCGCCCGGGCTGGCTTTGTCCATGCCATGTGCTCGGATCACTTTGCGCCCTGGAGTGAGCGGCAAGGACATTCCGGCTACACCTGGAGCTGGCATCACGGGCCAACCGTGGCCGCCGAAGGACGACCGCAAGGCGCGGCTGCGCGAATGCGCCGGCATGATGCGCGCGCTCTGGGCCGGGGAGACCGTGACGATGCGCGGCCACGTCATGGCGCAGAGTGCGCGCCTGTACGTGCGCCCCGAAGCCAGTCCCCTGCTCATCGGCGCCGCCGTCAGCGCCGAAACTGCGGGCTGGGTAGGCGAATGGGCGGACGGCATGATCACGGTCGCGGGGCCTCGCGACACCCTGCGTGAGGTCGTGGAGGCGTTCCGCGCAACCGGTGGCGGCAAACCCATGTTCCTGCAGGTCCCGCTGTCCTTCGCTCCCAGCGACGAAGAGGCGCTGGCGGCCGCCATGGATCAATGGCGACAGGCTGTCGTCGCCCCTGAAAAGCTCGCCGACCTGTCTTCCCCTGAAGCGTTCGACCGCGAAACTGCGGACGCTCAACCCGCAGACGTGGTTTCGAAAGTTCGCGTGTCCTCGGACATCGAACGCCATATCGCGTGGCTGCACGAGGATGCGGCGATGGGCTTCGACCGCATCTACGTGCACAACGTCGCGCGGGACCACCAGGAACGCTTCATCGGCGAGTTCGCGGAGCACGTTCTGCCGCGTTTTCGACCCTCGTGAGATTCGAGTATCCTTTGGGCTTCCGCTTTGCGGCTCCCAGGAGGAACCCCGACGATGCAACGTAAGACCGCCCACGATTTCGACCAGGAATTGCTCGTTCTGTTTGACGCCTACGTCCATGGCGCGCTCGATCGGCGCGGGTTTCTCGACAAGGCGGCCAAATACGCGGTCGGCGGCGTGACCGCCGCTGTGCTGCTCGATCAGCTCAGCCCGAAGTTTGCCGAGGCGCAGGTCATCAAGCCCGAGGATCCGCGCATCAAGGTGGGTTACGTCGAGTACGCCTCACCCAACGGCTCGGGCAAGATGCGTGGCTACCTGGCACAGCCGGCCAAGGCCGCGGGGAAGCTCCCGGCCATTCTCGTCATCCACGAGAATCGCGGATTGAACCCGCACATCGAAGACATCGCGCGCCGCCTGGCGCTCGACAACTTCCTCGCGTTCGCGCCTGACGCGCTCTTCCCGCTCGGCGGCTATCCCGGCAGTGAAGACAAGGCGCGCGAACTCTTCCCCAAGCTGGACCAGGCCAAAATCCGCGAAGACTTCGTGACGGCCGTGAGCTGGCTCAAAGCGCACCCTGACGGCAACGGCAAGGTAGGCGCGGTCGGCTTCTGCTACGGCGGGGGCATCGTCAACATGCTCGCGACGCGCGTGCCGGACCTCGCGGCCGGCGTCGCGTTCTACGGCAGCTCGCCCAATGTGGACGAGGTGCCGAAGATCAAGGCGGCGATGATGATTCAATCGGCGGAGGTCGACGAACGGATCAACGCCAGCTGGCCGGCCTATGAGAAGGCGCTGCAAGCCGCGAAGGTGCCGTACGAGCGGCATCTGTATCCGGGCACCCAGCACGGCTTCAACAACGACACGACTCCACGCTACGACGCGGCCGCCGCGAAGCTGGCCTGGGAACGCACCGTCGCGTTCTTCAACAAGCACGTGCGGGGCTAAGTCAGGTGCCTCAGGTGCCTCAGGTGCCTCAGGTGCCTCGGGTGCCTCGGGTGCCTCGGGTGCCTCGGGTGCCTCGGGTGCCTGACGTGCCTCGGGTGCAAAGGGTGGTTCACCTGAGGTGCATCGGGGAACGGCGGAACACCACTCAGCTCAGGCCCGTCCGTTCAGCATGACGCAGAACGTTTCGACAGTCGTTGTCGGCTCGACCAGGACGGCCGAGGGCAGGCGGTGATCCGCGAGTGACTCCAGCACGACGGCTCTTGTCCAGACGGCGATGACCTGATATCCGTGTGGTTCCAAGAATCGGCAGACTTGTTCGCACCACTCGGCATCGTGGTCAACCAACAAGACCGGTCCAGCGTTCATGGCGCGCCGTAATGCAAAAATCGGTGCTGAAACAGCGCGGCAATAGAAGCCGGCAACATCAAGCGATCGATGTCGCTTTTCGACGTCAGACGCGTCCTGCGACGCTGGCGACCGTGGCGATGAGCTCGGCAGCAACTCGGCGTAGTCCACTTCGGCGCTGTGCGTCGAATCCCGATCACCGCCGGGACAGGTGTGCACGCCGAGCTGCTGGCGCTCCTCGGGTGAAAAGCGCGACAGGGCAAGGTTGTTCAGATCGATGAAGCTGTGCAAATAGCTCCCCCGCCGCTCACTGCCGAGGTGCAAGAAGCGCCTCTCGCACAGCGTGAGACAATGCAGCATGACTCAGGCGCAGCTCGACGAACTGAAACGGCAGTTGGACGTCAGCGAGATCCTGCACCACAAGATCATGGCGAAGATGTCGGACCCGAAGTTCGATCTGCTCGAGGCCTGGGAGCGCAAGGAGAAGCTCGACGCCGAGATCGGGCGGTTCCTGCGAACCGCGCTGATCACCCCTGCGTGAACGAGGCACCCGCGCTTACGCTTAGTGGTCCGATGCATAAATACGGCCCGCATCGAGGGCGCCGAGGCGCCCGGCCCGCAAGGCGCGAGGAGGGAGAATACCGAGCGTATTTGACCGACGAGCAACGACAGTCCTCGATGCGCAGCCCCGGGACGCGTGTCATGTGGTCGAGATTGGCGGTGACCAGCGTGGCATCCAGGGCAAGGGCGTGCGCCGCGATGGCCGCGTCGAAATCCTCGATGCGGGTCCCCCGACGTTCAAGCGTCGCCGTCACCCGGCCGAAGGTCTGGCTCACGGCATCCGTCCATTCGGCGCGCAGAATCTCCGCGCATACGAGATCGAAACGCGCCTGCAACGCGGCTCGGCGCTTCGACCGCGGCAGCCGCGCGAGACCGAATGCGATTTCTGCCAGCACAGGCTGCGGGATGGCCACGTCCGCCGGCGCGGTTGCCGCCAGGCGCTCGACCACCGAGGTCTAGCCCTTCATCAGCGCGGACACCGCGTTGGTGTCGAGGATGTAGGTCACAGGTCTCGCGGGGGTTTCGACCGACGTGCGTCTTTCACGACCGCCAGCAGTTCATCGGCGGCCGCACTCGTGTCACGATCCACGTCGCGGAGCCGCTCCAGAAACTCCGGCGTCCAACGTGTCCGTTCACGAACGGCGTCTTCCAGCGCGCGCACGATGAGCCTGTTTCTGCTGACGCCCAGGGCCCTGGCGCGCCGGTCGACTGACTGCAACAGCGTTGCGGGAATATGGACGGTCGTCGCCATGAATATAAATGCGAATATATCATGGCGTGATGAATCGAACGCTCGACGCGCTCGTGCATCCGCCCGGCTGGCAGAACCCCAGCCGCAACACACCTGCGACGTCGTCGTGATCGGAGGAGGCACGGCTGGCCTGGTCAGCGCCGTGGGCGCGGCGGGCCTGGGCGCGCGAGTGGCCATCGTCGAGCGGCACAGGCTCGGCAGCGACTGTCTCAACACGGGCTGCGTACCCTCGAAGGCCAGGTGAGCTATGCCATGGCGCGCGGCGCCACATTGACCGAGTTCGCGTCGACGGTGTATCCCTATCCGACGGGAGGCCGAGGCGCTGAGGAAAGCCGGCGACGCATACCGTCGCACGCTGCTCACACCGCGCGTGCGACCCCTGTTCGAACGATACTTTCGGATGACGCGATGGTAGGGGGAACATGGTACACAGCAGGGGCACGACTTCTATTTCATGGATAGTACTGCTGGGCGCGGGCCTGGTGATGGCCGCGGTCGCGATGCTTCTCGCCGCGCCGCTCGGATATCGATTCGGTGTCGTGCCGCTAAGGTTCGCCTTGCTGACGCTGCTGGCGTGGGGCGCCTACCTGGCGATCGGTGCCGCCGTTGTCTCGCTGATCGGCCTGGTGGTCACCCTCCGCAGATCACGCGAGAGGCGCCGCGGGCTCCTGCTGGCGACGGTCAGCCTCATCGTCGCGCTCACGTTGATCGCGATTCCAGCGCGGTTCCGGATGGGCACGCCAGCGCCGCCGATCCACGACATCACCACCGACACGCAGGATCCTCCCGAGTTCGTCGCCGTGTTGCCGCTCCGCGCCGATGCGCCGAACACCACGGAGTACGGCGGCGAACGCGTCGCCGCGCTGCAGCGCCAGGCGTATCCCGATCTGCAACCCGTGACCGTGAACCTCCCCCCATCGCAGGCCTTCGAACGTGCACTCGCCGCGGTGCGCCGGATGGGTTGGGAGGTCGTGGAGGCCGGCGCCGGGGCCGGACGGATTGAGGCGACTGACAGCACGTTCTGGTTCGGCTTCAAGGATGACGTCGTCATCCGTGTGAGACCGGCGGATGGCGGCAGCCGAATCGATGTGCGCTCGCTCTCGCGCGTGGGCGTGGGTGATGCCGGGACGAACGCGAAGCGCATCCGGGCGTTTCTGGATGTGCTCAGGCGGGAGGATGAGGCCGCGCCGTAACTAACTAGTTTCTCCCGCGCCGCCCGTGTCAGGACAGCGTGTATGTGAACGTCAGCTCCCTGGCTTCGCCAGCCGACACCTCGACGTCCTGCGTCTGGGTCCCGAGTCGCTCGTGCCAGATCGCGATGACGTAGGCGCCGGGCGGCAGACCGGTGAGCGAGAACCGGCCGGACTCGGTGGTCACATCGAAGAACGGATGGTCGAGCACCCCGATATACGCATTCATCCACGGATGCATGTCGCACGTGACCGGCACCATCACTTCCGCGGCGCGAAACACCCGATTGACTTCCATCCCCTGAACCGGAGTGCCGAGGTTGAACCGATTGTTGACAGTTCCCTGAGCGTGCACCGTGTGCAGCAGCGGATCGCTGTTTCGAATCCTCACCGGCTGATCAACCTGCACGCCCAGCACACGCGGCACGTACCGGCATTGCTGTTGATCCAGCATCACGGCTTCACGCGGCGGGGGATACGCCTGCGCCGGCAGCCCCTGCTTCACATACACGAACACGTTCCGCAAGGCGTTCGCCTCGCCCACGACGAGGTGTTCGGCGCGGCGCGCCTCGCGACTGGCAATCGACACGCACTGCGGATCGGCGTCGAATCGAAGCTCCGCCGCCGAGGTGACGACGCCATCGACGACGACCTTACCGGTGATGCGGGCCCCGGAGGCGGCGTCCCGTGGGGACTCTGCCGCTGCGGGATCGGGCTTCGACGGCGACCCGGAACACGCGCTCACCGCAAGGGCCGCAATACAAAGGACAAAAATGTGGGCACGCATATCAAGACGTCGTTCCGATTCAAGCATAAACCTCCGCACGGTGAACGAGCGCTATGGCGACGGCAGCGTCATCGTGGTGGCGACGTCTGCCAGCCGGCCCCAGCGACGCGCGGCCGGCGCGTCGAACACGTGCGCCGTGACCAATCGGCGACCGACCGGATACGCCAGGAGCCGTGTCCGCTGACGCTCGATCACGAACAGGAATTGTTGCGCGTCGAGCACCAGGGCCCGGGCGGTGAGTTGCTCCGCGGCCGCTTCGCTGCCGAGATCGCCGTCAAGATACGCACGCGCCGTCGCGGCGATCGCGGGGTCGAGCTCGGCGACCGCCCGGTGTATGGCGACGAGCTCGGCAACGTCGTCTGACCGGGTGCCCGCCACCGGCGCGAGATCCCGGCACACTTCCTCGAACACCGCGCCATCGAGCAGCAGCGCGGCGCCCGCTTCCGCTGCTCCCTCGGCACAGAGCAGATGCCGGCCAAAGGAGGGATGAAGGGCCCGCTCGGGCTGCGCCGGTACCACATCGCGATCCGCGAGCACGTGCTGCACGTGATGGCCCGGGTAGGTCTCGTGCGCGACCAGCCAGACCAGCCGCGCCAGATCGATGGGACCGGACGAATCGACGAGGACGCGCGAGCGGAAGTCTCCCTCGTAAATCGCACGTCCTTCCAGACCGAGTCCGGTCGTGGTGTCCAACTGCACGGTCTCGGACTCAGGGAGTGGGATGTGCGGCACGACACGGCGCCGGCATATGTCGAGGGCCGCCTGCAACACCGGTGCGATGCGCGCAGGCGCGATCGCATGCCGCGCCCGGAACGCGGCGTATCGCTCGTGAAGTGGCCCGCGGCCCGAGAGCCGCTGCTGCAAGTCCGCCCGCGCGATCCGTGCTGCCGGTTGCTCTGAGCCGTTCGTGTGCCCGCCAAGCCGCGTGACCATCTCCGCGGCATCGGCCCCCAGTGCCGCGCGAGCTTCCTCCGCAAACCGCATCGATTCGCCGGACAGCCGGCGGGCCGCGAGGTCGAGCGCCTCGAGTTGTTGCTGCAGATACCGGAATCGCTCACTCGGGGCGACCCCGGCCGCCAGAGTCGCCATCGCCGCCGTGACCTCGCCCATCTCCGTGCGAATCTCGCTGACCGGCCGGCGTGCGCCAGGGCGCCACCCTGGCGGTCCAAGCCAGGTCTCAACCAGCGACGGCTGATGCTGTGCCAGTTGGAGCGTCAGCCGCACATATCGTTCAGCGACTTCGTCGATCGACACGGGTGGAGGAGTGCCGACAGGAGCCCCGCGGCA
>DATKDY010000235.1:0-26785 GCA_035512515.1 Vicinamibacterales bacterium
AAACGTCGAGGCGTCGGTGCCGGCGCCGCCAACCTGAAATTCCTCGAAGCTGCCGAAGTCGAAATAGCCGGCGTTGGCCGACGTGCCTTCGGTGGTGTCAATGCCTTCGAGCCGCGTCTGGTTCTGGCCGGAGAATCCGTAGGTGATATAGCCGGTCTGCGTCCCGGTGCGCGAGCCGCCGACGTCATAGGCCGTCATCTGCAGGCCGGGCGCCTGCGCCATCGCCGCCCACACATCACGGGCATTCGGAATCTCGGTCAGCAGTTCTTTGGTGAAGTTCGTCGCCAGCGTCGTCGTCGAGGTGTCGACGATGGGCGATTCGCCCGTGACGGTGACCGTCTCCTGCAGCGTCGCGACCTGCAGTTGCTGGTCCAGCGTCAGCGTCTGGTTGATGACGACGCGAATGCCTTCGCGTTTGACGCCCTGAAACCCCGCCAGCTCGTACATCACGTCGTACACGCCCGGCGGGAGCGCGAGGAAGCGATACGAGCCGTCGATGCCCGTGACCTGCACCTGCGGCTGGATCAGCGCAGGGCTCGTCGCGGTGACGGTGACGCCCGGGAGCACGGCTCCGGTGTTATCGGTGACGGTGCCGTTGATACGGCCACGGAAATCCTGCGCGCTGGTTGGCGCCGCTGCAACGAGCAGCGCCAGACACAGGCTCAACCTGAACATCAGCCTCATGGATCCTCCCAAAGCAATCAACAAAACAGCTTGCGAACCTTCGACGATCACACAGACGAACCGAGCACGCACGAGCGATTGGACGACAGCCGGCGCCCGAAGTAGCGGCTGGACTTGATGACCTATCCGTCAGCACCGGCAAGACCGCGGGCGCGATCGTTTGATGGATCGCGCGAGGGGGAGCAAACCAGGTGCCACCGAATGTCATCTGTCAATACCATAAGTCGGGTATTTTGGGATGGTTTTTGTGTGTATATGTCTGCGCGGCTAGGGGTGCACTGCCGATCCGGATGGCTGGATTCGGCGATTTGGATCCGCTGGAGCGGCGCTTCGCGCCGTGGGCGGCTCGCTGACGCTCGCCGAGGGCGGGCCTTCGGCCCGATGGCCTCGGCCTGCGGCCTCGGATCTCCGCGAGCGTAGCGAGCGGCCCTCTGGCGCGAAGCGCTGCCAGTGTGCGCGCGGCCTATACTTCACGGCATGCGAAGAGTCGTCATCCTCGTTTCACTGTTGTGCCTGCCGGTCAGCCCTGCCGTCGCTCAGCAGGAGGCCGCGAACCTCGGTCCGCGCCTGCTTCAAGATGCCGCCATCAAGGCGGCGGTCGAGGGCCTGCGTGCGTCCGAACCGCAGACGATCGACGATCAGATTCGTCTCTGTGAGGTCGAAGCCCCGCCCTTCAAGGAGACCAAGCGCGCCGAGCTCTACGCGCAGATGTTCAAAGAGGCGGGGCTCACCAGCGTGCGCATCGACAAAGAAGGCAACGTGCTCGGCGAGAAGCGCGGCACGCAGGCGAAGCCGCACCTGGTGTTCAGCGCGCATCTCGACACGGTCTTTCCCGAAGGCACCGATGTCACCGTCAAGCGCGAGGGCACGATGTTGCGCGGCCCGGGGATCGGCGACGATTGCCGCGGGCTGGCCGTCGTGCTTGCTGTCGCGCGGGCGATGGTGAAGGGCAACCTCCAGACGCCGGGCACCATCACGTTTGTCGGCACCGTTGGCGAAGAAGGCCTCGGCGATTTGCGCGGGGTGAAATACCTGTTTCGCGAAGGGCTCGAGGGGCAGATCGATCGCTTCGTGTCGATCGACGGCACCGGACTCGGCATCACCCATGTGGCGGTCGGGAGCCTGCGTTACCGAGTGACGTTCAAAGGTCCCGGCGGTCACAGTTACGGGGCGTTCGGGATGGTGAATCCCATTCACGCGCTCGGCCGCGCGATGTCGCGCGTGGCCGACTTCGAGGTGCCGCGCGAACCGAAGACCACGTTCAATGTCGGCCGGATCGGCGGCGGCACGTCGGTCAATTCGATCCCGTTCGAAGCGTGGGCCGAAGTGGACATGCGCTCGGTCGATCCCGCCGCGCTCAAATCGCTCGATGCGAAGTTTCACAAGGCCATGGACGATGCGGTCGCGGACGAGAACGCGCGATGGGGGAGTCGTCAACTCACGGTCGACAAGCAACTCGTCGGCGACCGTCCTGCAGGCCGCACGGCCGCGGATGACCCGGTCGTCGTCGCCGCGGTGTCAGCCACCAAGGCGCTCGGCCTGCCCGTGACGCTCGACGAGGGATCGACCGATTCCAACATCCCGATGAACATGGGGATCCCCGCCATCACGATCGATGGCGGGGGGCGCGGCAGCGGCGCTCACGCGCTGCAGGAAGCCTTCGACACGACCAACTCCTGGCACGGCACACAACGGGCCCTGTTGATCGCGCTTGCGCTCGCTCAACCCTAGCATCGGGGGGATGGGCCGCAAGCCATCGTGATTGGCAAGGGTGGGGGAGTCTCAGGTTCGCAGGGAATCCCGTATCGCGCGATAGCGGGCGAGCTCGGTCGCGCGCTGCCTTCGCATTCCGCGGTCGCAGTAGACCAGCCAAACGACAAACGCCACGTGCGGGACGGCGAGGGTGGCCCACTCGAGCACGAGCGGACCAGGGAAGAGAACCGCCAGAAAGTTCACGACGGCGGCTACTAAAAACACCCCAATGAAGTATGGGTGCACGCCCGCGCCGGGTACCGTGGGGCCGAACTGCATCGCCGTGTATTCCCAGGCCGGCGCGCCGGTCGGAGCACTACCACTGGGATTCTCTTCGAAAAACACCTGAATATAGCGGCCGATGCGCTCGACGCCGAGATGAAGCGTGCGCACGGCCTCGAACGTCGCGAGAAGCACAACCAGCGGCACCACTGATGCAAGCGGGTTCGGCAGCCATGCCAGCACAGCCACGAGGACACCGGCCCACGCGCTCATGCCGCCGAGCAGGACCAGCGGTCGAGTTCCGCCTCGGGACCGGATCGTCTCACGGAGGACGGCAAATTCGCGCTCGGCGTAGTCCTTCATGGGTAATCTTTACACACTCGCCCGGGTGATCGCGCTAACCGGTTGTTTCCCTTAGGGATACGATTGCACTCTACAGGGAAGATGTTACAATGCCGACTAACAGACCAGATAGACCAGATAACGTCGAGAGATCGCTCCAACCTCAAGGTTTGTAGTCGGCTCTCCTTAACGGCTCGAGAGGCGTGGTTTGATGCATTTTGGTGCCTTTCAGGTTCGGGTGGCCGTCGCGCTGCTCGTCAGTGCGCTCGTCAGCGTTCCTGCTGAATCGTTCTTTGCGGCCAGCGCTGCGCAGGGGCGTCCGACACGCCCCGCGATCCCGGCCTCCCAGCAGACGACTACGACGAAGAAACCGGCAGCTCAGACGCCGGTTGCCAAGAAGCCCGCGCCCAAGCGAACCTATTCGGCTAGTGCGTCGAGGGCCCGCCAGGCTCGCATTGCCAAGGCCCGTGCCGAGGCCCGCGCTCGCGAGGCCCGCGAAGCTCAGACGCCCCGCTTCAGGATTAACGACCTCGGCCAGGAAGTGCCCGACGTTCGCGCCGAAGCCGCCATCATCTACAACCCCGAGACCAACGAAGTGCTCTGGGAATCGAATGCCCAGGACCAGCGATCGATCGCCAGCATCACGAAAGTGATGACGGCGCTGGTGTTTTTCGAGTCCGGGACGCCGCTGTCGACCAAGGTCACCGTTCAGCGCAGTGATGTCTACCGCGCCTCCACCACGTATCTGCGCGCCGGCTATCAGGTTACGGCCGACGACCTGGTGAACCTGCTGCTCATCGGTTCCGACAACGCGGCGGCCCGCGTCCTGGCGCGCACCTCGCCGTATGGCGCCGCGGGCTTCGTCGAGCGCATGAACGAAAAGGCGGCCGAGCTCGGGCTCGAGAGCACGCGCTACGCCGATCCGTCCGGCCTGATGGCGTCGAATCTCTCCTCCGCCTACGACATGGCGCGGCTCATCGCGTTTTCAGCGGCGGATGAGCGCATCGGCACCATCATGCGCAAGGCGTCACACACGGTGTATGCCGGCAAGCGCGCGATCAACGTGAACAGCACCAACCATCTCGTGCGCAGCGGAGAATACGATGTCCTTGGCGGCAAGACCGGCTTCATCAGCCGCTCCGGGTACTGCCTGGCCACGTTGCTCCGGCTCCCCCAAACCGGCCAGCAGGTGGCCGTCGTCGTCCTCGGCGCAAAGAGCAACCAGAGTCGCTTCTGGGAAACGCGGCATCTGTTCAACTGGATGAGCACGCAGACGAGAAGTCTCTTCAGCCTTGCTCAGCAGCAGGAGCAAGAAAACTAAGGGCGCCTTCGGCGCCAAACCGTCAAACCGTCAAGACCCTCAGTTCAAAACCCGGGGGCGCCTTCGGCGCCAAGTTCCCAATCGCCAAAACTACCAGTTCAAAAACCCAAACGCGACACCGCTCCGCGGCGAACCGTTTACGAATAGCTGACCGCGGTGCCGCTCGCGCTCACCATCAGCATCGAGCCACCTTGCCCGACCGTTTCGTAGTCGAGATCGATGCCGATCACGGCATTTGCGCCGGAGGCTTGAGCTTGAGCGGTCATTTCCTCAATCGCCAGATCCTTCGCGCGGCGGAGCTCTTTCTCGTACGCGGCTGATCGTCCACCGACAATGTCACGAATGCCGGCAAAGAGGTCGCGGAAGATGTTCGCTCCGAGAATCGCCTCACCTGTCACCAGCCCGTGGTATTTCACGATCTGCTTGCCGTCGATTACGCTCGTCGTTGTCAGCAACATCGCACCCTCATCGTCCTGGTCTTAGACTGGCGCCCTTTGGCGCCAAGTTCTCAACCGCCAAAAACGCCCGTTCAAAACCCGGGGGCGCCTTCGGCGCCAAGTGCCCAACCGCCAAAACCGCCAGTTCAAAACCCGGCGTTCGATCTCGCAAAAGGGTTTGAACTCGCCGCGAAGCGGCGGACTAGCCATTCTTGAAGCCGCGCTGCATCACGACGGCGTCGAGCGGCAACGTCGCGATCGAATCCACTGCCGGCATCACCGTTCGCCCCGCGCGCCGGCCGTCGAGCGTCTTCAGATAGCGCCGGCACGACTGGCACGCTGTGACGCGGTAGGTGCCGTCAGGCGTGGCAAAGCTTGTGATCCGCTGGCGGTCGCTCTCGCCGCAGAACGGGCACGCAAACGGTTCAGTGGGCCAGCGGGTCTGACAGCGGCAACAGATCAGGAGCCGTTCTCCGGCTGTGGTGATGCAGGCGAAGTCGGGCTCGCCGCCGCAGACGGGACAGATGCCCCGCTTCCAGCCCCCAAAGGCCGCGCGCTGCTGCAGCACTTCCGACGTGCGGATCAGAAATGGACGCAGCGACCATGCGAGCACCTCGTCCAGCATGTCGAGCCCGGTGTCGCTCACGCCATTGTCGAACCAGCGACGCGCGAGGTCGGGCAGTTCGGCGCTGCGTGCGATTTCGTGAAGCCGGCTCGCCGATGGAACGTCCACGGCGTCGTGCCGCCGCAGGATGTCGGTGACTTGGCGAAACAGCAGGCGCGCTTCGTTCCAGTCAATCAGGAGACGATCAAACGTGATCAGGGGTTGCCCGCTCGACAGCCGCGCGGCCATCTCTTCGGCCGAGAGCACCGTCGACGCCGTCGCGACGCGGGTCTGGATGCGGCGCAAAGCGCCCATCAGTTCGATCTGCAGGGACGCCGCTGCCGACAGCTCCGGCTGACGTTCGGCGAGCGCTCGCAATTCCACGACCTCCTTGGAATCCTGTCGGCCCCGCTGCGGTGGACGCGTCACAGTTGAGATTGTACTGTGAATCCCATGGCGGCAAAGTTACTGCGAGTGCTCATGGTGGCTTCGGAAGCGCAGCCGTTCTCCAAGACCGGCGGATTGGCGGATGTCACCACGGCGCTCTCGCAGGCGCTCGGCCGGCTCGGACACCGCGTGACGCTTGTGACGCCGCGCTACCGCGGAAGCGAGGCGGGAGAACATCGAGATAGCGTCCGGGCCCGAATCGCGAACCGATGGATCGACGCAGATCTGTACGACGCGTCGCTTGGCGAGAACGCGCGCGCGCTCCTCGTTGACTGCCCGCAGCTCTATGACCGTGCCGGTCTCTACGCTGAGAACAACACGGACTACCCGGACAACCCGCTCCGTTTTGCCTTTCTGTCCATCGCCGCGCTCGAATGGGCCTTCCGGCAACCCGAGCCGTTTTCGATCGTGCACGCACATGACTGGCAGGCCGGACTGGTGCCCGTGTACCACCAGCGCCGCACGCCGACGGTCTTCACGATTCACAACCTCGCGTTCCAGGGCGCGTTCGACAATGGATGGGTGCCGGCGCTCGGCCTCCGGTGGCAGGACTTCACCGCCGCCGGGTTCGAGTTCTGGAATCGCATCAGCTTCTTGAAGGCCGGGGTGGTCTTCAGCGATGCGCTGACGACGGTGAGCCCGACCTATGCCCTCGAGATTCAGCGGCCCGAGTTCGGCTACGGGTTCGACGGCATCATGACTGCTCGATCCAGCGCAGTGGTCGGGATTCTCAACGGCATTGACGACGAGGCGTGGGACCCGTCACGAGATGCGTTTCTCCCGGCGCCCTTCGATACGACGGACCTCAGCGGCAAGCTCGTTGCCAAGCGCGCGCTCCTCGACTTGTATGGATTGCCCGTGGACCAGGCCGCGATGTCGCGGCCGGTCGTGGCGATGGTGTCGCGCATGACCGAGCAGAAGGGCCTCGATCTGGTCGCCGCGCTCGCGCCGCACCTGCCATCGCTCGACGCGACGTTCACGATCGCGGGCACGGGCGAGCCGGGATTTGAACGCATGTGGCGGTCGCTCGCGGCGGCTCACCCGCGCCAGTTCGGCGTGTTCATCGGATTCGACGAGCAGAGGGCCCACCTGGTGGAAGCGGGAGCCGACGTGTTTCTGATGCCGTCGCGTTACGAACCGTCCGGTCTCAATCAGATGTACAGCATGCGCTATGGGACGGTGCCCGTCGTGCGCGCCGTCGGCGGGCTCGCGGACACGGTCCGTCCGTTCAATCCTGAGAACGGAGAGGGGACGGGCTTTCTGTTCGCCGAATACGATCCGAGCGCGCTCTGGGATGCGCTGCAACAGGCGCTGGCCGTCTATCGGACCGAGCCCCGGACATGGCGACGCCTCCAGACCAACGGTATGAAAACGGATTTTTCGTGGCGGCGTTCGGCCAGGGAATACGTCAAGGTCTACCGTCGCACGCTGACTCGATAGGACTTAAACACGACCGTGACACGATACTCATGGGCCATATGGTCTCGGCGAGTCCTTCCGCGTCCGGGCCCGCGCTGCGCAGCGGTTATGCCAGGCGGTGGCGTCGGGACAACCGCGAAAATGCCTGGAAAATCGCCCGAACGAGAGGCTCCGCGGCACCCGGCGGGCGCCGACGGCAGAGTAGGCGATGCTCGCAAAAGGTGAACTCAAGGTATAAATGAACGGAATCTTCCAGACCTTCCCGACATCCAAGTGGATGAGGCACTCATACATGGCTTCCGAAAAGGTAAAGACGTTCACTGACGCGGACTTCGACACGTCGGTCAAGGATGGTGTGGTTCTGGTCGATTTCTGGGCGCCGTGGTGCGCCCCGTGCCGCCGCATTGCGCCGACGGTCGATCAGTTGGCCGAGGACTACGACGGTCGCGTCACCATCGCCAAGGTCAACATCGACGAAAACCCGTCAACGCCGAATCGCTTCTTCGTGCGCGGGATCCCGACCCTGCTGCTGTTCAAGGACGGCGACTTGAAAGAGACCATCGTCGGTCTCGCCAACAAGGACGATCTGGTCCGCGTGATCGACAAGCATCTCTCCTGAGCGACTCATCCGACCAAGTGACTATGGCTACACATCGACAGGTCACCATCATCGGCACCGGTCCGGCCGGGTTGACGGCGGCGCTCTATGCGGGGCGCGCCAACCTCAGCCCGCTCGTGATCGAAGGGATCGAAGCCGGCGGCCAGTTGATGCTGACCACCGCGGTCGAAAACTATCCTGGCTTCCGCGACGGCATCATGGGGCCGGATCTCATGCAGGAGATGCGGCTCCAGGCTGAGCGCTTCGGCGCGACCTTCGTGCCGGGCGACGCGACATCGCTCGATTTGTCCCAGCGGCCATTGCGTATCAGTCTCGGCAAAACAGAGTACACATCGGACACCGTGATTCTCGCCACCGGCGCCTCGGCCAAGTGGCTCGATCTCGGCGTCGACAAGCAATTGTCAGGGCGCGGCGTGTCCACGTGTGCCACCTGTGACGGCTTCTTCTTCAAGGGTCGCGACGTCGCCATCGTCGGCGGCGGCGACACGGCGATGGAAGAAGCGATTTATCTGTCCAAGCTGTGTTCTTCGGTCACGGTGATCCACCGGCGCGATACGCTGCGCGCATCCAAGGTGATGCAGGACAAGGCGCGCTCGCTGCCGAATATCAAGTGGATCTGGAGCACCGAAGTCATCGACATCAAAGACATCACCAGAGGCGAGGTGACCGGGTTGGTGTTGCGGAACCTCGTGACTCAGGAGCTGAGCGAGCTCGCCGTCGCGGGTATCTTCATCGCGATCGGCCACATCCCGAACACGAAACTCGTCGCCGGGCAGGTGACGCTCGACGACAACGGCTACATCGTCCCGCATGGCGGCACGCGCACGAACGTGCCGGGCGTGTTCGCGGCTGGTGACGTGCAGGATCACATCTATCGACAGGCCGTGACGGCCGCGGGAACCGGCTGCATGGCCGCCATCGACGCCGAGCGCTTCCTGTCGGGGCTGTCGCACGAGAATCCGGTGGAGAGTATTTCGGCGTAGGGGCCGAGCAGGCTCGGCCCCTACGGCCGCTCGCTGACGCTCGCGGAGGGCCTCGCCGCTTCGCGGCTCGGAGGGCGGGCCTGCGGCCCGATCCCCCCGCGTGTAGCGCGGCCTGCCGAACGAAGTGAGGCCCTCCGAGGCGCGAAGCGGCGAGGCAAATCCCCGTCAGTCAATCCACCCGCCACCCAGACAGACGTCTCCGTCGTAAAACACCACCGCCTGCCCGGGCGTGATCGCGGTCTGCGCGTCTTCGAACTCCACTTCGGCGCGGTCCCGGTCGAGCGCACGCACGCGCGCGGGCGCGGCGATGTGCTTGTAGCGAATCTGCGCGCCGACCGGCAGCCACTGCATCGGCGCTCGCCCTGAGACCCAGTTCACGGACGACGCCGTGAGCGTCGTGCGCCCAAGGGCGCTACGAGGTCCGACGACGACCTCGGCGGTCTGCGGCCGGATCTCGAGGACGTAGAGCGGTTCCTTCGAAGACAGGCCGAGGCCCTTGCGCTGCCCGATCGTGTAGCGATGCACGCCCTGATGGCCACCGATGACCGCTCCGTCCTGATCGAGGAGCGGTCCTGTCCGCTTTACCCCGGGCGCGGCGTTCTCGATGAAGGTGGCGTAGTCCCCATCGGGCACGAAGCAGATCTCCTGACTGTCGGGCTTCGACGCGACGCGCAGCTCGAGCCGCTCGGCGTGGCGGCGTACGGTCGCCTTGTCGAGATGCCCCACGGGGAAGGCGGCGCGGGCCAACTGCTCCTGCGTCAGCGAGAACAGAAAGTACGTCTGGTCCTTGGCGGTGTCGAGGCCGCGCCGCAGCACGAACGCGCCGTCAGCGATCGGTGCGATGCGCGCATAATGGCCGGTAGCCAGTGCATCGGCGCCAAAACCCAGCGCGCGCTCGAGGAGCGTGGCAAACTTCACGTCGGCGTTGCAGTGCGCGCACGGGATCGGAGTCCGCCCGGCCGCGTACTCGCGAATGAAATTCGAGACGACCTGCTCGTTGAAGCGGCTCTCGAAGTTGACGATGTAATGCGGGATGCCGATCGCGGCGGCGACGCGACGGGCATCGTACAAATCGTCAATCGTGCAACACGTGCCGAAGCTCCCCCGCCCCGACGCCTGACTCTCGCTCTGATCGTAGAGCTGCATGGACACCCCGATCACCTCATGCCCCTGCTCGGCGAGCAGGGCCGCGGCGACCGAGGAATCTACACCGCCCGACATGGCGACGACTATGCGCATGGTGTGGCTTCTGCTTCCGCCCCAGCTAACACGGGGCCTTCATCGGCGCCCGCTCACCGCCGTCAAACTTCGCAGCTTGTCGACGAGCGGGGGCAACACCGTGATCACGCGATCGACGTCCGCTTCCGTATTGCCGGCGCCGAGGCTGAACCGAATCGAGCTCAGCGTCCGCAAATGGGGAAGACCCATCGCCTTGAGCACGTGGGAAGGCTCGAGTGTCCCGGACGAGCACGCCGAGCCCGACGAGACAGCAATCCCTTCGAGGTCGAGCCCGATCAGCAGCGACTCGGATTCAATCCGGTCGAAGCTGATGTTCGTCGTGTTGGGCACTCGTGGTTCGACGGCGCCATTGCGTGCGGCGCCGGCGACGCGGGTCAGCAGGCCGGTCTCGAGCCGGTCGCGCAACGCGCTGACGCGGGCCGCCTCTGCGTGCATCCTGGCCTGGCCGCGCTCCGCGGCCGCGCCGAGTCCAACGATACCTGGCACGTTCTCCGTACCGGCGCGGCGATTTCGTTCCTGCCGGCCGCCGGTCATGAACGGCGTCAGCCGCAGGCCCTTGCGCAGCCACAGGGCGCCAACGCCTTTCGGTCCGTACAGCTTATGGGCGGAGATTGACAGCAGATCGACGCCGAGCGCCGAGACGTCAATCGGGATCTTGCTAGCGCTCTGCACGGCGTCGGTGTGCACGACGGCCCCGTGCGCCCTGGCGATCTCCGCGAGCTGACCAAGCGGCTGCACGGTGCCGATCTCGTTGTTGGCGTGCATCACCGAGACGAGCGCGGTGTCGTCGGTGATCGCATCGCTCAGCGCCTCGGGACTGACGATGCCGCTGGCATCGACGGGGAGCAGCGTGACCCGCCAACCGCGCTTGGCGAGCGCGGCGAACGTCCTGAGCACGGCTTCGTGTTCGATGCTCGTGGCGATGAGATGTCTCCGGCCCGTGGATTCGAGCGCCTCGGCGGCGCCCCGAATCGCGAAGTTGTCGCTTTCGGTGCCGCCGGCGGTGAAGACAACCTCGGCCGCGGCCGCCCCCAGCAGCGACGCGACCTGGCCGCGCGCGTCATCGACAGCCGCCTTGGCCTGCTGGCCGAAATGATGCACGCTCGAGGCGTTGCCCCAGAGATCACGGACCGCGCGGTCCATTCGCTCGGCGACCTCGGACGCGACGGGTGTCGTCGCGTTGTGATCCATGTAAATGCGTGCCACTGGGGAAAGATCGTACCACCTGGCGCTAACCCGCAGCAATAAAAGGGCTAGACAACGCTCCGGTGAGGTCGGTAAACTGGCGTTCGCTTCAGAGCGAAGCCCATTTTCCCCGGGTTTCACAAGCAGCCCTCAGGTGGACGGCACAGTGGTTTTCCCAAGACTGGGTTTCCAGGAAAGTCTTCCGAGCGAGGGGGAGGATTAACGATGTGGAAGCGTGATGAGTCGGTCAAGCCGACGACCCCTCCGCCACCGGCGACGCCTGGGGCTTCTGCGGTAGCACCCACTCCGGCGCCACCGGCGGCGCAACATAACGACGTGCGGACGCAGATTGAGAGGGACAAGGTGAATATCGGCAAGTCGGTCGTCATCAAAGGTGAACTGAGCGGCAGCGAGGATCTGACGATTGAGGGCCATTGTGAAGGCCGCATCGAGCTGCGCGACAACGTGCTGACGATTGGGCCGAACGGGAAGATTCGGGCCGAGGTCTTTGCCAAGGCGGTCATCGTGCTGGGCGAGGTCGTCGGCAACGTCACGGCGTCCGAGAAGGTGGACATCCGCGACAACGGGTCGGTCGATGGCGACATCATCTCGCCGCGCGTCGCCATTGCCGAGGGCGCGCATTTCCGCGGCAGCGTGGACATGCAGCGTGCCGGCGGCAAGCCGCAGAGCCCGGGCACCACGACGACGACTGCCAAGCCTGCCGCCCCCCCGGCCGCGCAGCCCACGGGCGCCGGTCAGCAGGGCGCCGGTCAGCAGGGCGCCGGTCAGCAGGGTGCCGGTCAGCAGGGTGCCGGTCAAAAAGTCGGCGCGTAGACCCCCCATCGTCACGCAATCAGCGATCAGCGGTCAACGCTGAGAGCCGAGAGAAGCCGAACGCGAATGGATTTCCGCTCCATCTTCGGCCGCCGTCCTCCGGAACCGCAGGGCGGCGGCGACCTGCCTCCGTCATCAGACGAGCCCGCGTACCCGACCAAGGCGCTCGCCAAGTTCCTGAAGCTGCTGCAGGCCCGCGCCAACCCGGCGCTGCTCGACCTGGGTCCGGTCGTGGGCACGAACGTCACCTTTTTCGGCGAGCACCTCGGCTGCCGCATTCGGGTCGAAGACATCGCCGCCGACGTCGAGCGACATGTCAAGGAGGACAAGCTCGACGCGCTCCCGGCGTTTTTCGGGACGCGCTTCCAACAGGAGGCCGAAAGCGTCGACGGCGTGCTGTGCTGGGACGTGTTCGACTTCCTCGAGCGGCCCGCGGCCCACGCCCTGGCCAATGCACTGATGCGGCTGCTGCGCCCGGACGGCGCGTTGCTCGGCTTTTTCAGCACCACTGAAAGCCGTGCACAGGTCCACACCAAGTTCATGGTCGTCGACGAGAACTCGCTGCGCTATCGGACGTATGCCGCCTCGCGCCCCCGACAGAAGGTGCTGCTCAATCGCGATATCAACAAGATGTTCGAGGGCTTGCGTGTCACGGAGTCGTTTCTGATGAAGAACAACGTCCGCGAGATCCTCTTCAAGAAGCCCGCCTACCTGACCCCGCCAACACCGTAAGCCGACCGCTGAACAGCTGAAAGCTGAGAGCGCCGACAGCTGAAAGCCGAGAGCCTGTAGTACTATTTCCGGCTGCCATGATGAACTTCGATCTGACCGAAGAACAGCGCCTCCTCGAGCAAAGCATCCGCGAGTGGGGCGCGCGTGAAGTTGCGCCGAAAATCCGCGATCTCGATCGGGAACACCGATTCGACCAGCCTCTCATTGTCGGCGGGATGAAACGTCTCGGCCTGCTCGGCATCTCGGTCCCGCAACAGTACGGCGGCGCCGGGATGGATTACCTCTCGCTGGGCATTGCCAGCGAGGAGCTCGAGTATGTGGACACGTCACTGCGCGTCATCATGTCGGTGCACGCCGGCCTCAACTGTTTGTCCCTGCTGACGTGGGGCACTGAGGCACAGAAGCAGAAATATCTGGTGCCGCAAGCGCAGGGCGAGAAGCTGGCGACTTACGGCTTGACCGAACCGTCGGCCGGCAGCGACGCGCGAGGCATACAGACCACCGCCGACAAGCAGGGCGACCGCTGGATTCTCAACGGCGAGAAGATGTGGATCTCGCTGGCGGATGTCGCCGACAACTACCTCGTGTTCGCCTGGAGCGACGCGGAGAAAAAGCGCCAACGCGACGTGTCGGGCATCAGCTGCTTCATCGTGGAACGCGCGTTCAAGGGATTTTCGAGCGGCACGCTCAAAGAGAAGTGGGGCATCCTTGCGGGCAATACCGGCTTTTTCAAGATGGATGACATGGAGGTGCCCGCGGAGAATCTGCTCGGCCAGGAAGGCGAGGGCTTCAAGATCGCGATGTTTGCGCTCGACCAGGGCCGCTACACCGTGGCTGCCGGGGCCACTGGGCTCATTCGCGCCTGCCGCGACGCCAGCGCGAAGTACGCGCTCGAACGCAAGACATTCGGCCAGCGGATCGGCGAACACCAGCTCGTCAAACAGATGATCGCCGAGATGGAATCGGACTATCAGATCTCCCGGCTGCTGTGGCTGCGATCGGGCTGGCTGAAGAACAGCGGACAGCGCAACACGCGCGAAACGAGCCTCGCCAAGTGGTATGCGACCGTCAAGTCCGAGGCCGCGGCGGGTAACGCCGTGCAGGTGCACGGCGCCAACGGGTATTCGGACGAGTACCCGGTGGGGCGCTACTATCGCAATTGCAAGGGCGCGGTCATTTATGAAGGCACCCGCGAGATCCATACGCTGATGCAGGCCGATTACGTGCTAGGTTTCCGGCAGGACAAGCCGCTACGCTGCGAGCTGCCCAAATTCGAATACGCATAGCAGCCCACACGAAGGACACGAAGGACACGAGGATTGCAACTAGAATGACTTCCTTCGTGCCCATCGTGCCCATCGTGCCCCCCGTGGTGACCGGTTGAGGACAACATGAAAGCAGACGCGACCGCGGTCAAGAAGCCATCCCGCAAGGCCATGGAGTCCGACCTGTCGCTCGAGTTCCTGCGTGTCGTCGAACAGGCGGCCATCGCCTGCGCGCATACGATGGGGCAGGGCGATCGCCATCGGTCAGACCAGGCGGCCGTGACGGCGATGCGCAGGGAGCTCGATACCGTACCCATCGACGGCACCATTGTGATCGGCGAAGGCGAACGTGACGAGGCGCCGATGCTGTACATCGGCGAGAAGGTCGGGATGGCCAACCGGCCCAACGGCCCGACCGCGCGCCAGTTCGACGAGGTCGATATCGCGGTCGATCCGCTCGAAGGCACCAATCTGTGCGCGACCGGCGAGCCGAATGCGATTGCCGTCCTCGCGGCGTCGGAAAGCGGCGGTCTGCTCCACGCCCCGGACATGTACATGGAAAAGCTCGTGGTCGGGCCCTCCGCGAAGCACCTGGTCGACCTCGATGCTCCGGTGCGCGACAACCTGCGCGCGATTGCGCGCGCGCTCGGGCGGCAGGTCGATGAGCTCACCGTCGTCGTCCTCGACCGGCCGCGCCACGAGAAGCTGATCGCCGATATCCGCGCGACGGGCGCACGCATCCGGCTCATCGGCGATGGCGATCTGTCGGCGGGCATTGCGGCGGCGGTGGCCGGCAGCGGTGTCCACGCCGTGATGGGCACCGGTGGCGCGCCGGAGGGCGTTCTCGCCGCCGCCGCGATGCGGTGTCTCAATGGCGAGATCCTGGGGCGGCTGGTCCTGAACAAACCTGAGGACGAAGAACGCTCGCAGGCCATGGGCATCAAGGACCTCAAGCAGGTGTTCCGCTCCGACGATCTCGCCTCGGGCCGCGACATCATCTTTGCGGCCGCGGGGGTGACCAATGGCGACTTGATGAAGGGTGTGCGGTTCTTTGGCGACGGGATCCGCATCAGCTCGCTCATCATGCAGACCAACCCGCATCGTATCCGCTTCATCGACAGCATCCAGGTGTATCCGGGTCCGGCGGTGAAGATCAGGTTCTGAGTCACGACCGCCGTGATCTCGCCGGCACAGTCGCGGCGCAACGTGCTCGTCGCCGCCGCGACGAGCTTCATGGGCTTTGCCGGCTTCACGGTCGTGATGCCGTTCATCCCCCTTTACATCAGCGAGCTGGGCGTCCACGACGTCGGCGAGGTCGCCATGTGGAGTGGGCTCACGCTCGGCGCGACGCCTGCCGTGACCGCGATCTCCGCGCCGCTCTGGGGACGCATCGGCGACCGCTACGGAAGCAAGCTCCTCGTCCTGCGCTCGCTGGGCGCGTTCGTGCTGACCAAAAGCGCGATGGCATTCGTCACCGCCCCCTGGCAGCTCGTCGCGTTACGGGGGCTGCTCGGCGTGTTTGCCGGTTATGGCGCGCTGACGATGTCGATGGCGGCCGAGTCGGTGCGGCGCGAGGAGATGCCTCGTGCCATCGGGGTCGTGCAGATGGGCCAGCGCCTCGGCCCCGCGATTGGACCTCTCGTCGGCGGCGTCCTTGCGCCCATGGTCGGCCTGCGGCGCGCTTTTCTGGTGACCGCGGCGTTTTATCTCGCCGCGATGCTGGTGGTGGGGCTGCTGTATCACGAGCCGAGAACGCGCGTGGCGCGCACCGCCACGAGAAGCCTCGCGTCGGTGGCGCGGGAGCTCCTGGCCACCCCGGGCTTTCTGCTCGCCCTGGCCGTCATCTTCACCTTGCAGACCGTCGATCGCAGCTTCAGCCCCATTTTGCCGCTGTTCGTGGAGCAACTCGGCATTGCCGGCGGTCGTGTGGCGACGGTCTCGGGTCTGCTCTTTTCGATGATCGCCGTCTGCGCGGCAATCGGTCACAAGGCCGCGGGCGGGTTGATGCGCCGCTGGTCATCACGGACGCTGGTCACGAGCGTGGCCGTGACCAGCGCCATCGCGCTCGTCGCCATCGTCGTGCTGCCCTCGATGGGTACGCTGACAGCGGGGCTGATCGTGGCCAGCCTGGGAATCGGCATCGCCCTGACGACTGCCTACAGCGTGGCGGGCGCCCTGCTGCCCGCTGATGCGCACGTGACGGGATTCGGCATCATGACGACGGCGTCGCTCATCGGGCTGGCGTTCAGCCCAGTGCTGGCGGGGTTTGTCGGCGGGTCGGGACTGCGGATCGTGTTCGTCGTGGATGTGGTGCTGCTGGTGGCGCTCGCGCTCACGCTCGCTGGCGCTCGCAGGGTGCTGCCTAATGTGCCTGATGTGCCTGATGTGCCTAAGGTGCCTCAAGTGCCTCAAGTGCCTTAGGCACCCTAGGCACCTTAAACAATGATCCGCTTGCGCACTGCGTAGAGCACGATTTCGGCGGTGTTGTGCAGATTCAGCTTCTGCATCAGATTCGCGCGATGCGTTTCGACGGTCGAGACGCCGACGTCGAGCAGCGCCGCGACCTCCTTGTTCGACCGTCCTTCCGCGAGGAGCTGCAGGACTTCGCGCTCACGATCCGTCAGGAGGTGATACGAGTCGGTGAGCCCGCGAGCCTGCAGCTGCCTCACGTAGTCTTCAATCAGAACGCCCGTCACGCTCGGACTGAAGAACGGCCGCCCGGCGGCCACCGCGCGCAGCGCCGGGATGAGATCTTCGTCAGTGGCATCCTTCAGCAGATACGCGCGCGCCCCGGCGGCGAGCGCGCGGATGATGTACGACTCGTCCGCATGCATGCTGAGAATCAGCACACTGGGCGGGTGCGGCAGCTTCTGCGCGCGTTCGGCGACTTCGATACCATTCAGCTTTGGCATCGCCACGTCCAGGATGATTGCATCGGGGCGATGTTCCTCGCAGAGTCTGAGCGCCTCGAGCCCGTCGCCCGCTTCGGCGACGACCTTGATATCGCGTTCGGTCTCGATCAGGCTTCTGAGCCCCCGGCGGACGATGCCGTGATCGTCAGCCAGCAGCACGCGCAAGTGGCTGCTCCTTGACGACCGGCAGTTTGATGGACAGCGTGGCGCCTTGCCCGGCCGCGCTCAGCAGCGTGATGGTGCCGCCCAGCTCGCGGACGCGCTCCTCGATGCCGCGCAAGCCGAAGCCGGCCGCGCGCCGTGACGGGTCGAGCCCCACGCCATCGTCGCTGACCGACACGTCGATGTGCTGGTCCCAGGCCCGGACGACGACAGCGATGGCGGTGGCGCGGGCGTGGCGGACGCAGTTGGTCAGGGCTTCCTGCACCACGCGGTAAACGCAAGTGCGATGCAGATCGGTCAGCGCGTCGAGGCTGCCGACAATCTGCAGTTCCACGGGCACATTCGACCGGCGCGTAAAATCGCGCGCCAGCCACTCCAGCGCGGGTTGCAGGCCGAAGTCGTCCAGCATGCTGGGGCGCAGCCCGAGCGCGAGATCGCGCACGAGGCGCACCATGTCGTCAACCAGCTGCCGGCACTCGGTCAGCGCTGCGCTGACCCCGGTATCGCCCGGCGGCCGAACGCGGTCGATGCGGCCAAGCTCCATCCTGAGCGCCGTGAGCATCTGGCCGACGTGGTCGTGGAGCTCGCGCGACAGCTTGCGGCGTTCCTCCTCCTGCGCGGCCACGAGCTGCTGTGACAGCGCCCGCATGTGCCCTTCCGCTTCCTGAGCCTGTACTTTCTGATGCTCGGATCGCTTTTCGAGAATACGGAGCCGAATGACGGCCGGGACGGCGAGCAGCAGGCCGAAGAACATGCTGCGGGCCAGCAGCGTATACAACTCACTGCGGAACCCCGCGTACTGACGCGCCACTTCTTCGCGCTGGGCGATCAGGTTCTGGTCGTTGAGCTCCTCGATCTCGGCGGCCAGCTCGAGCACGGCTTCGCGGCGGGGCAGCACTTCCCGTCGCAGGAATGCTGCGCTGTAGTTGATCTTTTCGGCGACGGTCCAGTCGAACAACGGCTCGAAGCCCTCCCAGTACGAGTAGAGGTTGGCTTCGAGGCTTCGAACGCGCGTTTCGTCTTCGCCGCGGCGCTGGGCGATCTGGTGCAGTTCCTGGAGCGTGGCCCGGTTGCGCTCGCGGAACTGGGCAAGTTGCGACCGGTACTCGGGCGCACGCTCGCGGACCGTGTCGAGCAGGTAATCGCGAACGAAGATGCCCGACAGGTGCACGTCGGACCTCAGGGCTCGCAACTTCGCCTCGACTTCACGATGATGGGTGTTCAACTGGTCGAGCTGGATGTAGATCTCTTGCGCCCGGTCAAACGCGGCAAAGACCGAGAACACGACAATGAGCAAGAGGCCGGCAAGCCCAACCGCGGCGACCGGCCATGTTTTGAACCGCATCCGCTGATCCTACGCCTCCAGCCTATCGATGTGCCCGCCAGCGCAACATCCGGTAAACGGGGGAGGGGTCCGGGAGTCACCCCCTGGGCCGAACCCCCGAACCTCCGAACCCGAACCCGTGATTCCCGTGAACCGGTGAACCACCCGCTGGTGGATTTAGGGTCGCCGTCTCCCCGATTGACCGGATGGTTGTGGGCGGGGCACGGGACTCTACTAATGGGCATGCGTGCCACAGCTGTATCGCCCCCAACGCAGATTCTCGTCCTCTCCAACCGCGAACCGTATCAGCACGAACGTGGCCCGGACGGCCGGTTGCACGTGCTGCGATGTTCGTCGGGGGTCGTCAACGCCGTCGAACCTCTCCTGCTCGAAAATTCCGGCGTGTGGGTGGCGGCGGGCAGCGGCGAGGTCGATCGCCAGACTGCCATCAACGCCGACGGCGTCGAAGTCCCTCCTGAGTCTCCGCGTTATCGTCTGCGTCGCGTCTGGCTGACCGATGCGGAAGTCAAGGGCTATTACTACGGCTTTGCGAACAGCGGCTTATGGCCGCTTTGCCATCGCACGTCCGTGACGCCGACGTTCTACGCGCAGGATTTCGGGATGTACGAGTTGGTCAACCGGCGGTTTGCCGAAGCGGTCGCCGAAGAAGCACGCGTGCCGGCGCCGGTCGTTCTGGTGCAGGACTATCATTTTGCGCTGGCGCCGGCGATGATTCGGCGACAGCTTCCGCTCAGCCGCATTGCGACCTTCTGGCACATTCCGTGGCCGAGTCCGCAGGCGTTTCGCCGGTGTCCCTGGAGCAACACCTTGCTGGAGGGGCTGCTCGGGAGCTCGCTCGTCGGGTTTCAGACGCCGCTCGATCGAGACAGCTTTCTGCGATGCGCCGAGCAGTTCACCGACGTGGACGTCGACAACACGGTGGTGCAGTGGAAGGGACGGCGGGTGCAGCTCGGCGTCTATCCGGCCTCAGTGGAATGGCCCGATCGCACCGTCGCCCGCACGCCCTCCATCGCCGACTGCCGGGCCCAGGTGCGCCGTCAACTGGGCGTGTCGGAGGACACGGTGGTGGGCCTGGGCGTCGACCGCCTGGATTACACGAAAGGCCTCGAAGAAAAGCTCCTGGCCGTCGAGCGGCTGCTCGAGTGCCGGCCGGACCTTCGTCAGCGGTTTGTCTTCGTGCAGATCGCACAACCGAGTCGCGAGGCTCTGCCGGCGTACCGCCAGACGCGGGAGCGGCTGTTCGCGGTGGCCGAGCGCATCAACCAGCGCTTCAGCGGGGGGGTGGCGCCTGTCGTCTTGCTGCCGACTCACCATGATCAGCTGGCCATTACCCGTTACATGCGCGGTGCCGACTTCTGCTATGTTGGCAGTCTGCACGATGGAATGAACCTCGTCAGTAAGGAATTCGTCGCGGCGCGCGACGACGACCGGGGTGTCCTGGTGCTCAGCGCGTTTGCCGGTGCGTCGCACGAGTTGCGCGACGCGCTCATTGTCAACCCCTATGACCGCGAGCAATCCGCCCGCTCGCTCGCCGCGGCGATCGAGATGCCGGTGTTGCAGCAGCGATTCCGGATGCGGCGTCTCCGTCGGGCGGTTGCGTCTTTTGACGCCCGTGCATGGGCGACACGTCTGCTCACGGACGTGGCACACGACTCAGATGCCCCTGCCAGACGGATGGCTCCCTATCGGTCGGCCGCCCTTGTCGAAGTCCCAGTGTCCTGAGGTCTGTGTATGTCTTACACCGAAGAAACGCTCATCCCGGTGCAGCGCGAGTGGAACGGTTGGCGGCTGTCCGAGGTCCGCTTCAAGGATCTCCAGGATGTGCATTGGTTTCAGCCGCCCGGCGCGCCGCGCGCGCTGCTGCACGGTTATGTGGCGCCATCAACGGTGGTGTCGGGGGATCTCGTGGAGAAGACGGGAGGGCAACCGCCGGATCGGCTGCTGGTGTGCGTGATCAAATGTCACATGGCCGCGCCGATTTATACGGCGCTGGCCGCACGCGCCGATCAGGCCCGGCCCAGTTATGTGTAGTGACCGGGCCGCGCGTCAGACGCCGCTCTCGTGCTTGCTCGCGTCGATTTCGTGGGTGCGGAGCCACTCGGCGCTGAGCGGAGCGACACGGATGCGTGTCGCCCGCGCCCGCCAGCGGGCTGCCACCACCGCGGCGACGTGTCTCAGACTGGTCCAGGTGTAATGCATGTCGGGCGGCCTCCTCGTAGAGTTGTGACGCTCCTACCCTCATAATAGTTTGAAGTCAAAACAATGTCCACCCTGGGGCGATTGCTGATTGTATCGAATCGGCTGCCGGTGAGCGCTCTGGTCAGCGACGGGGTCGTGCGCCTCTCGGCGGCTGACGGCGGACTGGCCACCGGCTTGCGCCCGTGGCACCAGTCGTCGAGCGGTTTGTGGATTGGCTGGCCCGGCGATGTCTCGCGCTTCTCGCCGATGCAGCAGGCACAGCTCGACGACCAGTTGCGCGCCGGCGGCATCGCCGCCGTGCACCTGACGAGCGATCATGTCGATCGTTACTACCACGGGTTTGCCAATCGCGTGCTGTGGCCGCTGTTTCACTATCTGATTGACCGTGTGCCGCTCAACGCCGCGGGATGGGACGCCTACCGTGCCGCCAACGAAGCGTTTGCCACGGTCGTGGCGCGCGAATACCAGCCCGGCGACGTCATCTGGGTGCACGACTATCAACTGCTGCTGCTGCCGGCGCTGCTGCGGCAGCGGCTGCCGGAGGCGCGGATCGGCTTCTTCCTGCACATCCCCTTTCCGGCGTCCGAAGTCTTCCGCGTGCTGCCGTGGCGCGCGGAAATCCTGCAGGGGCTGCTCGGGGCCGACCTGATCGGGTTTCACACCCGCGCCTACACGCGGTATTTCACGAACGCGCTGGAGCGGATCCTGGGCGTGGTCGCCGAGGGCGAGTTCGTCCACGCCGGCGGACGCGCGATTCGGCTGGGCGCCTACCCGATGGGCATCGACGCCGACCGGTTTGCCGCGCTCGCCCGGGACGCCGAGGTGCAGGCCGAAGCGGCAACGATTCGCTCGGACGCCGGAGATCGCCAGATCGTCCTCGGTGTCGATCGACTGGACTACACCAAGGGCATCCCGCGTCGCCTCGAGGCGATCGAGCATCTGCTCGGCGAAGAGCCCGAGCTGGCCGACGGCATGCGGTTCATTCAGGTCGCTGTCCCGTCGCGCGGCGAAGTGGACTCCTATCAGAGATTCAAGCGCCTGGTCGAGGAGGCGGTCGGGCGGATCAACGGCGCGCGCAGCACGATCAGATCGACCCCGGTGCACTACGTCCACCGCTCCGTCACCGAACGGCAGCTCGTGGCGCTTTACTGCGCCGCGGACGTCATGCTCGTCACGCCGCTGCGCGACGGGATGAACCTGGTCGCCAAGGAATTTGTCGCGACGCGCGTCAACGACGATGGCGTGCTGGTGCTGAGCGAGTTTGCCGGCGCCGCCGCCGAGCTGGACAGCGCGCTCATCGTCAACCCCTACGACGTCGAGTCGGTGGCCGGAACCATCAAGCGCGCGCTCACGCTGCCGGCAGCGGAGCGCCGCGACCGGATGGCGCGCCTGCGCGAGCGCGTCCACGGGTACGACGTTCACGCCTGGGCCCGTGAATTCGTCGAGCACCTCGGTGGCGCGCCCGGCGATGCCGCCGCGACGCGCGCGATCACGCCTGGTGTCACGACCCGGTGAGGTGGCGCGGCTGATCGACCGGCAGGGCGACACCGTCCTGGTGCAGAAGCGCCTGGTAGATCGGCAGCGGCTGCAATCGGCGCGACAGCATCAGGCTCAACATGTTGGCGACCATCAGCGGCACCAGAATCTCGTGATCCTGCGTCAGCTCGAAGATCATGAACACCGACGTCAGCGGCGCGCGGATGATGCCGGCAAACAGCGCGCCCATGCCGACCAGCGCGTACGCCCCGACCTCGCCGGTGGGGAAGGGCGCGTAAAGATTCACCAGGTGGCCCACGGCGCCACCTGTCATGGCGCCGATGAACAGCGTGGGCGCAAAAATGCCGCCCGCGTTGCCCGAGACATACGACGTAATCGTCGCGAGAATCTTGAGCGCGCCGAGCATCAGCATCGACATCAGCAGCATCTCGCCGTTGAGCGCCTGATCGACGTATTCGTAGCCGACGCCCGCGACGGCCGGTTCGTACACCAGCAGCGCCCCAATCAGCACGCCGCCCATCGCGGGCTGCAGGATCCGCGAGCCCGCCGGCAGTTGCAGCCACGCCCGCCGCCATCGGAGCAGGATGTGGGAGAACGCGACCGAGACGAGCCCCCCGACGATGCCCAGCAGCGCGTAGGCGCCGAGCTCCGCCGGATGCGCGAGCTCGTAGGCGGGCACGTGAAACAGCGGTTCGTTGCCGAGAATCGATCGCGCGACGATGACCGACGCCACTGACGCGGCGACCGCAGATCCGAGCAGCCGGGCGTTCATGTCGCCGATGATCTCCTCGAGCGCGAAGATCACGGCCGCGACCGGGGTATTGAAGGCCGCCGACAACGCGCCGGCGGCCCCGACCGGTACGAGATCGCGGACGCGGGCCGGAGAGAGTTTGAGCCACTGCCCGATGGCCGACGCCAGGCCCGCACCGATCTGGACCGACGGGCCCTCGCGCCCCATGGAATGGCCGCCCCCGACGCACATGACGCCGGTGATGAACTTGCCAATCGGCACGCGCCACGAGATGACCCCGCCCGAGAGGTGATAGGCCTGCTTCGTTTGCGGAATCCCGCTGCCGCGCACGTCCGGGAAGACCTTGGCGAGCAACACGCCGGCCCCCAGGCTCATGAGCGCCGGCACGACGAACCGCCGTCCGTTGGATGGCTCGAACCCGAACACCCAGCGGCTGGTGGCCTCGATGGCGAGGTGAAACAGGACGGCTGAGAGGCCCGCCAGCACGCCGATGACGATCGTGAGCAGGACGAACAGCTGATTTTCGCGGAGCCACAGCCGCTCCTGAGTTTGGACGGGATCGGTCACGACGACAGGCCGATCGGTCATGACGAGCCGATGCCGTGGGTGCGCGCGATGATAGCCAGCGCCTGATCGATGGGTGTGACCGTGCGGCAGATCGGCTCCAGCTCCTGCCGCAGCCGGTCGATGGTGGCCATGCCGGCTTCGAGGGCCTCGGTGTCGCGTCCAATCGCGGCACGGCGAGTGGCGGTACGCAGCGCGACGAGTGGCTCCGGGTATTCGACAGGCGGGTCCTGCGAAGCCTGGCACGCCTTCCATCGTTCTTCGACGTACGTGATGTTGAGCAGAAGGCGCCGCCGCCTCTCGGCGGCGCTGAGCCGGCCGGCAAGCGGGTCGCGTGAGATCACTTCGCGCGCGACCGACACGCGCGCCAGCGCGTCGCTCGACGCCGTCTCCGGTAACCGATATGACGCGGCGCGACGATAGTCGCCAAGCGTAAACGCCGCGCGCACGGCACCTTCGAGCGCGCCGAGATGGGTCCGATCCTGTTCGAGGACGAGCTGGTACTGCTCGGCGGCGCGGGACGCGTTGCCCGCGCGGAGGAAGAGTTCGGCCAGCTCGAGGCGGACCGCCGGGTCGTCAGGCATATCGATGCTGGCCGCGATGAGCTCGGAGACCGCACGGGCCTGCTGGTCGCTCTCGAGCAGGAACCCGATCAGTTCGAAGCGGAGATCCCGGGAGCTGCCGGCCGTGGCCGCTGGCGCGTAGATCGCGTGCTGGTAATACCGGACGGCTTCGATGCTGTCGCCGCCTGCGCGCGCCAGACGCGCCAACGCGAGGTTCACGTCGACGTCTTCGGGGCTCAGCTCGCGGAGGCCGAGCAGGGCGCGTGTGGCCGGATCCAGATTGCCGCTACGCCGGAGCGCTTCCGCGAGGGCAAGGACGTAGCGCTTCTCGCCGCGATGCTTCATCGTGGCACGCCGAAACGCCACGGCGGCGGCTTCCGCGTTGGACTCGGCGAGATGCTCCTGGCCGCGCGCGTACCAAGTGGCGGCATCCTCCACCGCGAGGTGTTCCGCGCGCTGCCCGAGAGCACGCGTGCCGAGGAAAGCCGCGGTCGCGATGGTTGTCAGGACGGCGAGACGGACGGTCTCGCGCCGGACGACATGGCGCAACTGCAGGACGCGTTCAGCGGTGCTGGTGAACTCCCACACGGGATCAGGATATCGCGGAGAGGGGCCGCGCTCACGCGCGAGGGCCGCTTCGCGGAAGGCCGGCTTCGCCGGAGGGCCACGCTACGCGTGGAGGGCGGCTCGCTGACGCTCGCCGAGGGCGGCTCGCTGACGCTCGCCGATTGAAAAGCGGGCCGGGTGAAATTCACCCGGCCCGTCTGTGATCCGAGGCCGAAAGGCCGAGGCCCTCCGGCCGAAGGCCGGCCTGCCGCGAAGCGGCCCTCCGCGAGCGTGAGCGAGCGGCCTTTAGAACGCGAACTTCACGCCCAGCCGCACCACGCGCGGATCGAGAATGCCGGTCACTTCCTGGTAGTTCACGGTCGTGCGCCGCCAGTTCGTCACGGTCCCGTAGTTGGCGGTGTTGAACACGTCGAGCATCGCCGTCAAGCGCGTGCCGCGCACGCGGAACGACTTGTCAACGCGAAAGTCGATGATGCTGACGTTGGGCGCGCGGTTCGCGTTGGACGGTTCAACACGCACGGTTTGTGACCCATCACCCGGGAACCGGACGCTAACGGTGCGTCCCCATTGCACGCCGCTCTGCAGCTTCCAGGATCCCGAAAGCCCGATGTCGAACGGCAGCGTATATCGGCCAATCAGCTTGTAGTTGTAGATCGTGGTCTGCTCCTGGCCGTTGTCGTCGAGGAAGAGCCGGTCGAACGGGCGATAGTTCTCCGTGCCCTGATAGCGCCAGGTGTAGCCGAACGAGGTGAGCAGCATCCACCGGCCCGAGAAGCGGCGGTTGAGAGCGACTTCGACGGTGTGGTAGTCGTCGTTGTTGCCTTCGGGGTTGGTGTACACGCGGTCGGAGCCCGCGCTGGCCGGACGGTCGAACGTCTGGAAGGTCTGCTCGTTGCCGGTGCCCAGCTGATTGTCCGGACCGGGGTCGGTAATGGTGAACGGCACGGTATACAACGGTGCCCGCACGGCATCGAGTTCGCCCCACACATTGCGGGCGTTCTTGTAGACGTACGATACCCGGCCCGACAGCGCTTCGACAATCTCGCGCTCCACGTTCACGCCAAGCTGGTTGCCGGTCGGGCGGACGAGGTCGCGGTCGATCCGGACGTTGCCGCCGCCGCCGACGGTTCTAATGAAGCGCCCCAGTTCGTGCGGACCGTCGAGCAGCCGGTTGCCATCCAGATCGTTGAACACATAGCGCAGCTGCGCGCGGCCAACGGGGTTCTCCAGGTCCGCAAGCGTGTCGGCGGAATTGAATCGCGATTGCCCGAAGTACACTTTCAGCACCGTGCGGTTGTCGCCCGTCAAGTCGTAGGCAAAGCCGATACGTGGCGCGACGTTCTTGGTGTCCGCGACGGTTCGGCCCTCGACGGTCACAGGCTCGACGAACGCGCGATACTGCGCGTCGTTCCAGTTGGCGAGCTGCGGATGGCCGTTCGGTTGGAACTGCTGTTCGGGCCAGCCGTCGCGGTACGCCTCGAACCGCGCGCCGAGGTTCAGCGTCAGGCGGTTGGTCGCTTTCCAGGTGTCGTTCACCCAGAACGAGTTGTTAACGACGTCGTTGATCGGCGAGGTGGGCGTGTTGTACAGCTCGAGCTCGTTCGGCAAGCCGTTACGATCGCGATAGAAGATGTCGAACGGCTGATCGAGGAACCGGTTGCGCCGATCGCGCTTCCAATCGTACCCGAATTTAAAGTCGTGGCTGCCGTGCCAGCCGTCCTTGAAGTAGCTCATGGCGACGTAGAACTGCGGCTTGAAGCGCTTCTGATCCTGGTAGTGGTTCGCGCCGCCACGTTCATAGTTGACGTTCGTCGCCAAATCGACGCGCCCGGGCTCCCACGGGCCGTCATAGAGATCGAAGTCGCGTGTCGGGCGCAGCGGGAAAAAGTTGTACCAGTTGCCGGCCAGCACGTCGAGGAAGGCGCGGTTGCTCAGGACGCTGGTCCACTGGAACTTCCACGGGTAGTTACGTGAGGCCTGATACCACGCTGCGGAGATAGGCACATTCGGGCCGAGATTGCGCTTGTCCTGCAGTTTCTCGCGCTTGTTGAGAAACGCGATGAGCTGATTGTTCTGGGTGAGCTGGAACGTGCCCTTGAACGTGTACTTGTTCGACAGCTTCGAGCGTTCGATCAGATCC
>DATKDY010000236.1:0-5909 GCA_035512515.1 Vicinamibacterales bacterium
TCGTCCACCTGCTCCAGCGATGTCGCCGGAGGCTGCTGAAGGTTCCGGCGATTCTGCGCACGCGATGGCGAAAACGACCACCAGGGATAGAACACAGTTGGGCCTTCGCATCGGTCACCTCCAGACGCTGAGTTAAATAGAGGTACAGCCCGGCTACAAATAGCCGCTCACGATCCAAGTATACGTTGCCGTTTGATAGTGTGTTCTAACGCCTGTTCGATCGCCCCCACCGAAGCATGGATAGTGTGCCCTCTCGAAGTGGTTGTCACGTGCCGTCCGCTGCCGGTCAACCGCAGCCGTTGGTTATCCCGCACCTTGGTCGGGGTTTTCGAAGCCGAATCGCTCGCCAGCTTCCCATGCTTTGCGGTCGTTGCCCTGGTTCGGGATGCCATCGGCCTGCTTCAGCATCCGCGCCAGGTGCATGCAATTCCAGGTCATGATCGTGGTGTTTCGCTGCGTGAAGTCGTTATCGAATCCGACGCGCCCGCCGCCTTCCATCTCATCACCATACGACGCACCGGGGCCGGCCTCGCCAATCCATCCGCAGTCGGCCTGCGGGGGGATGGTGTAGCCCAGATGTCCGAGAGCAAACCCGATCGTCATCGCCGCGTGCTTGATTCCGTCTTCATTGCCGGTGATGACGCAGCCGCCGACCTTGCCGTAGTAGATGGACTGCCCCTTTTCATTGAGCAGGCTGGACATCGCGTAGAGCCGCTCGATGAGGATGCGGCACACCGAGCTTTCCTCCCCCAGCCAGAGAGGCGTACCCACGACGAGGATATCGGCAGCTTTGACTTTCTCCCAGATCACGGGCCAATCGTCCTCGGGCCAGCCATGTTCCGTCATATCCGGGTAGATACCCGGCGGGACGTGATGCGCCACCAAATGCAAGTGTTCAACCGAAACGCCGACCTTCTGCATGATCCGCGCGGAGGCGCGAAGCAGCAACCTGGTGTGACTCTCATTTTCATCGCGCTTGAGCGACGTGTTGATGTAGAGAGCGCGCAGAGCCGTGAAGTCTGCGATAGTCATGATTGGCCGAGCGAGGTTTGGAACAGTCGAGAGCGGGATAACGCTGCGTTGGGATACCGCGTCACGTTAGGGCATAGGCGCAGCGCTCGCATTCGTGTCAGGGCTGCGTGCTGAGTCGGAGAGGCCCCTCTCCCGCGCCGGGTCCCACGAGAAGTTCTCCCTTCGCGCTCACGTCAATGCCATGGATCCCGGTGATGGACACATAGCCTCGCAATTCGCCTGTCCGTCGGTCAACCTTCAGCACCCATCCCGGGGAGAAATTTGCGTCGGTCAGTTGCTGGGTGCCCAGCCAAAGTGCGCTGTCCGAAGCGTCGAGCGAAAAGGTTTTCCCAAACCCAGTCAATTCCCCAAGCCACTTCCCCTGCAGGTCGAAGCGCTGGACGCGCCCGTTCTCGCGGTCGGCCACCCAGATGGTGCGGTCGTCGTCAACCACCAGGGAGTGAGGCAGCCGGAATTCGCCTCGACCGCTGCCTGCACGCCCCCACTCACGAACGAGCCGACCATCGGCCGAATACTCCAGGACGCGAGCGTTGCGGTAGCCGTCCGAGACGAAAATGCGGCCGTCCGGCCCGAACGCTACGTCAGTGGTGCCGCAAAAGGCAGATTCGCATCCCTCGGGCAGACCGCCGACGGCTATCTCTGAAAGGAACTTGCCCTCCGGGGAGAACTCGACGACGCGGGAGGTCTTTGCGTCGGTTGTCCAGACATTTCCGTCAGGCGCAATACGAATCGAGTGCGGCGTCGTGAACATACCGCGGCCCCAGGAGCGTACGACGAGGCCTTCGCGGTTCACAACGATCACGGGATCGATGGTCGGACTGCGCTGAAGCAGATAAGTAAGACCGCTCGTATCGGTCGCTATCCAGGAGACCATGCCCATGGCCCATCCGTCGTGCGGAGGTACCACTCGGAGCGCCTTGGGGACGAGCGGCAGGACTGCGGCGTCGTTCAAGAGGCCGCGGAGCTTATGGTCTCGCCACGCACGCGGCCCGACGAACACGGCTGCGGCAACCACGATAACGGCCGCGAGGACAGCAACGGTCGCGCCCGCGCCGATCAGGATTTTGCGCACCATCGCAGTCGCCGCTGAGCGTTTCATAATCAGGGGTCAAGCACAAGCAACGCACTGACTCCGTCGCGGAGCTTCGGGTTGTCGAACCATGGGAATCACCGTTTCCAGCTGCCTAGAGGCTGAGCTGCGACGATCCCTCGCATCTTGGCCGCTCTCCCGTCCGGACCGAGCGAATCAGACCAATCCCAAGCGTCTCTGATAAAACCAAAGCCAAGTTCGGCCCAACCTCGTTCGACCTCGCGCCACCGGTTTGCTACTTCGATCCCATACAGATGCTCCCAGATTTCGTATAGATAGAGATAGAGGAGCTTGTGACCGTCGAGGCCCGCATGGCCCGTGTTAAGCTCGGCGGGCATTCTAGAGTACCTTGGGGCGCTTTCGTCCGTTATCAGCAGCTGGTGACTTAGTCGGTGGCCGAGCTCGTGGATGAGCGACATCGGAATGGGGTAGCGAATGTCGAGGCGGAGCGGGCTTGTCGAAATACCCCCAGCCCCGGAGCTGGCAGCCCGCGGCGACATGATGACCGTGATGGCGCTGTCCCGAAAACGAAGGCCTGATACCCGCTCCATCGTCTTTACGATTCGCACACCGTCGCTCTCCCAAAAACCCCGCGCCGCTTCAGCGAATGCGCTGTGGTCGGAATCGGCAGCGATGAAGCTCAATGCAAGTCGCGGTTCCTGCGCAGCAGATGGTGACCCCGTGACCAAGATCAGAAGAAGAAGCGCATAGTTCATAACCGCTCCTGACCGGTGCAATCCGTGTCCGGCTAACGCGCCGGAAGTTATCTCAGCACATTCTCTCACCCTCAGTGCGCCAGGGCTGGCGAACTCACTTCGACAACCCCACCCGTTCCAGTACCTTGGCAAAACGTGGGTCCTCGGAAAATCCCTGCCAGTCCATACGCGGCCAGTACCTAAGGACGCAAAGCAGCACGTCGTGCTCGTCCAGGGCGCGTTCGAGCCACGCGAACGCGGCGTCCCGCCGGTCGATGCTCCATGCCGCCGCGGCCAGCTGGACCGGCTGGACGTATTCGGTAGAGGACCGTGAGTCAAGTTCCTCGTAGAGGGGGATCGCCTCCTCTGTGCGCCCAAGCTGCCCGTACATGCCACACAGCTCAGCAACGGCCCAAGGGTGACGATTGGATAGATCTATCGCCCGCTGCAACGCCGCCACCGCCTCGTCGGTCCGCCCCAGCTCGAAAAGGGCAAGACCAAGCAGGCGATGCGCGAGGAAGAATGATGGCTCACTCTGCACCGCGAGCTCTAGCTCGGCGACGGCATCGGCAAACCTCCGGGAAATGTAGAGGACCGTGCCGAGTTGCACCCTCGGGTAGACGGCCAGGGGGTCAAGCTCCACGGATCGCCGCGCCTCTGTAACGGCCTCGTCGAATCGCCCTGGGATCAACGCGAGGTAGGCGGCATACCAGTACCGCGCCGCCACCAACTTCGGGTTGATCACGATGGCCCTCCGGAACTCGGCCTCCGCGGTCTCCCAGTCCCAGTCGAACGCCATGCTGACGAACCCCAGCGAGGCGTGGGCTTCGGCCAGGCCATCGTCCAGGGCCAGGGCGCGCTGGGCCGCGTCCTTCGCGCGCGGCATGGCGTCGTTGGGCCGCATCGCCCCATAGAAGCCAAGCAGGCTGTAGGCGTCGGCCAGGCCGGCATGGGCGACCGCATACGCCGGGTCGAGCGCAAGGGCCTCCTGAAAACACTGCAAGCCTTTGAACAACCCCGGGCCGCGCTGGTTCCAAAAGAACCGGCCCTGCAAGTAGAGCTCATAGGCCCGGAGGTTCTGCGTCGGGGGCGTGACCACAGGGTGGTCCCCGGATGTTCCGAGGCTCACCCGGAGCCGATCAGCGATCGCTCGTGCGATCTCGTCCTGGATGGCGAAGACGTCGTCGAGGGTGCGATCGAAGCGATCGGACCACAGATGGTAGCCGTCTGCCACGTTGACGAGCTGCGCGGTAATCCGCAGCCGATTGCCAGCCTTGCGCACGCTCCCCTCGAGCACGACCCCGACGCCCAGTTTTGCGCCGATCACGCGCAGGTCTTCCTGCTTGCCCTTGAACGCGAACGACGACGTGCGGGCCGGGACGTGGAGGTCCTCGATCTGGGCCAGCGCATTGATGATCTCTTCGGTCATGCCGTCGGCGAAGTACTCGTTGTCGGGATCCGGGCTCAGGTTGGCGAACGGGAGCACCGCGACCGATTTGGCCGAGACCGGCATCTGGCGCGCGCCGGCGACCGGCGTGGCCGCCGCAAGGTCTGGTGCTTGTAAGGCCTGGGCGAGTTCGTCCGCTGTGGCAAAGCGGTCCGCCGGGACCCGGGCCAGCGCCTGGTCTAGCACGGCCTGCATGGCGCCCGGCACCGTGTCCCGCCTGCTGGCGATCTGCGGCACCGGTTCGGTGAACCGCCGGGCGATGATGGCTTGGGCGCTGGGTCCGGTGAACGGCGGTTCGCCAGCCAGCATTTCGTACAGAATGCACCCCAGCGCGTAGACGTCGCTGCGGCCGTCCAGCTGTCCGGTGCCCGAGGCCTGCTCGGGGCTCATGTACGCCGGCGTCCCGACCGCGATGCCCGTCTCCGTGAGGCTGGTCCCGCGCGCGGCGTCGACTGCCCGCGCGATCCCGAAGTCAGTCACCACGGCGTGCCCGTGCTCCAGCAGGATGTTCTCCGGCTTGATGTCCCGGTGCACCAGGCCCCGGCTGTGGGCGAAGCTCAGAGCGTCCGCGACCTGCCGGACGATCTGGAGCGCTTGGGGGATTGGCAGTTGGCCCTCGCGCTCGAGACGGTCGCGCAACGACTCGCCTTCTGCGTAGGGCATCACGTAGTAGAGGAACCCGCCGGCTTCGCCCGAGTCGTGGAGGGGGAGGATATGCGGGTGGTTCAACCCGGCAGCTATCTCGATCTCGCGCAGGAACCGCTCGGGACCAAGGGCTGCAGCCAGCTCAGGGCGCAGGACCTTGATGGCGACGGCCCGGTGGTGCTTGACATCCTCGGCCAGGTAGACCGTGGCCATCCCACCGCGGCCCAGCTCACGGTCGATGGTGTAGCGCTCACCCAGCGCAGTCCTCAAACGGTCCAGCAGATCAGCCATTGAGCGCTAAGATGCGGCTCGAGACTCGATGGCGCGAGAGTGCGGATTTGGTCCAAGCACCTCACCCCACGACTCCGCACGGCTCGAACACGAGGCCCGGGGTGACGTCCGCGTGGAGCAGGAACGTCAGAGTACCGACGCTTGCGCCCACCCGCTGAATCAGTGCGTTGACGGCTCAGGCAGCGGGCAACTCAGCGCCAACACCACCGCGGCACGAGATCACTTGCCAGATGATTCGTCAGATTTCGTGGACTGCCTCCATCTGCTTGCATAACATAGATCTCAGCGTTGCCGTCCCGACCGGTGTGGAAGGCGATCCGGCGGCCGTGCGGGGTCCACCATGCCGGTTTCTGCGCTGCGAGCGCCTGCACCGTCACGGCCACGGCGATGAGAGCATTCGTTACACGTTCCAATATGCGCATACCATATGTCCTCCATATGGCGCTCGTGCCTTCACCGCAATCGTACCGTAAACTCGGAGTGCTGTCTAACGCATTGCCGCTCACCTGCGTACAAACTTCTGAATCCGATTACCCCAGGCGTCAGCGACGTAGACCGCGCCATCGGACCCGATTGCGATGGCGTGTGCGAGAATGAACTGGCCATCCTGACGCCCGAGCCTTCCAAAGACACTCATGATGCGGCAGCGCTGATCCAGCTCGATCACCCGCGAGCGCGATTCTCCCCGATGGGGCTCGTCCCCGCCGTC
>DATKDY010000237.1:0-36253 GCA_035512515.1 Vicinamibacterales bacterium
AGTCGCTACGTCGTCGGAACGGACTTCTTGAGGAATGGCTCCACGGTTTCCATGATCTGGTCGATCTTGATGAAGCTGTCCGAGTAGTTGACGCTGCTCAGAATCCTCCCCGTCACCTGGGTGCCCTTGAGCTTCGCTTCGTATTCTTTGAGGTTTTCTACAGCAGAATCGTCGGACCCTACGGCCCAGAGCGTGGGCGCCTTGATCTCAGTCGGCTCGAGCGGCGGGTAATCGATCATCGATGTCAGCAACAACACGTTGGCGGCAATGCCGGCCTCCCAAGCCGTGCGATCGCTGGTCGGCATGGACTTCACGTCCAGCGTGCCGCCCGTGTGTGCATCGATCACCGGTTGCCATTTGGCGCGCATCGCTTCGATGCCGGTCTTGAACACGCCGGTCACCGCCGGGCCCATCGTCATCCCGATGAGGACGGCCGACGCCACCCGATCCGAGCGAGCCGGGAGATAACGCGCGATAGTGCCCCCGTGCCCAAAACCCCAGACGTGAAATTGCCCCGCGTCGGCCGCATCGGCCACTGCGATGAGGTCCTCGAGCATGCGGTCGAGCGCATAGGCGTCCTTCGCGATGGGCTTGTCGCTGTCGCCCGTCCCGCGCAGGTCGAGGGTGACGACCGTGAATTGCTTGGCGAGACGATCGACGTAGCCGCTCTGGTTCCACGAACGGCGCGTCTGCCCGCCGCCGTGAACCAGCAGCAGCACGGGGCCCTTGCCGGCGACTTCGTACGCGATCTTCGTCCCATCCGCCGATGTGGCGATGAGAGCCTTGGGCGCTGGCGCGGCGGCTTCCGTTGCGGGTGGCGCCGCAGCACCTGGGGTTGTCGCGCCCGGCTTTTCAGCCCCGGGCGCGGCGCCGGTGGCGGGCGTTTGAGAAGACGTCGTCTGGGCACAGGCGCCCACGGCCAGGGAAAGGGCGAGAGCTGTCAGAGCAGTAAATCCACGCGACACGACCATAACCATACCAGCCTCGCAGGCGTTCGAGGCGGGGAATCAGTGAGGGTTTTCCTGGAAGATTTGCGCAAGGTCATCCATTGGCTTACGGCTCCAGCTCGCGAACGGGCCGGACCTCGACGCTACCCTCGCGCGCCGGAGGAATCTTCGACGCCACCTGAATCGCCTCGTCCAGGTCCTTGGCATCGATCAGGTAGAAGCCCGCGAGCTGTTCCTTGGTTTCGGCAAACGGGCCGTCGGTGATGGACAGCTTGCCGTCGCGGACCCGCACGGTCGTGGCGGTCTCAATCGGCCTCAACGCTTCGGCCGCCAGCAACACGCCGCTATCGCGCAAGCCGTCGCCACAGGCCATGCACTCATTGTCCGGCACCGCGCGCAGTTTCTGTTCTTCGAGATAGACGAGGCAGAGATACTTCATCGTCGCGATTCTTCGTTCCGTCGTTCCGTCGTTCCGTCGTTCTGGCGTTCTGGCGTTCGTTCTTGTTCTTCGTTCTTAGTTCTTCGTTCTTAGTTCGCTGAGCCGCCGCTCCAGGAAGCGCCGTTCGGGCGCCTGGCGCGTGAGCGCCAGCGCCCGCTCGTACGAAGCGCGCGCTTCGTCTCCTCGCCCCATGCGGCGGCACAGATCCGCCCGCGCCGCATGCGCAAACCGATACTCACGCAGATCGCCGCGCCGGAAAATCGCGTCGATCACCGCCAGCCCCGTTTCGTAGCCATCACGCATGGCGACGGCGACCGCGCGATTGAGCTCGATCACGGGCGACGGACTCATGCGGAGCAGCACATCATAAAGCCCCACGATCTGCGCCCAATCGGTTTCGCCTGCGCTCGGGGCTTCGGCGTGGACCGCCGAAATCGCCGCCTGAACGGTGTAGGGGCCATAGCGCCCGGTGGAAAGCGTCTGCTCCACCAACCGCGCGCCCTCGGCAATCTGCTCGCGGTTCCACAACGATCGATCCTGATCCTCGAGCACAATCACTTCGCCCGACACCGACGACCGCGCCGGCCGTCTGGATTCGTGCAGCAGCATCAGGGCGAGCAGCCCCTGGGCCTCGGGCTCCGGCAGAAGTGCCACCAGCAGCCGGCCAAGCCGTATCGCCTCGCCCGAGAGATCGTGCCTCGTTACCGTCTCACCAGACGAAGCGGTGTAGCCCTCGTTGAACACGAGGTAGATGACACGCAGCACCGCGTCGAGTCGATCCGGCAGTTCGGCGCGCGACGGCACCTCGTACGGGATGCGCGCGTCGCGAATCTTGTTCTTCGCCCGAACGATTCGCTGCGCCAGCGTCGGCGCCGGCGTCAGAAACGCGTGCGCGATCTCCTCGGTCGTCAGCCCGCAGACCTCTCGCAGGGTCAGAGCCACTTGCGCGTCCGCCGAAAGCGCCGGATGGCAGCACGTGAAGATCAGCCGTAGGCGGTCGTCTTCAACGCTCTCCGGATCAGCCCAGGCGTTGACGTCCTCGACGGGCACCTCGGCCTTCGGCCCGAGATCGTCCAGCGCGTCGAACTTCGCGCGCCGCCGAATCGCGTCGATGGCCTTGAACCGTCCCGTTGAGACGAGCCAGGCGCGCGTGTTGGATGGAATACCGTCGCGAGGCCATTGCTCCAGCGCCGTCTTGAACGCATCCTGCAGAGCTTCCTCGGCCTGATCGAAATCCCCGATCAACCGAATCAGCGTCGCCAGCGCGCGACGCGACTCGGCGAGGTAGATCTCACTGATGGCCTCGTGGATGGGATCGGCCGCAGGCACAACTCCCGATCACATCACCTGAGCCCTTGCGACGCAAACCTTTCTCATACCTGCGAGTTGATCATCCAGGGTGTGCCGAAGCGATCGACGACCATCCCGAACCCGGGCGACCAGAAGGTCTGGGAGAAAGGCATCGTCACCTTCCCGCCCTCGGCCAGCGCCGAGAAGATGCGCGCGCCCTCGGTGGCCGTGGGAACGCCGATCGACACGCACATCCCCTGCGCCGGCGTGGAGTGCTCGGCCGGAGCATCGGAGCCCATGATGGTCGTGCCGTCCACGTTCAGCGTCGCATGCATGATCTTGTCGTGCCAGTCCGGCGACACGTGGTCCTTCATGGGCGAGTCGCCGTGGGTCTGCATGAAGTCGATCGTGCCGCCGAGCACCTGCTGGTAAAAGGTGAACGCCTGACGGCATGTGCCGTTGAAATTGAGGTAAGGCGTGAACTCCATGTCGCGCCTCCTACTTGTGACGACCGCCGGTCGTGAACGCGTCGTTCATCTTCGCGACCTCGTCGGGCACGTCCGGGAAATCCTCGAGCTCGAACACCCGCCGCAGCTCGATCTGCGGCTCGCCGCCATCCTGCGGGAGCATGTGAAACGGTGCCTTTTTGGCCCACTCAATAGCTTCGGCCAGCGAGTTGACCTTGATCATCCAGTAACCGGCAATCAGTTCCTTCGTTTCGGCGAACGGCCCGTCGATGACCTCGGGCCTGCCGTGTTTCCACGTCACGCGGGCGCCACGGGAGGACGCCTGCAGGCCCGCCCCGTCCAGCATGACACCGGCGTCGATCAGCTCCTGGTTGTACTTCCCCATCTGTTCGAGATCCTGACGCGACGGCAGCTCGCCCGCCTCGGTTCTCTTGTCGGCCTTGAGCAACATCATGAATTTCATGGTGCGATTCCCTCTCTGCTCAATGGTCGATTGGAATCACGCTCGATCGACAGGCCGGTGGGGCAGGTGGGCAGGTAGGGTTGGTGCGAGCAAGAGCGCAAGTCTTGACCGGCCCTACCCGCCCGACCCGCCTTACCCGCCCTACCCGCCTTACCCGCCTTACCTGCCCTACCTGCCCTATTCCACCCGGAAATTGCGTGTCCCCACAGATTCCCCATCGATGAACACCTCGACGCTGTAATTGCCCGGTGGGAATCCGCCGGAATTGACGAGGTGAAACGCCGTCGCCGCGGCGTTGCGATACGACACCTCGCGTTCCGGCTCGTCAATCAACTGTCCCCCATAGGTCCACCGCACGCGAATGGTGCCGCGGCCCGGGGCGGTTGTCAGCACCGCCACATACACCGTGTCGCTCTTCCGGAAGGCCGTCGTGTGCTCGGCAACGCTGCTGTCAGGATTGAGCGACCGGCCAAGCTGAATCGTGTTCAACCGTAATGTCTCAGTCGGGCCACAGCCGGTCGTGACCGCAAGCAAGATAGCAAGGCACGCAATTGCCAAAGGCGCCAGGGCAACGCGCCCGAACCCCTGGTTTTGAACTGTTGATCTTGGCGGTTTTGAACTGGGCGCCGACCGCGCCTTTGGACTCATCTGTCGATTGTAGCGCTCGGCGACTTACGGCAGCGCGCCGACGAGCAACTCGGTCACCATCTGTGGCGACTCGGCGTGAAGCCAGTGCCCGCCCTGGCGGTGATGCAACTGCACACGCGCGCCTGCGGCCGCTTCGAGGCGAGCCACGGCCGCCTCGGAAATCGCGCTCGATTCCGACGCCTTCACGATGTGGATCTCGTGCCCTGGCGCGGGCGATTCAAGGACATGCCACAAGTCGGTGGCGAAAAAGTCGCGTAACAGGCGCTCCATGGCGTCGAAATCGATCGCCCACACAAACCCCTCGCCATCGCGCGCCAGGTTGGTCGCCATCCATTGCGCCACGCCGAGCTCATAACCCTGTGCGGCAAGCGCCTGAACGGCTGCATCGCGCGCGGCAAATCGCGGCGGCAGGCGCCGCACGACCTCCAGCATGCGCCACGCGCTGCCGGATGGCGATTTGGTCTCCGGCGTCGAGTCGATCACCCAGATCTGGAGCGGAGCGTTCGGGTTCTGAGCAGCCATCGCAAGCGCGACCTTGCCGCCGTACGAGTGACCGAGAATCGCATTCGGCGTGACTGCCTCCGCATCAAGCCACTCGCGCACGTCCTCGGCCAGGCCTGAAATGGAGTCGCCATGCCGCCCGGGCGGTGAGCCGCCGTGATGCGGCAGGTCGACCAGCCAGCAGCCGTACTCCGGCCGACCCTTCACCACGCCCTTCGCGATTGCCTGCCAGTTGCGGCCGCGTCCGTAAATGCCGTGCAACATCACGAGCGCCCGCTCAGCCGTCGGTCCGGCGGCAACCTGCGTCGCCGCAAGCCTCGTCGTCACTCGACTGGCTGGTTCGTCGTGGTCGGCTTCGGCTTGAAGGGCGTCGGGCCCGGAGGCGGCAGCCGCGGCGAACCTGAGCTCACCCAGTTGTCGTAGCGCATGCGCAGCGTCCTGACGGGATTGCCGCTCTCACGCGGCTTGATGTTGTCGTCGGTGACGCTGATGTAGGCGTAGTACTTGCCATCGTTGTGGGTCACGCCCGCTTCATCGGTCTTCTCGGCGATGGCGATGTAGGCCACGTGTGACGTCTTGTTGTCGCAGGGGACGAGCTCGATGGGGTTGTTGCCGCAGTTGCAGCGGTGATCGCCGCCGTTGATGTCGGCCGCTTCCATGGCCGCCATCACGCGATCCGCAAGCGTGCCGGTTGCGCGAGTGAAGGCGAGCGCCGCCTGATACATCACCTGATCGCCCAGCAGCGTGTTGCCCTGCACGTGATAGAAGATGTCAGGCCCGACCTGGCCGCCGAAGTAGAGGGATGATCGGGAGTTGCCGCTGCCGTTGAAGCCGGCTCGGTTGTTCCGGTTCGTGATCTCCTTGCCGTTGGGCATCGCGAGAATGCCGAACTGCCGGCGCTCGATGTTCGGGTCCTTCTGGAGCATCTCGATGATCTGCGCAGGCGGCGTGCCTTTCTTGAGCTCGTTGTAAACGAGCATCTGGTTCTCACGGGTGTTGTCGACGCCCGCCTGACAGGCCGCAACACCGACTCCCGGGACAATGACGGCCTGGACATCCATCAGATCGCGCGAGCCGTTGGGCTGGCGCTGCGGGAACCCTGCCTGGCGCACGCAGGTGGCCGAGGCGACGATGACCTGACCGGTGCGCGCGTCGAGCGCGATGACCGACCAGGTCGCAAATGCGGAGGAATGGGCGGCAAGAACAAATACCGCGGCCAGGACAATCTTCTTCATAACGCGCACCTCTGATTCGCGAGAGCATATCGCGCCTGACCGGCGCACGGGAAGACCTGAGGCGTCGTCATCCTGCCGCAGGACGGCAAACATCACGAGTTGCTCGAACTCGCCGAGATTCTCGCTCATGGTGCCTCGTCAGCCAGGAGAAACGACGTATCTGGCAAGGTCCGGCTGCGTGACGAGGCCGCGACGGAGGAGTCGTTCGAGGTGGAGCTCGGCCGAGCGCCGCTCGACTGCGTCGGCAAAGAGCAGCGTGACGTGGGGCCGATAGATGAAGCGATGCGCGACCATCTCGTCGAGCGTGCGCGGTTGCTCGAGAAATCGTCGCATCGCCTGTTCGCGCCGGCCGATGACTTCCTCGTATGCGTCGAGCAGCGCGAACAGCTCCGCGCGGCCGTGAACGGTGCCCCTGTGGTGAAAGGTCACATACGTGCCGGCGTCGATCTCGCGGCAACGCTGGATGGATCGCTCGAAGTCGTCCAGGCTGGACCAGGCGTCGCCGTAGTACGGCCCGAACCCGGTCAGATCGATATCGGCGAGGAACATGACGCCATCGGGCTCGACCAGAAACCCCGAGTGGCCGCGTGTGTGTCCCGGCAGGTGGATCGCGCGTACGGTGGCGCCGCCGACATCGAAACGATCACCGTCCTCGAAGACGAGCGCATCCGGTCTGGGCGCGTAGTGATATTTCTCCACCACGTCCCGCCGCCACGCCGCGTCGATCTCGGAGGGCAAACCGTAGATCGTCATCAGGCCGTCGAGTGACTGCAGCCCCAGGTGGTCGTCACGATGGACGTGCACAGCAGCGTGCGGATAGCGGAAGAGGCCGGCGAGGTGATCTTCGTGGCAATGACTGACCAGCACGCGATCGACGCCTGGCGGCGGGTCGGCGGCAATGGTCAGCGACGGATCGATGAGGATCGTCTCCGACGTGCCGCAAACGAGCAACGAGTTCCCGTGCGGATAGCGGCCGTTGTCCGGCCCGGGGATCACTCGTGTCATCGGTCACGGATGCGATACAGCTTCGTCTGCGTTCGAACATACAGACTATCCGCATCGACCGCCGGCGTTGCCAGGCTCATCTCTCCCAGACTGTTCTTCGCGATCTCGTCGTACTTGTCGCCCGCGCGCAGCACGAAGGTGTCGCCGTCCTCGCTCAGCAGGTAAAGCCGTCCCTGGCTTGCGAGCGGCGAGCTCGAGAACGTATGGCCGCCGCCGCCGACGCGCGCCTTGTAGATCTCCTTGCCGGTCCTGGCATCGCCCACCTGCAGGATGCCGTTGTCGTTGATGGCGTAGACGCGCCCGCGATACACGAGCGGCGACGGCGTGTAGCCCGAAAACCGCGGCTGGCGCCAGACGACAAATTCGTTGTTGTCCTGGTCCGCGGTCAACGAGACGTCGCCACTGGCGCCCGGCCGCACCGCCATCAGCGGCCGGTTGGCCTCTCCTTGGGAACCCGACCCGACATACAACAACCCGTCGGCCGCGACCGGGCTCGGCGTCGCCTGCGTCATGCCTTTGAGCCGCCAGAGCTCCTTACCGCTGGCGTCGTGGCTGATCACGAGCCCGCGTCCGATGGTGACGATCTCGGTGCGCGATCCGCTCTCCCAGATGAAGGGCGTCGCCCACCCGGACTTCATCGGGGCGTTGTCGGTGCGCCTGACCTTCCACAGCTCCTTGCCGGTCCTGGCGTCGAGCGCCGCGAAGAAGCTCTCACCGTCGTTGTCGTGGAGCTGATAGACGCGCCCGTCGTGCACGACGGGTGAAGACGCCGTCCCGAAGTCGAGATAGATCGGCTGCGGCGGCCACGAATGCTTCCACAGGAGCGTCCCGTCCATCGAATAGCAGAAGATGCCGACATTGCCGCCGAACGACACGTATACACGCTCGCCATCGGTCACCGGCGTCTCGGATGCATACGTGTTCTTCCTGTGCCGGCCGCCAAACGGCTGCCCACGATGCGCTTCACGCTCCCACACGACCTTGCCGCTCTTCGCATCGAGCGCATACACCATGTAACGGATCTCGCCCGTCTCGCCGGTGCGCTCGATGTCGCGGTCGATGACGCGCTTGTTGACCTCCTCGACCGCAAGTCCCTGCTTCATCAATTCCGCCACGTAGTCGTTGCCGAAGATTCCGGTGGACGGGGCCTTGAACGCGCCCGGGCTGATGGCCGATGTCACGAACACACGGTCCCGCCACACGATCGGCGACGACCAGCCGCGCCCTGGCACGTCGAACGACCACGCCACGTTCTGGGAATCGGACCACCGCTCGGGCAACGATGAACCGTCCGCGATCCCCGAGCCGTGTGGGCCACGGAACTGCGGCCACTCGGAAGGCCCTCGGGCCGACGTGACGATGGACGTGACGATCAGCGAGAAGGCAACCAACACACCGGTGAGGAAGAGGCGCATAGCCTGAGATCATAAGACGACTTGGCCCCCATGGGATGATTGGTGTGACCGACATGCGCATGCCGACCCGTTTCTGGCCGTTCTCATTCGCTGTCTCGCTGATCGCCCTGGCTGCCGCGGCGACGCTCGCGCAGCCGGCCGCGCCCGTGTGGACGACCGTCGCGCCTGGCGTCGAGCACGCCCACTTCAGGCGTGAGGCCCCGACCGAAGGCGCATGGAACATCAACGTGCTGCGCATCGACATGACTCAGGCACGGCTCGACGTGATCCGCGCGAGGGACACCGCGATTGGCCTGGAAACCGTCACCTCCATCGCGAGTCGCGTCGGCGCCATTGCTGCCATCAATGGCGGCTACTTTCGAACCAGCGGCGACTTCCTCGGCGACTCCACTGGCACGCTGCAAATCGACGGTGTGGTGTGGAGCGAGCCTGATCGTGCGCGCGCGGCTGTCGGCATCGTGCGCGGGCGGCGCGCCAGCCGGCTCATCTTCGGCCATGTCGCCTGGCAGGCGTCGATCGAAGCGGGACGAGCGAAACGCACCGTCGACGGCCTCAACCGCGCACGAGGGCCCAACGACCTCGTCGTCTTCACGCCCGAGTTCGGGCCGGCCACTATCACGGACGCCAGCGGCATCGAGGTCGTCGTACGGTCGGGCCGCGTCGTGGACCTGCTCGACGACACGGGCAACACGACCATCCCGTCCGATGGATTCGTCGTGTCGGCACGAGGCGAGGCGCGCGACTGGGTACGTCGCTCGCTGCGCAAGGGCACGCGCGTGCGCGTACGGACCACGCTGCGACCTGCCGACCCCTCTCGATCGAACCCATGGGCCGCCGCCGAAGACATCCTGGGCGCCGGCCCCAAACTGGTCACCGCCGGGCGCGTCGACGTGACGGACGTGCGCGAAAAGATGATCCCGACCTTTGCAACCGACCTGCATCCGCGCACCGCGATTGCCTCGCTCGCCGATGGACGCGCGCTGCTCCTCGTCGCCGACGGGCGTCGATCACCCGAACGTGTCGGTCTGACACTGGATGATCTCGCGAAGCTGCTGATCGAACTCGGCGCGGTCGAAGCGATCAACCTCGACGGCGGCGGGTCCACGGCCATGGTCGTGAGAGGAAAACTGGTGAACTTCCCTTCCGATCCCACTGGTGAGCGGCCCGTCAGCGATGCGATTGTCGTGCGAGGTCCCGGCTGACCCATTCGGTGATCCGCTGAAACGCTTCGGCGTCCCGCAGGACGGTGCCGAGCGGCGGCATTTGCGAAGAAGGACTCCGCGACCGCATCCGCACGAGCAGCGCGCTGTGGTCCGGCGATTCGTCGCTGATGACCACGCTCTCTCCCTCGGGCACGCCAGGCACCTGCCACCGCGTGGGCTGATTCACGTGTTGGCGGGCGACCGCATCCCCGTCTTCGAGCAGCTCGTCGTACTTCAGCACCGGGCCAAGCGCCGCGATCTCGCCGCGTCCGTTGTGACAACTGCCGCAGTTGGCTACCAGGTAGCCGAGCGCCGCCCGCGTGCGCGGGTTGTTCGTTCGGATGCGCGGGGCCTCGTCGAACGCCTCCCGAGGTGCGCTGCTGATGCGGCCTTCGGCAAGAAGCGTGGTCAACGTCACCATGCCCGGACCAAGCGGCTCACCGTGAATAGCATTGGGATCGCGGTCCGGGGATAACTGCAGCGCATTGAACCCCAGCGGGCCTGGACGCGTGGTGCCATGGCACGCCGCGCAATCGCTCACGGAGGGGATGCTGTGCTGCTTGTTTGCCGAAACCGAAGCCGCCCCCGGGACGCCATCCTCCGGAGCCAGCGTCGCGTCAGTCTGCTCGGCGTTCCACACGTAGGTGGCAAACACCCAGCGGCTGCGCGACACCCGCCAGATCATCCGCGCCATTGTAGTGAGCGGCCTCGGGCCGTTCGGCGTCCGGCAGTCGCGCTGTCGCTACATTCCCGGTGGCTTGCGGATCTTTTCGTCCGTGTAGACCTGAAACCGACGCACGTTCGAGTAGGTGGCGGTCGCGAAAATCTCGTCGAGCGCGTTGTACGCCTTGTAGTACTCGTCCATCTGCTCGGGGACCCAGATGGCCAGCGCCTCGTCGCGACGAAAGGTGACGGTCACCGTGGCACGGACCGCCGGGTCCGCGGCCGTCAGCGCCGTCTTCACCACCGCCCCCGTCTCGGCGTCTATCCAGAGCTGTCCTTCGAGCATGAGGTCGCGGCCACGCGTCGTCTTGATGAGCGTCGGCTTGGCTGTCTCCCGGTAGTGGACGCGGTGAACGGTGCGGCCGCCGACGAGCTCCTCGCCGCCCGCTGCGAACGTGAAGCGGTCGCGCACGCGCGGGTGGACGAACATCATGGCGAGCGTCGGAATGTTGATCGTCCGCGTGACGTTTCCCAGATTGTGGCGCGTGCTCTCCGCCATGATGCGGTCCGCCAGCTCGAAGCGCTCCGCCTCGTTCGACAGGAACAGCTGTGCGAGGCGATCCTCGCGGTCACGCACCTTCCCGGTATCGAGCTCGAACACGTCCCGGAACGGCATCCACCCCGATCCGGCTCCGAGCTGCACGAGCAGGTAGTCCGAGCGCAGCACGCGCCGGCTGCGCACATCGCCACCCTGCATGCCGCCACCGGGATTGGCGCGGCTCAAATTGGCGCCAGGATTGAGCGGGCGCCGGATCTCCTGGACGTAATACTCTTCGGAAACGAGCAGCGAGAACGCGTGCTCGTACTCGGAGACATAGGCGGTGGCTCTTTCGAGCAGAACGCCCAGCGCGGGAGGTTGCGCGAACGCGGCGCCACCCACGGCGCACACGGTCGCAACGACGAAGACTCCTGGAAGCCCACGCACGCCCTATGTATACCTCAATGAGCGCTGGCAACTGTCAGCGACGCCCTCGGGGGTCTAGCGAGGCGGAGCCTGAGACCCGCAAGCACGTCAGCGTCTCCACCTCGCTAGCCAGTATGTTGTCTTGCCCCGCCTCCGGCGGGGCGGTCGTCTTGACGGAGAAAACTTGACTCGTTCGCCACGATCTCTGGCCGTCAAGACGCTACGTCATGGCCCGCTCGTACGCCGCTTCGTAGAGCGGCACGATCCGCTCGACACAGTAGTGCGTGCGCACCATTTCAGCGCCCGCCCGCCCCATGGCGCGACGCCGCTCCGGGTCACGGATCAACTCGAGCGCGCGCACCGCCATCTCGTCCACCGCGTCGGGCATGGTCGCGTATCCTGTGACATCGTTCCGAATGATTTCCGGAAGGCCGCCGACATTCGACGAAATGACTGGAACCTCGCACGCCAGCGCCTCGAGGGCGGCGAGGCCAAAGCTTTCCTGCGCCGACGGCAGAAGAAACAGATCGGCAACCGAGAGCCAGCGGAGTGGGTCACGCTCCTCCCCGGTAAACACGACATCGCCGGCCAGCCCGTAGTCCTCGACTTGACGTTCCACCTCAGGGCGATCGGGACCGTCGCCGATGAGCAGCAGACGCGCGGGCACCTCGCGGCGGATGAGCCGAAAGACGTCGACCACGACGCCGACGCGTTTGACCGGTCTGAAGTTCGACATGTGCACGATGATCGCGCCGGTGCCCCCGGGCGCGAGCGTCGCTCGAAGGTTCTCATCGAATCGCCGCTCGTACTGGCTGCAATCGAGGAAGTTCGGGATCACATCGATCCGACGATGAACGCCCAGCGAGGAGACGGTGCTCTCCTTCAGGCTCTGTGACACGGCCGTGACGATGTCGGAGCGTTCGATGGAGAAGCCGACCGCCCACGCATAGGACCGGTCGCTGCCGACGAGGGTGATGTCTGTCCCGTGCAGCGTGGTCACCGTCCTGGGACACCCCGGCCGATCGGCCGATGTCAGCATCTGCTGGGCGAGATACGCGGCAGTCGCGTGCGGGACGGCGTAGTGCGCGTGCACGATGTCGAGTCGCTGTTCATCCGAGATGTGCGCGATCGTCGTGGCCAGTGCCAGCAGGTATTGCGGCTCGCGGAACAGGGGATACGACGGCACGGTGACACGATGGAAGTGCAGCCGGGCAACCCCTCCCTGCCAGCGAAACGGCGGCTCGCTGCTGATGAGATGCACGTCGTGCCCACGATCGGCCAGCGCCTTGGCGAGTTCCGTCGCCACCACCCCGCTGCCGCCGACCGACGCGTAGCACACCATCCCGACGCGCATGGCTAGGGCCAGGACACCCGGCGGCCGCTGCTCATTTGAGCAGCCCGCTCCGTACGATCGGCTCGCGGACGACCAGTCCCTCCGCAAAGGCGACGCCGGCCATCGCGCCGAACTGGGCGTCGCGGCTTTCAATCAGCTGTCGAAACGTCGGCGCATTCAGACGAGTCGCCACGCGGGCATTCATGCCTGCTTCGAACTGGCTGCTGTAACACGCCAGCGCCTTGCGCTTGATCTCGTAGTGAGCCGATACGTCCACGACGAACGACGGCGACACGCTGTCGTTGATGAAGTAATGACAGACCCAGTCCGGGCGCCACGCCTCGGCGGCGGATTCGTATCGCCTCAACCCGCTCTTGAAAATCGCCGTCTGCAGCACCGTACTGGCGGCGACATGATCCGGGTGGCGATCCGCCCAATACGGTATGGCAATCACACGCGGGCGAACACGGCGAATCACATCGACGGCCGAGCGCACGTGCGAGGTCGTCAGCTCGATGCCGCCATCGGGCCAGCCGAGATTCTCCCGCCACGCGGCGCCCAGGACGCGGGCGGCGGCGGCGGCCTCCGCGAGCCGCTGCTCCGGTGTGCCGTTGCTCGACAGCTCCGCGCGCGTCAAATCGCACAAGCCGACGCGCAGCCCTTCCGAGGCGTGCTTCGCTACCGTGCCGCCAAGCCCGATCTCGATGTCGTCGGCATGCGGCCCGAACACGAGTACGTCGACTGTCATCGCGACTGGTAATACTGCTTGTACATGCCCCGCCGAAACAACCAGCCGCCAAGCGGGCCGAGCCAGTCGAGGACGTAATACATGTAGCCAAGATCCATCAGCTCAATCAGGTTGCCGTCGAAGTCCCTGGCGAAGAAGAACGAGTGGCCGCGCGGCGAGCGCTCCGGCTGCGTCACACACTCAACGCCTTTGCTCCGGAGAAAGTCGTACCACCTCTGCAGGTTCCGCACGTTGAACGAAAAGTGGGTCTGACCGACGCGATTCCACGGGATCTCTACTGGCGGTTGTTGCGGCTCGAAATGAAAGATCTCGAGCACTGCTCCGCCCGGGACCCGAATCCACCCGATCTTGCAGCGGGGCGCCGCGCCCTCCACGTTGAAAAAGGCACGGACGCGTTCCGGCGGCGTATCGGCCACCCCCACCAGCGGACACCCGAACACCTCCCAGTAGAACTTCACGAATCGATTGAAATCGGACACCGTGAGGCCGACGTGACTGAATGATCTGACTGCCATCATGTGGTCCTGACCCCTGAAGCCTGATCGCTGGCGCCGGAGGCCTGGCGCCTGAGGCCCGGGGTCTGCTGAAGGTGATCCGCGACCCTCAACGCCTGCGCCACGATCGTCAACCCCGGGTTGACGGCCGCAGACGAGGGAAAAAACGACGCGTCCACGACGTACAGGTTCGCGACGTCGTGCGCCCGGCAGTGGGTATCGAGGACGGATGTCTCTGGATCGTGGCCGAACACCAGCGTCCCGCACTGGTGCGTGGTGTTCTGGGTCCGGTGCGAATGAGCCATCACTTTCATGAACCCCAGGCGATGCAAAATCCGCCGGGTGGCGCTCACGAGCTCTTCGTGCGGACGCAAGTTGTTCGGCCGGTAGTGGACGTGTACGCGACCGCTGGTGTCGAGCGCCACGCGGTTGTCTTCGCGGGGCAGATCCTCGGACATCACCAGCCAGTCGACACCGCGCGCGACCCAGTAGTCGTAGGCCCAGAGTGGAATGGGGTTCAGCGTCACGCCGAACACGCTCATCGTGTCGCCGATGACCTTCGCCATGATGCCGTGCGTGCGCCCCTGCGATTGGATCTGGCCCAGGGGGTACGGTCCGTTGGGTCCGCGCAGATAGAAATCGTTGATTGCGACCGTCTTCTGAAACACCGTCTCGTTCCTCTTCAACGGGTGAAACCCCTGCATCATCGTCGCAAGGTGAGCCATGTAGCGCTTGCCGACCAGGCCTGACGAGTTCGCGAGACCCCGGGCGCCAGTGCCATTTCCGGATCGCAGGAGCAGCACCGCCGAGTTGACGGCACCACACGAGACGATGAACACGGCCGCGCGCAGCGTCATCGTCGATCCATTGCGCTCGACTTCAACGGCTTCGACTCGTGAGCCCGAGCCGTTGGTCATCAGCCGCAGGGCTGTGGTGTTCGTCCAGAGCACTACGGCGGGGCTCCGAACGGCTGGTCCGATGCCGCACACTTCGGCATCGCTCTTGGCATGAATGCGGCACGGGAATGAGTTGCACGTGTTGCACAACCGACAGCCGCCTTCCTCTCCGGGGTTGATGAGCCCGAGGGGCAGCGGGGATGGATGCAGGTCCATGCGCCGCAGACGGTCCACGATGCCCTGCATTCCGGGCGAATGCGGGATCGGCTCATACGGAAACGGACCGCGCTGGGGCTCTGTCGGGTCATGGCCCACTTCCCCGTGCACGTGATACATCCGCTCGGCGCGATCGTAGTACGGCGCGAGCGTGTCGTAGTCAATCGGCCATGCCGGCGACAGACCGTCGGCATGTTCGACCGCCTGGAAGTCCTCGCGGCGCAGCCGATACAACACGCTTCCCCAGAACTTGGTGTTGCCGCCGACGCCGTAGTGCGTGTAGGGGACGAACTCTTTCCCGTCGGCGTCAACCCAGCGCTCCTTGGCGCGGTAGCGCAACTGCTTCCAGACGGCCTCAGGGTTCCAGTTTTCCTGTTCTTGTGGAATCCGCTCGCCGCGCTCGATGACGAGAATGCGCGCCCCGCTGTCTGCCAGCGCCCGTGCCATGGTCGCCCCGCCGGCGCCGCTGCCGATGATGATGACGTCGTAATGGGTCACGGGGCGGCGCTCGCGTACACCTGATCCATCAGGCGCTGGTCTTCCATCGCGCGCTCCAGGCTCATCTCTGGCACGATGCCATCGCGGATCGCGCGCGCGAAATCCCGATACATCGCCTGGTAGCCGCGGAGATCCCGGAGCCCGGGAACGATCAGCCGCGGCACGCCCTTTCCGCGGACGAACACCGCCGCACCGTTGGATTCGAACGAGATCACGCCGTCACGGCCGAAGAGCTTCGACACGCGAAGGCCTCTCAGCAGCGACGGAATCTCGCGGGAGTAATACAAGGAGCCGACCGCACCGTTATCGTAGCGGAACGCCACCATCATGCTTTTCACGCGGCGGTCCGGCCCGGCGCCCGACGGCGCGGGCCGGAAGCCCTGAATCGACGTGATCTTCGGCCCAAGGCTGCCGGCAATGTGCAGCCAGTGAATCCCCTCCTCGAAAAACGCGTCGCCGCCCGCCAGCGTCTCGTCGTTACGCCAGTCATCCGCGGTCTTCAGCCGCCGCGCGATGGTGGTGAACAGCGCAAACACCATCTCGCCGATGACGCCGTCCGAGATCAGCCTCCGCAAGGTGACGGCGAGCGGCTTGTAGTGATCGTTCTCGCCGACGAGCACGACACGCTGTGCCCGGTCCCGGGCAGCGGCCACCTGCTCGTAGTCCTGCATCCGCACAAAGGCCGGCTTCTCGACGAGGACGTGTTTGCCTTCGGCAAGCGCCTGCAGCGTCAGGTCGAGGTGAAAGCGGGGCGGCACGGCAATCACCACGGCGTCCACGCCAGGATCTTCGATCGCCGCCGCGTAATCCGCGTAGCTGCTGACACCGCCGAACTGTCTGCAGAACTGGTCCGAGCGGTGCTTGTCACGGCTCGCGTAGCCACAGCAAATCATGCCGCGAAGCGCGCGCAGGTTGCGACTGTGCACCCGTGTGATGAAGCCGCAGCCCAGAAAGGCGATGCGCAACGGTTCGGGCACGACGCCATCATATCGTGCCAGCTCGACCAGCTCGCGCTGGCGCTAGCCGCTAGCGCTCAAAGGCTTCGGCAAAGGCACGGCGCTGATCGCGGCTGCCCAGCACGAGCAGCTGCATGTCTGGCAGCAACACTGTTTCGGCGGTCAGGTGCGGCTGCAACTCGTCGCCTCGCTTCACGGCGACGACGCTGAGACCGGTGTTCGAGCCGATGGCGCTGTCTTTCAGGGGTTTGTTGGCGAGCGTCGCGGGCACGGGGATCGTGAACAGCTCCACACCTTCACCGACGAGAACCGGCTCGTGTCCTCGCAGGAGTGACATGATGGCCTCGATTCCCAGGGTCGTGTAGCTCAACACGAAGTCGGCGCCGGCCCGATGGATGGCTTCGACATTTCGTTCGTGGGTAATCCGGCTGACAATGCGCAGTTGCGGGTTGAGCCGGCGGCAATACACCGCCAGGTAGATATTCATCGCATCGTCGTTCGTGGTCAGCAGCACCGACGCGGCCTCCTTGATCCCGGCGCGCTCGAGAAGCTGACGATCCGCGGCGTCGCCTTCGAACACGACATCCACATCGTGGCGAAGCGTGGCCAGCGCGTGTGAGGTGCGATCGATGGCATGGACCGTGAGCCCCTTGCGGCCAAGCGCCTGGGCGGCGGCCTGACCCACCTTTCCGGCGCCGATGATGAGCACCAGCGGCGACCCGCTCGACGTCCCGATGACGCGATTGAAGGCCTCCATCTGCGGACGCCCGCCGGCCACGACGATGACGCTGTCGGGATGAATCTGCGACTGCGGGTAGGCCGGCCGCAGGCGCCCTCGTTCCCAGAAGCCGACGAGATTGAGTCCGGTGCGCTGCCGCAGATGGGTGTCGCGGACCGTGACGCCGGCAAAGGGCGTGTCGCGGGCGGGCAGCTCCGCAATCTGCAGCTCGCCAAGCGATCCGATCACGTGCGCTTCGGCGCGCCCGCCGGCGACACGGTTGGCCAGATACTCGCCAAGTTGCGCCTTGAGCGGCAGGACGGTGGTGGCGCCGGCGAGCTGCAGGATATCGACCGATTCCTCTTCTTCGGCGATGGCCACAATCGGCACCTCCGGCGCCACCTCGCGGGTCGTCAACGTGATGTTGGTGTTGACGGTGTCTTCGCAATTGGCGAGCACGAGCCGCGCGGACGAGGCATGCATCGCCTCGTACGTGCCGCCACTGTCGTTCTCGCCCGTGACCACCCAGATACCTTCGCCAACGAGCCGCGCCGCCTGGGTGGGATCGGGTTCGATGACGTAATAGTGAATGTTCTCTGAGCGGAGCCGCTCGATGAGTCCCACTGCGATGGCGTCGTACTCCGCCATGATCACGTGACCCGCCGTGTCCCTGGGGACGCGACGCGGGGCACGCAGCCGGACCCGGGCCTCGAGCCAGGGGGCGTAAAACAGGCGGATGAACAGGACCGGCAGCATCACCAGCAGGAAGACCACGCCGGACAGCAACACAACGATGCTGAAGAACCGCCCGGTATCGCTGGTGAAGATGATGTCGCCGAAGCCGAGCGTCGACATCACAACGAGCGTCCAGTAGAACCCGGTGATCCAGGAGTGCTGTTCGCCCTCGACGTTGAGCTTGATGACGTGGAAGAGGACGGCGTAGAGGGTGACGAGAAACGCGAGGAAGGCGAGGTAGGCCAGCAGCGCGCGGAAGTTCGCGCGCTGCTCCCGGTCGGTCGCCAGGTAGGTGACCTGGCTGATGATGAATTTCACACGCTACTTGCGGGTCGCGGTCCAGCTCTGACCATTGCCGCTCGTGCCCTTCATCGTATCGCCGTTCAGCGTGCCGGTGTACTTCTGTCCGCCCACGCTGAACTCGATATCGGCGCCGTCCATCTTGCCGCCCGTGATCGCGGTGGAGCCGAGCGTCCCGGAAACGTTCTGAAACTCCTGCGTCAGGGTCAGCGTGCCCTGCGGCAACTGCCAGGCGCCCTCGACCTTCGCGGGCACGATCCAGAGGTGGGCCGTGCACCAGCTCGTGCAGTCGTCGTTCACTGTTTCGGACTGATCCGCTTCCCAGTCTTCCATCGTGAACGAGTTGGTGACGATGCGCGTGCCGGGCCGCATGTCGAGCAGCTTCGGGCGCAGCGTCATGTTGATGGAGGGCAGCAGGAACATCGTGATGACGTTCGCCTTGGAGAAATCGTACTCGAAGATGTCACCCCTGACGAACCTCGCCTTGTCCGACACACCGGCCTCCTTGGCGTTGAACTCCGAGAGGGTGACCATGTCGGGGTTGTATTCGACGCCGAGCGCGGTCGCGCCACGCTTGGCGGCCGTGATCACGGTGCGGCCGTCGCCCGACCCGAGGTCGATGACGTAGTCCGCGGGGGTGACTTCGGCCATGTCGAGCATCTTCTCGACGAGGGTCTGCGGCGTGGGGACCCAGACGACATCCTTGCCCGCCTGGCCGACCTGTGGTTCATACGGTGGCTTCTGTTCCGTCTGCGCCAACGCAGTGCCACTGAACAGGACCACGAAAAGAGAAAGCGCACTCAGACGGGAGAACTGCCGAAACATTGAGACTCCTTGAACGCGTGAACCTCAGTTGGTGGCACGGTTGGAGGCCTGACGCCCCACGTCGATCGCCTTGAAGCCTGCCTCGCCCCACTGCATCACAAACACGCTGAAACCCTGTTGCATGCGCATCTCGATGTCGTTGGCGTTGGCGGGATACCCGCAAGCGATGTTGAATTCCTTGCACGCCGCGAGGACGGACTGAATGGCGGCTTCCCAGCCCTTCTCGTCGAATCGCCGCTCGCCGGCGGCGTCGGTGGTCGTGAAGACCCCGCGGAGCGTTCCTGCCCCTGGCCACAGTACGCCGATGCCCTTGACCGCGGCAATCTCGCGCACTCTGGCGAGCCCTTCCTTGCTCTCGATGATCGTCCAGTTGAGCAACTCGCCGTCCGGATTGAGCGGCCAGACATCCGCCCTGGCTTTGTATTCTGCTTCGGACACGCCCCAGAACGCCGGCGCTGACCCCACGTTGTCGGGTCGCGTGCCGCCCTTCGCCTTGAAGCGCATGGCCGCGATTGCCGTCCGGACCTGTCCGGCGCTTTCGGCCTTCGGCAGCATCACGCCGCTGACGCCAAGATTGAGCTGGGTGGCGATGTCCCGGTGAACCGTGGGCTCATCGAGCTCAGGACTCTTGACGAAGACAGGATGCGTGAGACGCACTGGCGACGTGCTCACGACACCGGCCGCCTGCAGTCCTTTCATCATCTCGGCAAACGCGGGCAGCGCTCGCTGCATGCTGCCTTCCATGCTGCCATCGAAAAGATAATCGGTCTTCTTGTAAGCCGCGGCTTCGGCGGCGAGCTCTGCGGCAGTTTTCTGCGGGGCGTCGGCCGCAACCGGCGCACCTGCCGCACCCGGCCGCATCCCCGCGCGGCGATTGTTCGGAAAATAGAGGCCAAATACCGGCTTCTTCTGTTCGATCAAGTCAATGACGGGGTTGAGCCGCTGTTTCGGCGTTTGGGCGATGACCAATCCAGTGACGAGCGCAGGGCCGAACAGCGCGAGAACCAGACGATTGCGCACAAGACCTCCTGGGCGGCGCCCCCGGGCACGCGGCCGAGCCGGAGAGCTGTTGGTAAAGCCAACGCGAGTATACGCCAGCGGCCTGGAGACATTTACAGACGTCGCGGCCGTCACAACGTCATCCGCACCCCGCGCGGAACAGCGGTCGCTGTTGAAACTCTGGTGATCTGCCGATACCAGAGATGACGTCATCAAGCCGGCACTCCCCCCACGGTCAGAGGAACGGCCGTGAGTAAAGAACGACCCTTCACCACGTTACGGCGGCGCTTGCTGCACCGATCGGTCCCCTACGGGCTCTTTGCAGCGGCCTGCGGATTGTCGATCGCGGCAAGCTCGTATTTGTCGTGGAACTCCGCCATGACAGGAGAGCTGCAGGACCGGGCCGAATTCCTGACCGACGCCCGTCAGATTCACCGGCAGCTTCAAACGGGACTCAACAGCTATCTCGAGGTCGTCCGTGCTGGCGCGGTGCTGTTGTCGGCCGACAATGAAATCCACGGAAGGGAGTTCCGGCGGTTCGTCAACGGTCTCGAGCTCCCCGAGCGGTATCCGGCGATGGATGGCATCGGATTCGCCCCGTGCATCCGCCGGGCCGATCTGGCTCGCGTCCTCGGGAGGTTTGCTCTCGACGGGAATCGAATTCGGCTCTGGCCCCGCACGAACGATCCGGAGTCGTGCCCGATCGCCTTTCTCGAACCAGCCCTGAGTCGTAACCGGCGAGCGCTCGGTTTCGATCTCGCGTCGGAGCCGCAACTGCTCGACGCGATGGTGCGCGCGCGCGACAGCGGTCAGCCCCAACTCTCCCGCAAACTCGGCGAGCTGGCAGCGTGGGACTCGGGTCTCCGGCCGAACCTCGTCGTCTTCATCCCCGTGTATCGTCACTCGTCACGCCAACGGAGCTTCGAAGAAATCCGGCGAGCGTTCGTTGGGTTCGTGTTCAGCCCTCTCCACTCACATCGGCTGTTCGAGGACATTGTGGAACTGACGGTGCCATCGTTGGGATTCGAGATCTACGATGAGGGTGGGGTCAACGCCGGCGATTCTCTGGGTGGCTTGCCGGGGAGCGGTACCTCGGCGCGGTACCAGACCGCCGAGACGGTGCAGATGGCCGGCCGCGAATGGCTGTACGAGGCCAGGATGGGGGGAGATGTCGCCGCGATCGTGCCGCGAGCGGCGGCACAGACATTCGCCGGCGGCTTCATCCTGTCGTTCCTGCTTTTTGTCATCACGCGGGCCCAGGTGCGTGCATGGGAAACCGCCGCGCGCCACGAAGCGGCGCTCCGCGCCTCCGCCGAAGCCTTGCAGGAAAGGGAGGCGCAAGCCAACGCCGCCAATCGGGCCAAAGACGAATTCCTCGCCACGTTGTCGCACGAGCTGCGCACACCGCTGAACGTTGTCCTTGGGTGGGTGGGAATGCTCCGCCAGCAGGCGATGACGCCGGACCGCACGGCGCGGGCGCTCGAGATCATCGAACGTAATGCGCGGCAGCAGGCCGCACTCATCGACGATCTGCTGGATGTGTCGCGCATCATTACCGGCAAGTTGCACCTCGATCTGCGGCCACTGGATCTCGCCGCCATCGTCTCGGCGGTCGCCGAGTCGCTGCGCCCAAGCGCCGAGGCCAAGGGGGTCTGGCTGCAACTGATCGCGGCGGAGCGTGCGACGGTCAAGGGCGATCCGGACCGGTTGCGTCAAACGGTCTGGAATCTCCTGTCCAACGCGCTGAAGTTCACCCCCGCCGGCGGGTCGGTCGTGGTCGAGCTGACACGCGACGAGCGGCAGGTCCGGTTGATGGTGCGCGACACCGGGGTCGGCATCTCCCCGGAGTTCCTGCCCCGTGTATTCGACCGGTTTCAGCAGGCGGACAGTTCGACGACTCGCGCGCACAGCGGGGTGGGGCTGGGCCTGGCGATCGTTCGTGAGCTCGTCGAGTTGCACGGCGGCACGGTCGGCGCACACAGTGCCGGCGTGGGCTTCGGTGCGGTCTTCACCGTTTCACTGCCGGCCGCCAGCGGGGCAGCGCTGCCCGCGACCTCCGCCCTCTCGACAGAGCAGCCCTCCCAGCAGCTTCACGGTGTGCGAGTACTGGTTGTGGACGATGACCCCAACACCCTCGAGATGTTGACGGAAGCGCTGCAAACGAGCGGCGCCGAAGTGACGGCCGCCGACTCGGCGCGCCATGCGCTCGCCCGGCTCGCCGAATCACGCGCTGATGTCATCATCAGCGATATCGCGATGCCCGGCGAAGATGGCCTGTGGCTCATGCACCACGTGCGAACGCTGCCCGGACGTCTCGGCTCCACGCCGGCCGTCGCGCTGACGGCGCTGGCGCACAGCGAAGACCGCAGGCGGGCGATCAAAGCCGGCTTCCAGATCCACATGACCAAACCGGTCCGGCTCGCGGATCTGCAGACCGTCGTGGGAGAGCTCGCGATCCGCCATGCTGACGGCGGCGCCGACGACGTCTCGGCATAGCGGGGCGCTCCGCCATGGTCGCGGCGTTACGCTATACTCCATAACGGCTACGGAGTATTACGTAATGGACCCATCCAACCCTTTCATCTACGGCGAAATCGTGACCGCCATGGCGTTTGCCGACCGCGACACCGAACGCGAGCGCCTGACCGAAGATCTCGCCGCTGGACAAAAGGTGTTCCTCATCTCGCCTCGTCGTTACGGCAAGTCGTCGCTGATCCGCGACGTCATGCGTTCGCTCGCAAAGCGGAAGTTCCTGACCGCGGAAGTCACAGTTGCCGCCTCCAGTTCGTACGTCGGCTTCCTCGAGTCGTATGCCCGGGCGCTCGTCGCCGCCGATACGCCGGCCAGCCGGCTGCGCCGCTGGGCCGGCGATTTGCTCCAGAGCGTCCGCCCTGAACTGCGCTTCGACACCACGGCTGAGGGCGACCCGGCATTCTCGCTGGCCTTTCCGGCCGTCCGCACGCCGCGCGACGTGGCACGGCTTGCATCCGCGGTCTTCGCGCTGCCCGCGAAGATCGCGGCGGCGCGCAAACAGCGCATGGCGATTGCACTCGATGAGTTCCAGTCGGTCACGACGTTCGACGGCGGCACTGTCGAGCACGCGCTCAGGGCCGCGGTTCAGGACCAGCGACAGGTGGGCTATGTCTTTGCCGGGTCAGAACCATCGCTGATGGAGCGGATGCTCACCGCCAAGCGCCCGTTTTACAAGGCAGGCCCGGTCATGCGCCTCGACAAGATCGACGCCGGCGAATTTGCTGCGTTCATCGACGCGCGCCTCGCGGCGACGGGATTCACGCCGGAAGACGCCCTCGGCGACGCGATTGTGGACCTCGCCGGCAACGTCCCCTACGACGTCCAGCGGCTCGCGCACGAGACCTGGGACGATGTGCGGGCGACACGGCGCAAGTCCGTCGGCCTGGAAGATCTGCACCGCACCTTGACGCGCCTGCTCGGCGAACACCAGATGGTGTTCGAGGAGGCCTGGCAGCGCCTCACGCTGGCGCAGCGCGCCGTGCTCCGCGCCGTCGTCGTCGAGAACGGCCGCGAGCTGTTGTCTGCTGACGTCCGGACACGGCATCGCCTCGCCGGTGCCTCCAGTGTGCAGTCGGCACTGGCGGCGCTCGTCAGGCAGGACATCGTCCAGAAAGACCGCGCCCGCTATGTCGTGACCGATTCGCTTTACCGCGAGTGGGTCGCGAGACGCACGTTCTAAGCTTTCGCCTTCACGCTGGGCCCAAGTCGGCACAACACGATGCGCAGCGCGTCGCGGCCAGTGGAATCGCCGTGAGGCATCGCGGACACGCCCTGGTGGCGACCGGCGCCGGCGGGCGGAAGCGGTTGACTTTACGCACCACCAGGAACACCGCGAAGCCGACGATCAGGAACTGGACGACCTCGTTCAGAAACGCGCCATACGCCAGCACAGGAATCGCCGCCTCTCTGGCTTGCGCCAGCGACGCCGGAATCCCCCGGCTCCGATCGAGCACGACGAACAGGCTGGAGAAGTCCACCCGGCCAATCAGCAGCCCAAGAGGCGGCATGAGCACGCCCTCCACCAGGGCCGAGATCACGCGCCCGAAGGCCGCGCCGATGACGACCGCGATCGCCAGGTCGAGAACGTTTCCTCGTTCGATGAACGCGCGGAATTCTTTCGCCACCGGCAGCTCCTCTGTGAAAACACGGATCGGGGAGGTCGCAAATCAGTGAGAATCATATGCGCACGCCATGATTCCGTACCACGACGAGAATGCCACCGTCCGCCCGGCCTACGTCACGCTCACCATCATTGCGATCTGTTCGGTCGTCTGGGTGTTCATTCAGGGCGCGGGGCAGGAAGTTCCGCTCGCCGCGTCGGTCTGCAATCTGGGGCTCATTCCCGGCGAGCTGACCCAGACGATCCAGGCCGGCTTCACGTTTCCGATGACCGACCGTCTCGCGTGTGTCATCGACCCCGGACCGCAGTACTTCAACGTCGTGAGCTCGATGTTCCTGCACGGCGGCTGGATGCACTTGATCGGCAACATGTGGTTTCTGTGGCTGTTCGGCAACAACATCGAGGACGCGATGACGCGACCGCGGTTCATCGTCTTCTACCTGATGTGCGGACTCGGGGCGGCGCTCGCGCAAGTGATGGCCGAGCCGTCCTCTTTCATTCCGATGGTCGGCGCCTCGGGGGCGATCAGCGGGGTGATGGGCGCTTATCTCGTCCTGTATCCGCGCGTCCGCGTGTTCACGCTGGTTCCGTTGGGCTTTTTCATCACGACCGTCGCCTTGCCGGCCTGGGTGATGCTCATTTACTGGATGGTGATTCAGATTTTCGGCGGCCTCGCGCAAAGCGTGACCGAAGGGGGCGGCGGCGTGGCTTTCTGGGCGCACGTGGGGGGCTTCGTCGCCGGCGTGGTCCTCATCAAGGCGTTCGTGAAGCCCCACCATGTGCGCGCGCACCAGGCGCAGCACTACCGTCCACAGCGCGTCAGTTGGCAATAGCGCGCACGCGCCACGCGATCGCGCGATCGAGCAGCCACGTCGACGCCGCGAGCGCTGTCGCGGCGATGCCGACACGCGCCCACGACACGTAGACGAAGCGCGGCAGCAGCCAGATCAGCACCTGCCCGCCGATGATGACAAACATCATCCACGCGAACAGCCCCGCGCTGCCCGACATCTTGTCCGGGGGGCGCGCGAACGGCAGCTGGGGGTTGAACAGGACGGCACCCTGCAAGGCGACGTGACTGACCAGGCCGAGCATCGCCGTGTGTGCGAGTGCATGGCCCGGGTGAGCGGAGCGCCAGAAGTAGAGGGCTGCGACGACAAGCAGAAAGGGCACCAGGAAGTACGCCACGGCGATGTCCTTGAGCCCGATTACCAGGCGTGCCCGATCGGCGTGGGTCACGGTGTAGATCCACGCCGCCTTGTATGACTCACTCGACGTGAACTGCTGCGTCAACACGGCCGGGAACAGCAATACGGCCAGTGCGATGAAATCGGGAGAGCCGGGCGGCGCGGCCACAAACGGATCGGACGCCGGGTTGTCGCCCCCCAGAACGATGTAGAACAGCAGCAGCGGCAGGATGCCCAGCACCCCCATCCGCACCCGCAGGTCGTGCCGGAAGTGCGCGAACACCAGGAGCGCGACTGCGCGAGCCTCCCCGCCCCTGAACATCCAGCCACTCGGCGAGCGCGCGGCGACCGCCGGCTGTGCCGCGGCGGCGACTTCGCCGACCTGCATCGCGTAATCCATGCCCAGACGGCCGCGCAGCAACGCAACCAAGGCGCCGATGACGGCCAGCGAGAGCACCGCACGCGCCCAGCCGGCGCCAGACGCCTGCCCCATGGCGATGTCGATGTAGCTCGCATACCACGCCGGCGGAATCAGCCAGGGCCACGGCTCCGGGAGCATCGTCGCCTCGGTCAGCGCCCCGCGCCCAAGCGTGCGTGAGGAGAGCATTACGCCTCCGTACATCAGCACCCCGACCACGAGCTGCATGTACGCCAGCACACGTTCGAGTCGCGCGACCCCCACCAGGCGGAGCAGGGCTCCGTAGCTGGTGGCCAGGGCCAGCGTCAGCGCCGTCGCCCAACTGTAGATGGCCGTCGCGGCAGCGACGCCGCGCGCCAGGCTGACGCCGTGCGCCACCGTGAACGCCAGAATCGGCGGCAGGGCCATGAACGTCGTGACGAGCAAGGCGTGGAACAGGATGTTGGTGAGGCGAATCGCGAGAAACGTCCGCGACGACACCGGACGCGGGCCCAGGATCAGGTAATCCGCCGCCGACAGCATCGTCGCACCATGCTGGGTCAACACGGCGGTCCCGAGCACGAACGTCAGGTAACTCAACACGATCGTGCCGGTGAGCACGGCGTCGTCGTTGAAGAACACGACGAACGCGCCCGCAAGCCCTATCATGCCGTGGACGACGCCCATCATCAGAAACCCGCGCAGCGTGCGCAGCGGGTACGATTCGCCAGACTGCGTGAGCGGAACGCGGACGTCGGCGCGGAGGGCCGTCTTGCTGACCGCCTTCCACTGCCCATAGTCGATCCCGAGGAAATTGAAGAGGGCCGTCACGATCGTTCGAGCGCGCGCAGAATGTCGCCCCCGATCTCGTCGGCATCGCGGACGCCGGTGAGCCTGGCAAACGCCTCGTCGAGCGTCGCCGAGCCGGTGGACGCCGCGATGTCACCGGGCGCGCCCTCGGCGATCTGACGGCCTTTGTCGATGATCACGATGCGCGTACACACGCGTTCGACCACCTCGAGGATGTGCGAGCAGAACAGGATCGTGCGGCCCTGCGAGGCAAGCGAGCGCAGCAACCCCTTGACGACGCGCGCGGAGTTGGCATCGAGCCCGTCGAGCGGCTCATCGAGGATGAGCACGTCGGGCCGGTGTATGAGCGCGGCGGCGAGCACCACCTTCTGCTTCATTCCTTTGGAGAACGCGTTGAGCCGTTGGTGCCGCGCGTCGCCAAGGCCCAGCAGATCGAGCAGTTCGTCGCGGCGCGAGGATGCCGCCGCCGGATCCAGATGGTGCAGCGCGGAAATGACTTCGAGAAACTCGGCCGCCGTGAGCGTGTCGTACAACGCAGGCTGCTCCGGGACGTACCCGAGGCGCTGCTTCGCTTCGAGCGGTTGTTCGACGACGTCGAAACCCGCGACCAGCGCGCGACCCGACGTCGGGCGAATCAGTCCCGTGAGGATTTTGACGGTCGTCGACTTGCCGGCGCCATTGGGCCCGAGCAACCCGAGCACCTCTCCCGGCTCGACGCGCAGGTTCAGGCCCTGGAGCGCCGTTTTGACGCCGTAGTGGTGGCTGAGCTCCTCGGTGCGAATCATCTCGGCAGATTATGGTTCGCGCTCCTTGCGCGCGTGCCCTATCTGGAAAACATCCATCAGCGCGCAGACGCTTTCCTCGGCAGCCGAGATATTGAGGCTGTAGACGAAGGTAGTTCCTTTCCGCTCGGCCACGATCAGCCCGGCCTGTTTGAGCACGTTGAAGTGGCCGGAGAGGGTGGACGCCGCCAGCGCGAAGCGATCGCCGATCTCGCCCGCGGTCATGTCGCGCTGGCGCAACAGCCGCAGAATGTCGCGTCTGGTTGGGTCGGCGAGGGCCCTGAAAAGGTCGTTTGCCCCCATGGATGCGGTTGTTTCGTTATTTCGCCAAATATCAAAATACTACCAGGCGCGCGGGTTGCCGCAACTCGAGAAATGCCAAACTCGTCTTACAATGAGAGAATCCCATGATACGGCTCACCTCAACTGCGTTGCTGATTTTGCTCAGCTTCGGCTGTGGCAGGCCTCACCTCGTGCTCGCGCCAACCGGTCCGGATGCAACGTTCGTCGAATCGCGTCCCGACGACAGCGTCACACGTAACGTCGTGCTCGTTTCGATCGACGGGCTGCGGCCCGATGCCATCGCCGCCTTCAAGGCGCCCACACTTTCGAAGCTGGTGGCCGAAGGCAGCTACACGCTGTCGGCAACGACGATCGTGCCGAGCAAGACGCTCCCGTCTCATACCTCGATGTTGACCGGCGAGCCGCCCGACCGTCACGGCGTGCTGTGGAATGACGCGTTCAACGACCAACCCGGAACCCTGAAGATTCCGACCATTTTCGGCGCCGCGCGATCCCGCGGGTACCGCACGGCCGCGTTCTTCAGCAAGTCGAAGTTTTCGCATCTCCAGGTGCCTGGCACGCTCGACTACTCGCAGTCACCGGGCGGCTGGTTCGGGCGATGGTCCTCGTCCTCAACGCTCAACGACGTCGAGAAGCATCTCGCCTCGGCCGCGCCGAACCTCCTGTTCGTGCACCTCACGGACCCCGACGCGGAAGGCCATTCGCACGGCTGGATGTCGCGCGAGTACGGTCGCGGGGTGTTGCGGGCCGACCTCGCGGTGGAGCGTCTACTGAGAGCCGCCGATAAGGCGTACGGCGTCGGCGAGTACACGGTCATCGTGACTGCCGACCACGGCGGAAACGGGCGGGATCATGGGAGCGATCACGCGTTTGACGTCACGATCCCGTGGATCGCGTGGGGGCGCGGCGTTCTACCGGGCGAGATCGTGTCCACGAAAGTCACTACGATGGACACCGCCTCGACGGTCCTCTTCCTCCTCGGGCTCGACAAGCCGGCCGAATGGGCCGGAGTGCCCATCCGGAGAGCATTCACTGTGGCCATTGACGATTAGCCCATTCCAAGGTTCCAAGGTTCCAAGGTTCCAGGAAGTGGCCGGGACCAGTTGATCCCTCTACGGTTGAAAAACTGCGCGGCACGCCGAAATTCCACGACGTGCCCCCAAATTGCCACCGATCAATCTCCGTTTTCCGGCCAGAATTCATGGTCGCCGAAAAGGGCCTGCCCCATTTCCCGGACTTCGGCCGCGCGGACCGCTGAGCATGGCAGGAATTGCTCGGATCGCTTCTGGTAGGCTGACGGGCGGCGCAGTGAGACACGGTGATGAAACGGGCGGCGCTGCCAATCGACGAGACACTCGAGATGGGCAGAAAGTTGGTCCAGCTTCGAACCGGACTCCCGGTCGACGCCATGCAGAAGGCCATGGCGGCCGCCAAATAATGCGTCTTACTCAATGAAAATCGGCGTTCCCAAGCCGCGCAGGTGAAAGATGTCGACATCATCAACAGCATCACGCTCCGGGCCGATACCGATTTTGCGGGGACCGAGGCGACCATCCACCGCATCGAGACGTTCATCGTCATGTTCGTCGGCGCGGTCACATTCACCGGGTCGGTGATCGCGTTCGGCAAGCTGCAGGGCGTGATCCGCAGCAAGCCGCCGCTGCTGCCCGGCCGCCACCTGTTGAATCCGGCCGCCGTCACGGCATGTGTGGTCCTTGGCGTGCAGTTCGTCGGCGCCGACGGAGCGGCGCCGTTGTGGCCGCTCATCATGCAGACCGCGCTTGACCGACGGACCATCCATAATTGATTGCCATTATTATGTCTATTTGTCGCATCGCGGGGCTAACGTGGTGAGGCTCCGGGACTTCCGGGCCGAAGTTTGACAGCCGCAAGCAGCAGGTAGAATAGGGTCGTTTTGGAACAATTGGAGCGGCGATGATCGTTGGAGTTCCGCGAGAGACGTTTCCAGGCGAGCGCCGGGTGGCGCTCATTCCGGCCGTAATTCCTTCCGTGACGAAAACTGGCGCCGAAGTCGTGGTGGAGGCCGGCGCGGGATCCGAGGCCGGCTTTCCCGACGCGGAGTACGAGGCCAAGGGCGCCCGAACGGCCGCTCGCGCCGACGTGTTTGCGCGCGCCGACGTGCTCCTGGCGGTCCGCGCCCCGGGCGCGAACCCCGTCGGCGGGGCGAGGGATACGGCGGCGCTGCGCCAGGGCCAGAGTATCATCGGCTTCGCCGATGCGCTGACGGCCCCCGACGCCACCAGACAGGTTGCGGCCCGCGGCGCGTCGCTGTTCGCGATGGAGCTCATGCCGCGCCTCACGCGCGCGCAGGGCATGGACGTGTTGTCGTCGATGGCGACCGTCGCTGGTTACAAGGCCGTGCTCCTGGCCGCGACCGAGCTGCCGCGCATGTTTCCGATGATGATGACCGCCGCCGGCACGGTCGCGCCGGCCCGCGTGTTCGTGATTGGGGCCGGGGTGGCCGGCCTCCAGGCCATCGCCTCGTCGCGCCGCCTCGGCGCGAAGGTCGAGGCGTATGACGTGCGGCCCGCCGTCAAGGAACAGATCGAGAGCCTCGGCGCCAAGTTCGTGGAGCTGCCGCTCGAGACCGCCGGGTCCGAGGACAAAGGCGGCTATGCGAAGGCGCAGGACGAGACGTTTTACCAGCGCCAGCGCGAGCTGCTGGCGCGCACCGTCGCGGCAAGCGCCGTGGTGATAACGACCGCGGCGATTCCCGGCAAGAAATCGCCCGTGCTGATTCCGGCCGATGCGGTCGCCGGCATGGCCCCGGGATCCGTCATCGTCGACCTGGCTGCCGAGCGCGGCGGCAACTGCGAGCTGACGAAGCCCGACGAGATCGTGAAAACGCAGAACGGCGTCACGATTCTGGGTCCGACCAACCTGCCCTCGACCGTGCCGTATCACGCCAGCCAGATGTATGCGAAGAACATCGTCACGTTCCTCCTGCATCTGATGAAGGACGGTGCGATCCGCTACAACCTCGACGATGAAATCACGCGGGAAACGCTCGTGACGCATGGCGGCGACGTCGTGCATGCGCGGATCCGCGAGCTGATGGGCCTGGTGCCGGCGGCCGCCGGCGGCCGCGCAAGCTAACACAAGGAGACGACGGAAATGGAAGCGTTCGTTGGCGTTTTCACGATATTCGTGCTTGCGATGTTCCTGGGGTTCGCCGTCATCACGAAGGTGCCGCCGCTGCTTCACACGCCGCTCATGTCCGGCTCCAACGCAATCTCCGGCATCGCCGTGATCGGCGCCCTGCTGTCGGTCGCAACGCCGAACCGGGTGACGACCGTCCTCGGGTTTGTGGCCCTGGTGTTTGCAACGATCAACGTCGTCGGCGGATTTCTGGTGACACACCGGATGCTCGGCATGTTCAAGAAGCGCGACTAGATTACTCCGGGCCCCCTCTCGCGGATCGGATAGACACAGACGATGAACATCGTACTCATCAACTTCGCGTATTTGGCCGCTTCGGTCCTGTTCATCTTCGGCCTCATCGGGCTCTCTCATCCACGCACGGCCGTCCGAGGCAACCTCCTTGGCGCCCTCGGTATGCTCATCGCGATCGTCGCGACGCTCGTTGATCGACAGATTCTCGGCGCCGGCGCCAACGCGTGGGCGACAATCGGCGCCGGCATGGCGCTCGGCGGCCTGATTGGCGCCGTGTTCGCGCTCAAGGTGCAGATGACGGGCATACCCCAGATGGTGGCGCTGTTCAACGGCTTCGGCGGCGGCGCGTCGGCGCTCGTGGCGGGCGGCGCGCTCATCGACGCGACCGACACGTCGCTGCAGCTCACGGTCTCGACGGTGGCCTCCGGCCTGATCGGCAGCGTTACGTTCTGGGGCAGCATGGTGGCGTTCGACAAACTGCAGGAACTGCTCCTGCCAGGCAAGCCGATTCACTTTCCCGGCCAGCTCGCGACGAACCTCATCGTCGGCCTCGTCGCGCTCGGGTTCGGCAGCGTGATCGTCGCCGATGCGACGGCCACCTGGGCCTTTGTCGGCCTCGTCGTGGCGGCGTCAGTGCTCGGGATCCTGCTGACAATCCCGATCGGCGGCGCTGACATGCCGGTCGCGATCGCGCTGCTGAACTCGTACTCCGGCATTGCTGCGGCGGCGACAGGGTTTGTGCTCAACAATACGGTGCTGATCATTGCCGGATCGCTCGTGGGCGCGTCAGGCATCATCCTGACGCGGATCATGTGCAGGGCCATGAACCGCTCCCTCGGCAACGTCCTGATGGGGGGCGGCGTCGCCAGCGGAGCGGCGACGAAAGCTGACGATGTGTACGCCGGGCGCGTGAAGTCGACGTCGGCCGAGGAGATCGCAATGCTGTTCGACGGCGCCAGGCGCGTCGTTATCGTGCCGGGCTACGGCCTGGCGGTTTCGCAGGCGCAGCACGCCGTCCGCGACCTGACGAACCTGCTCGAGAGCAAGGGCATCGAGGTCGAGTTCGCGATCCATCCTGTCGCCGGCCGGATGCCCGGCCACATGAACGTGCTGCTCGCGGAAGCCGACATCGCCTACGACAAGCTGAAGGAGATGGACGAGATCAATCCGACGATGGGGCAGGTGGATGTGGCGCTGGTGATCGGGGCGAACGATGTGGTCAATCCCGTTGCGCGGAGCGATCCGAAGAGCCCGATCGCCGGTATGCCGATCATCGATGTCGACAAGGCCCGGACCGTGGTCGTCGTGAAGCGGAGCCTCAGCCCTGGTTTCGCCGGCATTCCGAACCCGTTGTTCGCCGCTGACAACACGCTGATGTACTTCGCCGACGGCAAGAAGGCGGTCATGGATCTCATCGCCGCGGTCAAAGCCGCGTGACGGTGGCCCAAGCGTCGATGTTGTCGGTCGGCGTGCGAATCGGCGACAGGTTCGTGAGTTCTTTCTGAACGACGCTGCGCGATCGCGACGCCTGCAAAGCAGCGAACGCGCGTCGCCAGCGGCTGCGACCGATGGACGCGTCGCTCGAGTTCGGCGTGACCGCCTTCGCGCCGCTATGGTCTATGGTCGAGGACGGCGTCAGCGATTTCGCTGGTTTCCTGTCCGCTGCCCTGGAAGTCTGGAAGGCGAAGACCTGCATCGTGCTCAAGCGGGGCATGGCGAGCGGCTACGCCGGAGTCGAGAACCCGCTGTTCACAAGGACAACACGCAGATGCTGTTCGGCGACGCGCGAAAGATGGTGGATGCCGTGCTCGCCGAGCTCAAACAGGAAACGCTCTCCAGGAGCGCGTAAAGAATCGCCGAACGGTTACACGAACAGCGATGAGTCGCGGCGCGATCGGGATGTGTTGCGGACGATCCAGTAACGCCGGATTGAATCGAGGCCGATTGCCGCGGACCCGAGGGCAAGCAGCAGCAACAGGTTGGCAGGGTCTGACGGCGTGCCATCCGCCAGCCACCACCACACGACCAGTGCGGCAATCGGCGCCGCCAGCCGGGTCATCGTGTGAATCACGAGGGTTGACTCTCGGCGCTACCTTAGCACACTCGTCAGCACCCGATGGCCGGTGTCTGCTCAGCATGCTGCCGCCCGTGCGGCCGCGCGTCGAAGCTACTTCCCGCGTCGTGAGACCAGGCATTCGCCGACGCCAAGGCCGACAACGGTCGTCACCTCGAAATGGAGGCCGGCCCAGTCGACGGTGTCGCCAGCGCGCACCGCGCGCCCAACCAGTGCGAGCACAAGTCCGCTGACGCTATCGACGTCGGGATGCTCGAGGGGAGTGCCCAGCGCGTCGCCCAGCTCGTCGAGGCGCACGGTACCGAGCACCCGCAAGCGGCCTCCCTCGAGACGAACGATGGGTTCCACGTCATCGCTGTCCTGGATCTCACCCACGACTTCTTCGACCAGATCCTCGAGCGTCACGATGCCCGCCACGCCGCCGTGCTCATCGACGACCAGCGCCATGTGCGTGCGTTCGCGGCGCATCGCGGCCAGCACCTCATCCAGAAGCAGCGTCTCTGGAATCGCAGGCATCGGTCGCGCATCGGCCGCTGTCACCGGCGCTCCAGCGACCATCAGGCGCAGCAGATCCTTGACGTGGATGACGCCGATGATGTGATCCAGATTTCCCTCGTACACCGGGTAGCGGGCCTTCGGGACGCGGCGAAGCAACTCCTCGACGCGCGAGGCAGGCATTCCGGCCGGTATGCCTGCGATGCGCACACGCGGGACCATCACCTCGCCCGCGGTCTTCTCGCCGAACTCGAAGATGCCGCTCAGAATGTCCCGCGACGCCTCGGAGAGCACGCCCGCGCGCTGACTCTCCTCGACCACGAGCTGCAACTCTTCGGGTGAGTGGTACTGCTCCGGAGACGGCGCCTGCCGATTGATGCCCGCCAGCGCCATCAATCGGTTGCCGATGGCATTGAGCGCGATGACCAGCGGGTGCAGCACCGTGCGGATGACGCCCATGGCTGGCGTGACGGCCAGGAGCGTGCCCTCGGCGCGCTGCAGCGCGAGCGACTTGGGCACCATCTCGCCAACGACGATGTGAAAGTAGGTGAGGATGCCGATCGCCGTCGCGCTCGCGACCGCGTGGGCCGCAATGTATCGCTGCGCGCCGGCATCTTCGAGGGCGCCGGCGATCCATTCGGCGAGGACATGCTCGCCATACATTCCCAACCCCAGGCTGGCGAACGTGATTCCCAATTGAGCGGTGGCGATGAACTGATCCTGACGGCGGGGATCTCGCATGATCGCGAGAGCCAGCGCCGCGATGCGCTGCCCGGACTGGGCGCGCCGCTCCAGCGACAACCTCGGCGCGGCGACGATCGCGAACTCGGCCGCGACGAAAACGCCATTCAACACGATCAATATGGTGATGATGGCCAGGGGCAACACGACGCTATCCATGGCTGGACGCTCCGCCCGCCGGTCGCGCGACGACGAGGGAGCTCGGAACACGTTCGTCCGTGCGCTCGATCTCCGTCTCCACGCCGTTGACGACGACGCGCTCTCCCTCTCGCGGAATGCGTTTGAGCGCACGAATGACATGGCCGGCCACCGTATGCGCTTCGCTGCGCCACCGTGTGCTCAGCCACTCGGGAACCTCCGACAGTGACATCTGGCCGGACAAGCGCAGACGGCCATCGGACAGGAGCTGTGGTTCGAGAACAACCGGCTGAAACTCGTCCCGAACCTCGCCGAGCAGTTCAGCGACAACGTCCTGCAGTGCGATGAGTCCCGCCAATCCGCCGTATTCGTCGAGGACGAGCGCCTGATGTGCACGCTGTTCGCGCAGCGTGCGCAACACTTCGTCGGCAGGCATCGATTCCGGGATGGCGGGAACTCGACGCAGGATGGACCGCAAGGTGTCGATGCTTCGAGTGCGCGCGAAGCTCGTGGCCACGTCGCGGGCGTGAACGATGCCGAGCACGCGATCGATGGACCCGTCGTATACCGGCAGCCGCGTAAACGGGCTCGAAATCACCGCATCAAGCAGGCGCGTGTTCGACCAGCGCAGATCCAGGGCCACAATCTCGGTCCGCGGCACCATCAACTCGCCGGCAACGCGACGTGACAACTTCAACGCTTTGTGCAGCCGGCGCTGTTCGTCGGGCTCGAGAAGTCCCCCGTCGCGGCTCTCGGCGATGAGCATCGCGATCTCGTCCGGCGAGTGAATGTGCCCGTGACCGGCCGCCGGCATGCCAAGTAAACGCAGGACCGCCACGCCACTGCCGTTGAGCACGGAAATGAACCAGCGCATGACCCAGAGCGACCAGCGCATAGGCACGATCGTGAAGAGTGCGGTCTTCGTCGGATACTGCAGCGCCACCGACTTCGGTACCAGCTCGCCCAGGACCACTTGAAAGGCCGTCAGCACGATCAGGACGCTGGTGGCCGCGAGCGATTCGGCTGAGGGCAGGTCGAGGCCGGTCCACGCGCTCAGGTTCGGACCCAGGGGTCTGGCGATGGCCGCCTGCCCGTAGGCGCCCAACACGAGGCTCGATATCGTGATGCCGATCTGGGAGGCCGCCACGTAGCGGTCAAGTGCCGCGGGATCGCGCAGCATGGGGATGAGTAATCCGGCCAGCCGGTTGCCGTTGCGCGCGAGTTCGGCAATCCGGCTCCGCCGGGCGCCCACGGCAGCGAACTCCGCCGCGACATACAGACTGTTGACGAGAATCAGGATCAGGATGACGAACGCAACGACCAGCGGCATTCCGGGTCAGTGTACGCGGGAAGGCGCCTCTGAGCGGGCGGACGCGCGCTTGACGCTCGTTCCTGTTCGTGGATAAGATGGCGCCGAAAAATCGACGGGATTCTGGTCGTTCCCGTGCGACGAATTCTTTGGTGGCGTTCGGATGTGTCATCACAGTTCCATGGCGGACTCGCGGCCCGGGCGGCTGTCCTCCAGCAGCCCGGAGCCTTAGCCGTTGGCCCAGATTTTCCCGCCGTGGTGGAACAAACTCCCGATCGTGACGGCCATCGCGGGCATTCTCGCCCCGGCGCTCGTAATCGCGGGCGTTTGGTACTACTTTTCCCCGTGGTATACCGACGTGGGCTACAGTCCCGTTCAGCCGGTACCGTACAGCCACCAGCTCCACGTCGGCGAGCTTGGTCTCGATTGCCGGTACTGTCATGCCTCGGTCGAGATTTCACCCGTCGCGAACGTTCCGCCCACCCAGACCTGC
>DATKDY010000238.1:0-51655 GCA_035512515.1 Vicinamibacterales bacterium
GAACTTCACGTCGTGATCGCCGGCTTTGTTCGGCAGGAACCACGCGAAGGTATCGTCGAAGCCGTAGGTCCGATCCTTCCGCCGGCTGGCCCGTCCGCTCTGCTGGTCGAGGAAGGTCAAATAATCCAAGGTGGGCGGACGATCCGCCTGAATCCTCCCGTTCTCGAACAGGGCCGGATTGCCGAAGAACACGTCCTCCTGCGTCACGTGCAGCCGGATGGTATTCACCTTCGTGCCGCCGATCACCGAGTTGAACGAGCCCGAATAGGTCCAGTCGATGTCGGTCTCCTTCTCGCGCGTCGCCTCGGTTCGGGTCGCGGACGTCAGCTGATCGGATTGGGGCGACCACTCCTGCAGCCAGCGAAACGCCCAGGTGTGATTGGCGTTGATCTGGTGGTCGAACCGGGTGAGCGCGTTCCACACGCGATCCTTCCACACGACGTTCTTGGTGAACTCGGGCCGCGTCGCGATGTTGACCGTGACGGGTCGGTCCTGCGCCACGCGCTCCAGGCTCACGAAGAAATGCGCCCGGTTGCGAATGACCGGGCCGCCGAGCGAACCGCCCCACTGCCGCTGTTTGGTTTCGTCCGGCATCTCGAGCCCGAACTGCTCGGTGAAATGGTCCTTCTTCGTGAATTCCGACTCCTGGTCGAAAAAGAACGCGCTGCCCCGGAATCGGTTCGTGCCCTGCTTGGAAATCGCGTTGAGCACGCCGCCCGTCCCCCAGCCCATCTCGGCGTCGTACTGGCTGGTCTGGACCTGGAACTCCCCGACCGCTTCGATCGGCGTCCGCACCTGCGCGCCGCCCGAGCCGCCGTTCCACATGTCGTTGTTGAAGCCGCCGTCGAGCGCGAATTGGGTATTCGTGAACGGCTGGCCGTTGATGCTGACCGAGTCGGCGCCCCACGAGGTCGACTCCGACGCCACGACGCCAGGCAGCAACGCCATGTAGGCCATGGTGTTCCGGTTCCCGACCGGCGTTTCGACCAGCTCGGCATTGTCCACGTTGCCGCCCACCGTCTTCGAGGTCAGGTCGACGAGCGGCGACACGCCGGTAACGGTGATCGTCTCCTCGAGTGTGCCCACTTCGAGCCGGACGACGATGCTCTGGGCTTCGCCGACCGCCAGCCGGACGTCGCGGCGGACGAACTTCTTGAAACCGGTCAGCTCGGCCGAGACCTCGTAGACGCCAGGCAGCAGCGCCGTGACGAGGTAGGCGCCGTCCGTGCCGCTGACCACCTCACGGAACGTACCTGAGTCCTGGTTGCGAACGACGATGGTGACGCCCGGCATGACGGCGCCCTGTTCGTCAGCCACGCGCCCCCTGAGCTCGGAGTAGCTCTGTCCGGCCGCCGCGGAAGCGCCGACCGACAGCATCAAACTCCACGTGAGAATTAGTCGCTGCATCGCCCACCCCTTTCAACCTACTGTTTACGCCTTTCAAAGCACCATCTCACCCCCGGAAGCGAAACCGTCGTGCCGATGAACGGACGCCCACCGCGGGTCCTCCCGAAGAGGCCGACAAAAACACGCAGGCATTGTAGCCGGAACCCGTTCGGGATGCGTGAGAGACGTCACAGTTTCGGCAGATGCCGGTGACCAAGAACCTGGAGCAGCGTGTGGCAGCTACCGGTCGCGCCCTGGATTGTCGTGAGGTGATGATGTTCTCGCTCTTGCTGATCTGGCCGTTATCGGCCGGCAGCCCAGTTCAGCACCACCCTCACCGAGGTACCGCCGGCATCGCCCAGCCGCCGGTTGACCAGAAAGCGCTGCCCATCGTGAGACGGGACGTAATCGGCCGCCAGCACGGGGCGCACGGCGCGTCCCACCTGGGCCGCAAAGAGAGGCACTGGTGGACCGACAGCGAGGGATTGGTGATCCGCTGCCGGTGTGATCGACGTCGCGGTGAGCCGTCCGTTGAGCGCGATGTAAAACAGTTCCGCACCGTCCGCGCGCCACTGCGGCTGATCTCCGCCCTTCGTGGAGACCTGGGATCGCCGACCGGGTCCCGGAAACGGCTGCACATAAATCTCGGAGACACCGGAGTTGTTCGCGACGAAGGCGACCCATCGACCGTCCGGTGAAAGCCGCGCACTGCGCTCGTCGGCGTCAGTTTGAATGATGGGCACCGACGTGCCGCCGCCACCAAGCGGCTGCGCCCAGACGTCCCAGCCGGTCTTCGCGTTCATCCGCTGGTAGACCAGGTAGCGCCCGTCCGGGGTGAGGTCGGAAGCGAAGACCTCTTCGGCTTGCGCGGGAATCAGCGCCTCCTTGCGGTGGGTGACGATGTGCCGCCGGTAAATCGACACCTGGCCATTGCGAACGGCGGTATAAATGACGTGGTTGCCATCTCGCGCCCACAGCGGAAAAATGTCCTCGTCTGCATCTTCGGTGAAGCGGCTCACCAGGCCGCGGCGCGTGTCGAGCACCCAGAGATCCGAGCTCGTCGCGCCGCGCTCGAAGAAGACGAGTTGACTCCGATCGGGAGACGACGAGATGCCGTCGGGGTTGGCGAGACGGTCGCCCACGGTCGCGATCTGATGACCCGACCGATCGACCCAGGTGAACTGGCGGGCAAAGCGGGCGTCACCCGCGCGAAATGCAAACGCCGCAACGCTGCTCGACGACGTTAGAGACTGCCCGCCCGCCCGGCCGAACGCTCCGCCGAAGACGCCGTCTGCAATTTGAAACGCGCTTCCCTTCAACGCGAGGCGTCCGGCGTCGAACCCGTGCGCCACGACGTGTGCCTGTCGAATGAACAGGAGATGGTCGTTCGTATAGACCGCACCGCCGTCGGCTTCGAGCAGGCGCCGCGACCAATCGCCATCGAGCTGCCCGACGTGAATGCCACGCACATCAGGCGCACCCGTGACGTAATACAGGAAGTGGCGCCCATCTGGCAGAAAGTGGGGGTTGGCGTGTGCCACGCCGGCCCCCTCGAGCCGAGTGGCGTCCACCGCCGGGCCGCCCTCTGCTGAGACCCGCACAATCGCGCTGGCCGGATTGCGGAGGAAGAGAATCACCCCCTCACGGTTCCACGTGCCGCCCACGCCAACCGTGCTTCGCGCCAACGTGCGGATCAGGCCGCCGTCGAGGTCGAGGCGCTTGAGAAATCCGTCCGCAAAGAACGCAATGGAACGGCCATCGGGAGACCAGAACGGAGAGAATCCACCACCGGTCCCGGCGAGCGGGCGTGCCGCGACGGCGTCGATGGCACGCAGCCAGACATGAGGCTGGCCGTCTGAGTCGGAGACGAACAGAATCTGTCGTCCGTCTGCGGACAGCGCGACGGAGGAGAGAAAGAGTGGGTCGCTGACTTCCGGCGGGATGATGTCGAATCTCACTTCTGGCGGTGCCGCGACTGGTCGAGACGACCAGACACCCAATCCCAGAACGACAACGGCGAGGACAGCCACCAGGCTGGCCCATACGACCCGCTCGGTGCGGGCTGGCAAGGAGGCCGGCGAAGGCGTGGCGACGCCGTCCGACTGCCGCGCCTCATCGATCTCGAGCCGCGCGTCGGCGATGGCGTGCAGCCGATTGGCGGCATCCTTCTGCAGGCAGCGGTGGAGCAGGCGGCGGACGGCCTGGGACGTGTCAGGCGGAAGATGCCGCCACTCGGGTTCGGTCGTCAGCACGCTCGCCATGAGCTCGCTGGTCGTCGCCGCCGCGAACGCCGATCGGCCCGCCAGCATTTCGAACAGCAGGCAGCCGAAAGCCCACACATCCGCGCGCGCATCGGCCATCTGCCCTTTGATTTGCTCCGGCGACATGTACGCGACCGTGCCGAGCAGCGTGCCCGGCATGGAAGTCATCGTGGTCGGCGATCGAGATCGAGAGGACTCGGGCTGTGCTTTCGCGACTTTCGCAAGTCCGAAATCCAGGATCTTGACGGTTCCGCCGGCCGCGACTTTGACGTTGGCCGGCTTCAAATCGCGATGGACGATCCGAGATCGTGCGCGGTCTGCATGGCGCCGGCGATCTGGCGCGCGATGGCCAGCGCTTCGGCAGGCGCGATCGGGCCCCGTGCCATCCGTTGCGCCAGGTCTTCGCCTTCGACGAGCTCCATCACGATCGCGCGCGTCGATGCCGCATCCTCGACGCCGTGAATCTGAGCGATGTTGGGATGATTGAGCGATGCGAGCGTCCTGGCTTCCCGTTCGAAGCGTCCGAGCCGCTCAGGATCGTTCGCGAACAGAGCCGGCAACACCTTGATCGCGACGTCCCGACCGAGCTTCGTATCGCGCGCGCGATACACCTCGCCCATGCCGCCGTGTCCGATGAGGGCCTTGATCTCGTACTGGCCGAGGCGGTGTCCGGGCGTCAGCATGTGAAGCTGTGGCGTAACTCCAGCACTCTACATCAATCGAGCGAACCGGGCGTCATGCCGCACCGTCACCGTGTCAAAACACATGGCTGAGTGCGATCGCCGTGACATGATTCCTTCGCTGCACGCGCTGCTCGACCTGCAGCCGCAGCGCCTGGCGAAATGCGGCGGGGCCGAAAGGAACATGCACGTTCCCGTAGATCAGGACCGCCGTTGTCTGCCCCGCCGTGGTCCGATCGTCCACGCGCACGCCGGCGATCAGCGTAGGTTGATGAATCGTGTACTCCCCGCCGATGCTGAACCGGGTGTCGGTGGCGCCCGCCGCGTTGAAACGTCCGACGGAGCCGATCAGCGAGAGACGCTGCACATCGTGCGTCACGACGACGCTGCCCAGGCGCCGGTCATCGCCAAGGAACACATGCCCGCCCAGCGAGCTCAGGCCCCAGCGCCGATAGGCCTCGCCGAACACGCCCTTTGGACGCGCCTCGAACTCAAAGCTGGCGGCCTCCGCGATCGGCACGGTCAGTTCGCCCGTCAACGGCAGCGTGACCGTCCCGTACCAGCCGTCCGGCGACGAGCCCGCGGCGCGCTGATACTCGAGACGCACGCCGGGCTGCCGGCCCGACGGAGAGAACGCGCGCAGACTCCGCAGCCGCGCAGAACCGACGCCGCCGACCGTGGGTACACCGCTGCTGAAGGCAAGCGGCTCTGATACCGACAAGCGCAGTGACACGTCCACTTGCGTCAGCGCGCGGAACTGGCCGACGGTCAGCGCCGCGGTATTGCCACGGCTCACCGGGACTCGCACAAACAGATCTTCGAAGCGTCCCGCCCGGCTGAGAAGACGGCGATTGCCGCCGATTCCGTAACTGACCGCTCGCCATTCAGCAAAGTAGGCGATCCGGGTACGCGGCAAGGTGCCGACCGAGATCAGCTCCACGCGTCCGGGGAATCCTTTCGTGAGGTCCGCGGTGTGCCGCCGCTCGAGGTCGAAGGTGTTCCAGAGGGCGATCGGAACGGTTGGTTGCGGGGTGCCGATCTCGGCACCCTCATAGCCTGAAATCAGAAAAGCAAGGCCGCGCGCGTTCAGGCGCGGCGGCGCAACATGACAATGGGAGCAATCGACCCGATACTGCCGGGCCAGCTGAGGGGTCGCGAAAACGTCGTTCGCGACGAGGAGCAACACGGCGATCACAAGCACGCGCGTCAGAAGCATCCGTGTTTTCTATCACTCAAAAGTTGATTTTTCAATACATAAACTCGCGGCGCGGCGATGTCGAATATCAATGCGTGAGGGGCCGGGTGGGGCGGGTGGGGCCGGTGGGGCAGGTGGGGCTGGCAGGGCAGGTGGGGTTGGGAGTGAGTCGGCCCTTACCCGCCTTACCGGCCTTACCCGCCCTGTCTCACGTCAAACGCGTGGATCGTGTCCTGATCACGCAGAATCAGCTTGCCGTTCGTGATGATCGGATGCGCCCAGGTCGAGGACCCGCTCGTCTGGAGACTGAACCGGCCGCGCTCGCGATACGCCGTGGGATTCGCCTCGGCGAGACCAACGACGCCTCGTTCACTATAGAGATACAGCATCCCGTCGGCGTAAATCAGCGACCCCTTGCCGACGCTGCGATCACGCCACGCCATCTTGCCGGTGTCGAAATGAAGCGCCGTCAGGATGCTGCTCGAGAAGCCATACAGGATGTCGCCGACCAGCACGGACGACGAGTGGTGGTTGCGCATCTCGCGCGTGAAGTAGATTTCTTCGGCGGCCGCGATATTGCCCGCCGCCTTCACCGCGACCATGCCGCCGCCGGTGCCGTAGTCCGACGAGAAGAACACGCGGTTGCCGCGCACCACCGGCGTGGCGATGTTCGCCGTGTTGTTCGACGCGCGGTCGTAGCTCCACAGCAGCCGGCCGTCGCGCGAATCCACGGCGAGCGCGCGTTCCCCGGTGAAGAACACCACCTGCTGCAGACTCCCCGTCCGCAGCAGCATCGGCGACGAATAGCCGGCTTCGTCGCCGTGGTTCTGCCACAGTGTCTTTCCATCGGCCTTGCTGAGGGCGACGATGGAGGCGCGGCGCCCCCCGGCGTTGAGCACGATGCGGTCGCCGACGATGAGCGGCGATTCGCTGTAGCCCCAATACGGCACCAGGCCGCCGAACGTGTTCACGACGTTGACCGACCACGCCCTGCTGCCGGTGGCGGCATCGAGCGCCGAGAGCTCACCGCTGCCGCCAAACGCGTAGACGCGATTGCCATCGACCGTCGGCGTGCCGCGTGGCCCGTCGCCCTGCTCGTTGCGGAAGCGGCTGCCGTTGGGCGTCTCCCACAGCTTCGTCCCCGTCCCGGCGTCGAACGCCATCACGTATTCGGTGCCGTCGCGGGCGCCCATCGTGTAGAGGCGGCCATGCGAGGCCGAAAGGGACGAGTAGCCGGTGCCGGCGCCGCGGGTCTGCCACAGCCGACGCGGACCGCCCTGGGGCCATTCCCTGAGCAGACCCACCTCGGCCGAGTGGCCATCGCGGTTGGGCCCGCGCCACTGGTGCCACTCGGCAGCCGGCTGATTCGGGAGCTGCTGTGGCAGACGCGGGACCTGGGCGTCCAGGTGCCAGGCGGCCCAGAGAGCCAGAAAAGTCGCGGCCGTCAGAATTCGCATGGTGAGTTAGACGCTAATTGAACGGTGTTTGGGCGGCCGGCAGCGCCGCCACGAAATCCCGCCGGAATCTCTCCGTATAAGACGCCAGCAACTGATCGATCCGTTCCTGACTCGACGACTTGACGATGAGCCCGGCGTGATGCGGCTTCTGCAGTCGCCAGACGACCTCAGGATCGTCGTAGCCGCTCAGATCCGGCGCTTCCTGCCGGGCCAGACACACGAGCAGCCCCGCATAATCAGCGGCGAGCGCCGGCACAGTGTACGGCTGCTTGCCGCCGGCAATCTCCACCCTGGCCCACTCGGCCCACAGGTTCATCCCGGTCGCGGCCTCGATCAAGTCCGCGATGTGCGCCCCGCCGACACGTGCGGACGTTTCGAGAAACACCAGGCGTCCGTCGCGGCCGCGAATGTATTCGCTGTGCGACACCCCGCGGACGAGGCCGAGCGACGTGAGCAGCCGCCGATTGAGATCGAGCAGCCCCTTCGCTTCGTCGCTGTGGCGATTCATCACGCGAGTCGTGAACACCCCGCCGCCATGCGACACGTCGAACGGCGGCGTGCCGTACTTGCTCGGAATCGCGGTGAGCACGTCCCGCTCGTAAACGATGGAGTCCACGTGGCAGACATCGCCGGCGACATATTCTTCGAGTAGGAAGTTGGAGCGATCGTCGCCGAGTGCCTCGGTCGCCGCCCACAGCTCGTCCTCACCGTTGATTTTGCGGATCCCGATGGCGCCGGCCTGATGGCGCGGCTTGAGAAACCATGGCGGCGAGACCCGCTGGCAGAAGTCGCGCATCCGGCCGTCGTTGAGCACGTGGACGAACGCCGGCACCGGCAGGCCCTCGTCCTCGGCCTTGACGCGCATCGCCAGCTTGTCACGAAAATACCGCGTCGTCGTCTCGCCCATGCCGGGGATGCGCAAGTGCTCGCGCAGCGCCGATGCTTTCTCCAGGTCGAAGTCGTCGAGCGGCACGATGCGATCGATCTGCTCGCGGCGCGCGAGGTGCGACGTGGCGAGGATGAGGTCGTCCATCCTCCAGCGCTTCTTGTCGTCGGGGACGTAGAACACGTCGTCCAGGCTGTCGCGCGGCCACTCCGCGTCCCGCAGGCTCGCGGAGGTGACGAGGAGCACGCGACAGCCTTGCCGCTTCGCTTCCCGAAGAAACTCAAACCCCTTGTGGTACGAGGCCAGGCACAGCAGCGTCAACATCCAAAGTTCCAAGGTTCATCCACTGGTCCTCTGCGCCTTTCGTGGCGCACCAAGTGAATTGCGGGATCAGGCTCCAAAGTTCGTCGAGGCGACCCGGTAGTAGCAGAATCCCGACATCAGGATGACCAGCACGAGGATGACGCCGAGCATGATTGGCGTCCGGACGTGCATGTGCGACCCGGGAAGTTGCTTGAATACCGTCACGTACGGGATGGTAGCACCGCTCCCAACCACCGGGCGGCTACCACCTGACCTTTGTTAATATCTTTCACAGAAGTAAACGATCCACAGAATTCACAGAATCGACAGAATCGACAGAATCTACAGAGTATGGGTAAACGAATCGTCCTCTTCGTCCTGACCAACCTCGCGATCATGGTGACGCTGTCGATCGTGCTCAGCCTGCTGGGGGTGGCAGGCTACATTCGGCCCGACGGCGGCATCAATCACACGGCGCTGATGGTGTTTGCCTTCGTCTGGGGCATGGGCGGCGCCTTCATCTCGCTGCTGATGTCGCGGTTCATCGCGAAGCGGGCGCTGGGGGTCAAGCTCGTCAATGGTCGGAGCGGCTGGGCATTCTGGGCATGATGATCGTGGCGTGGTTCTCGCGGGCGCGCGAGTTCCGCGCGGATGCCGGCGCCGCGTCGCTGGCCGGACGCGAAAAGATGATTGCGGCCCTACGGCGACTGCAGTCGACGACCAAGCTGATCGACAACAGTGAGCCGGAATTGGCCACACTCAAGATCAACAACCGGCGGGCGATGATGCTATTCGCGACGCACCCGCCGCTCGACGCCCGCATCGCGGCGCTCGAAATGATGCGGTGGCACGAAGTCCACGAAGGACACGAAGGACACGAAGGACACGAAGGACCAGATCAGGAATGCCTTTCGTGCCCATCGTGAACTTCGTGGACTTCGTGGACTTCGTGGAGGCTGCTGGGGACGGGTATGTTCTCTGATACGGTCGACGCGGAAGGCCATCTGATCGACTCGGGTGATCTTCAGGCGATCCTCACGACCATCGTCGATCACGGGGCCAGCTACGAGATCCAGCGGCTCGACGTCGGCCGGACCAACGACGAGCCCTCCCGCCTGAGCATCCGGGTCAGCGCCGCCGCACGCGAGTCGCTGTCGCACCTGCTCGAAAAACTGTCCCGCTTCGGCTGCTACGTCCATCACGTGTCCGATGTCTCGCTGCGGACGGCCGACGTGGACGGCGCGGCGCCGGAGGATTTCTACTCGACGACGAACCACCGCACCGACGTGCGGCTGAACGGGCGCTGGACGGCCGTGCAGAACCAGCGCATGGACGCGACCATCGTGGTCACGGGCGACGAGGCGGCGTGCTGCAAGCTCCGGGACGTACGCGCCGGCGATCAGATCGTGTGCGGCATGAGCGGCGTGCGCGTGCTGCCCGACATTCAATCGCGCGACAAGCCAACGTTCGGCTTCATGAGCAACGAAGTCTCGTCGGAGCGCCGGGTGGAAACCGCCGTCTCCCGCGTGGCGGAGCAGATGCGCGACACGCGCGCGCGCGGCGGGCGCATTGCCTTCGTCGCCGGCCCCGTGATCATTCACACCGGGGGCGCCGATTACTTCTGCGATCTGATCCGCCTCGGCTACGTCGACCTCCTGCTGTCGGGCAACGCCCTGGCGGTGCACGACATCGAGTACGCCCTCTCGGGAACGTCGCTCGGCATCGACCTGAATTCAGGCCATCCGGTCGAGCACGGACATCGCAATCACATGCGCGCCATCAACGCGATCCGCCGCGCCGGCGGCATCGCCGGCGCGGTGGCGACCGGCGTATTGCAGTCGGGCGTCATGCATGCCTGTCACGTCCACGGCGTGCCCTATCTCCTCGCCGGCTCGATCAGGGACGACGGTCCGCTGCCCGAGACCATCATGGACCTCGTCGCCGCGCAGGACCGCTACGCGGAGGCGCTCGCGGGCGTCGAGATGGTCATCATGCTGTCGTCGATGCTCCACAGCATCGGCGTCGGCAACATGCTGCCGTCCTGGGTCCGCGTGGTGTGCGTCGACATCAACCCGGCGGTCGTCACCAAGCTCGCCGATCGCGGCTCCACGCAGACCATCGGGATCGTCACCGACGTCGGTCTCTTTCTTCATCAACTGGCGGAGCGCTTGCGCGATCGAGCACACTGAGGAGTCATGTTCACGACGCTCATCGCTCCCCACGACGTCGCCCCCCATCTCGCCGACGAAGGCTGGGTCGTCATCGACTGCCGCTTCGATCTCGCCGACCCGCCGAAAGGCGAGCAGCTCTATCTCGAGTCGCACATCCCGGGCGCGCGCTACGCGCACCTCGATCGGGATCTCTCCGGCGAGAAGACCGGGACCAACGGCCGCCATCCGCTGCCGACTTCCGCGCAGATGCGCGAGCGCTTTGGCGCCTTCGGCATCTCTCCCGGCCGGCAGGTCGTGGTCTATGACGCCGACAGCGGCATCCACGCGTCCCGGCTGTGGTGGATGCTGCGCTTCATGGGACACGACGGCGTGGCGCTGCTCGACGGCGGCTTTGCGCGCTGGACCCGTGAAGGGCGGGCCGTGCGCGGAGGCAAAGAAGAGTGGCGGCCGGGCACGTTCGTCGGCGCGCCGCGTGAATCGTGGCGCGTCAGCGCGGACGAGGTCGAGCGGGGATTGCCGGAGCCGTCACGCGTGCTGGTGGACGCGCGATCGGAAGAGCGCTTCCGCGGCGAGAACGAGACGATCGACAAGAAGGCCGGGCACATCCCCGGGGCACGGAACTTCTTCTTCCAGCGAAACCTGGCCGCGGACAAGACGTTCCGGAGCGCTGACGAGCTCCGCGCGCAATGGCAGGATCTGCTGGGGGACACGAAACCGGAGCAGGTGGTGATGTATTGCGGATCCGGCGTCACGGCCTGTCATAACCTGCTGGCCATGGAACACGCCGGACTCGGAGGCGGACGCCTCTTTCCGGGCTCGTGGAGCGAGTGGTCGGCCGACCCCTCCCGGCCCGTCGAGACGACGAGCTAAGGGCCACTCTCCTCAGCCAACGCCAGCGGCGCTCCTCTCGTCAAAGACAGGCGTAGGAGCATCTGCCGATGAATCTTCGTCTTGTCTTCACCCTCGGGCTGGCGGCCGCCGTCTCTGTCGCGACGGCTGGCGCCCAGCAGTTCACATTCCCCGTGGACGACCACGATCGCGTTCACGTCCGCATTCAGGCCCGCGATGCCGTCGTCCGTCACACTGTTCGTCACGCTGTCATCGAGGTCATCGACCAAACCGGCGACGACCCCTGCCGCGACGGCGGGTGGGACGACGACCGTTACCGCGCGTGCGAAGTGCGCGAGTACACATTGCCGGCCGGACCCATGACCGTGGACGCAGGCCGAAACGGCGGCATCCGTGTCGAAGGGTGGGATCGCGGCGAGATTCGCATCCTGGCGGTGGTCACCGGGCAGGCGCGTCGCGAAGAAGACGCCAAGCGCCTCATGTCGGAGGTCGATGTGCAGGCCGGCAGCGGCCGGGTCACCGCCTCGGGCCCGTCCACCCGTAGCCGTGAGCACTGGTCGGTGAGTTATCGCGTCAGCGTCCCGCGCCGCAACGACCTCGATCTCAATGCCAGCAATGGCGGCATCACCATCAACGGCGTCAGCGGCACGATCCGCTTCGACACGACCAACGGCGGCGTGCGCCTGGCCGACGTGGGCGGCGACGTGCGCGGAGAAACGCGGAACGGCGGCCTCAACGTCACGCTCAGCGGCAATCAGTGGGATGGAGCAGGCCTCGACGTCGAGACCTCGAACGGCGGAGTCACGCTGACCATTCCCGACGGCTACAACGCCGAGCTGACGACGCGGACCGTCAATGGCGGCCTCCGGACCGACTATCCGATGACCATCCAGGGCGAGCTGACGCCCCGGCGCGGCATCTCGACCACGCTCGGCTCCGGCGGCCCGCCGGTCAGCGTCCGGACGACCAACGGCGGCGTGCGCATCAATCGCCGTTAACCCGCCTTCGCTCGCCTCCCTGGTGCCCGGGCGGCTATCGCCCGGGTATCCTTCCGCCCGCCAAACGCTCTCCGCCACTTTCCGGCACTCGCCGACGCCTTCGTGACCTTCGACTCGGCGTCGCTCGCACACGCTCTCAGCCGCGAATCAAGGCGAAACGGGCCCTGGAGCGATCGTACGTCTATAGTGTGAGTCGGAGAGCCGCTCGTGCCCACGCCTGCCAGCCCATCCACCAAGCCGGACGACGATGCCTATCGCCGCATGATGGAGATGTCCACCGTGCTGGGCGCCGTCACCGATTTCGACGGGCGCTTCCTCGCGGTGAGTCCCGGCTGGCGGTCTGTGCTGGGGTACAGCCCTGAACGGCTCGTGGGCACCTCGTACCCTCGGCTGGTGCACTCGGACGATCGGGCCAGGTCGCGTGAGCAGATGGCGTTGCTGATGGCCTCGGGCATCGAGACCAGCAACTTCGAGGTGCGGCTGCGCGCACACGATGGCTCCTACCGGTGGATTCTGTGGAACCTGCTTGGCGACCCCGCCGCCCGACGGATCTACGGCGTCGGCTACGACATGACCGAACGGCGCCTCGTCGAGCAGGAGCTGATCGACGCACGCGAGACGGCGCTGCAGGCCTCGCAACTGAAATCGCGGTTCCTCGCCAACATGAGCCACGAGATCCGGACGCCCATGAACGGCATTCTCGGCATGACGTCGCTGCTCCTCACGACGACGCTCACGCCGGAACAGCGTGAGCTGCTCGAAACCGTGCGTCAGTCCGGCGACACGCTGCTGTCGCTCATCGACGACGTCCTCGACATCTCGAAGATCGAGGCGCGCCGCGTCACGCTCCGTCCGGCGACCTTCGCGGTGGCTGAACTGATCGAGGGTGTGATCGCACCGCATCGCGTACGGGCCAGGGAGAAGGGTCTTGCCCTCGAGATTGCGGTCGCCGCGGGTGTCCCGAGGCATCTGACCGGCGACACCGGCCGCATCGCCCAGATTCTGCGCAACCTCGTGTCGAACGCGTTGAAGTTCACCGAGCAAGGCTCGGTACGCGTGCGCGTCGAGCGCGAGGGTGCCTCCATCAGGTTTTCCGTACGCGACACCGGATTGGGCATCCCCGAAGATCTGCAGGAGTCGATCTTCGAACCCTTCCGGCAAGCGGACGATTCGTCCACTCGACGGTTTGGCGGGACCGGGCTCGGGCTGAGCATCTCGCGCGAATTGGCGACGATGATGGGGGGACTGTTGTGGGCGGAGAGCACGGCCGGGCAAGGCAGCACGTTTCATTGCGTCCTCCCGCTGCCGGCTGCCGTCGCACCGGACCGGCGCGAGCGGGAGGACGGGACGTTGGACCCGCTCGGCCGCCGGGTCCTGCTCGTCGAAGACAACCCGGTCAACGCCCGCGTGGCGACGCTGATGCTGCGCAAGCTCGAATGCACGGTCACGGTCGCGGCCTCGGGCGCCATGGCATTGGAGCTGCTGCAGACGTCGCGGGGCGAGTTCGACCTCGTCCTCATGGACGTGCAGATGCCGGACGTGGACGGCCTCGAGGCCACCCGCACGATTCGCGCCTATGAATCCGCGCGGGGCCTGCCGACCATGCCGATTATTGCGCTCACCGCCAACGCCATGAAGGGCGATGCGGAGCGTTGTCTCGAAGCCGGGATGAACGGCTATCTCGCCAAGCCGGTTACACTGGAGCGCCTCGTCGGCGAACTGCGGCGTGTCGCGGAACAGGGGGCCGACAGGCCGCTCGGTTAGAATGCGCGGTCGCGCTGTGTGCGCACGGCAGGCCGCTTGTGTGCGCGGCAGGCGCCGGTCTGCGCGCGGCAGGAACGCGGTGTGAGGAGGGCGGGGCTTCACGCGCCGCCGAATGTCGCCAATGAAGAAACTGCTCGTCGGCTGTCTCGCCATCCTCGTCCTCGGCGGGATCGTGCTCGCGATCGGGTCGTATATCCTGTATCGCGCGGCCAGCCCGCTCATCGAGGATGCGCGCAGTTACCTCCAGGGCATGTCCCAGCTCTCGGATCTCGAACGCAGCATCGAGAACACATCGGCGCACACACCGCCCGCGTCGGGCGAGCTCACCGAAGACCAGGTCCAGCGTTTCGTGCGCGTGCAGCAACACATGCGCAAGGCGCTCGGGCAGCGTATGACGGAGATCGAGGCAAAGTACCAACACCTCAAGGCCAACAGCGACAGCAACGCGCCGGTGGCCATCACGGATGTGCTGAGCGGTCTGCGCGACATCACCAACGTCTACGTCGACGCGCGGCGCTATCAGGTCGAGGCGCTCAACACCGAGCGCTTTTCACAGGATGAGTACGCGTGGGTGCGCGATCGCATGTTTCAGGCCGCCGGCATGGAGGTGTCCAGCCGGATCGATGTGGAGAAGCTCGAAGAAGCGGTGCGGCGCGGCACCGGCGTCGAAGACATCAGGGCCGACCGCCTGCCCCGGCCCAACGTGCCGGCGAAGAATCGCGCCCTGGTCAAGCCGCATCTCGATCAGATGGGCGAGTGGATTCCGTTCGTCTTCTTCGGGCTGTAGCTCACTGAGAGCGCAGCGCCACCATCGGATCGACGCGCGCGGCGCGACGCGCGGGAATGGCGCATGCCAGCAGGCCGGTGGCGCCCAGCGCGGCCGCCACCACCACATACATGAACGGCTCTCTCGGCGTCACGCCGAAGAGCAGCGCCGTCATGGCCGACGCGAGCGCGAAGGCTAATCCGAGACCGATCGTCATCCCGAGCGCCACCTGCCACAATCCCTGACGCATCACCAGCCGCAGCACATCCGCGCCCGCGGCGCCCATCGCCATGCGCACACCGATCTCCTGCGTACGCCTGGCCACCGCAAACGACATCACGCCGTACAGCCCCACGGTCGCGAGAAACAGCGCTGCGAGGCCAAACGCCATGAACAGGGACCCAAACACGCGGAAGGCCCACGTGCCCTGATTCTTCGCGTCCTCCAGCGTGCCGGGGCTGGAGATCGGGAGGTTGGAATCCACATCGCGAACCGCTTGCCGGATAGGCGCCGTCACCGCAAGCGGCGCGCCGGCGACGTGCGCCACGAGGGCGACTGCGGCCGCCGGCACTTGCGCCAGCGGCACGTAGAACCCCTCGCGAAGCGTGCCGTTGGTGAACTGGCCCAAGCCCAGATCGGCCACGACGCCGACTACGATTCGCCATTCCTGGTGCTCGCCCCGAGCCATCGCAAACCGCTGGCCGATTGCACCGTTGGGAAAGAACTTGCGCGCGAACGACACGTTGACGATCGCCACCGGCTCCGCCGACTCGTGGTCGCGCGTGTCAAAGAGGCGCCCCTCGATAGCGGCCGCGCGGAGCACGGTAAAGTAGTCCGGCGTGATCATCACGCCTCGCGCGCCCGGATACTCGCGCTCGTTCGCATAGGTCTGGCCTGGAAGGCGGATCACGTTCGGCGTCGCAATCGGGGCGACGTCGGTCGCCAGCGCCGCGCTCAGCACACCCGGCACAGTCTGCACTCGTGTCAGCATCGCGTCATACGCCTGGCGGCGTTTCGCTTCGTCCGGGTAGTCCTGGTCGGGCAGCACTACGCGCCCCGCCCACACGTCATGAGCCGGGAATCCGAAGTCCACGTTGGCGACGTTGACGATCGATTGAATCGCCAGGCCCGAGGCGACCAGTAGTCCGAACGACAGCGCCAGCTCCGCGACGACGAGGCCGCGGCTGAAGCGACCCATGCGAATGCCGGTCGAGCGGCCCTCGTCCTTCATGATGCCGGCGAGATCGGTCCGCGACGCGCGCCATGCCGGCACGATGCCGGCCACGACGGCGGCCATCACTGCCACCACGGAGACGAAGATCAGGACGGTGCTGTCGATGCGGATGTCAATCCAGAACGGCGGGCTCGTGTCCACGATCGCGCGGTTGAACAAGGTGATGCCCGCGTCGGCGATGGCCAGCCCCGCGCCGGCACCGATCAGCGCCAGGACCAGCACCTCCGTGAGCATCTGCCTGATCACTCGCCCACGACTGGCGCCGATGGCGGTGCGCACGGCGACCTCGCGCGTCCGATCGGCCGCGCGCGCGAGCACCAGGTTGGCAACATTGGCACACGCGATGACGAGCACCCCAAACACCGCCGCGAGCATGGTGAAGAGCGCGGCGACGGTCTCACTGCCGATAAAAGACTCGATATACGAGTTGATCGCGACGCCGATGCTCTGGTTGGTGTCTGGATGTTCAGCGGCCAGCTGACTGGCGATGGTTGCGAACTCGGCGCTCGCCCGATCGAGGCTGCCAGCGTCCCCCAGACGAGCAATGACCTGGACACGCTGACTCTGGCCACGACCAGCCGGGTCGAGATCGACGGTGAGTGGCGCCCACAGATCGTGGACCACGGGGAATGCGAAGCCGGGCGGCATGACCCCCACAACGGTCATCACCTGGCCGTTGATGCGGAGCGGCTGGCCGATGGCGTCCGCGCGACTGTCGAAGCGCTCGCGCCAGACCTTGTCGCTGATGATGACGACGGGCTCGGCACCCGGGCGTTCCTCGTCGGCGCGGAAGTCGCGCCCGAGCGCGGGGGTAGCGCGCAGCAAGCTGAAGGTGTTCGGGGTCTGCCAAACGCCGCGATAGCGTTCGGGTGTGCCGTCGGGGCCGACGACATTGGCCAGCCGTCCCTGAAAGGCGGCCAGGCTCTCGAACGAGGTCTGACGCGCGCGCCAGTCGGCAAAGTCGTGGAGCGTGGCCTGCTCGCCGGCGTCAGGCCCATCCGCGACCGCATGATTGACGCGCTGCAGGGTGTGGATGCGGTCCGAGTCCTCGAAGGGCAGGCCGCGCAGCACCGCCCCATTCACGATGCTGAACATCGTCGTCGTCAGTCCGATGCCCAGCGCGAGTGCGACGATGGCGAGCAGCGACATCCCCGGCTGCTTGCCCATCATGCGGAACGCAAGACGGAGGTCGGTCACGTTCGGAACTACGTTTCGTCCCGGCGGCCAGTTCCCTGGCGGCTCATGGACGACGTTTGATGGCTTCGGCGGCGAGCTTCTGGGCGGCCTCGCGCAGCGCCTTGCCCATCGGCGACTTGTCCCAGTGGGCGTCGCCGACGTCGAAGCCGCCGAGCGAGGTCCAGATGTCGGCGCCGACGCCGACGTCGGTGTTGTTGCCCTCGACCTGAAACGCGTGGCTGACCTCGCCGTCCCTGGTGACGAGCTCGACATGCATCGACACCTCGGCGCGCGTCCGCGAGACGCTGGTGCCGACGCTGCTGCCAAGGCGTCCGCCCAGACCACGCGTGGACACGCGGTTCCTGCCCCGCGTGGTTTCGGCGTCGAGAATGGTCCCCGCGATGATCATGTGGAGGTCGTTTTCCGTAGCCAGCGTGGCCAGCTGCGACGTTGACAGCGGCAGCCTGGCACCGGCGGGCACTTCGAGCAGCACGGGCTGCACCCGCTTGTCGGTGATCATCTCGACGCGGACGAGCTTGGCGAGCGCTTGAGCCGCCGTGTAGGTGCCACCACCCACATTGGCGATGTCGAACGGCAACAGGCCGATGCGCACGCGCTCCTGCGCGGAAGCGCTCGACGCGGTCAGCACGACGAGAAGGGCGAAAAGCACGTTCTTCATCTCGGTAGATTATCGATCGCAACCGGCTCCAGCGGATCGGCAGGCGTGAAACCGAAGACCGCACCGTAAAAATACAACTCGGCTTCGAGCGATCGGATGATGTTCTCCGCTTTCCGGAAGCCGTGCTGCTCCCCTTCGAACGGCACGTAGGCCACGGGCAGACCCTTGCGGCGGGCGGCATCCGCCATCGTTTCCGCCTGATTTGGCGGGACGACCTTGTCTTCGAGCCCCTGGAACAGGATGAGCGCCGCTGAGAGCCGATCGGCGAAGTGGATGGGCGAACGGGCACGATACAGATCACGCGCCTCCGGGTACGGACCGATGAGCGAATCGAGGTAACGCGATTCGAACTTGTGCGTGTCCTGGGCGAGCACTTCGACGTCGCTGACGCCGTAGTGGCTGGCGCCGGCCTTGAACGTGTCGTGGAAGGTGAGCGCCGCCAGCGTGGTGTAGCCGCCCGCACTACCGCCGCGGATGATCAGGCGGTCGGGATCAGCTTGCCCCCTGGCCACGAGGTGGGCGGCTCCGTTGACGCAGTCGGTCACGTCCACGAGCCCCCAGCGGCCTTTCAGGCGATCGCGATACGCGCGGCCGAAGCCGGTGCTTCCGCTGTAGTTGACGTCGAGAACGGCGAAGCCGCGGCTCGTCCAGAACTGAATGCGCGCGTCGAGCACGTCCGTGCTGGCGGCGGTCGGCCCGCCGTGACTCATCACCATCAGCGGCGGCAGCTCGCCGTCCGGCGCAAAATTGTCGGGGTTCTTCGGGGGGTAGTAAAAGGCGTGCACCGGCTGGCCGCTGGAGTCGAACGTGACGGGCTGCGCGGGAGAGATCCGGGCATCGGAGATGCGATCCGCGGTGGCCGCGCGGATGACGGCGACCTCGACGCGAGGTGGGCGCGCTGGCACCTCGCCGGGAGACACGGCGGCATCAATCGCGCGTCGAACGACTCGCGCAATCGCCGGCGGATGTGTCGGCGAGCCGCCGATGAAAAACACGTCACGGGACGTGGCGCAGATGCAGTCAACCGGCTCGAGCGACAGATCGATGCGATCAAAGCGTCGCGTGTCGAGATCAAGGATGCCCAGTTTCCATCGCCCCTCTTCGGTATAGGTCGCCGCAATGCGCGTCGCATCAAGAAAACAGAACGTGGTTTGACTGAACACCCATTGCGGCTTGCCAAACTCGGCCGCCATCGGAGCCAGCGCCTCGTGCTCCCCACCTGCCCCACCTGCCCCACCTGCCCTACCTGCCCTACCTGCCCCACCTGCCCCACCTGCCCCACCCGCCCTACCCGCCCCACCCGCCCACCGATACAGATTCCACCACCCTGTGCGATCCGAGGCGTAGATCAGCGTTCCGTCCGGCGCCCACTCAGGCTGAAAGATCGATTCGCTATCTCCTCCAGCGACGTGCTCGCGCGGCCCCAAGGTCCCGTCGCCGTCGACCTCCGCCACCCAGAGCCGGGTGCCGTCCCACGGCATGCTGGGGTGGTTCCACTGCAGCCACGCCAGACGCGAGCCGTCGCGGCTGAGCGCTGGATCGGAGTAGAAGTCCGCCCCTGAAACGAGCACGTGCTCGGCGCGCCCATCGATCGCGACGCTCACGATCGTGTTGATCACCGCCGCGCCGCGATGGTCTTCGCGCACGCACAGGAGCCGGTCCCGTCTCGGGTCGACATGGGCATCTGCGTAAAAGCAGCCCTCTGCCGTGATCGCGTCCGGCGCGCGGCCCGGCGCCTGGCGATAGACGCGCTGATCGGCGAAATTCGAAAAGTACACGGTGCCCTCGTGCACGGTGTACGCGGCGCCGCCGTATTCATGCAGGCGCGAGCGCACGTTGAAGCCATCGGGCGTCACGTCGCTGAGCCGGCCGTCAGGTGTGCGCCGGACGACGACGTAGCGCCCCGCCTCTGAGGCACGTCCCTCGGACCAGTAGAGATCGTCGCCATCGACGACGAGGTGATCGAATCGCAGCGCGCCCGCCGTCACGCGCGCCGCGGTCAGCGGCGATTTCCATGTGCCGTAGCCTGAAACGACCTGCTTCATGTACTTTCAGAATTGCGCGATTAGTAGTGGTGCGCGACCGCCAGGATCAGCCGGACGAGCGCGTCGAGGTCGCGCGCGTCCATGACCTCGACCGGCGAATGCGAGTAGCGGCCCGGCCACGAGAGGCCGACGTCAATCGCACCCCCGGCGCTGAATGCGCTGGCATCGGTCCCGCCGCTGGTGGTGCCCAGTTGCAGCGGAATCTCCGCGTCGCGCGCGATGGCGACGAGACGGTCCACGACATGTGGAGGGACAATCGTGCGGCTGTCGAGCACGCGCAGCACGGCGCCGCCTCCCAGCTTCGCCACGGCGAGTCGTTGGATGTCGACGGGCGTGTCGGTCGACACGAACGTGTCCACCGCAAAGGCGGTATCGAATCTGGACTCGGCGGCGAGATGGGCCGCGCCGACCAGCCCCGTCTCCTCTTCGACGACCCACGCAAACGTCACCTGATTGTTCACAGTCGCCGGCTCGACGCCGGCGAGCGCGAGCAGCAGTGCCGTGGAGCCGTTCCGATCGTCCATCGCGCGGCCGGTGGCGCGATGGGTGCCGAGACGCGCAAACGACTTGCGAATCGTTACACTCTGGCCGGCGGCCACACCGAGCGCCGCCGTTTCGGCTGCACTGCTGGTCCCGAAATAGACGAACAGCGTTTGGGGATCAGGCTGCGAGGCGGTCGCGGTCGTGTACCCCGTTCGCGGTGCCAACACGGCCGGCACCTGGCCGCCGACGGTCTGCACGAGGACCGGATGCGCCTCGAAGAGCGACAGGTACATGCCGCCGCGCGTGCGAATCGCCGCGGTCCCGTCCTCGGCAATGCTGGTGAGCTCGAAGCCGACTTCGTCCATGTGCGCGACGAAGATGAGCGGCTTGCCGCCCGACCCGAATGTCACCGTGACATTGCCGCGTGCGTCCACCCGCGGCTTCGCCCACGAGGGCAGCCGCTTCAGAATCTCGTCGCGCACGGGAGCCTCGTGACCCGAGACGCCATACGTTTCGATCAGCGCACCCAGCGTCTCGAACGCCTGTGCACCCGCCTTCGCGGCTGCATCCCTTCCCGCTTCGGCGGGCAGGCCTGCTGCACCTGTTGCACCCTGCGCACCTGCTGCACCCTGCGCACCTGCTGCACCTGCTGCACCTGCTGCACCTGCTGCACCTGTGTCACCCGTTCCACCTGGGGAGGCGAGCGGCGGGAGTCCCACGTCCTTCGCGATCCACTCCGCGAGCGCGTCGACGTCCTTCGCATCCACCGTCTCGACCGGGGTCTGCGCAAAGAGCACCGGCACGTGCACCGTCCGCACCGGCAGCGCCTTCCACTTCGCCGGGAGATTGAGTCCCCCCTGTCGCAGGACCGGTCCGGTGCCGAGCTCTCCGATCGCGCCGCGCGGGTGTTCGCCCGGATTCGGGGCCCCGCCGAGCACGATCACTCGATCGGGCGGCATCGTCTCGAGCAGCCGGAGCAGGCCGCGATGGCCGTACTCGGACTGCGTCACCCACGCGAGCGTGACGCTGCCGCTCGCCCCGCGGCCCGAGCTTCGGCGCACGACCTCGGCCAGCGCCAGCGCCGCGGCGCGGCCGGCGGCGGCAACGCCGCTGACGCGCGTGCCGGCGAGCGACACTCCTCGATCTCTCAACGTGATGCTGTCGAGGAGCCGGATGCCGAGCTCGTCGACCTCGGCGCGCGACGCTGCGCCCACGTCGATCCAGATGTCGTCGATCGATTTGATGCGCGCAACCTCCGCCGGGTCGTGAAATCCTCTCAGGTGCGACGATGGCGTGGCGGTGACGCCAGGGACCCAGGCTCCGGCCGCCGAGCGAATCAGAATCGGCTGGCCGACGAAGAACTGCGTCCCAAGCCGGACGTTCGGCCCGGCGCCAGGGCGATGCACGCGCAGATATCCCTCATCAGTGATTGCGGACACCACGAACCCGCTTTCATCGAGCGGCGCCACGATGAGCGTGTGAGGAGCGCCGGTGCCGGTCCGCAGGACGATGTTGCCGAGGTTGTCGGCCCTGACCCGTGCCGTTGTCGGCAGCAACATTTCGATGGCTTCGCGGACCTGAGCCTCATACCCGGAGACGCCGGCGACATCGATCAGGTGGCGCAGACGCTGCGCGGTATCCGCGTGGGCGTGCGCGGCAATCCCCAGCAGGACAATCGTGGCGGCAAGGTGATGCAGTACGCGGCGCATTGTGACCATGACAGGAGGTATCATAGCCACGGAACGCTGCTTGCAACCTACCGTGACCATGAACCGTGCTGACCGGCGCGTCTCGACAGTTCCCGCCACGGCGGTCCTCGACAATTGGGCCAATGCCGAGTGGACCGACGGGTGCCAGGTCGATACGACCCCGGTGTTCCAGACGCTGACGGTGGTCACCAGGAACAGCCTCTATCAATTGATCGTCCTCGATCCGGCCCGAGGCGTCGTCCGCCTGCGTGGCGGTCAGTTCTTCCCTGAGTGGCGCGAGGCCCAGCTCGCCGGCTGCTCGCTGGGGGGCAGCTTTCTCAAGATGCGCGGCATTTATGCCGGTTTCTGCATGGAGCTCCACGTCGATGGCGAGACGGTCATCACCAGCCCGGTCCAGCGGCTCACCTTGACGCAGTTCGACGAATCCGCGGCGCTCAACTGATGGCCGCCCGCCTTCTGGGGCCTGGGCCTTACGCCTGAGGCCTGGCAGCCCGTGGTGGAAGTCCCGGCGCGCACGACGCACGGCCTGTCCCCGCGTGTTGCATGACTTCCACCACGGGCTGTTGAGCCTGCATGCCGCGTGGAGCCCGATCCCTGCTACGATTCCACCGCGGAGGCGGAATGACCGTTACAGAACGCAAGGTTGGCGACGTCGTCATCGTGGACGTCAACGGAAAGATGTTGGCGACGGAGAATCCCGGCCGCCTGAAGGACAAGATCACCAGCCTGCTTTTCCAGGGTGAGAAGCAGATCGTGCTCAATCTCGCCAACGTCGGCTACGTGGACAGCTCCGGGCTCGGCGAGATGGTGGCGTGCTACGGATCGGCGATGCGCGAGGGAGCGAAACTCAAGCTGGCCAACGCCGGCAACAGGATCACGGACCTGCTGGTCATGACGCGGCTGGTCACAATCTTCGACGCGCACGACACTGAAGATGCCGCAATCAAGAGCTTCGCGCCGTAACGCGATAATAGGGGACTCCCGGTCAGCCCCCTGCGTCTTCCAGGCGTCGTGACAACCGCGACGGCACTCGCGTTGCAGTTGCCTGATTACGAGGTGCTGCGGATGACGGGCCGACTCTGCGTTGCAGCGCTGGCGTGCCTCATGGCGAGCGCCTGCGCGTCACTCGACGGGCTCCGCGGCATGGTGCAGGCGCCGCGCTTCGAACAGGCCCAGCATCGGCCGAATGAGATTCGACTCACGGGCCCGACCGTGATGGCGCCCGCCGGAGGCGCATCCGTTCGTCTCTGGACCAGGGTGACCAACCCGAACGGCTTTGGCCTGACCGTCGGGACCCTGCGCGGCACGTTGCACCTTCAAGGCTCGCGAGCGGCCACGGTGGACTTCCCGCTTGGTTTGCCGCTTCAGGCTCGCAGCGATGCCGAAGTGCCCATCGACATCGTCGTGGATTTCCGCGACGTGCCGGGCCTGGGTCAGGCGCTCAGCCGGGCCCTGGCGCGCGAACCGATCGACTACGAGCTCGAAGGCACCGTCAGCGTGGAGGCCGGCGCTTTCGGCGAGCCGCTGTTCGGCCCGATGACCATCCTTCGCGGCGAGATTCGCTGACATCGCCGATATCGCATATATTTCGGCGCGATGAGCCTGAACCGCTTGCTCGTGCTGCTCTTCCTGCTTTTTGGCCTTTTTGGCGTCGCGCCCTCGTCGACCGCGCCGCCGCCTGTGGGCACGCCCACCGAGCTTGGGCTGGCCGGCTACGCAAAAGTCCTGTGCTCCGCGGTGTTCGTGTCACAGCGCGATCCCACCGAGGCCGCACGAAACAGCGGCTATTTCTTCATGCCCGAGGGTGAATCCGACCAGGTCACGTGGAACGTCGATCGCGATCGCCGGAGCGTGACGACGACGTTGGGGAAACAGTCGCGGACGGCACGCTACTACGGTGATCAAGGGTGCATCATCGATCGCGCCGGCCAGCCCGGCGTTGTCGATTTCACGCCGGTCCCCGTCACCACGACGCTGCCGGATGCGATGTCGCAGGACTGGCCGATGGGCGATCGCGTCCCGGAAACGCCCTGGCCAGCCGGCGTCGATCGGGCCAAGGTGGACGCCGCCGTCGACGCCGCCTTTGCGGACTCCGCCGCGCTCACGGCTGGTCTGGTCATCGTCCACCGGGGGCGCATCATCGGTGAGCGCTACATGCCTGGCATCACCAAAGACACGCAGCTGGAAAGCTGGTCGATGGGCAAGAGCCTGACGGCGACGCTGTTTGCCCTGCTGGTCAAAGAGGGCGTCTACACGCTGGAGCAGCGGGCGCCCGTGGCCGAATGGCAGAAACCCGGTGATCCGCGCGGCGCGATTCGGCCGATGGACCTGCTGCGCATGAGCAGCGGATTGCGGTTCATCGCGACGCAGGATCCTGATTACACGCCGGACAAGGGCTATCCCGACCACTTCTACATTTACACCGGCGCGGTTGATGCCTTCGAGTACTCGGTCAACGTGCCGCTGCAGTTTCCCGTGAACACGGAGGGCCGCTATCGCAATTCCGATCCGCTGACGATCGGACGGCTGATCAAAGATGCCGTGACCAGACGCGGCGAGAACTATCTCACCTGGCCGCAGCGGGCGCTGTTCGATCGCATCGGCATCCGGCGCCAGGTGCTCGAGACCGATCCGTACGGCAACTTCCTGCTCACCGGCTATGACTACGGCACGCCACGCAACTGGGCGCGAATCGGTCTGCTGCACGTGCAGGACGGTATGTGGCAGGGCACGCGGCTTCTTCCCGACGGGTGGACCACCTTCGTGAGCACGCCCGCGCCGGCGTGGGATACGCCGAGGTATGGCGGGCTGTGGTGGGTCAACGGCACGGGTCAGTGGAACATCCCGCGCGATGCGTATTTCGCGGCGGGCGCCGGGGGCCAGTGGACCTTCGTCATTCCCTCTCACGACCTGGTGGTTGCGCGCATGGGCCATCACCGCGGCGCCGGCGCCGGTCAGCGCGCGCTCAACACGGCATTCACGCACCTGATGTCCGCCGTGAGGCCGAAGTAGCCGGTGCCGCTGGAGCGCGACCTCGAGGCGGCAATACGGGGTGAGGTGCGTTTCGATCGGCTGTCGCGCGCCCTCTACGCCACCGACGCGAGCGTCTACAAGATCGAGCCGGCAGGCGTCGTCATCCCGCGCAGTCGTGAGGACGTGGTGTCGTCCGTGCTGCTCGCGGCGAAGCACGGCACCTCGATTACGGCACGAGGGGGCGGCACCTCGCAGGCCGGCCAGGCGATCGGCGCCGGTCTCGTGCTCGACACGTCGAAGCATCTCAATCGCATCCTCGAGGTGAACGCGGCGGAGCGCTGGGCGCGCGTCGAACCCGGAGTGGTGCTCGACGAGCTCAACGCGCATCTGCGGCCGCACGGCCTCCGCTTCGCGCCGGATCTGTCCTCGGCAAGCCGCGCGACCATCGGCGGCATGATGGCGAACAACTCCAGCGGCGCGCGCTCCATCGTCTACGGCAAAACCATCGACCACGTGCTGGAGCAGCACGTCGTCCTGGCGGACGGACGCGTGGCGCATCTGCGCGAGCTGTTGCCTGACCGGCTCGAACACGCGCAACGTGGCGACACCATCGAGGCACGAGCCTACCGCGCCATCCCGCAGATCGCCGCGCGTCACGCCGGCGAGATCGCGCGACGCTTCCCGAAGGTCCTGCGCCGCGTGGGCGGCTACAACCTCGATGGGTTCGTGGACCCGAGCCGGCCCGTCAATCTTTCCAGGATCGTGATCGGGTCCGAAGGCACGCTGGGCATCGTGGTCGAGGCAAAGATCGCGCTCGTGCCGCTGCCGCGTGCGCGCGTGGTGCTCGCGGTGGAGTTCGGCAGCGTCCTCGACGCGTTGGCCGCGACGCCTGCCGTACTGACCCATGGACCCTCGGCGGTCGAGGTGATGGACGCCTTCATCCTGCAGCACACGCGGGAACACCCCGCCCTCGATGCCACACGCCGCACGATCTTCTCGGACGACGGCGGCGCGCTGCTGTGCATCGAGTTCGCCGGAGATCGCGTGGACGATCTCGCCGCACGTCTCGCCGTTCTGGAGCGCGACCTGGCCAGCCGCGTGACCTGCCGGTGGACGCGCGCGATCGATCCGGCGGCGCAAGCGCGGATCTGGACCCTCCGCGAAGCCGCGCTGGGCCTGTCCACGGCGATGCGAGGCGACGCGAAGTCGATCTCGTTTGTCGAGGACACAGCGGTCCCGCCTGAGCGGCTGCGCGACTACATCGAGCGGTTCAGCGGCATCGTGCGCCGCCACGGCACCGTGGCCGGCATTTATGCTCATGCCTCCGTGGGGTGTCTGCACGTTCGACCGGTGGTGAATCTGAAGACCGCGGAGGGCGTGCAGCGGTTCGAAGCGATCGCGCACGAAATCGCCGACCTGGTCCTCGAGTTCGGCGGCGCGCTGTCGGGCGAACACGGCGATGGGCTGGTGCGCGGGCCGTTCACGGAGAAGATGTTCGGCCCGGTGCTGTACGAGGCGTTCCGCGAGGTGAAGCGCACGTTCGATCCGAACGGCCTGTTCAATCCCGGGAAGATCGTCGATTCGCCGCCGATCGCCTCGAATCTGCGCTTCGGTCCGGCCTATCAGACACCCGACCCGCAGACCTGGTTCGACTACGCCGCACACGGCGGCCTGGGACGTGCCGTGGAGATGTGCAGCGGCGTCGGCGCCTGCCGCAAGACCCTGGACGGGACGATGTGTCCGTCGTATCGCGCGACTCGTGAAGAAGCGCACTCGACACGCGGCCGGGCCAACGCGCTGCGCCAGGCGATGACCGGCCAGTTGGGCGAGGCCGGACTCGGCGACGCCAGCGTCTACGAGGCACTCGATCTGTGCCTCGAATGCCGCGCCTGCAAGACGGAGTGTCCGACCGGCGTGGACATGGCGCGATTCAAGAGCGAGTTCCTGGCCGATTACTGGACCCGCCACGGCGTCTCGCGGCGCGCGCGCGCGTTCGGCCACGTACGCCGCACGGCCGAATGGGCGAGCCGGACGGCGCCGCTCTCGAACGCGATGGCACGGTCGGCGCCGGGACGCTGGCTCGCCGAGGTTGCGCTGGGCGTCGACCGTCGTCGCACGTTGCCCTCGTGGACGAGGGACACGCTGACACGGCGGCTGGAGCGGCGCGCGACCGCATCGCCTTCCCGCGTTCGCCCGGTTTCTGCCGACACGCTACGGCGCGGCGGGCCGCGCCCTTCCACGCCTGGGCTGCCTTCCAAGGTTCGGCGAAGCGCCATTCTGTTTCGCGATACCTTCACTGAGTACGCCGATCCCGAGATCGGTGTCGCGGCAATGGAGCTGCTCGACGCGGCTGGCATTGGCGCCCGGGTCGTGCCGCACGGCTGCTGCGGACGACCGCTCATCTCGCAGGGTCTGCTCGGCGAGGCGCGCGCGCTGGCGGCGGCCAACACGGAGCACCTGTACGAGCACGCGCGACGCGGCGATGCCATTCTCTTTCTCGAGCCAAGCTGTCTGTCCGCTGTGCGCGAAGATGCTCCCGCACTATTGCGTGGCGACGCGCAGGCGAGGGCGCGGGCAATCGGCGACGCGACGTTTTTGTTCGAAGAGTATCTGGAGCGCGAATGGGACGCGGGCCGCGCGTCGGTGCCGCTGGCGCCCGGGCCATCGTCGATTGTGCTGCACGCGCACTGTCATCAGCGAGCGATGGGTCTCGCCAGTGCCGCCCGCGCGCTGCTCTCGAGAATCCCGGGGGCTACCGTCGTCGAGCTGGACGCCGGCTGTTGCGGCATGGCCGGTTCATTCGGATACACGCGCGAGCACTACGACGTTTCCCGCGCAATCGGCGAGTTGAAGCTGTTGCCGGCGGCCCGCGCGTTGCCGCTGGAGGGTGTGCTCGTCGCCGCCGGTACCTCCTGCCGTCATCAGGTGGCCCACTTCACCGGTGTGCGTGCGCTTCACCCTGCGGTATTGTTGCGCTCACTCATGGAGCCCCGTTGATGCTCGCCTGGATTTCGCTCGGCGCACTGATGACCGCCGTCACGCTCAGCATGTTCACGAAGGTGAACGTCGGCATCGTGTCGCTGGCCTTTGCGTGGATCGTGGGGGTCTACCTCGGCGGCCTGCCCCTCAACACGGTCATCGGCGCGTTCCCGATCTCGCTGTTCCTCACGCTGGTGGGCGTCACGCTCCTGTTCGGGATGGCGCACGTCAACGGGACCCTCGAGCGGCTGGCCGCGCATGCCGTGCGCCTGTGTTACGGCAATGCCGGCCTCATCCCCATCATGTTCTTCTTCGTGGCGCTGGGGCTTTCCACGATCGGACCGGGCAACATCGCGACGGCGGCGCTGCTGGCACCGATGGCCATGGCGATCGGCCATCAGGCGGGCGTGCCGCCGTTTCTGATGATCCTGATGGTCGGCAACGGCGCGCAGGCCGGGGCGCTGTCGCCGTTCGCGCCAACGGGGGTGATCGTCAACGGCGTGATGGCGCGCATCGGGCTCGCCGACGTCGAGTGGCAGACCTATGCCAACAACATGCTCGCGCATCTGGTCATCACGATGCTGGCGTTCGTGGTGTTCGGGGGCTGGCGGCTCTTCACGCGCCGGACCGAGGGCACCGATGCGAAGCCGATCGTGCCGGAGGATCCGTTCACGTGGCAACACTGGCTGACGGTCGTCATCCTCGCGTCGCTCGTGATTGCCGTCGTGGTGTTCAACATGCAAGTCGGCATGGCGGCCATGACCGGCGCGATGATTCTCTCCCTCGCGCGTGCGGCCGATGAAAAGGAGACCATCAGGCGCATGCCGTGGAATGTGGTGTTGATGGTCTGCGGTGTGACCGTGCTCATTGGCGTCCTCGAACGGACGCAAGGCATGGATCTGTTCACCGACCTGCTCGCGCGAGTGTCCACGCCCGGTACGGTCACCGGGGTCATTGCGTTTGTGACCGGTCTGGTGTCGGTCTACAGCAGCACGTCGGGTGTGGTGCTGCCGGCGTTTCTGCCGACGGTGCCCGGGCTGGTGGAACGGCTCGGCGGCGGCGACGCGCTGGGCATTGCGTCGGCGATGAACGTCGGCGGGCATCTGGTCGATCTGTCGCCGCTCTCGACCATGGGCGCGCTGTGTCTGGCTGCGCTGCCGCCAGGCGTGGACGTGCGCAAGGTGTTCAATCAATTGCTGGCGTGGGGATTGTCGATGACGGTGGTGGGCGGGCTGCTCTGCTGGGTGATGTTCTAGCTGTCCGCTGTCGGCTCTCGGCGCTCTCAGCTGTCAGCTCTCAGCTGTCGGCGCTCTCAGCTATCCGCTCTCGGCGGCATTCGTCGGGGGCCGAGGCTGCGCCTCGGAGGCGGCTCGCTGGCGCTCGCCGCGGGCGGGCCTCACGGCCCGAGGGGATCTTCCCCTCCGCGCGTGAGCGCGGCCTGTCCACGCGTGAGCGTGGCCCTCCGGCGCCCGGCCCCTCCGCGCGTGAGCGCGGCCCTCCGGGCATTCGCCCGGCCCTCCGCGGGTTTGCGCGGCCCACCGCGCCTGAGCGTGGCCCTCCGGCGCCCGGCCTTCCGCGCGTGAGCGCGGCCTGTCCACGCAGTGGCCTTCGCCCCGACGGCGCGCCCTGCGCGCGTGAGCGCGGCCCTCATTCCCACGTCGGTTTGCTGCCGTCGAGAAACGCGGCGACGCCCTGGCGGAACTCGGCGCTCGCGTAGCACGCCGCGACCACGTCGTCGGCCTGCGCCGGCCGGCGCTGTTCGCGGATGCGCCGGAGCACTGTTTTCGTCGCCGTCACCGTGGACGAGGCGCGATGCGTGAGCTCTTCCGCCAGCCGCGCAACCTCGGCATCGAGCGACGCCGGTGGCACCACGCGCGTGGCCAGGCCGACCCGCAACGCCTCGTCGGCATCGACCAGACGCGCCGTGAGCAGCAGATCGAGCGCCCGTGCGGGCCCCAGGAGATCGACGAGACGCGCCAGATTCGCGGCGGACAGACAATTGCCCAGCGTCCGCGCGACCGGCACCCCGAACCGCGCGCGATCCGAACAGATGCGTAAATCACAGGCGAGCGCGATCGCACAGCCCCCGCCGACAGCCGGGCCATTCACGGCCGCGATCGTGATCCTGTTGACACGCTCCAGGCGATCGATCACCGTGTCGAGGCGGCGTTCGTAGGCCACGCCGTCAGCGCCAGTCGCGAAGTCGCGAAACTGGGTGATGTCGGTGCCGGCCGCAAACGCGGCGCCGGCGCCACGGATGACGAGCACGCGGACATCGCTCGTGTCGACCAGCTCGCACGTGTCCATGAGCGCGTCGTACATGTCCCAGGTGAGCGCGTTGCGCGCCTGCGGGCGATTGAAGGTCAGCGTGCCGATGGATCCCTCGATGTCCCAGACGACGTTGCTCGATGGCATAACGGTGCTCGATGTCACGCAGGTGATGGCTGGACCGTACTGCGCAATGCTACTGTGCGACATGGGCGCACGCGTGATCAAGGTCGAGCCGCCAGGCGGCGATTCGACGCGCGCCATGGCCGGCTCGATCGGCACCGACAGCGCCGCGTTCAATGCCGTCAACCGCGGCAAGCTCGGCATCGTCCTCAATCTGCAGCAACCCTCAGGCCGCGCGGCGCTCGCCCGGCTCGCGCGCGGCGCGGACATCCTCATCGAAAACTATCGGCCCGGCGTCATGGCGCGGCTCGGCCTCGACTACGCGACGCTCGCGGCGGCGAACCCGCGATTGATCTACGCGTCGATCTCAGGGTACGGGGCAACCGGCCCCTCCGCCTCCAAGGGCGGCTTCGATCTGGTGGCGCAGGGCGTCTCCGGGATCATGTCGGTGACCGGGGAGGCCGGGCGTCCGCCGGTGAAAGTGGGGCTGCCCATCACCGACCTCGGTGCGGGACTCTTTGCGCTGGCGGCCATCCTGGCGGCGCTGCATTGGCGGGTCTCGTCCGGACGAGGCCAGCACATCGACACCTCGCTCGTCGAAGCGGGGATTGCGCTGTCCGTCTGGGAAGCCACGGAGTACTTCGCGGGGCGCGTCCCCGAGCGGCTCGGCTCGGCTCACCGCATGAGCGCGCCGTATCAGGCGTTTCGCTGCGCCGATGGCTACATCACGATTGGCGCGGCCAACGATCGCACTTTCGCGAAGCTGGCGGTGCTGCTGCACCACGAAGAGTGGCTCGCCGACACCCGGTTCGGCTCGGACGCCGCGCGCGTGACGCATCGCGCCGCGCTGGCCGCGGCGATCGAGGCGGTGACCGTCACGCGGACGTGTGCGGACTGGCTGGCGGCGCTCGACGGGGCGGGCGTCCCCTGCGGCCCGATCAACGACTACGCGCAGGTCTTTGCCGACCCGCAGGTCGTGGCGCGCGAGATGGCCGTGCCGGTGGACCATCCCGCGCTCGGCCGCCTCCGCTCGCTGGGCACCCCGATCAAGATGTCCGAGACGCCCCTGGAGATCCGCCGCCGCGCGCCGCTGCTGGGCGAACACACCGAGCAGGTGCTCCGCGGGTATGGTTTCGCGGAGGAGGACATCGGCCCGCTGCTCGGCTGATGGGTTGGCGGGAACCGGCGCGTGGTCTCTTGTCACGCGATGTCACCACGCACCCGAGGTCGGTTAGCGGCGTCAAGCGGCCCGTGCGCGGTATCGACGCCCGTAGTACAGTTGGCGGCTGGTGCGCCGCTGCGCCCATTCCCAGCAAGGACGCCTATGCAGTTCACACATCGTTCCCTCGCGCTCGTCGCGTTGACCGTTGCCCTTGCGATCGCGGCGCCCGCCGCCCAGCAGGCGCAACCCAAGGTCACCACTCCGGAAGCGTTCTTTGGCCACCGGATTGGCGCCGATTACGTCCTGTTCAACTACACGAAGTTCTCGGACTTCGTCCGCAAGCTCGACGCCGAGTCGGACCGGATGATCGTACAGAGCATCGGCAAGACGGCCGAGGGCCGCGATCAGCTGATGGCAATCATCACGTCGCCGGAGAACCACAAGAACCTGCAGAAGTACAAGGACATCGCACGCCGCCTGGCGCTGGCCGAGGGGCTCACTGACGATCAGGCGCGGCAGCTCGCCCGCGACGGCAAAGCGGTGGTGTGGATTGACGGGGGCCTGCACGCCACCGAGGTGCTCGGCGCCGCGCAGTTGACCGAAACCATCTACCAGCTCGTGAGCCGCACCGACGAGGAGACGATGCGCTTCCTGCGTGACGTCATCGTGCTCGCGGTGCACGCCAATCCCGATGGCATGGAACTGGTCAGCGATTGGTATATGCGTCATCAGGATCCGAAGCAGCGCGCGACCAGCGGTATCCCGCGCCTGTACCAGAAGTACATCGGCCACGACAACAACCGCGACTTCTACATGGCGGCGCAGGCCGAATCGACGAACATGAATCGGCAGCTCTATCACGAGTGGTTCCCGCAGATCATGTACAACCACCATCAGTCGGGACCGACCGGCACGATCATGTTCGCGCCGCCCTTCCGCGATCCGGCCAACCACGTCTATCACCCGCTCATTCTCACGGGCCTCGACGTCGTCGGCTCGGCGATGCACAACCGGTTCGTCTCCGAGAACAAGCCGGGTGTGACGATGCGGCGGGGGGCGAATTACTCGACGTGGTGGAACGGCGGGCTGCGGACCACGGTGTATTTCCACAACATGATCGGCCTGCTGACGGAAACGATTGGCAACCCGACGCCAATGCAGGTCGCGTTCGTGCCGGATCGACAGATCGCGAGCGCGGATCTGCCGTTCCCGATCAAGCCGCAGCCCTGGCATTTCCGCCAGTCGGTGGACTATTCCATCACCGCCAATCGCGCCGTGCTCGACGTCGCGTCGCGCAACCGGGAGATCTTCCTGTTCAACATCTACCAGATGGGCAAGGATTCGATCGAGAAGGGCTCCCGCGACAACTGGACGATCTACCCCAAGCGCCTTCAAGCGGTGAAGGAGGACGTGGGCCGCGAGCGGGCCAACGCGCCGGCGGGGGCGACCGTCACCGGCGGGTTCGTGAGCAACACGGTGCCGATCGATCAATACGAGAAGCTGATGCTGCGGCCCGAGTGGCGCGATGCGCGGGCGTACGTGCTGCCGTCGGATCAGCGCGACTTTTTGACGGCCACCAAGTTCATGAACGCCCTGATCAAGTCGGGGATTCAGGTGCACCGTGCGACGGCGCCGCTCACCGCCGGAGGCAAGACCTACCCCGCCGGATCGTACGTCGTGAAGACCGCGCAGGCGTTCCGGCCGCACGTCCTCGACATGTTCGAGCCTCAGGATCACCCGAACGACTTCCAGTATCCGGGCGGTCCGCCGATTCCTCCCTATGACAATGCCGGCTGGACGCTCGCGTATCAGATGGGCGTGCAGTTCGATCGCCTGGTGGACGAGGTCGCGGGCGCGTTGCAGCCCGTGGGGACGAACACCCTGACACCGGTCCCGGGCCGAGTCACGGAGGCGGCCAGCGCGGTGGGCTACACCGTGAGTCACGGCGTCAACGACGCGTTTGTCGCGGTCAACCGTCTGCTCAAGGCCGGCGAGGAAGTGTTTTTCGTGCGCGATCGCACGTGGCAGAGTCCTGACGGCACCGGCGTCATCTTCATCACCGCCCGGCCGTCCACGCTGGGCGTGCTGAAGACGGCGGCCACCGATCTCGGGCTCTCGTTCACCGGAGTGACCCAGAAGCCGGCGGGTGCGCTCTATCGCCTCAACGCGCCGCGCATCGGGCTCTGGGATCAATACGGCGGCTCGATGCCGTCGGGATGGGTGCGGTTCCTGCTCGAGCAGTTCGAGTTCACGTTCGACGTCGTGTATCCGCAGACGCTGGATGCGGGCAACCTCAACGCGAAGTTCGATGTGCTGTTGTTCCCCGACGGCGGGATTCCCGAGCGGGACGGCGGCGGCGGCGGGTTTGGGGGTGGCGGCGGGCAGCCGGCCGACGTCCCCGAGGAATATCGCAACCGGCTCGGACGCGTCACGGTGAAGCAGACGATTCCGCAGTTGAAGCAGTTTGTCGAAGCCGGCGGATCGATCGTCGCGTTCGGCGGGTCCGCCGTGCTCGGACATCACCTCGGTCTGCCGGTGAGCGATCACCTGGTGGAGGCGAGCCCGAGCGGCGAAGAACGTCCGCTGCCGCGCGAGAAGTACTACATCCCCGGCTCGCTCCTGCGCGTCGCCGTGGACAACACCAACCCGCTCGCGTTCGGCATGCCGAAGCAGGTGGATGTGATGTTCGACAACAGTCCGGTCCTGCACCTGTCGCCCGATGCGATGCTTCGCGGCGTCCGCCCGGTCGCGTGGTTCGACGGCAAGGAGTCACTGCGCTCAGGCTGGGCGTGGGGCCAGCATTATCTCGAGGGCGGTCTGGCGGGGGTGGAAGCGGCGCTCGGGAAAGGCAAGGTGCTGCTGTTCGGCCCGGAGATCACGTTCCGCTATCAGCCGCACGGCACGTTCAAGTTCCTGTTCAACGGGATTTACTACAGCACGGCCACACCCGTGGGGACACCCTCGCGCGAGACGACCGTCCAGCCGTAGAGCGATTGACAGGCAGTCACAGGGCCGGCCGGCCGGAGCGCGCCGGCCCTCGTGACGCTCCCACTTTCTCCCCACCCCTCGCACCTTCTGCCACCTCCCCCGAAATGGGCCTGCCCCATTTCGCGCGCCCGGCTTTGGCGGCATCCACATTGCCTTCGCAACGGCCAGAAGGAGGACTCCCCCATGGCCCGCAAGAACCGATTTGCCGCACCTGGACTGCCCTACCACGTCGTGAATCGTGGCAACGATCGAAAGATCGTTTTCCGTCAAGGCTTTGATTGCATTGGGTTTATGGAACTGCTCGCCGAAGGGGTGAGACGGTTCGACGTGTCGGTCTTCGGCTACTGCCTGATGCCGAACCACTTTCATCTGCTCATTGAGCCCCGCTCCGAAGGCGCACTTTCTGCGTTCATGCAGAGCGTCACAGGTCGCTATGCCTGCACTCTACGCCAGCAGACCCAGACAGTCGGACACGGCCACGTCTTCCAGCGTCGTTTCTGGAACGCTGCAATTTATGACGACTTGTGGTTGCTGACCGTGCTGCGCTACATCGAAGCCAACCCCGTGCGCGCCGGGCTTGTGCCGGCCGCTGATCTCTGGCCCTGGAGCAGCTTCACAGACCGGACGTCGGGCGCGCGCAAAATCCTGTCGCCATTGCCTTTGATTCTTCCGCCTCGCTGGCCCGAGTTGGTCGACGCATCGCAGAGCGAGGAGGTTCTCAACAAGATCCGCTCGGAACTGACGCGCACCGCAGGTCGCCCGAAGAAGGAACCGAAAATGGGGCAGGCCCATTTCGGGGGGGGTGGGCAGAACTGCGAGGGGGTCGCAGGTTCTTATAACATAGGCGGTTCGGAGGGTTGATGGACTTTTACGGCGGCAAGGACATGGCGGCGTCGTTCCGCACGGTCCGGCGCAACACGATTCAGATTGCGAGCGACATCCCGGAAGACCACTACGGGTTTCGGGCGACGCCGGAGACACGGAGCGTCGCCGAAGAGCTCGCCCACGTCGCCGCCGCCACGCTCTGGGTCGTGCAGGCGCACGAAGTCGACAAGACGACCTTCATCACCTATGACGACTTCGGCGCGTACATGACGCGCATTGCCGGCGCCGCGCAGGCCCTCACCAGCAGGACCGACATCATCAACGCGCTGACCAAGAACGGCGAGGAGTTCGCCAGCTTCCTCGAACGGATGACCGACGATCAGCTCGCCGAACGCGTCGGCTTCCCGCCGCCGATTCAACCCTCCAGCAAGACCCGCTTCGAAATGCTGCTCGGCACCAAAGAGCACGAGCTGCACCACCGCGCCAAGCTGATGGTCCTCGAGCGGCTCCTCGGCATCGTCCCGCACCTGACGCGCGCGCGCGAGGAGATGCAGAAGGCGAAGACGTAGTCCGGCTCATTCCGCCTTCAGCGTGATCGCCGGATCGACGCCGGCCGCGCGACGCGCCGGCAGCACACACGCCACCAGCGCGCTTGCCGTCATCACCACAGTGACCACCGCAAACGTCGGCAGATCGATCGGCGACGTGCCATACAGCATCGATTCGATCACACGGGCCACGCCGGCGCTCATCACGACGCCTGCGAGCACGCCGAGCACGGCGGGCGTCATCCCGAGCCTGAGCACCAGCCGGCGGATCTCGCGGGCCGTCGCGCCGAGCGCCACGCGCACGCCCAGCTCGCGCTGACGCTGCGTGACGACATAACTGACCGCGCCGTAGAGCCCGACAACAGCCAGGACCAGCGCCGTGCCGGCAAACAGACCGAGCAGCACCAGCGTGAAACGCCGCGTCGCCATCGACTCGGCCACGATGCCCTCATAGGTGCGGATCTTCGTGACCGGCTGCAGCGGATCGATCCCGCGCACCTCCTCGCGCGCCGCCGGTGCGATCGATACCAGATCCTGAGCCGTCCGCACCACCATGGTCATGTACGGCTCCGAATAATGCGTCTGTGCGTGCGGGATATAGACCTGTAACGTCGCCGGGAGGTGAAGGCCGTAATGCCTCACGTCGGCCACGACGCCGACAATCGTCCGAAATGGATTGTTCGGGCCGCCCGCCACGCGGATGCGCTGGCCCAGCGGATCGTCGCCGGGCCACAGCTCCTCGGCCATCGTCTGCCCGACGATGGCCACCGGCGCGGCGGCCGTCTGGTCGCGCTCGCTGAACACTCGCCCACGCAGCAGACGGATGCCCATCGTGGTGAAGTAGTCCGGGCGCACGGCATAGCGATCGGCGTTCGGTGCCGCCGCAGGATTGTCGACAGTGCGACCCTCGATGGTGATGCCTGACCGATCGATGCTCCCGGTCACCGGCAACTGCGTCGACGCGCTGACGCTCACGACGTCCGGCCGCGCCCGAAGTCGCTCAGACAACTGGTCGTAAAACCGGGTGATGCCGGCATTGTCGCCATACGCCTCTCCCGTCAGCGCGATCTCGAACGTGAGCAGCGATTGCGGATTGAAGCCGGCGTCCACGGTCATCAACGTGAGGAAGCTGCGCACGAGCAGCCCCGACCCGACGAGCAGCAAAACGGAGAGCGCGACGTTCACGGTGACGAGCGCCGCCCGATATCTCCATGCACCGGGCCCCGCGGTGATGCGCCGCGCGGCGACTCCCGCCACATCGCGGCGAACCACGAGCAAACGGGCCGGCGCCATGCCAAACACCACGCCCGTGACGAGGCTGACGCCGATCGCGTAGAGCAGCACGCGCGCGTTGACCGTGACCTCGGTCAGCCGCGGAATCGCGTCCGGGCCGTTCGCCCTGAGCACGGACGTTCCCCACCATGCGAGGACGGCCCCCGCCGCGCCGCCGATCATGGCAAGCACGACCGCCTCGGTGAGCAGTTGACGCAGCAGCTGCGCGGGCGAGACGCCGAGTGCGCGCCGCACGGCAATCTCCTCTTCGCGCTCGCTGGCCCTAATCAGCAAGAGGTTGGCGATGTTCGCGCAGGTCATCACGAGGAGCAACCCCACCGCGCCCCACAGCAGATACAGCGGGGTCTTGACGGGGCCGAGGAAATAGTCGCGCACTGGCGTCACCACGGCACGCGGGCGATCGAAGTCCGCGGGGAACCTGGTGCCGAGCGACTGATAGATGCGCGTCAGGTCCGCCTCCGCCTGCTCTGCGGACATGCCGCGCTTCAGGCGGCCGACGACGTGAATATGGCGGCAGGTCCGGCACGCCTGCGGCAGCTCCCCGGCGTACCCGAGCAGGGTCCAGATCTCGGTCTCGGGAAACTTGCGCGCCGTGCCCAGATCAGCCGCCGCCTCAGGCATCACACCGGCCAGCGTGTAGGCGATCTGGTTGATCGTAATGGGCCGCCCGATGACGGTGCGATCGCTGCCGTAGCGCCGCTGCCACAGCTCATCGCTGATGATCGCCACGCGACGCCGCTCGGGGTGATCTTCCGAGTGATCGAAGTCGCGGCCCAGCGCCGGCTGCAACCCGAGCGTTCTGAAGTACTCCCATGTGACGCGCGCGCCGATGATGCGCTCGGCGTCCCGTCCATCGCCGGCCAGGATCGCCGACCAGCCCGCCAGTGCCGCGATGCGATCGAACGACGCGTTCTCGCCGCGAAGTGCCTCGAACGACAGATAGCCCGTCGTCCCCGGATCGCGATCACCGCGCGCTTCTTCGATCAGCACCACGCGATTGGCGGCGGGATACGGCAAGGGCGCGAACAGCACGCCGTTGACGACGGAGAAGATCGCCGTGTTGGCGCCGATGCCCAGCGCCAGGGTGAGGAGCGCCGTGAAGGTGAGCGTCGGCCGCCGGGCCAGCATCCGAAAGGTGTGGCCGAGATCGCGCCGCAGAATATCGAGATGCTCGCCGGGTGCGGTGCGCAACACATCGACGATCGTGGCGATCCAAACCCGGGTGAGACTCACCGCGCCATTGGCGTCGCGCCGCTCGGAGCGGAAGGTCGCCGACATCTCCCGTTCGTACTCGCCGCGGAACTCCGCCGGCAGCATCCGCATCAGCGCCTTGAACACGCGATCGGGAACCCCCATGGCTATGCCTTTCGCAGCCGCAGCTTGGCGCGCGCCTGCTTCGCGGTCGTTTCCATCCGCAGCGCCTCCCCCTCCGCCGCCTTGCGGCCGCGCGCCGTCAGCCGATAATACCGGCGCCGCTCGTCGTCGAGGGCCGGGTCGGGGCGCGCGGCGCTCTCGTCGATGAAGCCGTTTTCGAGCAGTCGTCTGATGACGGTGTAGAGGGTCGCGGCGCGCAATCGCACCTGGCCCTCGGTCCGCATGATGACCTCCTTGCCGATGGCGTAGCCGTGCTTTTCGCCGTCGGCCAGGGCGACGAGGACTTGAAACTCCGCGGGTGTAATAGTCACTCCATGGATGATATATCACCTGAGGATACAGCCAACTACGCTTCACAGCCGCTTCACAGTTGCTTCACAGGGTTCCCTTCACAGAGTTCCCGCGACGGGGTTCCTTCCACAGGGTTTACAGGGTTCTCTTCACCAGGGTTCCCTCCACAGAGTTCCCCCAGGGTTCTCTCCACAGGCCACCGCACGAGCGGCGGAGCAGGCGGCCGAAACGCCGGACGCGGAACCGGCACGGCCACGCGCGCGCGGTCGTGGATCCACGGGGGCTTCGCTGGGGTGAGCTCGCGCTCCTCTGATACGATCCGTCCCTTCAGGATCCCGTTTCGAAGGAGCTTTCACGATGACTCGCCCCCTCCGGCTGGCTGCGCTGCTGGCGACTCTGCTGCCCCTCACCGCTGGCGTCACCACATTGACCGCCAACAGCGAAGCCACGCGGATGCTTCGGTCGCCGACCGTCAGCGCGACGCACGTCGCCTTTGCGTACGCCAACAACATCTGGGTCGTCGAACGGCCCGGGGGCATGGCGCGCCGTGTGACCAGCTTTCAGGGCCAGACGGGCAATCCCAAGTTCTCGCCGGACGGCCAGTGGATCGCCTTCAGCGCCGAATACGCAGGCAACACCGACGTGTACGTCGTGCCGGTTGACGGCGGCGAGCCAAAGCGGCTGACCTGGCATCCTGGAGCCGACACCGTGCAGGGCTGGACGCACGATGGCGCACGCGTGCTGTTCGCCTCCGGCCGCGCGACGTGGGCGCCGAACGCCGCGCCGCGTTTCTGGACCGTGCCCGTCGCGGGCGGGCCGGCCGAGCCGCTGCCCATTCCGCGCGCCTATCAGGGCAAGATCTCGGCGGACGGCCGCCGCCTCGCGTATCGCATGAACAACTCGTGGGACGAAGAGCGGCGCAACTACCGGGGCGGCCAGAACAAGCCCATCTGGATTGTCGATCTCGAGTCGTACGACCTCGTCACGCCGCCCTGGACGGATTCCAAGGACGTCGACCCCGTCTGGGTCGGCGACAGCGTGTTCTTCATCTCGGATCGCGACGGCATCGCCAACGTGTGGTCGTATGACGCGAGCGCGAAACGCCTGACCCAGCACACCAGATTCACCGACTTCGACGTGAAGACGCTCGACGCCGGCGGCGGCACGCTGGTCTTCGAGCAGGCCGGCCTCGTACACGAGCTCGACCCGAAGACGGGGCGGACGACGCCGCTGTCGATTCGCGTCGCGGGCGACTTCCCCTGGATGATGCCGCGCTGGGAGGACGTGTCCACGCGGATGACGAACATCGCGCTGTCGCCGACCGGCAAGCGCGTGCTCGCCGAGGCGCGCGGCGAGATCTTCACCATCCCCGCCGAGAAAGGCGACGTGCGAAACATCACGAGCTCGAGCGCGTCGGCCGAGCGCGCGCCGGCGTGGTCGCCGGACGGGAAGTGGATCTCGTACTTCAGCGACAAGTCCGGCGAGTACAAGCTGGTCATCGCGTCGCAGGACGGGCTGGGCACGCCCCGCGAAGTGGCGTTCGAGAAGCCGGCGTTCTACTACACGCCGTCCTGGTCCCCGGACTCGAAGAAGCTGCTCTACTCCGACACCAATCTCAACGTCTGGGTGCTGGACGTCGACAGCGGCAAGGCCAGGATCGTCGGCCGCGATCCCTGGATGGTGCCGCAGCGCACGTTGCATCCGACGTGGAGTCCCGACTCGACGTTCGTCGCGTTTGCCAGCCGCCTCAACACGCTCTTCCGCGCCATCGTCATCGCCAACGTGGAGACCGGCGAGCAGCGGCAGATTACGGACGGGCTCGCCGACGCGATGTTCCCCGTCTGGGACGCCAGCGGCAAGTATCTGTGGTTTCTCGCGTCCACCGACCTCGGGCTGCGATCGCAATGGCTCGACATGACGTCGTACGACCGCGTCGAAAACTTCGCGCTCTATCTCGCGGTGCTGACCAAGGACGAGCCGAGCCCGCTGCTCCCCGAAAGCGACGAAGACAGCGGGGTTGCACAGGAGTCACAGGAGAAAAGCGATCCACAGAACACACAGAATTCACAGAAAACCGCTCTTTCTGAAGACTCCTCTCAGGAAGCGCAGCCGCGCGACGAGGTGCGCCCGCGCACGCCGGTCACGGTGCGGATCGATTTCGACGATCTGCAGCAGCGCATCATCCCGATCCAGGGCGTGCCCGAGCGTCCATACTCGCAGCTGAAGGCCGGCGTCGCCGGCTCGGTGTACTACCTCGAAGCGCCGGCCGGCGCCGGTGGACCCAATCGTGGCAGCACGCTGCACCGCTTCCGCCTGAGCGAGCGGCGCGCCGACGTCTTCGTCAACAACGTCGCGGAGTTTGCGCTCAGCGCCGACGGCCGCAAGCTGCTCTATCGAACTCCGGGTCCGGCTGGCGGCCCGAATGCGGCGCCGGCTGAAGGGGCGGCGCGTCCCGCGCTGTTTCTCGTGGACGCCCATCGCAATCCGCCCACAACCGATCAGGGCCGGCTCAACGCGTTGCTGCGCATGCACCTCGATCCCAGGCAGGAATTCGCGCAGATGTTCAACGAAGGCTGGCGCCTGCAGCGCGACTACCTCTACGTCACGAACATGCACGGCACCGACTGGCCGCGCATGAAGCAGATGTACGGCCCGTTGCTGCCGCACGTGATGCACCGCGCCGATCTCAATTACCTGCTCGACAACATGGGCGCGGAGATCGCCGTCGGACACTCGTACGTGCGGGGCGGCGACATGCCCAGTGTGCCGACGCCCGTCGCCGGACTGCTCGGCGCCGACTTCGTCGTCGAGCGGGGGCGCTACAAGATCACGCGCATCTATGACGGCGAGAGCTGGAACCCGGATCTCCGCGCGCCGCTGGCTGCTCCTGGTGTGAACGTCAACGTCGGCGACTTCGTCCTCGCGGTCAACGGCAATGAGCTCGTCGCGCCCGACAACATCTATCGCCTCCTCGATGGCACGGCCAATCGTCAGACGGTCCTCACCATCAACGGCCAGCCGACGATGCAGGGCGCGCGCCAGGTCACCGTTGTGCCGGTGCCCAACGAGCAGGGCTTGCGCACGCGCGCGTGGGTCGAGTCGAACCGCCGTCGGGTCGAGACGCTGTCGAACGGACAACTCGCGTACGTCTACGTGCCCAACACCGGCCAGGGCGGCTACACCAGCTTCAATCGCTACTACTTCGCACAGCAGGACAAGAAGGGCGCGGTGATTGACGAGCGCTTCAACGGCGGAGGCTCGGCAGCCGATTACATCATCGACGTGCTGCAACGCGACTTCGACGGCTACTTCAACAACGTCGCCGGCGACCGAATGCCGTTCACCAGCCCATCGGCCGGCATCTGGGGACCAAAGGTGATGATCATCAACGAGATGGCCGGCTCGGGCGGCGACTTGATGCCGTACATGTTCCGCCGCCGCCAGATCGGTCCGCTCGTCGGCACGCGCACGTGGGGCGGGCTCGTGCACACGGCGGACACGCCAGGGTTCATCGACGGCGGGACGATGATCGCGCCACGCGGCGGCTTCTTCACGCGCGACGGGAAATGGGCGGTCGAAAACGAAGGCGTCGCCGCCGACATCGAGGTCGAGAACTTTCCGAAAGACGTCATTGCGGGACGGGACCCGCAGCTCGAGCGCGCCGTTGACGAAGCGATGAAGCTGCTGAAGGCGAAGCCGGTCGATCGCAGGACGACCGAACCGGCCGCGCCGACGTGGGGCAAGCGCCCGGGACACTAAGGGCGCGCTTCGCGCCCAGGGCCGCCCTGCGGGCGGAGGGCCGCACGTCCGTGCCGAGGGCCGGCGCTGACGCGCCGGATCCACGCCGCTGACGCGCGAGCGCACGCTTCGCACGAGGGCCGCACGTCCGTGCCGAGCGCCGGCGCTTCCGCGCCGGATCCACGCCGCTGGCACGCGAGCGCGCCTTCGCGCCGAGGCCGCCTTACGGCGGGAAGGCCGGCGCCCGGCGCCGGATTCCGAACTCCTCGCAGTCCGAGCAGTCCCAATCGTCGTCGGGCAGCAGATCCGCGAAGCGCAAATCGAACTCGCCGAGGCGATACACTTCGTCCAAGACGATGTAATCGCGGATGAACGTGAGCACGTCGATGCGCCGCTCGGCCCGGTTGATCTCGCCTTCGAGGACGCTGTCGGGATACGGACATTCCTCGATCGAACGGTTGGGCGTCCTCAGTTGCTTCGACATGCGCTCGACGTCGCTCTGATGCCAGCGGATCCGCTCCTCGAGGTTGGCTCGCAGTTGCCCACCCGTCATCGTCAATTTCAATCCATCGATCACGACCGATCCTGTTCTGACCTCACCCGCCGACATGTCGGGCCAACGTGACGTGTTGCCGTCCGTCATCGACGACGATGCATCGTCGTCGCGACCGGCGTCAAGAGCGCAAAATCTGCGCTCCGCGCCAGGCGGCGGGGCGGACTTCGCCGTTACAATTTCAGGCGTGAATCGCGCCGCGTTTGTCGCCGTCCTCGCTGCGGCCATCTTTGCCGCCAGCGTTTTCTTCGTTCTCACCACTCGTGCGCCGGACGATGTCGGCGATGGTGCGGCGCCTGACCCGGCTGCCGTGGCGAACCTGCCGGCCCGTCCCGACACCGCGCGCGACACGAGCGGCCCCGCGCCCGAGCCGCCCGCCCCGCCGCCCGCACCGACTGCCTCGCGCCGCCGTGCACCCGGCGCATCCAGCTCCGCGCCTGGCGGCGCGACGGCGGACACGCCCGCGCCGACCCGCGCAACGCTCCGCATCGCCAGCGACGTTCCGGGCGCGCAGGTGTTCCTCGATCGCCGGTTCATCGGCGCGACGCCCGCCACGGCCAGCGACCTGGCGCCTGGCGAGTACCAACTCAACGTCTCCGCACCCGGCTACGACACGCACGTGGCCACACTCTCGCTCACACCCGGCGAGCGCGACGTCAGGGTCACCTTCCGCGAAGTCCGGCTCCATGCCTCCCTCGGCGTCGTCCACAAACATCGCTTTGGCTCCTGCGAGGGCACGCTTACCGCCACCCCCGACGGCATCCGCTACGACACGACCCACAAGGAGGATGCATTCCGCGCCTCGCTGCTGGAGCTCGACACCTTTGAGGTCGATTATTTGAACAAGAACCTTCGCGTCCAGCCTCGCAAGGGCCAGCGCTACGACTTCACGGATCCGGATGGCAGCGCGGATCGCCTGTTCGTGTTCCACCGGGACGTCGACCGCGCACGCGAGCGGCTGAAGAACGGCGAGAAGCCCGCCGGCCGCTGAAACTTAGTGCTGACTTTCATAAATACGGTGGCATTCGGCCGGCGATGCATCCCGTCCCGCGGCGTTCCACCCCACCACGCACAAACCGCGTGGCGGGGATCCCGGCGTTGCTCGTCGGTCACATACTCCCGGTATTTTCCCTCCTCGCGCCTTGCGGGCGGGGCGCCTCGCCACCCTCGATGCGTCACCGTATTTAAGAAAGGCAGCACTTACTCTCTTCACCCGCTGCCCGTCGCGCCGCCCTATAATCGCGGAGGAGGAACACGGGATGTCTCTCGGGCGACGGGATTTTCTGATTGGCACCGGCGCGCTGGCGGCGGCGATCCGGCCCACGCTCGCGGCGCTGCAACCGCCCAAACCGGGCGCGGTGCTCCCGGCGACCATCCGGGCGGACTTCCCGGGCGCAGCGGTCGAAACCTATCTCAACTCCGCGGCGCTTCATCCGCTCGGCACCTTCGCGGTCCAGGCGATCGAGCAGACGATGGCGTTTCGCATCCGTGGTGCGGGCCCCGGCCGGGCCGACTTCGGCGCCGACAAGCAGAACAGCCTGAAGACGCGCTATGGCACGATGATCGGCGCCAAGCCGACGGAGATCGCGTTCATCGCCAGCACGTCCGACGGCGAAAACATCGTCACGCTGGGGCTCGATCTCCCCGCGAAGAAAGGCAACGTCGTCCTCGACGAGCTCCACTTCACCTCGTCGCTCTATCTGTTCAAGGAGCTCGAAAAGAAGGGCGTCGAGCTGCGGATCGTCAAGCATCGCAACTGGGCCATCGACGTCTCCGATATGGACCGCGCCATCGACCGCAACACGCGGCTGGTATCGATGGCGATGGTGTCCAACGTCAACGGCTTCATGCACGACGTCAAAGCGGTGAGTGACATCGCCCACGCACGCGGCGCGTATGTCTTTGCCGACATCATTCAGGCCGTTGGCGCCGTGCCCGTGGACGTGCGGGCGCTCGGCATCGACTTCGCCTCGACGGGCACCTACAAATGGCTGATGGGCGAACGTGGATTCGGCTTTCTCTACGTCCGCGAGGAGCATCAGGGCACGGTGCTGCCCACGACCCGCTACGGACACCGTCAGGTGTCGAACTTCAATCGCGCCAGGCTGACCTGGGAGCCGGTGCCGGGCGCCGCGATGTACGAAGCCGGCGGCATTCCGGTACTGCTCGCCGCAGCCGTGTCGGCCGGCATCGACTACGTGGCGCTGCTCGGCCTCGACAAGATTCGCGCGCACGCCACGGCGTTGACCGACCGGCTGCAGAGCGAGCTGCCGCCGCTGGGCTACACGCCGCTCACGCCACCCGGCACGGCGACGCCGATTGTCGCGTTTGCCCTGACCGACGCCGGCGCCACCGCGAAAGCGCTGCAGGCGAGCCGCATCGCGGGGACCATCGTCGCCAACGAACAGCGCCTGCGGCTCTCGGTCTCCGTGTTCAACAATCACGAGGACATCGATCGCGTCGTGGCCGCGTTGAGTGGAAAGCGGCCGGTGTCGGCGTGACACCGCTCGCGGTCGACCCCCCGCGCGGTTCATCGCGAGAGCCCGCCATGGACGAATCGGCACGACTGGCCGCGCTCCGGCGCTACCGCATCCTCGACACCGAACCCGAGCAGGCCTTCGACGACCTGACGCTGCTCGCGTCGCAGATCTGCGGGGCGCCGATGGCCGCGCTCACGCTGATTGACGAGGACCGGCAATGGTTCAAGTCGAAAATCGGCCTCACCGCCTCGGAAACGGCGCGCAACGTCTCGTTCTGTACCCACGCCATTCAGGATCCGGACGAGATCATGGTGGTGCCCAACGCGCTGGTGGATCTGCGCTTCTCGAGCAACCCGCTGGTGCAGGACGATCCGCGCATCCGCTTTTACGCCGGCGCGCCGCTCGTCACCGGGGACGGGCACGCGCTCGGCACGCTCTGCGTCCTCGACAGCGTGCCGCGCACGCTGACACCGGACCAGATCCAGGCGCTCGACGCGCTGCGCCGCCAGGCGCAGGCGCAACTCGAACTTCGGTTGCATCTGAGGGAGCTCGAGGACGCGCTCGCGGAGCGCACCCGCGCCGAGCAGGCGCGCGAGGCGCTGATTACGGAATTGCGCGAATCGCTGGAGCAGGTCAACAAACTCGCCGATTTGATGGAGTTCTGCTCGACGTGCCAGATGAACCTCACGGTACCGGCCGTGCCGTCGTCCATTCAGACGGTCAGCGACGGCGTGACCCAGATCCTGAGCAGCAAGGGTTGGAAAGAAGAAGACATCCTCAAGGTGGACCTCGCCCTCCAGGAAGCCCTGGCCAACGGCATCCGCCACGGCGCCAAGAACGATCCGAGCAAGTTCATTCAGTGCATCGTGAGCACGGATCCGTCTGGTGAGCTGGTCGTCGTCGTGCGCGATCCCGGTTCCGGCTTCGACCCGTCGAAAGTCGCCAACCCGCTCGATGCCGAGAACATCCTGAAGTCGAGCGGCCGCGGCGTGTTCCTGATCAACCAGCTCATGGACGATGTGGCGTTTGCCGACGGCGGGCGCGAAGTGCAGATGCGCAAGCGCAAGGAAGCGTAGGAGGCCACGTCGCGCGCGGCGACGAGCGCGCGGCTACTCGTCGCCGCCGGCCCGACGCAGGCTCTTGATCCGGCTCCGGCGCTTCTTGGTGTCGATCCGCTGTTCTTTCGCGGCCCGCGTCGGCTTCGTCTTGCGTCGCGCCTTGGGCCGGACCAGCGCTTTGCGAATCAGTTCGACCAGCCGCTTGCGCGCGGCCTCTCGATTCTGCAACTGCGTGCGATACGCCCGGCTGTCGATGCGCAGCACCCCCTCGTCGGTCAGGCGCGATCCCGCCAGCATCATCAGTCTGAGCTTGACGTCGTCCGGCAGCGACGACTTGAACACGTTGAAACGCAATTCAACGGCGGTCGCAACCTTGTTGACGTTCTGTCCGCCAGGCCCCGACGCGCGGACGAAGCGCTCCTCGATCTCGGCGTCGCCAATCGACAGGGTGCTGGTGACGGTGATCATCCCGTGACATCGTCCGTCGCCAGCTCGCTCTCGAACAATGCCTGCGCGGTCTTACCCACCTGCATGGTGTCGTAGAACGCGTACGCGCCGACGCCGACGGCGCCGGCGAGCGGCACCCAGCGCGAGACGCCGCGGCCGAGCACGCGCTTCGACACGGCGACGCCGATCCGCTGAAGCGACTTCTCCATGGTCTGCACGGTGGCACGGCGCAGCAGCAGGCGCGTGCCGAGGCGGACGGCGAGATCGCGCACGACCTGTGCCGCCGCGTGGCGGAAGAGACAATAGATCATCGTCTCGCGATGCAGTTCGGCGCTCTTGCCGTAGCACGCGGCGATGTCCGCGACGAGCTGGCGCTGAATCTGCCAGACGGCGATCAGGTCCGGGACGATGGTGAGCATCCCGAGCGGGCCCGGCGGCAGCGCCAGTGCGCCCGCGGTCGCGCCCGCGTGCGAGGCCGCCGCCATCGTCAGCTGGTGCGCCCGCACGGCCGGAGTGTCCCGCCGCTCCTCGGGCGACGCCGGCACGGTTGACGTCACTTTTTCGAGCACGCTGATCAGCTGGTCGAGCAAGTCCATGGAGACAGCTTACCGCCTGCCTGCATCCGCGCAGGCGGTCAGTTCAAAACGGCCAAGACCACCAGTTCAAAACCCGGGCGCGCTCACGCGCGCCGCTCCAAAACTGACAGCTTACCGCCAACCTGCCAAGCACGAAGGGCACGAAGGGCATCGTGTCCATCGTGTCCATCGTGAAGCGTCGCCGCCGGACTATTTCGCGTGCAGTGAAAACGCCGCGCCCTGGGGGTCCATGCAATTGACGATCGTGTCTCCGCCCGGCACTTCCATCGGGCCGTTGAGGATTTGGCCGCCGTTGGCCTTCACGCGTTCCGCGCCAGCGTTGATATCACTCACGCGGAAGTACAGGCCCCAGTTCGGCGGCACCTGCTCCATTTCTTTCGGCTTGGTCATCATGCCGCCGAGCTCGTGCTGACGCCCGAACATGTGGTACTTGCCCATCGGTCCCATGTCGAAGGCGTTGGTCGGCTTCCAGCCGAACATCGCCGAGTAGAACTGCATGGCCTCCTCAGCGTTGGTGGTGTAGAGCTCGTGCCACGACACCTCGCCCGGCTCGGGAGGCGCCTCCGGCTGCCTGGGCTCGGCCGCCGGTTCATAGACGGAGAACGCCGCGCCCTGCGGATCGACCATCACCCGCATCCGTCCCACCGTGGGGACCTCGACCACCGGAGACCGCGGCTGGCCGCCGAGGCGCTCGATCTGCGAGACCGCCTCTTCAAGCTTCGGCACTCCGACATACATCGCCCAGTGCGGCGGGACATGCATTCCGGCTGGGACGTTCATCACACCGCCAACCGGCTGCCCGCCATCGCGTGTCCACATGTCGTACGGCTGTGGTGATCCTTCAAAGGGCGTCACCGTCCAGCCGACGACCTTGGTGTAAAACGCCTCCGCGGCCTTCATGTCCGTCGTCAGCAGCTCGTACCACAGAATTCTCCCGCGCACCGAATCGCCCATTGGAGCCCTCCCGAAGGACCTATTCAACACCAACCGGCGGGGTCTTTACGAACGGAGTGACCAACGCAGGGACGGAGTGCCGCTCCGCGGCGAGTTCAAAACCGCTATATCTTCGACGTTGCCCTGAGCGTAAGTCGAAGGGCCAAGACCTGAGGCGCCGAAGGCGCCTCCGGGTCTTGAACTGGGAGTCTTGGCGGTTTTGAACTTAGTGGTCACGGGCATAATTACGGCGGCATTCGGCCGCCGATGCATCCCGCTCCGCGGCGTTCCACGCGGGGACCCCGGCGTTGCTCAGCGCTCAGATAGTCCCGCTATCCTCGCGCTTCGCGCCTGGCGGAGCGGGCGCCTCGGCGCCCTCGGTGCGTCGCCGTAATTATGCCCGGGACCACTTAGCGGCGGACTGCCCGTGTGGCGGCCGTTGTGGATTTCTCTGTGGCGGCCGCGTCCTCGAGCGTCTCGAGCACGTCGCGCCACGAGAACCTGTTGCCGATCCCGCGGACGTAATAATCCATCCACGCCATCTCGCTGACCGACTTCACGAGCTGATTGCGCGGGTCGGGGATGCCGTGGGTGTTGCCGGGATACATGAACAGCTCCGTCGGCACGCCGATCTGCTTGAGCGCCATGTGCAACTCCACGCTCTGCGGGCTGGGCACGCGCGGATCGCCTTCGACCACGTGAATCATCGTCGGGGTCTTGGCGTTTCGGATGTATTTCAGCGGTGACTGGCTCCAGTAGGCGTCGAAATCGTCGTAGGGCAGCTTGTCGCCGAGATAGAACTGGCGGTTGCGCTGCACGTCGCTCTGCGCGTACATCGAGATCCAGTTCGACGTGCCGGCGCCGGAGCTGATCGCCTTGAAGCGATCCGTCTGCACCAGGATCCAGTTGGACCAGTGGCCGCCGGCGCTCCATCCGAGGACGCCCATCTTGCTGCTGTCCACGATGCCCTGCGCAATCAGGTGATCGACGCCGGCCATGATGTCTTCGTAGCCGGGCTGGAAGTAGTTGCCGACGATGTCGATCTTGTGTTTGAGCCCGTAATTGGTCGAGCCGCGGTAGTTCGGCTTGAGCACGGCGTACCCCGCGCCGGCGTAGACCTGTGAGCCGTAGCCGCCATTGAAGCCGAGCACGTCGGCCGAGGCCGGGCCGCCGTGGATGGCGACGATCAACGGGTAGCGCTGTCCCTGCGTGTAACCGACCGGTTTGACGAGGACGCCGCCCACCATCGTGCCGTCCTTCGACTTCCAGGTGATCTCCTCCTCGTCGCCGAGCGCGAACTGCTTGACCTGGGGATTCGGATCGGTGAGCTGACGCCACGACGCGCGCGACGCGACGTTCTGAATCGAGTTGGTGGTGAACATCGCCGGCGGCGTCTTCGGATCCGAGTAGTTGATGAGCACCACGCCGGTGTCGGCATCCACGGTGACCGACAGTGACGCCTTCTCCTCGGTCACCTGCCTGACGTTCCCGCTCTTGACGTCGAGCATCATCAGCTGATTCGTCGCACGGACGCCCTCGTTGAAGTAAATCGTGCTGCTGTCCTTCGACCAGAACCCGACGCCGAGGTCCCCGTCGAACGACGCGCCCAGCTTGCGAAACGGCTTGCCGCGATCGCCGACCGCGCGCAGATACACGCGCGAGTTGCTCATGGTGTAGCGCGTCGTGTCGTCCGCGGACGAGTAGGCGATCCATTGCGAATCGGGCGAGAATCTGAGGCTGCTCTCCGAGACTTCGAAATTGTTGGTCAGCCGCTCGATGTTCCCGCTCGCCGCCTCGAGCAGATAGAGATCCGCGTAGAGCGACTCCGACGTGATCCCGCGCTCGTACCGCTTCAGCGACTGCCCGCGGAAGCCCACCCATTTGCTGTCGTCCGAGATCGTGAACTGCGTCGCGGCGTACTGCGTGCCGTCGGTGAGCTTCTTGGCGGAGGACGCGGTTCCGGCAGGGTCGAGGTCCAGGGCGTAAAGGCTGGCCGAGGGTGTTTCCATGTTCCGGATGTCGACCGTGAACTTCTTCTCGCGCCGCTCTTTCTCGTCCTTGTCGATCGCGTCCGGCGACAGGAAGTAGATGCGCTTGTCGTCTGGCGCGATCCGCCAGGTGCCGACGCCGGCGTCGTGTTCGACCAGTAGCTCCGGCGTGGCCGTCTCGATGCCGCTCGTGGGCAGGCGATAGAGCAGCTCTTCGCCGTCTTTGCCGGTCCGATACACGAGCCAGCGGCCGTCTTTGCTCAGCTGATAGTCGCGCACGCCCTCTTTCGTATCCGTGATGCGTTCGGCTTCGCCGCCGTCCGGCCGCATCCGATAGATCTGATTGCGCGTCGCCGCATCCTCCGGCGCGTCGCGGTTCGACAGGAAGAAGAACGCCCGCCCGTCGCTCGCCCACCGCGGCGACGTCTCGTTCTTCTCTTTGGTGAACGTCATCTGCCGGTTCGACGGCACGCCTTCCTTCATCGACACCAGATAGATGTCGGTCTGCCTCTTCGCCTCTTGCCAGTCCGGCGTCGAGAGCGTGTAGAGCATCCATTGGCCATCGGGACTCGGCGTCGGCGCGGCGGCCGAGCGCATGTGGCGCATGTCGAGGAACGTCATCGGCCGCAGGCCGGCTTGCGAATGGACCGCCGGCGCCGAGACGATGCCGGCGGCCATGGCGATCGCGACAGCGGTCAACACGCGGCGGACGATGAAGAAGCGGACACACATGCTGGCCTCCGTGGTCAATGAGGAGTCGGATTCCCGGCAAGCCCGTTGAGGGCTGCGGAATGATGAATTATAGCGACCCAGGGAGCGCGTGGCTCCCTGCCCGCCAGCGTCTAGGGCGCCTTGCGGCGGGGAATCCCCAACTCGGCAAGCTTGGCCACGACATTGCGGCCGTGGTTCGCCGGACTGACGTTCTTGTCGACGTAGACGACACGGCCGTCGATGCCGATGTAAAACGTCCAGCGCGCGGCAAACGGCTGGTCTTCG
>DATKDY010000239.1:0-8728 GCA_035512515.1 Vicinamibacterales bacterium
ATCATCGAAGTCTCGTGGCTCGTCTGTCAGCGGGCATGCACGCCTGTCAACTGCGGTTGCGCGCCGCGTCGCGGCCGATGCGAGAAGTCCCGGCATTCAGGCGATCGCGAGGTGTAACTGAAGTTGCGTTCGATGCGCCGAACAGTTACGTGGGGGGGCGCCTTCGGCGCCAAGGGCACCACCGTCAAGGCCGCCAATGCAAAACCCGTAGGGCGCCTTCGGCGCCACGGGCACCACCGCCAAGACCGCCAGTGCAAAACCCGCAGGGCGCCTTCGGCGCCACGGGCACACCCGTCAAGACCGCCAGTGCAAAACCCGGAGGGCGCCTTCGGCGCCACGGGCACACCCGCCAAGACCGCCAGTGCAAAACCCGGAGGGCGCCTTCGGCGTTACGGGCACCACCGCCAAGACCGCCAGTGCAAAACCCGTAGGGCGCCTTCGGCGCCACGGGCACAACCGTCAAGGCCGCCAGAACTTAAACCCGCAGGGCCCTGCGCGAGATTTTCTCAACCGTCATCCCCGGCGCTGCTCGCCTTTCGACTTCACTCGAGGCGACCCGGAGCCTGCCGAAAGGTCAGTGCGCAGGCGCCTCCCGGGATTTTGAATTGGCAGTCCTGGTGATTTTGGATTCAACGGACTTCGTTAGCGAGGCGACGGAACTGGCAGAACGATAGCGAGACGGCGGGAGCCGGTCGGGGAGCGCGTTACGCAGCGCGCAGGGGCGTGGCCGCTGCATCCTGTGCGGCCAGCGCCTGGCGGCAGGCGGCCAGATCGCGACAGGTGTGGAGATGGTGCGCCACGTGACGCCGCTCGAACGCAATCGCCAGCCCGTAGACGACCGCGTTGACCATCAGGTGCCGCTCGCGCCGGTGCAGCCAGGCGGCGGCGTTGTACAGCCCCATGACCACTGCGAGTCCGAGCGCCGCTCCGTGGATGCCAGCCTTGAACGGCTCGCACGACCCGCGCCGCAGAATTGGTAGAGCCATCATGCCGGCGGCGCCTGCAAAACTCATGCACATCCTCGCGGGGGATGGAAGAAGGGGGCACGGCCCCGGGCGCCGGTCGAGTAGCCCGCGCACGCCGCGGAAGTGCCTTGCTCTCGAGGGATAAAGACATGATTCGGGACAGGATGACCATGTTGTTCTCGAGAGCGAACATTATCGCCGGGCGGCATAACTTTTCGCCCGTCGCGGACGTTACTAGGATCGAGACGCGCGGTTCGGATTGACGCCAACCACCGAGGACGACCGGCTTCTATTAGAGGCGGCGCAGGCCGATCCGGCTCGATTTGTCGAGGTTTACCAGCGGTACATCGACCGGATCTATGCCTTCGTCAGTCGCCGCACGGCGAACCGGGCCGCCGCCGAAGACATCACGTCGCAGGTGTTCGAGCAGGCGCTGCGCACGATTGGACACTTCGAGTGGCGGGGCGTGCCTGTATCCGCCTGGCTGTTCCGGATGGCCTCGAACGCGCTGGCCGACCACTGGCGTGAGCGCGCCCGCGACGCGCACGAGGCGCCGCCCGACGTGCCGGATCCGCGCGATCTCGAGGACATCGACCGGCGGATCGCCCTGTATCAACACGTCGAGCGGCTGCCGGACCTGCAGCGGCAGGTGATCCGGATGCGGTTCGTCGAAGAGAAGAGCATCCGCGACGTGGCGGCCGCTCTCGACCGCTCCGAAGGGGCCGTCAAGCAGCTCCAGCTCCGGGCGCTGGAGAACCTGCGAAAGAGCATGCGTGGCCATGGCTGAACGTCCCCTGACCGATCGTTTGGACGAGACCGTCAACACGATTCTCGCGCGTGGCGACGCGACCGCCGCGCTAGGCGACCCCGAGCTGGCGCCGCTCGCCCGTGTCGCCGCGGATCTGCGGCATTACCCGAGCCCGGACTTCAAGGCGAGGCTCCGGGCGCACTTTGAACGGAGAACGACCATGACAGCAGGATCGACAACAACGGCCATTCGCGAAGGGTTCACCACCGTGACGCCGTACATCCGAGTGCGCGACCCGGGACTGGTCGATTTCCTCGCGCAGGTGTTCGACGTGGAGGAAACGTTCAGCGGACGCGGGGGCGGCGGCGGCATGCACCGCGAAGTGCGGATCGGCGACTCGATGGTCATGATCGGCGAAGGGGGCGTGGCCGGCGCAGGCGGCGTGATGCCGATCAGGCCGGTGGGGTTTCACGTGTTCGTGAAGGACGTCGACGCCACGTTCAAGCGGGCGATCGCGGCTGGCGCGACTTCGCTTGGCGAGCCCGCCGACCGCCACTACGGCGAGCGCGCCGGGTTCGTGCGCGATCCGTTCGGCAACCACTGGTCCATCGCCACGTCGCTGGGCCCGCACTCGCTCGCCACCGCGCTAGGGACCGTCACGCCGGTTCTCCATCTGAAGGGCGCCGCCGAGTACGTGGACTTCCTGACGCGCGCGCTCGGCGCGGTCGAGGAGATGCGTGCCGCGGAGCCGTCGGGCGAGCTGCGGTACTGTCGCGTGCGCGTCGGCGATGCCGCGATCGAACTGGGCGAAGGGGAGCCGATGCCAGGGTCGTTCATGCTCTACGTTGGCGATCCGGATGCGCTCTATCAGCAGGCAATCGCCGCCGGTGCGAAGTCGGTGATGCCGCTGTCGGATCAGCCGTACGGCCGCGTCGGCGGCGTCGAGGATACGGTGGGCAACCAGTGGTTCTTCTCGCGGCCTGTTACGGCGAGCAGCTAGTGCTCTGAGTCGGCCAGATCTCGATGCTGCCGAGGCGCATGGACGGCCTCGTATCGCGGAGCCTGGCTGCCCCAATGGTTGCGGCGAGCGAACGCTCAGCCCAATTCCGGGACGTCCCCAGGTGAGACCGATCCGATTCTTGTTCGGTCGCACGTTCGCGTGCTACTGGAGCAGCACGCGCCTGTAGACGCGAAGGATGACAGGTTCGAGACGACGCCACTCAATTAAGCGCTGCACACATGGAGCGGCGGCCGGGAACACTGGGCAGGCGATGGGTCCTACGAGATCGGTCGACGGCTGTTCTGTTCGAGCCGGGAGCGTCGATCACCACGTGCTCGGCCGAGGACCTGATCGTCTTGAAAGCGTTCGCCGACCGAGTCCAGGATTGGCTGGATGTCGAAGGCATCATCGCACGTCCTCGAAGAGCTGACCGGGCTGCTCGAGCTCGAGGAAGACGAGACACCGAAAGCGTCCCTCGAGCGGTCGGGGCGGCAAGTCGACCGCGGTCGCACGGCCGCTCGATCACCGTGGCTACAACCAGCTTCCGACACACCGCCAGCGACGTGGGCAGCTGCGTCAGCGACAAGTGGGACAGTGTACCAATCGAGTGGGCTTGCTGTACCTGACCACCGTTCACGCAGATCCTGCGCGCTTCGCGCGAGGGCCACGTCGTGCGGGGGCAGGCGGCGCAAGGCCCTCCGCCGAAGGCGGCCTTCCGCCGAAGGCGGCCCTCCGCCGAAGGCGGCCCTCCGCCGAAGGCGGCCCTCGTTTCCTACAGTGCTTCGATTCGCCTCACTCTGAGCACCTCGTCGACCTTCCGCAGCAGATCCGCCGGAAGAAACGGTTTGGCGAGCAACGTCAACCCCTGCTCGAAGCCGGCCCGCACCATCAGATTCTCCGTGTAGCCGCTGGTGTAGAGCACGGGACTCCCGGGGCGCGCCAGGTTGAGCTGCTCGGACAACTCCCGGCCGCTCAAGCCGGGCATGACGACGTCGGCGATGAGCAGGTGGATTGGACCTCCATACTGGCGTGCGATCTCCAAGGCTTCGTCACCGTCGCGGGCGTCCAGAACGGTATACCCCTGGTTGGTCAGGACGTCGCGTGCCAGCCGGCGAACCGCCCCGTCGTCCTCTGCCAGAAGGATCGTTTGCGTTCCGCCGTGGACTTCCACCACGGCCGGGTGAGGGACCGTGTGTGCGACCGGCTCACGGACGGCCGGCAGGTAGATATCGAACGTGGTGCCGCGTCCGACCTCGCTGGTCACCCAGATGAACCCCTCACTCTGCTTGACGATGCCGTACACGGTCGCCAGGCCGAGGCCGGTCCCTTTGCCGCGTTCCTTCGTGGTGAAGAACGGCTCGAAGATGCGGGCCTTGGTCTCCGGTGTCATGCCCACGCCGGTATCGCTCACCGTGAGTCGGACGTATCGGCCGGCGGTCATGGACGCGTGGCGCTGCGCCCAGTCGTGATCGACGTCGACGCTCGCCGTCGACAAGCGCAGACGGCCCCCCTGCGGCATTGCGTCTCCGGCATTGATGGCGAGGTTGAGCACGACTTGCTCGAGCTGACCGCGATCGGCGCGTACCGGGTCGACTGTGCCCAGGGCCAGTTGAAGGTCGATGCTCTCCGGAATCGTGTGGCGAAGAAGCTTTTGAACGTCCCCGACCATTCCATTCACGTCGAGGACGGTTGGTTGCAGGATCTGCCGCCGACTCACGGCAAGCAACTGCCGCGTCAGGGCCGCCGCGCGTTGGGCCGCCTTGGACACTTCCTGCAGATCCTTCCGTCGAGGATCCGGCTCGTCAAGGGTTTCGAGCACCATCTCCGTGTACCCGCCGATGGCGGTGAGAAGGTTGTTGAAATCGTGCGCGATGCCTCCCGCCAACATGCCGATGGCTTCCATTTTCTGGGACTGGCGGAGTTGATCCTCGAGCCCCTTTCGGGCGGTGATGTCACTGGCGACGCTCAACACCGCGCGTTGTCTTTCGCCGGTATCGGTCAACATGTCGAACGGGACCGCGTGAGCGTCCACACAGCGCTCATCGCCTTTGAACCCGACGAGGCGAAACTCCATGACGCCTGGAGAACCACTCGAGACCACCCGGTGCATCTCCAGAAACCTCCCCCTGTCGTCGGGATGCACGAGATCGACAATCGGCCGCCCAACGAGCTGAGCGACGCCGTCGGCTCCTGTCATCTCGAGACCGGCCCGGTTCATCTCGAGCAGCGTGCCGTCGGGCGAAATCAGCATGACGCACGCGGGCTCTGCATCGATGATGGCCTGGAGCCGGCGCTCGCTTCGATTGACGATGGCTTTGCTGGAGCGCAGCGCCGCCTCGATTTCATCCCGGCGGGCGGCAAGCCAAACGAAGGCGCTGGAGATGATGACGAAACCGATCAGGGCGGGTCCGAGCCCTGCGGCGTGCGATGGCGGCGGGAACGATGCAAAGCCAAGCGCGCCGATGATCACCGCGAGGAAGCCGCTTGTCCGCCCCCCGACCCGGCTGCTCAGGACCGCCGCCGCAAAACCCAACAAAAACGGCGTGTGCTGAAGCTGAGACCAGAACGCATGGGTCGCTACCAGCGCAATTCCCTGGCTGGCGACGGCGATCCCGACCCGCGACGGCCAGCTGTTTCGTGGCAGGGTCAGCGGCACGAGCATCGTTGGCCCGCCGCAGGAAGCTTCCTTCGGTTGCCCCAGGTGAACAATGGTCGTGCGGCCATCTTTGAACGGCGCCTTCCGGGAGTGTCGTTGAGGACGAGCCGCCACGATATTGGACGCGTAGCCCGTCGCGATGGCCAGGCGGCCTACAATAGCATGAGCCATGCGTCGATTCCTGATTGCGGCGTCCCTGATCCTCTGGTTCGCGCCGGCGCTCGGCCAGGCGCCCGGGACGAATCGCGTCGTCGCGATTGGCGATATTCACGGGGCCTACGACGAGTTCACGGAGATTCTCGCGCGCGCAGGCCTCGTCAACGAGAAGCTCGCCTGGTCCGGCGGGCGCGCCACGCTGGTGCAGACCGGCGATTACACCGACCGCGGCGCCGGCGTCCGTCCGGTGATGGATTTGCTCATGCGCCTCGAACGGGAGGCGAAGCGGGCCGGCGGGCAGGTCGTGACGCTGCTGGGCAATCACGAAGTGATGAACCTCATCGGCGACTGGCGCGATGTCACGCCGGAGATCTGCGCCACGTTTGCCAAATCCGGCGCCGACGATGGGTGCGTCGCGTATCGGCAGGCCATGAGCCCGAGAGGCGCCTACGGCCGCTGGCTGCGCGACAAACACATTGCCGCCAAGGTCGGCGACACGCTCTTCATGCACGCGGGAATCAACCCTGCCAGGCCGGCGCCGCGGTCGATTGACGAGGTCAACAGCAAGGCACGCGCCGAGATTCGCCGGCTCGATCAATACCGGCAGCGTCTCGTCAGAAGCAGACTGGCGGACGACTCGGCCACCCTGCAGCAGGTGCTCGATGTCACAGCGACCGAGTTGCAGCGCGCGTCCGAGGCCATCGCCTTAGCCAAGGCCGAGGGCACACCCCTGCCGGAGCTCGATGTGCCGCTGCTGCGTGAGGCGCAGCAGTTGATGGACATCGCAACCTGGAGCCTCGTCGATCCTGAAGGGCCGATGTGGTTCCGCGGCTATGCCCAGTGGGACGAAGCCGCCACGACCCCGCAGGTGTTTGGCCTGCTCGACGCACTGAAGGTGACGCGCATCGTCGTCGGCCATTCGGTGACCGCGGACAGGAAGATCGCCACGCGGTTCGGCGGCCGCGTGTATTTGATCGACACCGGGATGCTGGCCTCGGCCTACAAGGGGACGCCCTCCGCACTGGAAATCAGCGGTGGCTCAGTGAAGCCGATCTACACGACGGGCGCGGTCAGCGTGCCGCAATAGGAGCCAGGGTGGCCACTCGGGCCATCGACTCGCGAGAAAGCCCGTCGCGTTCGCTACCGCAAAACTCAACCCCTTCAGGTTCCGTTCTGGCGCCACGCCCGGGATTGGCCGTGGATATCCCGACGCACGCACGATCAGGCCGCCGCGGGCATCGTCCACGAGCTCACAGACCTCGCGCGCCATCGACATGTCCATCTCGACCCGGACGACGCCAGGCAAGGCGCCAGGCAACCACCGCCGATTCGCTTCTGGCGCGGCGGCGACGATGAGCACGCCGTCCTTCCGCGCCGCGCGCACCTCCTGGTGAAGCGCGCGCTCGTGATCGGCGTTCGTCGTCCCGAGACTGAGATTGACGAGGTCCATCCGCTCCAGGCGGGCCCACCTGAGCGCGGCGACCAGGGCGGCGCCGGTAGCGCTCAGTTGTCGATCGAACACCTTGACCGCCCAGATCTCGGCTGTGGGGGCCTTCTCGCGAATGACCGCCGTGACCGCCGTGCCGTGGCCCAGGCGATCGACGTAGTCGTCGTGCAGCTCGCCGTGGTCGTCGATGCCGACACCGCCCGCCACACCCCGGACGTGGGGATGCGCCGCGTGCACGCCGCTGTCGATGATCGCAATCCTCACGCACTCCTCCGGAGGCCGCGCTCCGCGCTTCATGGCGGCGCTTCGCGCTTCATGGCCGCGCTTCGCGCGGCAGGCGGCACTGACGCGCCGAGGGCGGGCTCACCCACAGATCAGCGCGCTACGCGCGAAGGCGGCCACTCCGTGGCCGAAGGCGGGCTCACGCCCGAAGGCCGGCCTTCGGCCGGATCCCCTCGCGACGAAGTCGCGGCCAGCGGGCGTGAGCCCGCCTTCGCGAAGCGCCCTCCGCGCAGCGGCCCTCCGCGCAGCGGCCTCTTCCGCGCAGCGGCCTACCCCGTGCCGGTCCGTTCGTGATATATCCGTAACGGACGCAATGAGCAAACCCCTCACACCCGCCATCGTGCACATCCTGCTCGCCCTCGCCGACGACGATCGACACGGCTACGGGATCATGCAGGAAGTCGCCCGCCTCACCGACGGCGCCGTCCACATGGGGCCAGGGACCCTGTACGGGACCATCAAGCGGCTGCTCGCCGGGCGCTTCATCGAAGAAGCCGACGAGCGGCCCGACCCCGAGCTCGACGACGAGCGGCGGCGATATTACCGGTTGACACCATTGGGACGCCGCGCGCTCGCGGCCGAAACCGGCCGCGTCGCCGCCCTCATTTCCGCGGCGCGCGCGAAGAAAGTGTATCCCTGATGCGGCTGTACTCTCTGCTCCTGTATCTGTTTCCGCCGTCGTTCCGCCGGGCGCACGGTCGCGCGCTCCTGCAGGTCGCGCGCACAGCGTCCGCCCGCGGCGACGTCACCCCCCGGCGCATCGTCGCGGACCTGATGCAGGCGAGCGTGCGCGAGTGGCTCAGCCTTTGCCCCGAACCGATTCGTCGTCCCCGAGGAAGCGCCATGCACGATGTGATTCGTGACGTTCGCTATGCCGCGCGGCTCCTCGTCAAGCAGCCGGGGTTCACGCTCGCAGCCGTGGTCACGCTCGCGCTCGGCATTGGCGCCAACACGGCGATGTTCAGCCTCGCCGATGCCACGCTGCTGCGTCCCGTGAATGTGGCGCAACCGGATCGCCTCGTGAGCTGGACGTGGACGTCGGCTTATCCGGACTACGTCGCATACACGACCCGAGATGATGTCTTCGAGGGCGTGATGGCGTGGTCCGGGGGCTCGCGCCTCAGCGTCACGATGGACGATCGCACCGAGCTCACCTCCACGATGTTCGTGTCGGGAAACGCGTTGCACGTCCTCGGCGTCGGCGCGGCGGCCGGTCGAGTCCTGCTGCCGGCGGACGATGTCCCAAACAGTCCGATCGTGGGCGTGCTCAGCTACGACTATGGGCGTTCGCGGTTCGGCGCGGACCCCTCGGTGATCGGCCGGCTACTGCGTGTCAACGAGCAGCCCGTCACCATCGTCGGCGTGGCCCAGCAGGGGTTTCGAGGCATCACCCTGGGCACGACGCCGGGCATCTACGTTCCGCTTACCGCCGCGGCTCCAATACGCGGCGGCTTTTTCAACGACCCGGGGCTGT
>DATKDY010000240.1:0-2727 GCA_035512515.1 Vicinamibacterales bacterium
TGAGCGTCACGGCTGGCACCGCCATTCCCCTGTCCTTCGCCAGAACTCGATCGGCGCCATCTGTGTGGAGACCTTCCTTCGGGACGTTGCCCTTTTCTTGCCCTTTCGGTGCAACAAAGAGCGGCAAACGGCAACAAGCGCCGGCACAAAGCGAAGGTCGAAAATCGGCGGATTCTACGATGGATGAAGCGCGAGCCGGCAACGTTCAGCAAACCGCAGCAACGAGCGGCTAACGTTTCTTTTTCCGCCTGTTAACCGGAGGGTTCCTGGTTCGAGTCCAGGCTGAGGAGCCAAATCCCCAAATCTTCCAATTGGTTACGAGTGGCGATCGACTCACGACTCGATCCGGAGGCAACCGGAGGGTCACTTCCATCGATGATTTGACAATTCTGGCGCGTTTCCCAGGGTTTCGCCCGAGTTTCCGAGCACAACTGCGGCGACTTTGCCCTTTTCTTGCCCTTTGCAGGCACGCAAGTGCCTGACCGCGTTGTTCTGATCGCCAAGCCGTGCGCCGAATCGATGGGCGACAAGGACGCTGAAGCCGTGGAATGCAGCGTTAGACAGTTATGCGGTCAGTTCCGAGAATTTTGTACTCGTTGTGCGTGATGTCATGCGGCCGATCTGAGGCCGACGGCGCGCCAGAGGGCGTCCAAGTCGGTGACGATGCGTTGATAGAGCCGGTCGAGTTGATGACGCCGCTGTTCGGCGACATGCGCATCGGCGGCGACCGGGCGGAGCAGGGCGGCAGTGAGCGGGGCGTACACGCGCTCGAACAGTTTGAGAAACAAGACACAGAGGCGGTAGCCCGTGGGCAGCAGTCGATAGCGTCCACGGGGACTTGATGGAGGGGGAGTTGACGACTGACCGCCTCTACTCGCTTCGGAAGATCGGCGTCTGTGGCAGCTCGAAGGGGCTCCCGCAGACCGCGGTCGAGTTATGCAGGGCAATTGGCCGTCGCCTAGCTCGAGAAGCGAACGTGGCGATCGTGAGCGGTGGAACGAAGCAGCGGAAAAGCGCGTTCGGTGGCGAGAACTTCGCCGCCGAGTGGTTCGTCGTCAGCGCTGCAGAACCAGAGATCGGGAGAGAGTTGGTGGAAGGCCGAATCGTGACGGTGGCCAAAGATGACGACGATGCGGAGAGCACTCGGTTCAGGATTGGGTCCGCGCAGCGTGCCCGAGGTAAGACGAGCGAGGCTCGACGGATTTCGTTCGTTCGCGGCCTGGACGCTTTGATCGCGATCGGTGGCGGCGCCGGGACTCGCCAGGAGTTGGCCCTCTCAATCGAGTTCGAGATCCGGGTTCTTCCCGTGCCCGGCTTCGGAGGGGCGGCCGAGGAGGTGTGGCGGGTGTATCGCTCAGAGCTCATTGAGCAGCTGCGAATCGACGAGGGGCGCCCGACGGTGGGAGGAAGCCGCGTTGGGCGTCAGTCCGGAGCTCCAGCCGCTCGCTGACGAGATGGTGGGGGCGCTTCTCGACAGTCTACCGAGAAGGTGCTTCGTGATCATGCCCTTCAGGGAGGAGCTCGATGCACTGTACGACTCGATCATCCAGACGTTATTCGGACCGCAGCGCCGACATCGGATCGATACGCGAGGCCCGGCGGGCCGGCAGATATCCAGCGATCGTCGCAACCATCGTCAAAACGAGCAGCATGCCAAGGAAGGTCCGTGGATCGCTCGCGGTGACCTCGAACAGCAGCCCCTCGAGTCCACGCGCGAGCGTCCACGAGGCGGCCGCGCCGACGAGGACCCCGATTGCGGTCAGCCACAGCGTCTGCCCGACGATCTGGCACTGAACGTCGAAAGGGGTCGCGCCAAGGGCCATGCGGATGCCGATTTCCTGCGTGCGCTGGTGGACCGAGTACGAGATCAACGCGTAGATCCCGAGCGATGCGAGCACGAGCGCGAACGCGGCAAACGCCCCGAGCAGCAGCACCGTGAACCGCCGCGGCGACACTGACGTGTCGACGAGCTGCTGCAATGATCGAAACTCGTTAGCCGCGACGTTGGGGGCGAGCGGTTTCAGCGCCTCGCGAACGGCGCTCGCCAGCGGCGCAGCCGCCAGCGTCGAGCGCACGACCAGGTCATGAGTCGGACGGTCGCCGCATTGACGCATGGGGATGTACATCTCATTGCCGGAGGTCTGCTCAAGCGCCAGATGGCGTACGTCCCCCACGACCCCGATCACGCGCCGTTCAGGCGCGCAGGCGTTGAGCACGATCTTGCCAATCGGATCGTGCCCGGGCCACACCGTGCGCGCCATTGTCTCGTTGATCATCATGACGGGTTCGCTCGATCGGGTGTCGCTCGGCGCGATGTCTCGCCCGGCGCGGAGTGGAATTCCCATGGCCGCCGGGTAACCGTCGCTCACGACGCGCACGAACGCGGTCGGACCGCGGCCTCGCTCGTAGGTGACGCCCTTCGCCCGGGCGCCCCACGTGCGGTTCCGCCCCAGAGGCAGTGCGTCGGTGATGCCGGCCGCTTCGATCCCCGGAATCTCGTTCACCCGGCGCAGCACGTCATCGATGTACGTGTCCCGCTGCTCGCGCGTCGCGTACCGGCTGTCGGGATCGACCCGTATCGTCGCCGCCCGCGACGGCTCGAAACCCATGTCCACATCGAGCACGCGGATCAGGCTGCGAATGAGCAGACCCGCGCCCACCAGCAGCACGCACGCGAACGCAATTTCCGACATGACCAGCGTGCTCCGCACCCACCGCCGCTCGCGA
>DATKDY010000241.1:0-3467 GCA_035512515.1 Vicinamibacterales bacterium
ACGTTTGTTCTGAAAGAGCTGTTAAAAATCGACGCCGCAAACCTAGCGGCGGTGATTGGGATGATGGCGACACTTCGTGAGAAATTGAGTTCCGAGCCGTCATTCAACGGCGGGAAGTCATGATGGCCGATGCGAGGAAGACGCCGATAAACTTGGAACCACCTCCTTGCAGCTGAGGCGATCTTGACATTGTGTCACGGTTCGTCCATTCGGCAGGCGCCAGGGTAATGTGCGCTGTGCCCTTTTTTGTGCCCACCCTCCGTCGAAAATGGGCTGATTGGGTACGAATCGGGGAAGTGCCAAAACCCTATCTAAATCATTGAGCGTACGAGAGTTGGTCACTCCGTACGACTGTATGAAAAAACCCTCCGCTGCAACTGTTAACCGGAGGGTTGCTGGTTCGAGTCCAGCCCGAGGAGCCAATTATAAATGAACGACTTACTGCGCATTCCACTCATCGTGATCAGTCCGTCCACTCCATCGTGATCACGTGGACCACGGCATCGTGATCGGAGCGAAGCGACGCTGAGCTGCGGGATAGGTTATCCGGTGTTCGGCCTCCAGTGAAAGTGGCTCGCACGAGCGGTGTCTTCGTTCTGGTTTCTTCCTCCTGTAAAGAGATGATGATGGCGGTGGGCGCTGTGGGAATCGCGGAGCGATTTCCGAGGACCTGTGGGCGCGTCCGCGCGTCCATGGGTCCGGCAGCGTCCACGGCCCGTCGTCCGATCAGGCTTTCTCCTTGCGTCGCGACGGTCCTTTCAGCGTAATCGGATACGCGTTGTGGACGAGGCGATCGAGGACCGCGTCGGCGATCGTCGGATCGCCCAGATACGTGTGCCACTGGTCGCGCGGCAGCTGACTCGTGATGATCGTCGAGCGGGTGGCGTCGCGATCCTCCATCACCTCGAGGAGGTCCTGTCGCTGCACATCGGTCACGGCGGCGAGGCCCCAGTCATCGAGGATCAGGACGTCCACGCGCGCCAGCCGCGCCAGCACCGTGGTGTAGGAGCCATCGGCACGCGCGAGCGCCAGCTCCTGAAAGAAGCGCGGCAAGCGCCGGTAGATCGTCCGGTAGCCCTGCCGACACGCGTGCTGCCCCAGGGCGCACGCCAGGTAGGTCTTCCCGACGCCGGTCGCCCCGGTGATGAGGACATTGCGGTGTTCGGCGATCCACCGTCCGGTGGCGAGCTGGCGCATCAGCGCCCGATCGAGTTCGCGGCGTGGCGCGTACTCGAGGTCCTCGAGACACGCCTGGGCCATGCGCAGCTTGGCCTCTTTCAGGCGACGACCGAGCTTGCGATTGTCGCGCGAAAGGTGCTCGGCGTCGACGAGCAGGCCGACACGTTCGTCGAAGCTGAGCGCCCCGATCGCCGGGTCCTGCAGTTGCGTGCGGTAGGCGTCGGCCATCGCGCCAAGCCGGAGGGCGCGGAGACGGTCGAGCGTGGGTTCAGTCAGCATGGTGGTCTCCTTCGGCATCAAACAGTGCGTAATACGCGGGCCCGCGGACGTTCGCATGCACGGGCCGCGCGCTCGGCGGCGCCGGCTCCACGTCCAGGGGCAGACGGTCCAGGCCGTGTTTGAGGATCGACTCGACGTGGCGATACGACCGCGCGCCGGCGGCGAGTGCCCGAGCGCAGGCGGCGTCGAGCCGCTCGGGCCCGTGCTGCTTGGCCAATCGCAGGATGCCCAGACAGGAGCGATAGCCTTGCTCGGGATGCGGACGGCTCTCGAGGAGCGCCTGGACGAGCGCTTCCGTGTGGCGTCCGATCGTGGCGCCCCAACCGATCAGGCGCGAGGGACTCCACTCCAGATGCGCGCGGTGCGCCTTCGGCATGTGCTCCGGGATGGTCGTGTGGCGGCCCGCCTGATAGCTCCGCACGTGGAGCCACACCCGCGCCCCGCGCAGCAGCACGTCGACGGTCGTTGCCGTCAGGCAGACCTCGACGGCGGCGTGAATCAATGCGTGCGGCACGGAGTAATAGTGCCGGTCGACCTCGACGTGATAATCGATATTGACGCGCGCGTGACGCCAGTCGGCGTGGACGTAGCGATCGCGCGGGAGCGGCTGCAGCGCCGGCCGATCAAAGCGCTCGAAGAGCGCGCGCCGCGAGGCGCCGCCGTACCCTTTCATCGGCCGGTCATTGAGATCGCTGAGGAGCTCGCCGATCCGGGCGTTCAACGCGGCGAGGGTGAAGAAGGTCTCGTTCCGCAGCCGCGCGAGAATCCAGCGCTCGGCGACTTGGACGGCGACCTCGACCTTCGCTTTGTCGCGGGGCTTCGCCGGCCGCGCGGGGACGATCGCCGTGCCATAGTGCCGCGCCCAGTCCGCATACGTCCGCTGGACCGTCGGCTCATACCGACTCGGATCGACCACGCCGGTCCGCAGTTGATCCGGCACGACCACCGCGGAGACGCCGCCCCAGTACTCCACCGTGCGCGTGTGACTCTGGATGAAATCGACGCTGCGTTGAGTGAGCGTGGCCTCCGCGTAGGTGTAGTTGGACGCGCCGAGCACGGCGACAAAGAGTTCGACGGGGACGATCTCGCCGGTCGTCGGGTTCACCAACGACGGCCGCTGCCCCGCGTAGTCGACAAACGTTTTCTCGCCCGCCGTGTGGACCTGGCGCATCGAGGTGCGCTGCCGCGCCACCCAGCGCCGGTAGTGCCCGCAGAACGCCGAATACCGGTAGCCGTCGGGATGCGCCGCCAGATACTCGAGATGCAGCAGCTCCAGCGTGACGCCCGGGCGACGCAGTTCGGTGTGCATCCACACCAGATCGGGCCCCGGCCGGGCGACGGTCAGGGCCAGCTTCGGCCCATACAGCGACCGCTCCAATTGGTCGTCGCTGAGCGCGCCGACCGCCTCCCAGGTGAGCGCCACAGCCTTCGCCCGAGTCACCACCGAGGCGACCGCACCCGCACTGATTCCCAGGCTCCGGGCGGTCTCCCGGTGACTGCGGTGCAGCGTCCATTTCAACCGCAGAATCTCTCGAATGTGTCGCATAAGCAGTCGTTCCGTGGCCATCGCACTCCTTGGGACCTGATGTCGCCGAAGATGCGATGGTAGAACCCGACGCCCAGCGTCGCCCGGTGATCACGATGCGTGGAATCCGTGATCACGATGGCGTGGAACAGGTGATCACGATGGTGTGGCGCGCGCACTCTCGGATCGAACGGGGCGGAAATGCTTGATCGTGTGCGGCATGTGGCTCCAGGCGCTCGGCATCGGCGTGGTCGCGCTGGCCGGCGCCTTCGAGGGCTTTGCAATCGGCGCCGTGCTGCTCGGCATTGGCACGGCGATGGTCTATCCCACGCTGCTCGCGGCGATCGGCGATGTGGTGCATCCCACGTGGCGCGCGTCCGCGGTCGGCGTCTATCGGCTCTGGCGTGATCTCGGCTACGCCGTCGGAGCGCTGCTGGCGGGCGTCGTCGCGGATGCGTTCGGGCTCGATGCGGCGATGTGGGCT
>DATKDY010000242.1:0-3744 GCA_035512515.1 Vicinamibacterales bacterium
TCCGGGGGCGATTGGATCGAGGTGTTCAACAGCGACGTGTTCGATAGTTGGGTGAATCCGAACGTAGCCGGCAACGGCGGACGCGTGGAAGCGAACGGCCCGGGCCTGAACGGGCTCGCCGCATCTGCAGAAATCGTCGTCCCCGCAAACTCATTCCTCGTTTTCACTTGGAGTGCTTAATCGTGGCGTTAGCTTCACTTTCCCGAAGGAGACTTGCTAGAGCAGGCTGCTGAAAAACTGACTGATGACGTTGTTCCTGGTCCCACAGGCGTCGCGCGGCCAAGGCCGCACGTGTCCTGCGTTTCGCCTTTCACCGGTCGAGGGCGCAATGCGAGCTCGCTCAGAGACACTACGCCCTCGCCAGCAGCGTCCGAAGCCGGACCAAGTTGAACGCCGCGGCGGTGAAGGTGACGATCCAATCGATCAGCTCACCGCCGCGGTGCCGCAGCTTCCGCAGCCCACCGACCGTCTTCATCCAGCCGAAGACCTGTTCCACCAGCTTGCGCTTCTGCTGACTGACGGCATACCCGGCATGCCGCGTCGTCCGGCCGTCGATGGCGCTCACACTGGCTTTTTGGGCGACGTGCGGCGTGATCTCCAACTCGCGGACGCCAGCCACGAACGACCGGACGTCATAGTTCTTGTCCGCGCCGACCGTCGCCCCGCCGGGTACGGTTGCGAGCAGCGCCAAGGCGGCCTCGCGCTCGGCCGTGCCCGTCGCGGCGGTGACACAGACGTTCGCCACCAGGCCATGCCGGTTGTTGAGCAGCACGTGCCCCAGATACGCCAGTTTGGCCTCCTTCCCCTGGCCTTTGCGATACAACTGGGCGTCGGGGTCGCTGGTCGACGCGTGGGTCGCGTTGCTGCGCCGTTCGCCGTGAAAATTGACCGTGGGATTCCCCGGATCGTCCGGCGGCGGGACGGCCCCGTCTTTCCGCTGGAAACTCTTCAGACTCGCCCACGCCTCCAGCAGCGTGCCGTCGACGGTGAAGTGTTCGTCCGACAGCAGGTCCGCCGCCCGCGCCTGGTCCAGCACGGCATCGAAGAACGCGCTGGCGATGTCGCCCTGGAGCAAGCGGTCGCGGTTCTTCGTGAACGTCGTGGGATGCCAGATCGGCTCGTCCATGCTCAACCCGATGAACCAGCGAAACAGCACGCTGTAATCGATCTCTTCCATCAGGAGCCGCTCGCTGCGGATCGTGTACAGCGCCTGCAGCAACAGGGCGCGCAGCAACTGCTCGGGAGGGATCGACGGCCGGCCGACATCCGAGTACAGGCGCGCAAACCGCGGCGACAGCTCGTTGAACACGTCATCCGTCATCCGGCGAATCACCCGCAGCGGATGGTCGGGCCGCACGCGCGCCTCGGGAGAGAGATAGCTAAACATGTCCTGGGTCTGTTCGTCGGGTCCACGCACGCGCAGGCTCCTTTCAGAGATGGTGCGAGCATGGTAGTACGCCGGGATCGATCTGTCGATCCCCTTTCGCTTACTTTTGTCGCGGTAGGGACGCCAGTTAACCCGGCGCCCCCCGCACAGATCCGTACGTGCAGGATTGCTGCATACGGCTCCTACCTTGGATGCATGGCGTCGAAGCGCACGTTCGGGTGCGGATGCACGATGCGGGCACTGGGAATCCAGGCATCAACGAGCCGCAGGAACCGCACCCAGGTCAGGCGCCGACGCTGGCTGCGACGCCGAAGCGCCCGATACCAGCGCCAGATGACCTGAGTCCGAAAGCTGTTCAGACTATCCATGTTGCCGGGCACGGCGTGATAGTTGAAGTAGCCCTGAATCACGGCTCTCAACCACCGGCCCGTCGTCGCCACTGGCGCGTGCCAGCGGCGGCGAAGCGCTTCCTTGATCGCCGCGAGCTTCGCGGAGAAGCGCCGCCGAATCGTCTGGCGTTTGACGATGAACCGGCCGGTCTTCCGGGTCGTCCCGCAGATGTGGGTGAAGCCCAGGAAGTCGAACGTCTCCGGCTTGCCCTCGCCGCGCGCCTTTCGAGCGGTCGCTGCGTCTCGCCCGAACTCGATCAGGCGAGTCTTGTCCGGGTGGAGCTCCAACCCGAATCTGGCCAGGCGCTCCCGCCACGCGGCGAGGAAGCGCTCGGCATCCCGTTGATGCTCGAAACCCAGCACGATGTCGTCCGCGTAGCGGACGATCATCATGTCGCCGCTGGCATGGTGCCGCCGCCAGCGGTGTGCCCACAGGTCGAACACGTAGTGGAGGTAGATATTCGCCAGCAGCGGCGAGATGACCGCGCCTTGCGGGGTACCGACCTCCGTGTTCGACCATGCGCCGTCCTCGGACACGCCCGCTCTCAGCCACTTCTGGATGAGGCGCAGCATACGTCGGTCGGCGACGCAGTGCTCGACAAACTGCTTCAGCCACCCGTGGTCGATCGTGTCGAAGAACCCCCGGATGTCCGCGTCGAGCACCCAGTTCACCTTCTTGCGCATGAGACCGACCCAGAGCGCGTCCAACGCGTGGTGAGGACTACGTCCGGGGCGGAACCCGTACGAGAAACCTACAAAATCCTCTTCGTAGATCTGATTGAGGATCGTCCCGACCGCGTGCTGAACGATCTTGTCTTCCAGCGCCGCGATGCCCAGCGGGCGTTGCCGCCCGTCAGGTTTCGGGATGTAGGCGCGCTTGGACGGTTGCGCCCGATACGTCCCCTGGTGCACACGGCTGTGCAGCGTCGCCAGTCGTGTGTCGAGGCCCGTCTCGTACTCCGCCCATGTGATCCCGTCGACGCCCGGCGCGGCTGCTCGCCTCAGGCCGTAGAAGCTCGCCTGCAGCTGTCCGACGGTGACGTGATGTAGCAGCGCGGTGAACCGTACCTCCTTGTCCTTCCGTGCGACTCCCCGCACACCGGGCAGTCCGCTCGACGCGCGGATCCGGCTCTGCGTCCGGGGCGCGGTCGTCTGCTCGGTGTTCTCCTTGGTCGGTCGCCTTCCCTCCGGCGCCTCCGCGGACTGGCAGTCGTCCGCGTTCGGCCCCTTCGTCGGTAGTACGCGACCGTCCGACTCCCCCTCGACGTGCATGCTGGACGTACGGCTCACGGCCTTCTCCAGCCGGCCCGGTGCCCTGGGCATCGATGGGGTCTCCCGGTTCTCGCGCGCGGAGTTTCCATACATGCGAGGGGTCTCAGACTGCGCGGAGTCGCGTGCCGGCTCGCGGTAGCGCCGGTGCGCGTGTAGCCTTCCGCTTTGCTGAACAGCGTCGGCACTCCGATGGCGGTTGTTTCGCAGCTCAATACCCTGCCTGCATGTGCCCCTGTCAACGCTTCGATAGCGCCCTCGCGGGCCACCACGCATGACTCGGGGTCAGGATGGATCGCTACTCCTTTCCTGTGAGACCCTTGCATTCTCAACTCCGCGCCGGTTTATCCCGGCGCACTCAGCAGCCTGCTAGAAGAAGGCCAGTATCATCGATGCCACGGCATGCGCGGAGGCTGATTCCATGCCAGTGGCGCCGCGAGCGTCTCAGAAACTACGCCTCTGACCAGTGACCCGAAGGAGAAGCGATGACCATCTTCCTGCGCGACACGCGTTTCGCGGTTCGTCTCCTTCGTAGAGACCCCGGTTTCACGGCGGTGACCGTGGTGGCGCTGGCGCTCGGCATTGCGGCCAGCACGGCCATCTTCAGCATCATCTATGCCTCCTACCTCGAGCCGCTGCCGTATCGCCACGCAGACAGGCTCGTGATGGTGTGGTCGCGCGTCAACGGCAACCGCAGCG
>DATKDY010000243.1:0-6651 GCA_035512515.1 Vicinamibacterales bacterium
CGTCTGCTCACGATCGTGCGTACGTGTCAGCTCCAGCAACTCAGCGCGCTCGCATACCTGACGGCCGCCATCGCGGCTCATCGCCGTTGTCAGCCCGTCGCATCATTGCTCAAACGGCGTCACACCCCCTGAACTGTTACCGCCTGCCGCAACCCTTGAGGGCACGTGGCGCGTCGAGATCACCTTGTTGAATTGTCAGACGAGTGAACCATTGCGTGACCCGTTTCCAGCCCTCGCGACGTTCGCGCGTGGCAGTACGGTGACGACGTCCGACGGCGGACTCAGTCCAACAGCTCGAGGCGCCGGCCACGGCGTCTGGTGGCGCACCGAAGGGCGCACGTTCGCGGCGATCACAGAAGCTTTCCTGTTCGGACCGACAGGCGCACTGAGCGGAAGGCAGCGACTTGTCCAGCTGATCGAACTCGACGGTAGCGGAACCGAATTCGAGGCGAAGGTGTCCAGCACGATACTGAACACGATCGGCCAAGTAGTAGCGGTCGGTTGCGCCAGGTCCGTAGGTCGCCGCATCGACTGAGCACCAGCTTTGAAAGTCGGCCGTCGAGTCTCGATGTGCTGATCGGGCTCGGCTACAACGGGCTAGCGAACAACGGGAGCGTGGAGTCACGCTCCCGCGTCGCCTCCTTTGCTCACTCTCCGTTTCCATCACTTGCCATCGATGGGTCGCTTTACCTACGAAAAGTCGCGAAGCGGTGACCGCCTCGCACGCCCGCGACTGATCACTCGGGCCCGTGTTTATGACGGGTATACTTGATCGCAGCGAGTACGGACGCGTCACTTTTTAAGGACTTATCACAATCGCAAGAATCCGGCCTTGCGAGTGACCGTAAGTTGTTGATTCTAAGACGGAGAGATGCTGGAGCGGTCGATCAGGCACGCTTGGAAATAGATTCCGGCCGCGCTCAGTAACGCACACCGACACGCACGAACGCATTACCTCTCAACGACTTCCCGCAACAACGATGTGCATCGGAGTGCTCCCGTAAACCACGGTGTTTGACCTGGGTTTCAGCGGGTATCTGACACAGTTCTGACACAATCCGGATTCCAACTTCCGCGGACACCCGTGCAACTGTGCGAACCGGCCGACGTGATACACCGTGCGCTCGGCTGGTATCTCACCGCAGTAGAGCGGTCCAGCCCAAGATGACTTCGAGCCGAGTTGCCGGCTCCGGTTGCTGACGATCCAGGAAGTACACGCGGCTGCCGTCGCGCGTGACATCGTATTGCGTGCCCCAGTGACCCACACCGATCGGCGGTACCCCAAGTGTTACCGGTATACCTGGCACCAATGTCCCGCCGGGACCGCGTCGCACGGCGACCGCCCGCAGGAGGCCCTGCGGATCGACGTAGAACAACTCCGCGCCGTCGCGGCGCCACACCGGCTGGTGCCCGCCGCCTGGGGAGAGCACCGTGCGCTCGCCACCGGAAATTCGCCGCACGGAGACCTCCTCGCGTCCGCTCTCGTCCGAAACATACGCGATCCATTCACCGTCGGGGGATATCCGGGCGTCGCGTTCGTTGAAGCGCTCGGCAAATACGGGTCGGGCGACATCTGCTTCTCCCGTGGCTTCGACGGGCATCGTCCAGACGTCGGTTCCCTGTGCGGTCCGCACCGTGAGAATGAGGGTGCGACCGTCAGGCGACCAGTCGCTCGGCTCGCAGCGTTCCGGGCACGCACGAGATGCGATCACGCTCGTACCGTCTGACGCCCCGATTGCAATCCCCGCGCTCGCAACCCGGCCCCACAGGAACGCCAGACGATCGCTACGTGGAGACCAAACGGGCAGCGCCGCATGATTGGGAGGGGACGTCACTCGGGTCTCGGTGCCGCGGCTCAAGTCTTTGACCCAAAGGTCGGGCGTGCCGCGCAGCGCGTCGACGCGCTGCAACGCGACGCGAGTGCCATCCGGCGACAGGCGTGGCCAGTTGTACGGCTCACGCTCTGACAAGACCTGTACATCGCTGCCATCTCGTGAGGCTGACATCAGCCGGGTGGCGCGTGAAATAGACGTGGCCGCGAAAGCCAGCGTCCCTTGCGACGCGCCGATCATCGCACGCTCCCAAGGTGTGCCGATTCCTGCTCGAACATTGATCAGTTGAGGATGCCCGACGAGCCCGCGCGTGCGGGCGTCGAAGCGCTGGATCTGTACGCCATCGGGGACGACGGTCAGCACCGCGCCTACCGAGGCGGATTCGAATGGCACATATAAAGCTGCGTGCTCCGATTCGATCAGGCGCGCACCCGGAGCTTCCGCCGAACGATCCGCCCGCCCAACGTAAATGCCACGCCGTCCGTCCTCGAACGACCGTACGAAGTACAGAAAATGGACACCGTCGGGAAGGAAGACCGGGTAGCGATGCGAGTTGTCGCCGCGCGACTCCTCGAGCCGCGTGACGGGCTCGGGAACGCCCCCGTTTGCCGACACCCGATAAATGGGGCTGTCGATCAGGTGCGGCGTAAAAACGATGTTGCCAGCCCGGCCCCAACTGCCGCCGCGAGCCTCGGATGCGTTGCAGATGTCCACCGGCGTCCCGCCGTCGACAGCGACCTTCTTCAGTTTGCCGCGGGCAAAAAACGCGACCCACTGTCCGTCAGGCGACCAGAATGGGTCGGTCGCGAATTCCGTTCCTGGGATAGTGCGAAATTCGGGAGAACCGAGCCGTCGAACGAATAGCCGGCGGCCTTGGCCATCGCTCCCGACGATCGCGATCGAGGATCCGTCCGGAGAGACCTTCGGCGGAGATTGAAGACTAACGCCGCCGGGCAATGGGAGCGTCAGGTATGTCAGCGATGGCGCGCCGGATGAATCGGCCGCTCGCGATCCGAGGCGCCACGCGACCAGCGATGCGACACCAGCGATGAGCAGGGTCACAACAAAGATCGCGAGCATCGGACGATTCGCCCAGATCGCGGGTGTGGGTGAGGTAGCTGGCGCGCTCGCGGCGTCCAACGCCTCGTCGATCTCAACGCGTGCATCCGCGATGTCGTGGATCCGGCGGCGGGGGTCCTTCTGCAGGCAGCGGCGCACGAGGCGCTGCACTTCCGGCGGAAGCGCTGCAGGCAGCGCCGTCCAGTCCGGTTCGCGGTCCAGAATAGCCGCGATAGTGTCCGAGATCGTCTCGTCCGAGAACGCGCGTCTCCCGGTCAGCATTTCAGAGAGCACGCAGCCGAACGCCCAGACATCGGTACGCTTATCGACTGCTTGGCCGCGCGCCTGCTCGGGGCTCATATACGCGCCAGTACCGAGGATCACGCCGTCGTGTGTCGGATCGGCATCCGAGGATCTACGCTGCGCGTCGCCCTCGTGGATCGCGGTTGGCGTAGCCTTCGCCAGACCGAAATCCAGCAGCTTCACTGCTCCGTCGATTGTGATTTTCACGTTGCTCGGCTTCAGGTCGCGATGGACAACGCCTTTGCCGTGGGCTGCCTCAAGAGCGTCAGCGAGCTGACGCGCGATCTGCAGTGCCTCGGCAATCGGAATCGGTCCAGTCGCGAGTCGATCCGCGAGCGTCGGGCCGTCGACCAGCTCGAGGATCAGTGCCAGCCGGCCGTCGATCTCTTCGACGCTGTGGATCGCGGCAATGTGAGGGTGATTGAGCGCGGCGAGCAGGCGCGATTCGCGTTCGAGCCGCGCGCGCCGGTCCGGATCGCCAGCGAGCACCGACGGCAGCAACTTGACGGCGACATCGCGCCCCAGGCGCGTATCGCGCGCACGGTACACCTCACCCATGCCGCCGGCGCCAAGCGCCCCAGTGATCTCAAACACGCCCAGCCGAACGCCGGGCGTCAGTGGCGCAGCCGCCAACACACCACGCAACAGTGGCATCGGCGCGCGGTCCAGAAATCCGCCTGCCCGTTCGTGTGCTGCCAGCAGCGATTCAACCTCACCACGCAGGGACTCGTCGCCCGCACACTCCTGCTCGAGAAACCCGCTCCACTCCGCTCGGGGACGTTGGACGGCCGTGTGGAACAGGCTGCGGACACGCTCCCACCCGCGAGTTGAATTCACCGCCGTTCGCCCCCAAGTTCCCGGAAGAGCCATGCCCGCGCCAGCGCCCAATCACGGTCCACTGTGGCGGGTGCTATGCCCATGACCGCTGCTGCCTCGTCGACCGTCAGCCCCCCGAAGAATCGCAGCTCCACTAACTGGCTCTGGCGCTGATCGAGGCTGGAAAGTCTGTCCAGCGCGGCGTCGAGGTCGAGCACGTCGACTTCGGGGGGATCTATCACCGCCTGCACGTCCTGCAGCGGCACCCGCTGACCGCCGTCACGCTTCGCGGCCCCGCGGGTCCGCGCGTGGTCGACCAGGATGCGCCGCATCAAATGCGCAGCAATCGCAAAGAAATGCGCGCGGTTCTGCCACCTGACCTGCCGCTGGTCGATCAGCTTGAGATACGCCTCGTGGACAAGAGCGGTGGGGGCGAGCGAGTGGTCAGCGCGCTCGCGGCGCAGGTAACCGCGTGCCAGCCCGCGCAATTCGTGATAGACGGCGTCGATCAAACGGCTGTGCGCCGTCTCATCGCCCGCACTCCAAGCAACGAGCAGGTCCGTCACGTCGGCGCTGTCACTCATACCGGCTGCCGCCCGGCCTTTATATCAGAGCTCTGCGGGATGAGGCCGTTTTTCGTCGCCCTCCGCGTATTCAGGTACGGCGGGCTTGCTGCCCGTCGTCAGCTGCAGGCCGGGCGCGAGGAACGCCAGAAGACCTGCCTCACACGCGGGTACGCCCGGCGGCGGTGGGCTCGAGGCGCTGCAGCTCCGAGGAGGTAGTCATGACGCGTAAAGGAAAGGCGACAGCCGTCGTCACGCTTGGTATTGCTCTCATTTTCGCCGGTCGACAGTTGCCGGCGCAGAGCGGAGGCGAAAACGCCCTCTCCCGGCGAATCGAAGGGACATGGCTCGTGCAGGCCACGCTGCGCGACTGCAATACCGGAGCCGAAATCCCGAACTCGACGTTCCCTGGGCTGCACACATTTCTCTCTGGTGGCGCGATGCTCTCCAACCCCGCGAGCAGCGGTCTCAGCACGGGGCATGGCGTGTGGTCGCACGTGGGCGGCGATCACTTTCAGAACACGATACGTCTGTTTGCGTTCTCTTCGGGCGGAGCTCTCATGGGGATAGCGACGGTTGCCCGTGACATTGTCCTGTCGCCCGATGGTGGAAGTCTGACATCGGACGACGTTTCGGAATTTCGCGACCCCGCGGGTAACCTGATTGGATCGCGCTGTGCGGCAGTAACTGGCACGCGGCTGGACTGAAGAGACATGGTGCACGGTGAATACCGCTCCGGACACGACGGAGCGGGAGATGATCGACTACCGCGGCTTGCGCGTCAGAGGACTCATTCCTCCTCTGACGCGAGCAAGCCCACGTGGGCCGGGAAACCGTCATGCGAAGAGGCTATTTCGGCTTGTCTCTCCTGTTCCTGATTCTGCTCTGCTCGCCTGCGGGTGGCCAGAATACGAGGCCTACACCGGACGAGCGCTATACGGTTGCATTCGCAAGCCTCGCACCGCTCAACACGGACATCTTCATCGCCGCCGGGGACGGTAGCGACGCAAGGCCCTTCCTCGCACACCCGGATCTTGACTACAACGCGTCGTTCTCGCCAGATGGCCGCTCGATCGCTTTTACGTCAACGCGAAACGGCTCGGCGGATATCTATCGCGTTGGTATCGACGGCGCAAGCCTTCGGCGGCTGACCGACGATCCGGCGTTCGACGATCAAGGTGTCCTTTCGCCGGACGGCAGATCGCTGGCTTTCGTTTCTAGCCGTAGTGGTCAGGCGGACATCTGGATTCTCGAACTGACGACTGGCGCGCTCCGGACTGTGACGAACCATCCAGAGGGAGACTTCCGTCCGTCCTGGTCGCCGGACGGTCAGTGGATCGCGTTCTCGTCCGACCGCGATTCAAAGAAGCTGAAGTTCGCTTTCGCTACTCTGCAGACAACCGACATCTATCTTGTTCGGACCGATGGTTCAGGACTTCGACGTGTCACGGCGAGGAACGCCATCGCCGGAAGTCCGGCGTGGTCGCCGGATGGGAAGCGGATCCTTTACCACGAGGCCGAGATCAGTACTCTCAGCCCGCAGCGCGGACCGTCACAGATTGTCAGCATCGATCTGGCGACGAACGGGCGTCAGGTCCTGACGGATGGCGGCGGAGAGAAATGGTCGCCGCGGTCGATCGCAGGTGATCGCGTCGCCTACGTCACTCGTGGTCCGGATGGCGGAGTCGAGTTCGTGGGAGGCACCAAGGGTACGCGCGGCGATATGCGAAGTCCCGCGTGGTCCCCGGACGGTCACCGCATGGTGTTTCATCGCGAGAACGACAGTCGTTGGCCACCGGTTCGCCCGGGGCCGAGTCGCGAGCCGTCATTTCGGCTCGTGCGCACCGGCATCTTCCCGTCCTACTCGCCGACCGGCGATCGACTGGTGGTGAATGACGAGAGACTCGGCCGCCTCCGAAACAGCATTCTGGTGATGAATGCCGACGGATCGCAGCGTTCCGTTCTGTTCGGTGACGCTGAGCGGAGCGCGCTCGCTCCAGTCTGGTCGCCTCAAGGAGACCGGATTGCCAGCGGGGTTGGGCGTTTCTTCCAGGGCCTGCAAGGTCCCTCGACCGCAG
>DATKDY010000244.1:0-4404 GCA_035512515.1 Vicinamibacterales bacterium
CGATTCTCGTGGCGATGTCCGCTCCCCCGTCGACCACGCCGTGACGCGGCAACGCACCGGTGAGCTCACGCAGATTCTCAACGCCGTTACCGCCGGCGACGAGCAAGCCAGCGCGCGCCTGCTGCCGCTCGTCTACAACGAGTTGCGCGCGCTGGCGCGCGCCCGCATGGCGCACGAGCGTCCGGGGCACACGCTGCAGCCGACGGCGCTCGTTCACGAGGCCTCCCTGCGCCTGTTCGGATCGATGACGCCGCGCTGGGAGAACCGCGCGCATTTCTTTGGCGCCGCCGCCGAAGCGATGCGGCGCATACTGATCGAGCGTGCGCGGCGGCAGGCGCGAGTGAAGCGCGGCGGCCGACAACAGCGTGTTCCGCTGACAGAGATCGCCGGCGAGCAACCGCTCGACGCCGAGCAGTTGCTCTCGCTCGATCGGGCGCTGGACCGCCTCGAAGCGCGTGATGCCGCGATGGCGCAGGTCGTCAAGCTGCGATTTTTCGCCGGCTTGACGGTGGACGAAACCGCGGCGGCGCTCGACGTCGCACCGCGCACCGTCGATCGCCACTGGACTGCCGCGCGCGCGTGGCTTCACCATGAGCTCATGCTGCAGCCTCCGGCGTAGCATCCACCTCTTGCCGTTCCCCTGGTGGTCCGGCACGCTCACCGGCGTCGTGCACGTCGCTTGACTCTTCAGTAGGTGCAGTGAACCGGGGGCGGGATGAAGACAATCTCCACCCCTTGGCTGAGGTTGAAGACGTTCCAGACGAGCAGTTCGTCTTTTCCGTCGCCGTCGATGTCCGCGAATTTGTAGTGCGAGTATTGCTCACGTGGAGTCTTCGGCGGGGTGAACGGTGCCTCGAAGCACGGGCCGGGCATCGCCAGCAGCCCGTAGGGTCCGGACTTGTAGGGATGGTTGACGACGACGAAGAAGTGCCAGTCGTTCCAAAGCAAGATTTCCTCTTCTTGTCCGGGTAGTCGTTCGCTTCCACGGCGTCGATCAAGATGCCTGTGGGGAATTGCGGCGTGTGCCACACGATTGACGTTTGCGCGTGGGCGCTGGCCGCAAAGAGCATCAACGCCAGTGCCGTCAAAAGCATTCTCATCGGTCTTGTCCTTTCAGCTGCTTCAGCTCACCCTGCAACGCCTCAACTCGTGCATGCAGCTCCTTGATCGCATTCACGGCCGCAGCATGGCTTCCCTCTCACGCTCATGCGCCAAGTTGCCGAAAAACCCGCCACAGATCCGGCTGCGGCCAACCGGCGCCGGCATCTCTTTCCGGCCGGCATCCTGACAGGCCCGTATCGAGCCTTGGTCCGAAGATGGCCAGGCGCAGGCACAGGTTTGGTGAGGAATTCCTGACAGCGCAGCTCAGTCGCGGCCGGTGAGCGACTCGAGAAACGCGACGAGGTCGCGCCGCTCGCGGGAGGTCAGGCCGAGCGGACGAATCAAGCCGTCGAGATAGGGATTGGAACCCGCGCCGCGATCGTAGAAAGCGACGATTTCTGACAGCGTCGTCATACTCCCGTCGTGCATGTACGGTGCGGTGCGCGCGACGTGGCGCAGGCTTGGCGTCCGGAACGCGCCGCGATGCGCATCGACGCCCGTGACCGCGTACCGCCCGCGGTCCACAGGCGCTCGTCCCCAGCCGACGCCGGTGTTGTGGAAGCGGTCGTCGCTGAAGAGCGGACCGTCGTGGCACACGTGGCACCGGGCCTTGCCGCGAAACAGCGCGTGGCCGCGGGCGGCGGCCGGCGACAACGCCGTGGCCTCGCCGAGCCGTTCGTACCGATCGACTGGCGAGGCGCCCGAGAGCAGCGTCCGCGTGAAGCTCGCCAGCGCCTGCGCGGCGCGCGCGCTCGTGGGCTCGGCCCCGCCGAAGGCTTCGCGGAATGCGGCGACGTATGACGGATCGCTGCCGAGGCGCGTGCTGATCTCCTCGTATGTGTTTGCCAGCTCCACGTCGTTCACCATCGGGGCCAATGCCTGCTCCTCGAGCGACGCCGCGCGCCCGTCCCAGAACAGCGTCCGCGCGTAGGCCTTGTTGAGCAGACTCGGCGCGTTGCGGCCGCCGACGCGACCGCCGACGCCGATCGACAGCGCACGATCGTCGGCAAACCCGTGCTCGGGCTTGTGGCACGAGGCGCAGGCGACGCGGCCGTCCCGCGACAAGCGCTTCTCGAAGAACAGCCGGCGGCCGAGCGCCACCTTGGCCGCCGTCAGCGGGTTGTCTGCGGGCACGGGAATGAGCGCGCTGAGCCCGAGAGGAACCGCCATCATCAGCGGGGCGTCAGCGCGCGCACTCGCGGAATCCGCTTGACACAGCGCGCACAGCGCTGCGACGACCGCGAGCCGGCCCGCGCGACGTTTCACCACACCCTGCGCGTTCAACGGAAGTTTTCCGCCACCCAGATCTGGCTGGTCATGGACGGCGTCGCCCACGCGGCCAGGCGGCCGTCCGCGCTCCAGGTCATGAGGCCATGGGCGAGACCCCCAACGCCTGTCGACACGCCCTCGACGAACAGCCGGCTCTTGCCGGTCGCGGGGTCGAAGGCATGCAGAGTGTTCCTGAACGCGCGGAGCGTCTGATAGAGGAAGTACTTGCCATCGGGGGTCCACCGGCCGACGTACTCCCATTCATCGGGCACGTCGACAAGGCGGCTGGTCGGACGGCCGTCCACGAAGGCTTCACGCAGTGCGCTGTCGCGTTCGCCGGGGCCCGCATAAATCATGTAGGCCAGGCGGGCGCCGTCGGGATGCCAGGCGAGGCCTTCTTTGTACTCTCGTTCCGCGGGCGGCGTGAGGCGCCGCGGCTCGCCACCCTCCGCCGGCACGACGAACACGGCGATGTCCTCCGGCGCGGCATACGCCAGTGCGCCAATCGACTGGCCATCCGGGGCCCACAGCCATTCCTGCCAGTTATAGAGCTGCGCGACCTGGCGCGGTTCCCCACCCGCGGCGGGGATCGTGAACAGGGTCTGCTGTGTTGCGTACGCTATACGAGATCCATCCGGCGACCAGCGCGGAGGAGTGAGGGGCACGACCGTCGTCGCACTCGTCCCGAGAGTCGTGACAAGCTTTCGCTCGGCGCCGCCCGCGGTTGAAACCGTGTAGAGATTCACCTGGTTCCCGTCTTTGCCGAAGTACGCCAGCGTCCGTCCGTCCGGCGACAGATCGAAACCGCAGTTGGCCGCAGGCGGCGTCGCCGTGATCCTGGTCGGGACTCCGCCGGCAGTCGGGATCGCGAAGAGTCCGCGCTGTTCCGGGCCTTCCCCGATGTAATAGAGGCGCAGGCCATCGGGCGACAGCCGCGGCGCGCGGCCCCGCGTCAGCTCGCGGGCTTCATCCGGACGCTCGGGATTCGCCACCTTGATCACGGTCTTGCTGCGGGAAATCGACAAGGCCATGCGGCGGCCCGCCGCAAACAACTTCGGATGCATGACGCGGCCGTCGGTAAAGAACGTGACCTGCTGCGGTTGCCCGATCTGCGCGCCGGTGGCGGGATCGAGGCCGAGCTTCCACACGTTCTGATCGCCGCTTCGATCCGATACGAAGTACAGCGCGCGTCCGTCCGGCGCCCACGCGGGTTGCGCGTCGATGCCGTCGCGCTCGGTCTGCCTGAGCGCGCGTCCGCCGCGTGCGGGCAGCAGCCATATGTCGAGGTCACGGTGGTCGCTGCCGGTGGCGGTCTTCTCGTGAAACGCCAGCCATTTGCCATCGGGCGAGTACCCTCCCAGCCGCATCGACCAGTGCACCGGCATCGTCTGAACGACGCGCGTCTCGCCGGTCGCAACCGAGCGGCTGTAGATGCCCATCGGGACAAATTCCCTCCCGATGTGATTCATTACGTAGGTGATTTCGCGGCCGTCCGGCGTCCACGCCAGATCTCCGGGCGGGTCCCCATCGGCAAAGTCCGCACCTATCTGACTCGCCTTTCCCGTATCGACGTCCGCGACGAAAATACCCCACGGCCCGGGCGACTCGTACGGCGCCTTGTGCACCAGATAGGCGACGCGATTGCCCTGGGGCGACCAGCGCGGATACTGGAAGCCCCACCATGCGCCCGTGTCCTCGAGCAGCGGACGTACCAGCGCCCCTTCGGCGTCCGCGACGAAGATCACGGACGTGTCCTTTTCCGGGACGGGCGCGCGGAAGACGAACCGGCTGCCGTCCGGCGCGAAATCGTACTGCCCTGGGAAAAAGGCGACGTCGCGCACGCCGCCGAACCGATCCAACACCATCCGGTAGGTCGGGCCCACGGCTGTGGGACCGGCCGGCGCCGGACCGGTCAGCTCCTGAAGCTTTGCGCGCGCGATGCGCACGGCACCCGGTTGATCCGCGTAGTCACGCAGGACGCGCTCGTAGGTGGTGCGGGCCTCGCCGCGTCCCATCTTCTCGTAGCACGCGCCC
>DATKDY010000245.1:0-4229 GCA_035512515.1 Vicinamibacterales bacterium
CTTCGGCTGCGGCCGTTGCGCGGGATCCCACAGTAACGCGCGCGCAGCCGAGTCGCTGTTGGACGACGACGGTGCCATCGTCTTCGTTCACCTGTCAACGCAAATTCGCGTTACGAGCAGGCCGAGATACGCGTGAGGCAATTTTCGCGATCCATCGGAACGCGACCGCTGGTTCCAGTCGTTCGAGGATCTGCTCTGGGAGATTCAGAAGACCGGCGACATCTTCTTCCCGACACGCTGGATGAACTCGACGCTGTCGGGGCATACCTCGCCGGCGGTCGCCGCAACCGTGCGGGAATTCCTCGCCAGGCTGCCGGCCAATTACCCGCCGCGCCTGCGCAACGTCTTCTCGTGGCCGCCGATGAATTGTTCCGCAGCGCGCCGGTCTCACCATGACCGCCCTCTCTCGCCGCCACTCGCACGGCGGAGTACACTAACCGCGCGGAGACGCGCCCGCGAGAAGCACCACGAGTGGATCCTGTCGTCGAGGCATACAAGAGCGCACGCCGAAGCGGACGCCGTCCGTGAAGGGGCTGGAGCGCGCGACTGCCGCCATCGCCGAAACGTCGCGGCGCACGATGAGGAAAATGCAGCCGACGCAATTGCGCCATGCGGAGCTCAAGGTGAGACTCTCGGCGTCAGCGTCACGGTGAAACTGAAGGTGCGCGATGCACTGCCCAGCCCTGGCGGGGTGATGTCCGAACCGGTCTCCAACTCGAACTGGTAGCCGCCTTCGTCGCAGGCAACGGTCGTCGTCCGTGTCGCCGCTGTTTCGAATACGGCGACGCCGTTGCGCCTGGCGCGGAAGATGAACCGGGGCGTGGCGCCGATGTTGAATTCGGTCGTCACCACATCGAATCGGCAATCGAAATTTCCTGTCAGTGCCGCGGCCAGGCCCGCTGACAGCGTGACGTGACTCTCGGCGTCGCCCGACGCCGAGTTCCCCAACGTGCCCGCCCCACTGATCACGGTATCGTTGGCGCTCGACGTGAGGGTCACTTCGCTGCGCGACACGCCGGCCTCGCCCGCCGGATCAGCGCTGGTGATCGTCTGAGCGGTCACGAACGCGCCGCCCGGGAAGGTGAAGGACAGGTTGACGTTCTCCGTACCTGCGCGCAGTCGCTTCGCCGCGGTGACCGTCCTGCTTGCAATCGCAATGCGGTGCGGCCGATCGACGACCGCCACATTGAACAGGCCCAGTTCCGCGACCTCGCCGTGGACCTCGAAGCGAGGGCCGACACCACGATCGAGCCGCGGGGCAACTGTCGTCGTCAGCGTGGCGCTCCCGACGCCCTGTGCGAAGGTCCCAGGCCCCAGCACGGCGAGCCCGCGTTCAAACAATTCGATACTGACCACCGGCTGCTCGGACAACAACACCCCATCGCTGAACCGCGGGCGAGCGGTCCCCGTGAACGGTGCGCCGGCGTCGGGCACGACGAGCGGGTAGCTGATGTCGAGGGACACGATCAGGCAGGTCACACCGCGATCGGGATTGACGGGCAGACCGAGACTCTCCGCGGAATTCGAGAGCTCGCGGATGCGGCCCACGTGTGTGCGGAAATTGGCTTTGTCCTGCAGGCACTGAGCGTTGGAGACGGCACGCCTGGCGTCGATGGCCGACGGCACGAGCTGAGCGATGGCCGCGAGTTCGGTTTCGAGGCCCGACGAGGGGTCGAGCATCTCGGTCATCTGCAGGATGGCCTCAATCGCCATGCGCTCGCGGAGGGCGACCACCAGGAAGTAGTGCACGGTCGTATCCATGTTCGCAGCGCTCGAGGCGTCGCGCAGTGAGGGCTCGATGAACTGCGCCAGCCAGATGCGCAGCTGCCCGATGATCTCGGACGCCAGCAGCACCCGCACCGGGAGCGGCGTGCCCTCGAGCTCCTCGATGATGGCCGCCGCTTCCGTCAGGTTCTGATTCATGGTCCGGCATGCGGCCCGGCCGACGGCCGACGTGACGGCCGGCCCGCACATGCTCTGGCCAATCCCCACCGTGCTGAAGTGCGAGACCTGAATCGACGCCGTTCCGCTGGCGATCGTGACTGGCACCGTGTCGAACCCCGTTCCGTCGTCTTTGCTGACGAACCCAATCAATCCGGCCGGGGCAAGGTCCGGCGGCAATGTGACCGTGAGCGTGGCCGGCTCCCGCAGCTGGAGCCCGTCGGGTCCGTATTGCACGGCGCCAATGATTCCCGTCAACGGCAGCCCCACGGCGTTGACCACCGGCGCGGCCGTGATCGTCGTTTCACCGGAGACGGCGGCGGCGGGCAGGGCGAGAGAGGCTGAAAGACCGGCCGCGTTCGTCACCGACACTGTGCCGCCACTCGCAGTAATCGGCACGCTGACGGCGCGGCTGTTGTCCACCTCGATGCGGGCAGGTTGCCGGAGGCTCAGAGTGCCTGTCTCGAGCGCCAGAATGTCGCCGCCGTCGATGCGGTTGTCCGCGAAGCCGCCGGCGCGAACCGCCGCGAGGAAAATCGTGTAAGTGCCAATCGGCTCGGTCCCCAGCCATGCGTAGCGCAGCAGCGGATCCACTGCGACCGAGAAAGGCCCGCCGAGACTCACGCCGCTGGCCACCGGCGCAAACGCCGCCGGATTACTGAGGTTTCCCAGCCGGGGGTTGCCGTCGGCACCGACGGTCGCCACGGTGACGCCGTCCGGCAGGATGAGCCCGGCGTAGAAGTCGGCCGCGCCGGCGACGCCAGCATTGACGGCCGATACCGAGAGCTGCAGCTGGTCGCCGGGGTAATAGATTGTTTGATTGGTCCCGACTCCCAGCCCCAAGCCCTGGGCCCCCGCGGAGGGCGCGATCAGGAGCAGGCTGATGACGGCGGTGAGGCTGCGAGACAGCGGTGACCTGGCCATGGGGAAGGGTATGCCAAGTTGGTGCGCCTGGAACGACAACCGCTAACTAAATGAACGACCATAAATTTTTATGGCCCGCCCGAGAAATGCCGACGGACAGCGCACCCGCCAAGCCATCCTGGATGCCGCGCTCGATCTCTTCGCCCAGAAGGGGTTTTTTGGCACCAGCCTCCGCGACGTCGTTCGGACACACCTCCGGCACCCTGACCAGTCGTAGGCCGTCGCTCACGGGCCGCATCGTAACGTCGACCGGCGCCTCGTCCGCCGCGGTCAGCAGCGGGGACACCTCAGGACGTCGAACCCGCCCGCCTTCGCGCGTTGCGCTACGGCGAAGGCCTCGCCGAAGCCCGAAGGGCGGAGGCAGCGGATCCTACGAAGCACTGCTTCCCGCCACCGAGACCGTCAATCTCTTCGGTCGTGCATGTCGAACGGTAACCCTTGATCAGCTCATTCGCCTGAAGCGCGCTGCCGGCAGGCCCAAAGACCACGAGATCCTCGCGGAGCTCGAAGCCCTTCGCGATTTGCAGCGGCGACCTCCTGAGTGACCGTCTCGCTCCATGGAGCGGCTACCGCCGGACGATGCGGCCGCCTTTCATCACCAGGGTCACCCGCCGCAAGGCGCTGATGTCGGCGGACGGATCGCCCTCGACGGCGACCAGATCCGCCAGCAGGCCGGGGCGCACGGCGCCGACACGCGTCTCGAGATGAAACAGCCGCGCGTTGACAGACGTCGCCGACCAAGGCGTCGAGTAGCAAGGGAGCAAGCGGCTCCAGCGATTCCAGACGGTTGCTCTCGGCAGGACGCGCATGCTCGACGAGGAGGTCTCCGGCCAGCTCCAGGGCTGCGACCGCCTGTTCACGCTTGACCGACGGGAAATGGTCGAGAAAACGTTCGAGGCTGTCGCCAGCGGCGAGGTAGTCGAGTAGATTCTTGACGGGCACGCGGGTGCCGACGAACACCGGAGTCCCGCTCATGACCTTGGGATCAACCCGAACAATCGATTCGAGAGTTGGCATTCGGGCCCTCCACACGGGCCAGCCTCCATAGTACTGAAGGGCGTTTTCCAGCTCGGTGGCGAACAGCTCCCGATAGTCCCGATTCGCCAGCCACCACGCGCGTTCGTCCTCTACGTGTTGCGCGACCGTCTTGGTAAACTGGACGGGCCGCTCCTTCAACGGGCTCGCAGGCCTTTCAAGACGTCGGCAGCGTCAATCACTCGACTCGCCGCCACGTCGACGTCCGACTGGGCCAGCGCCGCGTGCAGGGCCGCCCGGTCGGCGTCATCGAGCCAGTCGCCCGGATCCAGCGGCAACAGCTCGACTTCGGTGCCTTCCGGCAGCGTCGTGGGCTCGTCCACCACAAG